>NZ_KB899001.1:0-310906 GCF_000377965.1 Streptomyces sp. CNB091
CGCGCCGCCGACGCCTTGGCGGCGAGGGCCGGGAATCGTTTCTCCACGATTCCCGGCCCTCGTACGTTCCGGCTCAGCGGTCGAACAGCAACCGGTCGAAGTCGAGCCGGACGACCGGCCAGTCCCACGT
This sequence comes from Streptomyces sp. CNB091, assembly GCF_000377965.1. NCBI lineage: Bacteria > Bacillati > Actinomycetota > Actinomycetes > Kitasatosporales > Streptomycetaceae > Streptomyces > Streptomyces sp. CNB091. The sequence goes on from NZ_KB899001.1 coordinate 131, forward strand.
GGTCAGCGCGTGCTCGGTGGCCAGTTTCCCGGCGTTGCGCCAGCTCTCGTCGGACGCCGTGAGCGACAGCACCCGCTCGACCGCGGCCTCGGGCGTCCCCACGATCCATTCGGCCGGGTAGAGGGTGCCCGCACCGTTCTCACGGCCCGCGAAGAACGGCCAGTCGCGGACCACCGGAACCGCGCCGCTGGCCGCACCCTCCATGAGGCCCACGTGGCAGCCCTCGCGTACCGACGTACTGAGGATGACGCCGACGTCCTCCAGCGCCCCGGGCACGTCGTCGGTGGAGCCGACCCGTACGACGGCGCCCGAGGCCACGAGCGGCTTGAGCGCCTTCTCCAGCTTGCGCGCGTACGCCTTGGCCGCGTTGCTCGGGCGGCCCATGTCCCCGCCGATCAGGAACAGGCGGTACCGCTCGTCCCGTTCCCGGAGCTGCTTGAGGACCTTCAGGGCCCACAGCGGGTCCTTCGCCACCTGGCCGATGCCGACGAGCCCGAGGTTGAAGCGGGTGGCCGGGTCCTTCGTACGCCGGAAGTTGGCGAGGTCCATGCCGTTGTCGATCACGTGCGTACGGGGGGCGTGCTCGCCGCCCAGTCCGGGGATCGACGCCACCGCCAGATCACGGATGTGATCGGCGACGAACACCACGTCGTCGACGCGCGAGAAGTCCATCATGTGCGGCCAGCGGGTGAACGTCTCGTAGCTGTGGAGCCGGACGACGATCCGGGTGTCTCCGGGGTCGACCACGGTGAACAGGGCGGCCGGAGCCACACACCAGTCCACGAACACGGTGTCGGCCCAGTCCAGATACGGCCGCAGCTGCTGCTCGACGCCGTGGGCGAAGAGCGGCTCCCCGCCCAGACGGTGCTCCATGTGACGCTGCGCGGCGCCGTTGAGCCGCTTCATGCCCGGGTGCTCCGCCATGTCGAGGAAGCGCAGCTCGACGTCGGGGTTGGCCTCGTAGTACGAGCGGATCAGGTGCAGGAAGTTCGCGTTGGAGGTCGTCGCGACGAGAAGCCGCAGCGGCCGGTCCCGGGGCGGGGCCGCGGCCGGGGTCAGCCGGCCCTTCGGCCGGACCAGGGCGGAGGCGGCCGTGGACTTCCGGAACGGGGCGATGAACTTGGCCGGATCCGCGGCCAGGGGGCTGTGGACCTGGTCGATGTGGACGACGCGGTGGAAGGCCAGCTTCGTGGCGTGCAGCAGGGCGTCGGCGGCGGCGGTCAGGTCACCGGCCGCGTGGCGCAGGTCGGCCAGGTCCAGATAGGCCGTGACCGCGTCGGTGAGGTTGGCAGGCGTCCGGCCGTTCCTGATGATCCTCGACGCCACGTTGTCCAGCAGCTGGGCCTTTATGGCCGGATCGGCGAGCTTCTCGGCGGCCGCACGGGCGGTGACGAGCGCCCCGGACTGTCGTCCGGCCAGCCACATTCCCTCGATGACCTGCTCGGTGGCCGTCATCCGCAGCGAGTCCGGCACACCCGGTGCCGAGACCGCGGCGCGCCAGGCGCGGGCTCCGACGCGGCTCCGCAGGGCGAGCGGCCCGGTGGCGTTGCGCAGCAGGGCGGCCGGCAGGGTCCGCACGCGGCGGCGCAGCCCGTCCGTGGCCACCGTGAGGGCGCCGGGGACGTGCTCGGGCTGTGCGGCGCCCGTCTCCAGCCGCTTCTCCAGGGCACGCAGCCCCGCGGCGAGCCCGAAGCACACCTCGGGCTGTCGCCTGAACTGCGCGATGCGCCACGCGCTGTACACAGCACGGTGGTCGAGAGCCACGACGAGGTCGGCGGAGCGGACGGCCGCCTGGGCCGTCCGGTCGCGCTCCAGGTGGAACCAGAGCCGCTCCGGGAAGCGCATCGCGTCCGTCTTGCGCTGCAGGTGCTTGCTCGCCGGGCCTCCGGCGGGCACCTTGCGCACGGTGGCCCAGCCCAGGTCGGCGTCGATGTCGGCTGCCTTGAAGTTGCCGACGAGGTGGACGCGGGCCCCGAGCTGCCGGAACTTGTCCACCGCCGCGGCCACCACGGTCGCCTTCGGGGTCGAACCCGCGATCATCAGTACATCGGTCATGACCCGGAACCTCCGGAAAGTGCGGGCTTCTGGCCGAGCACCAGAGCGGTCAGGCCCTCCACGGCGCTCGCCATCAGGGAATCACGGGCGTAGCCGGTGCCGTGGTCACGGGCGGCCGCGCGTTGCGCGGGGGTGGCCTCCACGACCATCCGTGCCGCCTCGCAGAACGCGTCCGCGAGCCGCTCCTCGTCCAGCCCCCGGGGGCCGGTCCAGAGCGGGCGGCCGTCCAGCAGACGCGAGGCGTCGTGGTCGGCGGCGTGCATGGAGACGATCGGCAGTCCGGTGGCCATGTACTCGTAGACCTTGCCGGAGGTCATGAACGGCCCGCCGATGATGACGAGCACGAGGGCGTCCCAGGCGCCGTACACGTCGGCGACCTCGGCCTTCGGAACCGCACCGCCCACCACGACGCCGTCGTCGGCCGCCGCGCGCAGGACCTCGACGTGCCGGTTGGCCTCGCGGTTGGAGCCCGCGCCGATGTGCCCGCGCACCTCGAACCGGGCGTCGGCGAGCAGCGGCTCCCGCTCCCGGGCGGTGCGCCAGGCGGCGAGGACCGACTCCAGCAGCTGGACGGAGAAACTGACCGTGCCGAGGTGGCCGAAGACGAGGTTCCGCCCGGCGGAGGGCCGGAGCTCGACCTCCGGCACGCTGTCCCGGTCGTAGCCGTTGCGCACCACGTGGATGCGGTCCGCGTGCTCCGGGTAGCGGGCGCGGTAGAAGTCGGCGATCTGGTCGTTGACCACCCAGAGCGACAGGGCGTGCTCCAGCAGGTCCGACTCCCAGCGGCCGGACTCGGAGTCCTTCGGGAAGGCCTCCACGCCGTCGATGACGTCCAGGGACCAGCCGTCGCGGAAGTCGACCGCGTACGGGGCCTTGTGCTCCTCCCAGAGCCTGCGGACGGCGGCGAGCTGGACGTACGGGACACAGCTGGCGAGGACGAGGTCGGCGGGCCGCTCCCGGTAGAGCTCCAGCGCGGCCGTCTCCAGGGCGCCCCGCCAGCCACCGAACACCGGCTCGGGGAAGCTCTTGAGCGTTTCGTTGCGGAAGCCGGTCAGCCACTTGACGGGGTCCAGCGCCCGTTCCTCGGAGTACAGCCGGATGTCCGTCTCCAGGTCGGCCCGGGACAGTGGCAGCTCCACGATCCTGATCCGCTCGTCGACGGACTCCGAGAGCGTGTGGTCCACGCCGGAGTCGCGGAGCCAGGACTCCTCCGCGATCGTGACGACGGTGACGTCCCAGCCCGCGGCGGCGAACTGGTTCGCGGTCTCCCGCATCCGGAAGGCGGAACTCTTCGCGGCGGGGGGGAACCCGATCGCGAAGTACAGCAGATGCGGACGCGGTCCGCTGCGCTCGTCCATGCCTGGCACTTCAGTCATTCCTGTTCTGCTGGGTTTCGGTGGTCGTTCTTCGTGACGCCCGGTGTCCGGGCCGGCCCGGGGCGCGGTGCCTCATTCCGAAGCCCGTGGCTCGTGCCGCAGGCGCCACCCCGCCCAGGCCGACTCGACCATGGTGCGTATGCCGTGCCGGGCCGACCAGTCCAGCTCCCCGGCGATGCGGTCCACGGAGGCGACCACCCGGGCCGGGTCTCCGGGGCGGCGGGCCCCGGTGACCGGGGGCGGGCCGGTGCGGCCGGTGACGTCGAGGATGATGCCGACCATCTCGGCGACGGAGGCCCCCTCGCCCCGACCGATGTTCAGGACCAGTGCGGCGGACGGGTCGCCGGCCAGTCGGCGGGCCGCGGCGACGTGTGCGGAGGCGATGTCCTCCACATGGACGTAGTCACGGACGCAGGTGCCGTCCGGAGTCGGGTAGTCGTCGCCGAAGATCCTGGGGGCCTCGTCGGCCTCCAGGCGTTCGAAGACCATCGGGACCAGGTTGAAGACGCCCTCGTCGGCCAGTTCCGCCGAAGCGGCCCCGGCCACGTTGAAGTAGCGCAGGGAGGCCGTGGCCATCGAGTGCGCCCGGCCGGCCGCGGCCACCAGCCACTCGCCCGCCAGTTTGGTCTCGCCGTACGGGCTGAGCGGCCGACACGGGGTGTCCTCGGTGACCAGGTCGACGTCGGGCATGCCGTAGACCGCCGCCGACGAGGAGAACAGGAAGCGGCGGACACCGGCCGAGGCCGCCGCCTCCAGCAGGGTGCGCAGGCCGTCGACGTTCTCGCGGTAGTAGTACAACGGTCGTTCGACGGACTCCGCCACCTGCTTCTTGCCCGCGATGTGCACGATGCCGGTCACCGCGTGGTCGGCCAGCACCCGGTCGAGCAGCTCCCGGTCCAGGACCGAGCCCACGACGAGCGGGACGCCTTCGGGGAGACGGTCCGCGCGCCCGGTGCTGAGGTCGTCGAGGACGACGAGGCGCTCCTCGCCCGCCATCTGCGCGACGACGTGGGATCCGATGTAGCCGGCCCCGCCGGTGATCAGCCAGGTCATCGTCAGCCGCCGATGACGACGCGGCGCACGCCGGCCCAGTTCGCCGGGTCCGTGGTGCGGCGGCCGTCGACCAGGACGCGGACGTCCGGAAGGTCGGCGGCGGACAGCTCGCGGTACTCGGCGTGGTCCGCCTGGAGGATCGCGGCGGTGACGGCCTGGTGGGCGTCGTGCGGGACGAGGCCGAGGGCGGTCAGCTCCTCGGGGGTGTACATCGGGTCCGAGACGAACGGCACCGCGCCCCGCGCCTTGAGGGCCTCGACGACACCGAAGACGCCGGAGAAGGCGGTCTCCTTGACGCCGCCGCGGTAGGCCGCGCCGAGCACCAGGACCCCGACGCCGTCCAGGTCGCCGTAGGCGGCGGCCAGCAGGTCGACGGCGTACGCGGGCATCGCGGCGTTGGCCTCGCGGGCCGAGCGCACGACGGTCGCCTCCGGGTCGTTCCACAGGTACATCCGCGGGTAAATCGGGATGCAGTGGCCGCCGACGGCGATGCCGGGCTGGTGGATGTGGCTGTAGGGCTGGCTGTTGCAGGCCTCGATGACCTTCTTGACGTCGATGCCGTTCTGGCCGGCGAACCGGGCGAACTGGTTGGCCAGGCCGATGTTGACGTCGCGGTAGGTGGTCTCGGCGAGCTTCGCCAGCTCGGAGGCCTCCGCCGTGCCGAGGTCCCAGACGCCGTTGGGGCGGGGCAGGTCCTCGCGCTCGTCGAAGTCGAGGACGGCCTCGTAGAAGGCGACGCCGCGCTCGGCGGACGCCTCGTCGATGCCGCCGACGAGCTTGGGGTAGCGGCGCAGGTCGGCGAAGACCCGGCCGGTGAGCACCCGCTCCGGGGAGAAGACCAGGTGGAAGTCCTCACCGGGGGTCAGGCCCGAGCCCTCGGCCAGCATCGGCGCCCAGCGGGTACGGGTGGTGCCGACCGGCAGCGTGGTCTCGTAGCTGACCAGGGTGCCGGGCTTCAGGCCGGCGGCGATGGCCTTGGTGGCGGAGTCCATCCAGCCGAAGTCGGGGGTGCCCTCGGCGTCCACGAAGAGCGGGACGACGACCACGACGGCGTCGGAGGCGGCGACCGCCGCCGTGGTGTCCGTCGTGGCGGAGAGCAGGCCGGCGCCGACGGTCTCCTTGAGCAGGCGGTCGAGGTCGTGCTCACCGGGGAACGGCTCGGTGGCCGCGTTGACGAGTTCGACGACCTTCTCGTTGACGTCCGCGCCGATGACCTTGTGGCCCTTGGCGGCGAACTGCACGGCGAGCGGAAGTCCGATCTTGCCGAGCGCGACTACACAGATATTCATCGGGTTACTTCCTCTTCGACCTGGACAGCGTGCGGCGCAGCCGTGCGCCCACGCCTGGCTTCGGTTCCCGCAGGGGGGCCGTCGTGATCACGAGCCGGCCCTTGGTGTTGGTGTTCGCCGCCACCCGGTGGGGGTCGGTGCTCCCCCAGCGGCGGGCCAGCGGCATCGGCTGCCCTTCGGTGCGGACCGGGATCTCGTACGGGGTGCCCGCCAGGTTCACGTAGAGGCGGGCGCCCCTCTTGGTGCGGGTGAGCGCCAGCGGGATACGGGCGGTCAGCAGGGTGCCGCCGTCCTTCGCCGCTTCGGCGGTGAGCGTGCCGGCACGCTCCGGGCGCGGGGCGTCCGCGGGCAGCTTGCGCGCGCCGGACTTGTCCGCGCTCTGGGGCATGGCGCCCTGGGCGAGGGCGACGACGGCCGAGGAGGTGTCGCCGGTGATGCCGGCGCGCAGCCGCAGGACGCAGGCCAGGTCCGTGCCCTCCTGCTCCCAGTCGGCCGACTCCAGGCGTGTGCCGGCGGAGAGGCGGCCGGCCACCGACTCGCCGAGCACCTCGTAGTACCGCTCGTCGAGGCCGACGGCCGCGTCGCGGAATCCGGGGTAGGAGGCGAAGGCCCGGTCGCCCTCCAGCAGGAAGGGCGGCGCCCCGTGCTCGGTCTCCTCCGCGATGGCGCGGGTGAGCTCGTCGACGGCACCGCTCCGGGCGAGGCCGAAGCGCACCCGGCGCTTGACCCCGGTGCCGTCGCGCAGGCCGTCGGTGAAGTGGGCGTCCACCAGGGAGCCGACGCCTTCGCACACCTGGCGACGGGTGTCGGCGTCGAGCGTGGGGAAGTCCTTCTGCAGGAGCTTGGTCAGCTCCCAGTCGAAATGCCGCTTGAACACGGCGTCACGCCGCGGGCCGGCGGGGATCAGGGCGGCTGTGTGCTCCATGATCCGCTGGACGCAGCGGAGCCGTGCCAGGTGGTTCGCCCGGTAGGTGATGTTGCTCGCGTCACCGCGCTTGACCGCGTAGTAGCAGGTGTAGTCGGAGATCACGGAGATCTTCCGGGCCCGGACGCACGCCTCGATGGTGAACGGCTGGTCGCTGCCGACCGGCATGTCCTCGGGGAAGCGGAGCCCGTGCCGCTCGACCAGTTCCCGGCGGAAGAGCTTGGTGTTGGCCAGGGTGTAGGGCAGCTCGGAGTCGTCGAGGGTGACGTCGCGGTTGCCCGTGTACAGCTTCTGGTGGACGTAACGCCCGTTCGTGCCGACCATCTTGCCGACGACCACGTCGGACTCGTTGGCGTCGGCGCAGGCGACCATCCGCTCCAGCGCCTCTTCGCCGAGGTGGTCGTCCGAGCCGATGAAGTACACGAAGCGACCGGTCGCCAGGTCGAGGGCGCGGTTGCTCGGAGCGGCCGGGCCGCCCGAGTTGGGCTGGTGGACGACGGTGAAGACGTCCGGGTACCGCTGGGCGTAGCGGTCGAGTTCCTTGCCGCTGTCGTCGGTCGAACCGTCGTCGACCGCCACGACCTGGAGCCGCTCGTGACCGATGCTCTGACCCACCAGCGAGTCGAGGCACTCGGTGAGGTAGGGCATCGTGTTGTAGACGGCCACGACCACCGTGACATCGGGTGCGGTCACCTCCTGGGCTCCTGCTCCTGATCCTGGTCCGCCGGGATCAGCACTGTGGTGCCGGTGGTGGCGGATTCCAGCACGGAGGCGGCCACCTCGACCGTACGGAGCCCCTGGCGCAGGGTGCAGATGTCGGCCGGCTTGCCCTGTACGGCGTCGCGGAACAGCTCGTGCTCGACGAGCAGCGGCTCTCGCTTGGGGATGGCGTAGCGGATCATGTCGCCCTCGGAGACCCCGCGGAAGGCGCGCAGCGCCTCCCACTCGGTGGTGACCGCGGCGTTGGAGTGGAAGGTGAGGTCGGCGGTGAGGGTGTCGGCGATGAAGCAGCCGCGCTCGCCGGTGACCGAGGTGAAGCGTTCCTTGAGCGGGCTCAGCCAGTTGACCAGGTGGTTGACCATCGTGCCGTCGGACAGCTGGCCCACGGCGGAGACCATGTCCTCGTGCGGGCGGCCGGACTTGGAGACGGTGTGGGCGGCGATCGAGGCGTACGTCCGGCCGGTGACCCAGCCCGTCAGGTCGATGTCGTGGGTGGCCAGGTCCTTGACCACGCCGACGTCGGCGATCCGGTGCGGGAACGGTCCCTGGCGGCGCGTGACCACCTGGTAGACGTCGCCCAGCTCGCCGGCCTCCAGGCGGGCGCGGAGCGAGAGGAGCGCCGGGTTGCACCGCTCGATGTGGCCGACGCCGGCCACCAGGCCGCGCGACTCGAACGCGTCGACGAGGCGGCGCGCGCCCTCGACGGTGTCGGCGAGCGGCTTCTCGATCAGGGCGCTGACTCCGGCGTCGGCGAGCTGGAGGCCCACCTCCTCGTGCAGCGCGGTCGGGCAGGCCACGACGGCGTAGTCGATGCCGAGGGCGATGAGCTCCTCGACGGTGGCGAGGACGGGGGCGCCCTGGGCCCAGCCGTTCTTGTCGCCCATCGGGTCGACGACGCCGACCAGGTCGACGCCCTCCAGGCTCGCGAGGACGCGGGCGTGGTGGCGGCCCATGGATCCGAGGCCGATGAGTCCGGCCTTCAGTACGGTGCTCACAGGTTCTCCCCCAGGGAGTTCACCGCGGCGGCGATCCGCTCCAGGTCGCCCTCGGTGAGCGAGGGGTGGACGGGCAGCGAGACGACCTCGGCGGCGGCCCGCTCGGTCTCGGGCAGGTCCCAGGTGCGGCCGGCCTTCTGGTCCGGCTCCCAGTAGGGCTTGAGCCGGTGGATCGGCGTCGGGTAGTAGACCGCGTTGCCGATGCCCGCCTCGGTGAGCTTCGCCATCGCGGCGTCCCGGTCACCGCTGATCCGCACGGTGTACTGGTGGTAGACGTGCCGTGCTCCCTCGGCCACCGGCGGCGTGGTGACGGCCGGCGCGGTGATGTGGGCGTCGAGGTACGCGGCGTTGGCGCGGCGCTGCTCGGTCCATGCCTCCACCTTGCCGAGCTGTACGCGGCCGACGGCGGCGGACACGTCGGTCATCCGCATGTTGGCGCCGACGATCTCGTTGGCGTACCGCTGCTCCATGCCCTGGTTGCGCAAGAGGCGCAGGGTACGGGCCAGTTCGGCGTCGGCCGTGGTGACCATGCCGCCCTCGAGGGAGTGCATGTTCTTGGTCGGGTAGAAGCTGAAGGTGCCGCCCGCGCCGAACGCGCCGACGGGGGTGCCGTTCAGCGCCGCTGCGTGGGCCTGGCAGGCGTCCTCGACGACGGCGAGCTTGTGCTTGTCGGCGATGGGCATGAGCTGGTCCATCGCGGCGGGGTGGCCGTAGAGGTGCACCGGCATGATCGCGGCGGTGCGCGGCGTGATCGCCGCTTCGACCGCCGCCGGGTCGAGGCCGAAGCTGCCCGGCTCGATGTCGGCGAACACCACGTCGGCGCCGACGAGGCGGACCGCGTTCGCGGAGGCGGCGAAGGAGAAGGAGGGGACGATCACCTCGTCGCCGGGGCCGATGCCCAGGGCCAGCAGCAGCAGGTGGAGGGCCGAGGTCCCCGAGTTGACGGCGACGCAGTGCCGGTCGTCGACCAGGCGGGAGAAGCCCTCCTCGAAGGCCGCGACCTCCGGGCCCTGCACGACGCGACCGCTGCGCAGCACGCGTACCGCGGCCTCGATCTCGTCTTCCCCGATGACCGGGCGGGCAGCAGGAATCGGCTGCTCGTTGATGCTCGTCATGAACGTCCTCCTTGAACACCGCAAGAGCTCGTTACCAGGCAGAGCTCCGAGGTGCGGGACGTCTTACCGAGGTCGCGCGTAACCCCACCGGCGCGATGCCGACGCCCTGCCGAGGAATCCGGCCCGGTCGGTAGGTTCGCCGGGCCTTGTCACCAACCGTAGTTTCCGTGAAGAACGCTCACACGCGTGGCAACCGCCGTCACATTATCAGGGATTTCTCAGCCCATTTCGGGCCCGTTAACCGGCTCCTGCATCAGTTCTGAAACAAAGCAGGTGTCCCGCCCCGATGTGCTCGGAGCGGGACACCTTTAGATGAACAACCGGTTACGGATTCATCAGCCGGCCGACGACTCGCCCTCCACGGAAGGCGTGGAAGCCGTTACGGACGGCGACGACTGCTCAGCGGCGACGGTCTTCTTCGTCGTCTTCTTCGCGGCCGTCTTGGCCGTCGTCTTCTTGGCGGCGGTCTTCTTCGCGACGGTCTTCTTGGCGGCGGCCTTCTTCGCCGGGGCCTTCTTCGCAGGCGCCTTCTTGGCCGCGGCCTTGCGGGCCGTCTTCTTCTCCGGGGCCGGTTCCGCGGACTCGGATTCGGATTCCGCCGTTCCGGATTCCGCGGCTCCCTGAGTGGCGCCCCGGTCCTCGGATTCCGGGGCCTTCGCCTCGGGCGCCGGAGCGACCACGACGACCTCCGCGTCGTCCGACCCGGTGGGCGAGCCCGCCGGTGCGGTGACCTTGCGGGTCACCCGGCGCCGGGCGCGCGGCGGGGCGGCCACGGGGGTCTCGGCCTCGGGGGCCTTCTCCTCCGGAGCCTCCGTAGCCTCGGGGGCCGGCGTCTCGACGGCGGGCGCCTCGACGACCGGGTCCTCGACCGCGACCGGGTCCGTGGTGGGCTCGGCCGGCCGGACCGGCTCCGCGGCCTCGGCCTGCTTCGGCGAACCCGCCGGGGCGGTCGCCTTACGGGTGGCCCGACGGCGCGGGCGCCCCTGGGGCGCGGCCTCGACCGGAGCCTCGGGGACCTCGGCGGTCTCCGGGGCCTCCACAGCGGCGGCCTCGGCGGCCGGGGTCTCGGCGGGCGTGTCGAGAACCGGCTCGGGCCGGGCCTCGACGACGGGAGCCTCGACGACCGGGGCGGGCGCCTCGGCCCTCGGGGCGCCGGCCGGGGCCGACGCCTTGCGGGAGGCCCGACGGCGGCCACGGCCGCGCGTGGCGGCGGCCTCGGCCTCGGCGGGGCTGCTGTAGAACTCCTCGTCGGCTGCCGGTTCCAGGTCCGCCAGGGACACCGGGGCGGCGACCTCCGCGGCCAGCTCGGACTCGGACTCGGACTCGGCCGCGTGCTCGTCGTGACCGTGCTCGTGGTCCAGGCCGTGCTCGTGGTCCTGACCCGCACCGCCGCGACCGCGCTTCTTGGACTTCTTGCCGCCACCACCGCCGCCGACGGACGTCGGCTGCTCCATGTGGACGATGACGCCGCGCCCGTTGCAGTGGACGCAGGTCTCGGAGAAGGACTCCAGCAGACCCTGGCCCACCCGCTTGCGGGTCATCTGGACCAGGCCCAGCGAGGTGACCTCGGCGACCTGGTGCTTGGTGCGGTCGCGGCCCAGGCACTCCAGGAGCCGCCGCAGCACCAGGTCCCGGTTGGACTCCAGCACCATGTCGATGAAGTCGACGACGACGATGCCGCCGAGGTCGCGCAGCCGCAGCTGACGCACGATCTCCTCGGCCGCCTCCAGGTTGTTCCTGGTGACGGTCTCCTCCAGGTTGCCGCCCTGGCCGGTGAACTTGCCGGTGTTGACGTCGACGACGATCATCGCCTCGGTCTTGTCGATCACCAGCGAGCCGCCGCTGGGCAGGTAGACCTTGCGGTCCAGCGCCTTCATCAGCTGCTCGTCGATGCGGTACGTCGCGAAGACGTCGACCTCGGAGGTCCAGCGGGAGAGCCGCTCGGTGAGGTCGGGCGCGACGTGCGAGACGTAACCGTGGATGGTCTCCCACGCCTCGTCGCCGCTGACGATGACCTTGGAGAAGTCCTCGTTGAAGATGTCGCGGACGACCCGGACGGTCATGTCCGGCTCGCCGTAGAGCAGCGTCGGCGCGTTGGAGCCGCTGGTGCCCTTCGCCTTCCGCTGGATTTCCTCCCACTGCCCCTGGAGCCGCTCGACGTCACGGCGCAGCTCGTCCTCGCTCGCGCCCTCGGCGGCGGTGCGCACGATGACGCCCGCGTCCTCGGGGACGATCTTCTTGAGGATGGTCTTGAGGCGGGAGCGCTCGGTGTCGGGCAGCTTGCGGCTGATCCCGGTCATCGAGCCCTCGGGCACGTAGACGAGGTAGCGGCCGGGCAGCGAGACCTGGCTGGTCAGACGCGCGCCCTTGTGGCCGATCGGGTCCTTGGTCACCTGGACCAGGACCGACTGGCCGGACTTGAGCGCGGTCTCGATGCGGCGCGGCCCGTGGGCCATGCCGAGCGCCTCGAAGTTGACCTCACCGGCGTACAGGACGGCGTTGCGGCCCTTGCCGATGTCGACGAAGGCGGCCTCCATGGACGGCAGCACGTTCTGGACCTTGCCCAGGTAGACGTTGCCGACGTAGCTGGTGGCCTGCTCCTTGTTGACGTAGTGCTCCACGAGCACGTTGTCCTCAAGGACGCCGATCTGGGTGCGCTCGCCGCTCTGGCGGACGACCATCACCCGCTCGACGGCCTCGCGGCGGGCGAGGAACTCCGCCTCGGTGATGATCGGGACCCGGCGGCGGCCCTGCTCGCGGCCCTCGCGGCGGCGCTGCTTCTTGGCCTCCATACGGGTCGAGCCCTTGATGGACTGGACCTCGTCGAAACCGGTGCCCGGCTCGCGCTCCTCCTTCTTGCGGGGCTCGCGGACCTTGACGACCGTACGCTCCGGGTCGTCGGGGGTGCCGTGGTCGGCCTCGGCCGCGGCGTCACCGCTGCGGCGGCGACGACGACGGCGACGGCGGCTGCTGCTCGACCCGGAGGCCGAGGAGTCGTCGTCCTCGTCCTGCTCGTCGGCGGCGTCCGCGACCTGGCCCCGGCCCCGGTCCTGCTCGTCCTCGGAGCGGGTCTCCTCGGCGCGGGACGGCGCGGGAGCGTCGTCAGTGTGCTGCTGCTCGTCGTCCGTGTCGTTGGCCTCGCCACGACGGCGGCGACGGCCGCCCCGACGGCGACGGCGCGAGGGGCGGTCGCCGTACTCGTCGGTGTCCTCGCCCTCGTGCTCGTCCGCCTCGGCCTCGGGGGCCTCGTCCGCGGGCTGCTCGGCAGGCGCCTCCACGGGAGCGGCGGGCTCGGCGGCCTGCTCGGTCACGTCGGCCTCGCCACGGCGGCGACGACGGCGGCGCGAGCCGCCCTGGGGCGCTGCCTCGGCGGGCGGGGCGCTCTGCTGGACCTCGGCGGTCTGCTGCTCCTCGACCTCGTCGGCCTCGTCGGGCGCCGAGGGGGAACCGGCCGCGGCAGCGGCGGCGGCCGCGGTCTCGGGGGTCTGGAACATCGGCTCGGCGAAGACCGGGGCCTGGAAGACGGCGACGGCGGGGCGCGTCGCGCGCCGGCCCTTGCGCGTCGGCTCCTCGGGCTTGGTGGTGAACTCGGGGCGGCCGGCGGCGGCGGTGGCCCGGCGGCGCTGGCGTCCGCGCGGTGCGGCCTCCTCGACCTCCTCCACCTCGGCGGCGAGCTCCTCGGCGACGGCGGCGGGCAGGCTCTCGCCGGCCTCGACGGGCTCCGCGGGGGTCTCGACGGGCTCGGCGGCCGGCTGCGGCGTACCGGCGGGCGCGGACGCCTTGCGGGACGCGCGGCGGCGGGTGCGCGGGGCCGGCGTCTCCTCGGCGGCCTCCGCCTCGGCCTCGAGGGTCTCGGCGGCGACGGGCGCCGGCTCGGTCACCGTCCGAGCGACGGGCGCGGCGGCGCCCGGCGTACCGGCGGGGGCCGAGGCACGGCGGCGGGCACGGCCGCGAGGGGCCTCGGCGGGCTCCGGCTCGACGACGGCGGCGGCGGGCTCGACCACGGCGGCGGGCTCGGCGGCGACGGCCGGCTCGACCACGACGGCGGCCTCGGCCGCTGCCGGGGCGCCCGCGGGGGCGGTGGCCTTGCGGGAGGCGCGACGGCGGCGGGGCGCCGGGGGCTCCTCGACGACCTCGACGACGGCCTCGTCCTCTTCCTCGGGCTCGGCCTCCTCGGCGGGCTCTGCCGGGGTCTCGACGACCGGGGCCACGGTCTCGGCGGCCTCCGGCGCACCGGCCGGGGCGGTCGCCTTGCGGACAGCGCGGCGGCGGGCGCGCGGCGCGGGTGCGGCGGGCTCCTCCTCGGCGGCGGCCGGTGCGGGGGCCTCGGCGACCGGGGCGGGCTCGGCGGCCGGGGCCGGCTCGGTGTTCTCCACCGGCTCCGGGGCTCCGGCGGGCGCGGTGGCCTTCCGCACGGCGCGACGGCGCGCACGGGCGGGCGGGGCGGTCTCGGCGACCGTTTCCCCGGGCGTGTCGTCCGCGGCGGGGGCGGCGGACGCGTCGGCCGGTATGGCCGGCGTGACGTCCTCGGCGGGGGCCACGGTCGCGCCGGGCGGGCCCGCCGGGCGGGAAGCGGCGCGGCGCCTGCGGCGCGGCGGCAGCTTGTCCCCGGGGGTGTTCTCTTCGTTGTTCCCGGTCGTGCCGGGTTCGTTCGGCTGAGGCATGCGGGCGGTTCTCCCGTCGTGCTCCCGGGCGCCGCGTCTGATTCCGGTCCGGCACGGTCCGCAGTGGTGCGATACCGCCGTCCGGGGCGCGGGCGCCGCACGGGAACTGATGTCTGGCTCGCCGGTTCCGTATGCGGTGTGCCTACGGCCTGGCGAAAGTCTTATGGGTCAGTGCGCGGCCCGACCCAGGTGGCTCCCGAGTCGGAGGGCTGCGCTACAACGACCGCCTTACGCGGAACCTGCACCTTCCGGCGCCGTCGCGACGGCTGCCCCGGCGACCGCGGGATGCGCGGTCGGGGCGGCCTCGCGGTCAGGCGCGAGAGGGTCGGTCACCGTGCCGGACTCCTCGTCGAAGAGCCCCTGCGCCAGCCGGGTCACCGCTGCGGGGACCGTTCCCCAAGCTCTCGGCTGCGCTCGAACAGGGGAGACCCCATCCGCCACGTCAGCCACAGCTCGGAGACCGGACAGGACGTCGTCGGGTCGCACGGCAGGTGTCACGTGCCGAACAACCAGGCGCAGTATCGCACAGGGCCGCTCGGCCGGCCTATCGGCCGGAGCGTCGACGACCCGGAGGTCGGCGACGGCGGCACGGGCGTCGAACGTCCTGATGCCGTTCTTCGCCTTGCGCTGGACCTCCACGGCCTCGGCGTCGTTGAACGCGGCCACGGCGGTGCGGACGTCCTCGGGATCGACGCCGTCCAGGCGCATCTCCCAGACGGACGCGGTGAGCCGCTCGGCCAGGCCCGACGTGCGGGCCTCCACCGCGTCGATGATGTCGAGGCCGTCCGGCATCGACGCGTCGAGCAGTCCGCGCAGGACCTCGGGGTCCCGCGCCTCGGTGAGGGCGATCTCCAGGAACTCCGCCTCACTGCCCGTGCCGGTGGGTGCGGCATTGGCGTAGGAGACCTTGGGGTGCGGGGTGAAGCCCGCCGAGTACGCCATCGGCACCTCGGAGCGGCGCAGTGCCCGCTCGAAGGCGCGCTGGAAGTCTCGGTGGCTGGTGAACCGGAGGCGGCCGCGCTTGGTGTAGCGCAGGCGGATGCGCTGCACTGCCGGTGCGGGCGGCGGGCCTTCGGGCTGTCGCTTGCCCAGTGGTTCTTCTCCTCGGTGCGGGGCGGGCGCGGTGGCGCGCCGCCCACGAGATTCGGGTGCCCCCCGGGCGCCGCTCCGGCTCACCCCCGCTTGACGAGTCTCTCGCCGAGCAGAGGGGTCTCGGACGCCTGCGCCGCGCTGGGGACAGTCGTTGTACTACCCAGAGTACGCGCAGGGATCCCCACCGGTTCCCGGGACCGTGCGCCGTCCGTGGAGCCGACCAGCGCCCGCCAGGCGTCGCGGCGCGCCTGACGCACGGTCTCCCGGGCGGACGTGAGGGCCGCGCGGGCGGTCCGGCGCACCTCGGCGGCGGCGCGGCGGGCCGGGGCCCACACGGAGTCGCGCAGGAAGTGGCCGACGGGGGTGCACAGGGTGCGGTACGCCCAGGAGACGGGCGCGCCGATCACGTACCAGGCGATCGTGGCGAGGGCCCGGCCGACGGCCCGGGAGACGTACCCGGCGATCCGCCAGGCGACCTCGAACGCGGCGGCGATCTCCCGGCCGACCGGGGCGAGGATGTGACGGTACGTCCAGGAGACGGGGGCGACGAGCAGCGTCATGACCAGCCAGGCGAGGGCGATGCCGAGCCCGCGTCCGATGGCCGCGATCCCCCGCCACACGTGGCCCAGCACCCAGGCGGTGCCGAGGCCGATGGGGGTGAGGACGACCTCGTACAGCCACACCACCGGGACGATCAGGCCGTAGCGGACCACGGGGACGAGAACGTACCTCCACACGGCCGCGACCGGCAGGACGAGCAGGGTGGCGAACAGCCAGGCCAGGCCTGTTCCGAGGCCGCGTGCCGCCGGGGCCAGCAGGGCGGTGCCGATCCAGCGCAGCCCGTGGCCCAGCGGGGTGAGGACGGCCCGGTACAGCCATGCCGCCGGCGCGGCGACCCCGTAGCGGGCGACGGGGACGATCACGTACCGCCATAGGCCGATCCAGGGCCACAGGAGGAGCGCGACGGCCAGCCAGGAGGCGGCCTTGCCGAGCGGTGTGAGGACCCAGGTGTACAGCCAGGTCAGCGGGGTCAGCACGAGGGTGTCCAGGAGCCACGCCAGGGCCCGGCCGAGCGGGCGCAGCAGGGCGCGGTCGGCGGCGTGCCAGAGGGCGGTGAGCGCGTCCCAGACCATGCGGACGGGCAGGACGAGCACGACGACCACGATCCGCACCGGGATCCTGATCAGCGTGGTCAGGACGCCTTCGCCTGGCTCGTGCCCCTGAGGAGCCCCCTGAGGGGCCTGGTGCTTGCCGTAGTCCATGCCGTCAAGGACGCGTCAGGCCCGGTCCGGGGTTGCCGGGCCGGGCCTGCGGTTCGTTCGGGGGCGCGCTACTTGTTGACGACGCTGAGCGGCAGGAGCTTCTTGCCGGTCGGGCCGATCTGGATGTCCAGGTCGAGCTGCGGGCAGACCCCGCAGTCGAAGCAGGGGGTCCAGCGGCAGTCCTCCACCTCGGTCTCGTCGAGCGCGTCCTGCCAGTCCTCCCAGAGCCAGTCCTTGTCCAGGCCGGAGTCGAGGTGGTCCCAGGGCAGGACCTCCTCGTAGGTGCGCTCGCGGGTGGTGTACCAGTCGACGTCGACCCCGAACTCGGGCAGCGTCTTCTCGGCACAGTTCATCCAGAGGTCGTAGCTGAAGTGCTCGCGCCAGCCGTCGAAGCGGCCGCCGGACTCGTAGACCGCGCGGATGACGGAGCCGACGCGGCGGTCGCCGCGCGAGAGGAGGCCCTCGACGATGCCGGGCTTGCCGTCGTGGTAGCGGAAGCCGATGGAGCGGCCGTACTTCTTGTCGCCGCGGATCTTGTCGCGGAGCTTCTTCAGCCGGGCGTCGGTGTCCTCGGCGCTGAGCTGCGGTGCCCACTGGAAGGGGGTGTGCGGCTTGGGTACGAAGCCGCCGATGGAGACCGTGGCGCGGATGTCGTTCTGGCCGGAGACCTCGCGGCCCTTGGCGATGACGTTGACCGCCATGTCGCCGATCTGGAGGACGTCCTCGTCGGTCTCGGTGGGCAGGCCGCACATGAAGTACAGCTTCACCTGGCGCCAGCCGTTGCCGTACGCGGTGGCGACCGTCCGGATCAGGTCCTCCTCCGAGACCATCTTGTTGATGACCTTGCGCATGCGCTCGGAGCCGCCCTCGGGGGCGAAGGTGAGGCCGGAGCGGCGGCCGTTGCGGGTCAGCTCGTTGGCCAGGTCGACGTTGAACGCGTCGACGCGGGTCGAGGGCAGCGAGAGGCCGACCTTGTCCTCGGTGTAGCGGTCGGCGAGGCCCTTGGCGATGTCGCCGATCTCGCTGTGGTCGGCGGAGGAGAGCGAGAGCAGGCCGACCTCCTCGAAGCCGGTCGCCTTGAGGCCCTTCTCGACCATCTCGCCGATGCCGGTGATGCTTCGCTCCCGCACGGGGCGCGTGATCATGCCGGCCTGGCAGAAACGGCAGCCGCGGGTGCAGCCGCGGAAGATCTCCACGGACATCCGCTCGTGCACGGTCTCCGCGAGCGGGACGAGCGGCTGCTTGGGGTAGGGCCACTCGTCGAGGTCCATCACGGTGTGCTTGGAGACCCGCCACGGCACGCCGGACCGGTTGGGCACGACGCGGCCGATGCGGCCGTCGGGGAGGTACTCGACGTCGTAGAACCGCGGGACGTAGACCCCGCCGGTCTTCGACAGCCGGAAGAGCACCTCGTCACGGCCGCCGGGGCGGCCCTCGGCCTTCCAGGCGCGGATGATCTCGGTGATCTCCAGGACGGCCTGCTCGCCGTCGCCGACGACCGCGCAGTCGATGAAGTCCGCGATCGGCTCGGGGTTGAACGCGGCGTGGCCGCCCGCGAGGACGATCGGGTGGTCGACGGTGCGGTCCTTGGACTCCAGCGGGATGCCCGCGAGGTCCAGGGCGGTGAGCATGTTGGTGTAGCCCAGCTCGGTGGAGAAGCTCAGCCCGAAGACGTCGAACGCGCCGACGGGGCGGTGGCTGTCCACGGTGAACTGCGGCACGTCGTGCTCGCGCATCAGCGCTTCGAGGTCGGGCCAGACGCTGTACGTGCGCTCGGCGAGGACGCCCTCGCGCTCGTTGAGCACCTCGTAGAGGATCATGACGCCCTGGTTGGGGAGTCCGACCTCGTAGGCGTCGGGGTACATGAGGGTCCAGCGGACGTCGCAGCTGTCCCACTCCTTGACGGTGGAGTTCAGCTCACCGCCGACGTACTGGATGGGCTTCTGCACATGCGGGAGCAGAGCTTCGAGCTGTGGGAAGACCGATGCGGCAGACATCTCGCGAACCTTCGTGAGCCGGCAGGGGTGACCATTCAGCGTACCCCGCTCCTCAGTTCCTCAGATCCGCGCGCAGTCCGGGGGCCGACGCGCTGGCCCAGACCTCGGGCAGTTCGCGCTCCCGGGCCTCGGCGGCGGCCTCCTCCTGGCCGTACAGGAGCCCCCAGGTGAACGCGGTCTCCCCCGCCGCGTGCGCCTGGATCGCGAGCGTGCGCAGGGCCTCGCGGGCGACGACGCTGTCCTGGTGGTCGCCGAGGACGCTCTGTACGGCCTTCACGCGCTTGGCGAAGCGCTTGGCGGGCTTGCCGAGCACGGGGCGGGCCGCCTCGCCGGCGTACCGGGCGCGCTTGGCGGCCTTGCGGGCCTCGTGCATCGCGGTGTCCCGCTCGGGGCCCGGCGGTTGCTCCAGCGCGCGGTCCATACGGCGCGCGAGCTTCTTGTAGTCCTTGAGCACCGCCTTGGGCAGGGCCTTGCGGGGCGCGCGGGCGGCGGCGGGGCGCAGGGGCGGGTCGGCGCTCAGCGCGTCGAGGGCGTCCAGGAGGTCCAGGTACCGCTTGCCGTCCAGTACGTCGATGATCCTGCGGCGCGATCCGGTGCGGCGGGCGGCCGACCAGGCGCGGAGGCGGCCGCGGACCGGGCCGAGGGCCAGGGGGGCGGGCAGGGCCTCCACGCGGGTGCCGAGGCGTTCGTCCAGGACCTCCTGGTCGCGGTCGAGGCCCAGTTCGGCGGCGAGCCACTTGAGCTCCGCGCCCAGGGGGTCGGTGACCTCGCGGTCGAGGAGGGCCCGGTGGGTCTTGAAGGTGCTGCGCAGCCTGCGGGTGGCGACGCGCATCTTGTGCACGGAGTCGGGCAGATCGCGGCGGACGGCGGGGTCGAGGCGGACGATCGCGGAGATCTGCTTCCGTACGTAGGCGAGGACGTGGTCGCCCGCGGTGTGCGGCGCGTCCTTCTCCCGCCCTTCCCCGTCCCGTACGGGGGCCGTCTCCGCCAGCGCCCGGGCGAGCTTCGAGGGGGACTCGGCAGGGTGCACCCCCGCCTTCCGCAGCCGCTTCTCGACGGCGTCCAGGATCGCGGGATCGCCGTCGTCGGCCAGCTCCACCTCGATCTCGGTCCAGGCGACCGTGGCGCCGCTCCCCTCCCCCGCGAGGCGCTCCGCGAGCACCTTGTCGACGCTGACCTCGGCGAGGAGGGTCCCGTCGGCGGCCAGCAGGTGGTGGACGTCGCGGGAGGAGAGCAGCCGGACGACGGGGACGATCTCGGAGTGGCGGACCCGGGAGCGGAGCAGGGCCGCCAGCGGGGTCGGCACCGCGTCGGAGAGCGGTTCGTGGATCTCGTCCCGAACGCCGACGGCGACGGGGAACTTCGCGTGCCAGCCCTCGTCCGCCCCGCCGGTCCTGCGGCGCAGGGTGAGGGAGTCGGCGGCGAGGCGGAGGTCGACGGTGTCGTAGTAGACGGCGTCGAGCTCGGTCAGGCCGCGGTGGACCGTCCGGTCGACCCCGGCCGCCCGGGTCAGGTCGGGCAGCCGGGTGTCGTCGGTGGCTTCGTACTTCCGCTCGATCTCGCGCTTGGTTTCCGCCATGTACGGACACCTACCCGGCGTGTGCCGGGTTCAGGCGGACATGGGCCGTTGCACCCGGATGGACTGCAACAGTCCGATCGCCACCCAGACGGCGAACATGGAGGATCCGCCGTAGGAGACGAAGGGCAGCGGCAGCCCGGCGACGGGCATGATGCCGAGCGTCATGCCGATGTTCTCGAAGGACTGGAAGGCGAACCAGGCGATGATCCCGGCGGCGACGACCGTGCCGTACAGCTCGGTGGTCTCGCGGGCGATCCGGCAGGCGCGCCACAGGACGACGCCCAGGAGCACGATGATCAGCCCCGCGCCGAGGAAGCCCAGCTCCTCGCCGGCGACGGTGAAGACGAAGTCGGTCTGCTGCTCGGGCACGAACTGGCCGGTGGTCTGGGTGCCTTCGAAGAGGCCGGTGCCGGTGAGTCCGCCGGAGCCGATCGCGATGCGGGCCTGGTTGGTGTTGTAGCCGACGCCCGCCGGGTCGAGCGCGGGGTTGGCGAAGGCGGCGAACCGGGCGATCTGGTAGTCGTCGAGCAGACCGAGCTGCCAGATGGCGACGGCCCCGCCCACACCTGCGCCGAGGAGGCCGAAGACCCAGCGGTTGGAGGCGCCGGAGGCCAGCAGGATGCCGAGGACGATGACGGCCATGACCATCACCGAACCGAGGTCCGGCATCAGCATGACGATGGCCATGGGGATGGCGGCGAGGCCCAGCGCCTTGGCGACGGTCCGGTGGTCGGGGTGGACCTGGTCGCCCGCGTCGACACGGGCCGCCAGCAGCATCGCCATCACGAGGATGATGGTGATCTTCGTGAACTCGGAGGGCTGGATCGAGAAGCCGGCGGGGAGCTTGATCCACGCGTGGGCGCCGTTGACGGTGGTGCCGAGCGGGGTGAGGACCGCCAGGACCAGCAGCACCGAGATGCCGTAGAGGACCGGGACGGCCCCGCGCAGCGTGCGGTGGCCGAGCCAGATCGTGCCGATCATCAGGGCGAGGCCGATGCCGGTGTTGAGGGCGTGCCTCAGGAGGAAGAAGTACGGGTCGCCCTGGGTGAGGTGGTCGCGGTTGCGGGTCGCGGACCACACGAGCAGCGCGCCGAGGAACGAGAGCGCGAGCGCCGCCCCGAGCAGCGGCCAGTCCAGCCGCCGTACGAGGGAGTCGCGGGCGGTCAGCTTGGCCCAGGAGCCCTGGTCGGGGCCGTAGCGGGAGACGGAGAATCCACCTGCCATCAGGGCTGCCTCCCGTTCGACGCCGGCGATCCGGTGAGTCCGGGCTGGCCTCCGGGCGGCAGGGGCAACTGGGGTTCCTGTCCGCCCGGCTGCTCCCCGGGCTCGGCCGGAGTGGGGTCGTAGGGCTTGACCTTGGGGGCGTAGATCGAGCCGTCGGGCTGGATCTTCGGCAGCGCCTTCTGGGGCTTCGGCAGCAGGGCCTTCTTCTTGTCCTGGTTGCCCTCGGCGTCGAGGCCGTAGAGCGCGTTGTAGATGTTGCGGACGGCGGGCCCGGCGGAGCCGGAGCCGGTGCCGCCCTGGGAGATCGTCATGACGATCGTGTAGTCGTCGGTGTAGGTCGCGAACCATCCGGTGGTCTGCTTGCCGTACACCTGGGCGGTACCGGTCTTGGCGCGCATCGGGATCTTGTCCTGCGGCCAGCCGCCGAACCGCCAGGCGGCGGTGCCGCCGGGCTCGACCACCGAGCGCAGCCCCTTGTCGAGGTCCTTGATGGTCTGGGCGTTGACCGGCAGTTTGCCGCCGGCCTTGGGCTTGATCTCCTGGACGGTCTTGCCGTCGGGGCTGATCACGGCCTTGCCGACGGTGGGCTCGTGGAGGGTGCCGCCGTTGCTGATGGCGGCGTAGGCGGTGGCCATCTGGATGGGCGTGACGAGCACGTCACCCTGGCCGATCGAGTAGTTGATGCTGTCGTAGGCCTTGAGCTGGTTGCCTTCGAGGCAGCTCTCGTACGCGATCTGCTGGACGTAGGTGCCGCCCTTCTTGCCCTCCTTGCACCAGGCGTCCTTGTTGGCCTCCCAGAAGTCCTGCTTCCACTGGCGGTCCGGGATGCGGCCCTTGACCTCGTTGGGCAGGTCGATGCCGGTCTCGGACCCGAGGCCGAAGTCACGGGCGGTGCGGTAGAACCAGTCCTTGGCGTCCTTCTTCGGCTTTATGCCGCCGTCACGCGCCCACTCCTCGTGGCCGAGGCGGTAGAAGACGGTGTTGCAGGAGTACTTGAGCGCGTCGCCGAGGGTGATGGGGCCGTGGCCCTGGGACTCGAAGTTGGCGAAGGTCTGGTTGCCCAGGCTGTAGGAGCTGCTGCACTGGTAGAGGTCGTCGAAGGCGTGGCCGGCGCGCACGGCGGCGCTGGCGGAGACCACCTTGAAGATCGAGCCGGCGGGGGCCTGGCCCTGGATGCCCCGGTTGAGCAGCGGGTAGTTGGACTTCTTGCTCGTGAGCTTGGCGTACTGCTTGCCGGAGATGCCGCCGACCCAGTCGTTGGGGTCGTAGTCGGGCTGGGAGGCCATCGAAACGACGCGGCCGGTCTTCGACTCCATGACGACGACGGCGCCGGAGTCGGCCTCGTACTTGCGGCCGGTGATCTTGTCGGTCTCCTGGCGGGCGGTCTTCATCGCCTGGGCCAGCTCGTACTCGGCGACCGCCTGGACGCGGGCGTCGAGGCTGGTGACGAGGGTGGAGCCGGAGACCGCCGGGTCGTTCTCCGCCTCGCCCATGACGCGGCCGAGGTTGTCGACCTCGTAGCGGGTGACGCCCGCCTTGCCGCGCAGCTCCTTGTCGTACGTGCGCTCCAGGCCGGAGCGGCCGACCTGGTCGGAGCGGAGGTAGGGCGAGGGGCCGTCCTGCGCCTTCTGGATCTCCTCGTCGGTGACGGGTGAGAGGTAGCCGAGGACCTGTGCGGTCTTCGCCTTGCCGGGTGCGGCGTAGCGGCGTACGGCGGTGGGTTCGGCGGTGATGCCGGGGAAGTCCTCGGCGCGCTCGCGGATCTGGAGGGCCTGCTGGGTGGTGGCCTCGTCGGTGACCGGGATCGGCTGGTACGGCGATCCGTTCCAGCAGGGCTGGGGGGTCTTGGAGTCGCAGAGGCGGACCTTGTCCCGGACGTCGCTCGCCTTCATGTCCAGGACGTCGGCGAGGCGGGTGAGTACCCCGACGCCGTCGTCCTTCATCTTCAGCAGCTCGGTGCGGCTCGCGGAGACGACGAGGCGGGTCTCGTTGTCGGCGAGCGGCACCCCGCGGGCGTCGAGGATCGAGCCGCGCACGGCGGGCTGGACGACCTGCTGCACACCGTTGCCCGCGGCTTCGGCGGTGTACTCGTCGCCGTTGCGGATCTGGAGGTACCACAGGCGCCCGCCGAGGGTGAGCAGCAGCGAGAAGACGAGGACCTGGATGACGATGAGCCGGATCTGGACCCGCTGGGTCCGCCCGGTCTCGGGAATGTTGCTCACGCGGTGCCCCCGGTGGTGGTCCTGCTGGGGGTACGGGGGTCGTCCCCCGGGAAACACGGCCTCACAGGCGCTTGACCCCCTTGATCCTGCCCGCGCGGGCGGCGCGGTTGCGAGCGGCCTTGACGCGCAGCCCGCCGCGCTGGTTGCCGATCCGCAGACCGGTGCCCGAGGCGAGCCAGCCGGCGGCGACGTCGTTGCCGCCGGACGAGGCCTCGGCGAGTGGATCGTTCTCGGTGCGTCTGGCCAGCGCCATGATGAGCGGCACGACGAAGGGCGCCAGCAGCAGGTCGTAGATCGCGGCCGTGAACAGCAGGCTGCCCAGGCCCACATGGCGGGCGGCGGTGTCGCCGACGAGGGCTCCGACGCCCGCGTACAGCAGGGTCGAGCCGATCGCGGCGGCGACGACCACGGCCATCGGGGCGAAGGCCGACTTCAGCTGGCCGTTCTCCGGCCGGGCCAGGCCCGCGAGGTAGCCGATGACGCAGAGCACCAGGGCGTAGCGTCCGGCGGCGTGGTCGGCGGGCGGGGCCAGGTCCGCGAGGAGGCCCGCGCCGAAGCCGATGAGGGAGCCGCTGACCGGCCCGTACACGAAGGCGAGGCCGAGGACGGTGAGGAGCAGCAGGTCGGGCACGGCCCCGGGGAGCTGGAGGCGGGCGAGGACGGAGACCTGGACGACGAGGGCGACGACGACCAGGACGATCGAGAGCAGAGTCCGGTTGATGCGCATGGGGATCAGCTCTACTCCTGGTCGTTGGCCGCGTTGTCGGGTTGGGCGTTGCCCTGCTGGTCGCCTGCCGCGTCACCGGCGGCGTCGCCGCCCGGCTGCTCGTTGGTGTTGCCGACGACCTTGCCCGAGCCGTCCACCAGGTCTCCGTTGGGCTGGACCGTGACGGTGACCGTGGGGGTCGGCTTCGGCTTCTTCTTGGCGGGCTGCTTGGGCAGGACCATGTCGCGCGGGTCCTCGCGGGGCGCCTGGACGACGACGCCGACGATGTCGAGCTTGGTGAACCCGACATACGGCTTCACGTAGACGGTCCGGGTCAGCGCTCCGCCGGAGGGGTCGACGCGGACGACCTCGCCGACCGGGACGCCGGGCACGAAGGGCTTGTCCTTGCTGGAGCCGAAGGTGACCAGCCGGTCACCGGCCTTCACCTTGGCCTTGCCGTTGAGGAACTGCACCGACAGCGGGCGGGAGCCCTGGCCGGTGGCGAAGCCGAGCTCGTCGGTCTTCTCCATCCGGGTGCCGACGGTGAAGTCGGGGTCGTTGGCGAGCAGGACCGTCGCGGTGGAGGGGCCGACGGTGGTGACCCGGCCGACCAGCCCCTCCCCGTTGAGGACGGTCATGTCGCGGCGGATGCCGTCGTCGGCGCCGGCGTCGATGGTGACCGTCCAGGAGAAGCCCTGGGCCGCTCCTATGGCGATGACCTCGGCGCCCTTGATGCCGTACTGTCCGGCGCCCGCGTTCTTCAGCATGGCGTCGAGCTGGCGGACCCGGCTGTTGGTGCGGTCGTCGCTGCCGAGCCTGGCCTTCAGCGCGGCGTTCTCCTGCTCCAGGGTGGAGATGCGGTCGTGCCGGTTGCCGGAGTCCCGTACCGCGCCTATGGCGTTGCCCACCGGGTCGACCGCTGCCGCCACGCCGTTCTCGACCGGCCCGAAGACGGTGGCCGCGGCCTGCCTCGCACCGTCGACCGGTGACTCCTCGCCGCCTCGGATATCCACCGTGATCAGGGCGAATGCGATGGCGATCAGCAGCACCAGGAGCAGCCGGCTCTCTCGTGTGTCCCTCACGTGCGGCGGCCGTGCCTTCCTCGTCGGAATGTTCGTGCCTGTGTGTACGTGCCTGTGTGTACGTCGCTGTGCCTGCGTCCGCCGCGTCGGTGTGTCTCCGCGTCGGAACAGGTACAGCAACGATCTATATCAACGATCCGGCGGGCGGAGCGTCAGCGTCCGCTCGCCGGATCGGGTGGTGTCCCCCGAGGGGCCGCCTCCCGAAGACGCGCTAGCGGCGGGGCTGGGCGTCCAGCACCTGCTGGAGCGCCTCGAACTCCTCGACGCACTTGCCGGAGCCGAGCGCCACCGAGTCCAGCGGGTCCTCGGCGATGTGGATCGGCATGCCCGTCTCGTGGCGCAGCCGCTCGTCCAGACCGCGCAGCAGCGCGCCGCCGCCGGTGAGGACGATGCCGCGGTCCATGATGTCGCCGGACAGCTCGGGCGGGCACTTGTCGAGCGTCGTCTTCACGGCGTCGACGATCGCGTTGACCGGTTCCTCGATGGCCTTGCGGACCTCGGCGGCCGAGATGACGACCGTCTTGGGCAGCCCGGACACCAGGTCGCGGCCGCGGATCTCGGTGTGCTCGTCCTTCTCCAGGTCGAACGCCGAACCGATGGTG
The DNA here is from genome assembly GCF_000377965.1 of Streptomyces sp. CNB091. Lineage (NCBI taxonomy): Bacteria > Bacillati > Actinomycetota > Actinomycetes > Kitasatosporales > Streptomycetaceae > Streptomyces > Streptomyces sp. CNB091. The sequence goes on from NZ_KB899001.1 coordinate 26,089, forward strand.
ATCTTGATCTGTTCCGCGGACCTCTCACCGAGGAGGAGTGAGTACTCCTTCTTGATGTGCTGGATGATCGCGTTGTCCAGCTCGTCACCGGCGGTACGGATCGACTGGGCGGTCACGATGCCGCCGAGCGAGATCACGGCGACCTCGGTGGTACCGCCGCCGATGTCGACGACCATGTTCCCGGTGGCCTCGTGGACCGGCAGACCGGAACCGATGGCCGCGGCCATGGGCTCCTCGATGATGTGCACCTGGCGCGCGCCGGCCTGCGTGGACGCCTCGATGACGGCGCGGCGCTCGACCCCGGTGATACCGGAGGGCACACAGACGACGACGCGGGGGCGGGCCAGGTAGCGACGCTTGTGGATCTTGAGGATGAAGTAGCGGAGCATCCGCTCGGTGATCTCGAAGTCGGCGATCACGCCGTCCTTCAGGGGCCGCACGGCAACGATGTTGCCCGGTGTGCGCCCGATCATCTTCTTGGCCTCGGAGCCGACCGCCAGAATTCCGCCGGTGTTGGTGTTGATGGCCACGACGGACGGCTCGTTCAGAACGATGCCGCGCCCCCTGACGTACACCAGCGTGTTGGCAGTCCCGAGGTCGATAGCCATGTCACGGCCGATGAACGACATTGAGTTCCCCTTGTTCCCCATGAGGATGCGTCGGGCCTTCCCAGGTAGCGGAGATGGCTGGTTCTGGTAGGCGAGGTTGGCGCTGCGGGCGTGGAAGCTTCCATCGTAGTGCCGTATGCACGGACACAGCGCGAGGGTCCTTCGCCAGTGTGAGCGGAACGGGTGCCCGTTCTACCCATGGTGACGTTACGTCGAAGGGATGCGTTCCCGCGATCCCAAACCCTATGCCGAGGGGCGACCGAATTACTTCGGTCGCCCCAGGCGTACAGCGCTGTTTGGCCGATCGGGTCAGGAAAGTCCCGGAAAGAAAAGCTTCAGTTCCCGCTCCGCGGACTCCTCGGAGTCCGAGGCGTGGATGAGGTTCTCGCGGGTGATCGTGCCGAAGTCACCACGGATGGACCCGGGCGCGGCGGCGATCGGGTCGGTGGGGCCGGCCAGGGTGCGGACACCCTCGATGACCCGCTCGCCTTCGGCCACCAGGGCGACGACGGGGCCGGACCGCATGAACTCCATGAGCGGCTCGTAGAACGGGCGGCCCTTGTGCTCGCCGTAGTGCTGCTCCAGCGTCTCGTGGTCCAGGGTGCGCAGCTCCAGCGCGGTGATCCGCCAGTCCGCCTTGCGCTCGATGCGGCCGACGATCTCGCCGATCAGGCCACGGCGGACCGCGTCGGGCTTGAGCAGGACGAGAGTGCGCTGAGTCATGTACGGCTCCTTGCAAGGCCAGGCATACGAGTGCGGTGAGGGCGAGATTACAGGGGTTCGGGGGCGGGTCTGCGCCCGGGTTCACCCAGGGTCACCTCCGGGCCCCGGGTTTCCGGGGGCCGAAGGGGCCGGCCGCGCGGGCCGACGGGCCCGGCACGATCCGGAGACCCGGACACGGAGAGGACCGGCCCGGGGCTCAAGATCTCAGGGCCCAAAGATCTCAGGGCCTCAAGGCCTCAGGCCGTGGCCTCAGGCCGTGGCCTCTTCGGCTTCCTGCCGGGCGGCCCAGTCGGCCTTGGCCTCGTCGATCTTGCGCCCGTAGTGGATCGAGGCCCACCACAGACCGCCGAAGGCCAGACCCAGGATGAACATCGTCGGGACCACGAACCCGCTCAGGACCAGGGCGACCTGGAGCGCCCAGCCCAGCTGGACACCGCCCGGCCGGGTGATCATGCCGCACAGCAGCACGGAGAGGAGCATGCCGGTGCCGCACACCGTCCAGACCACGGCCATGGAGGCGTCGTCCAGCTTCATCGCGACGAGACCGGCGAAACCGATCACGAAGAACTCACCGATCAGCGTCGAGGCGCAGAGCGTCCGCATCTTTCTCTCAGCCCCTTCCCAGCAGCAGCCGGGCTTCGCCGACCGTGATCACGGATCCGGTCACCAGCACCCCGGCGCCCGCGTACTCGTCCTCTTCCTCGGCCAGCGTGATCGCCGCCTCCAGCGCGTCGTCGAGACGCGGCTCCACCTGGACCCGGTCGTCGCCGAAGACCTCGACGGCGATCGCGGCCAGCTCGTCCGCGTCCATCGCGCGGGCGGTGGAGTTCTGCGTGACGACGATCTCCGCGAAGATCGGCTCGAAGGCCTCCAGGAGCCCGCGGGCGTCCTTGTCGCCGCTCGTGCCGACCACGCCGATCAGCCGGGAGAAGCTGAACGCCTCGGAGATCCCGTCCGCCGCCGCCTTGGCCCCCGCCGGGTTGTGCGCGGCGTCCAGCACGACGGTCGGGCTGGAGCGCACGACCTCCAGGCGGCCGGGCGAGAGCACCGAGGCGAACGCCTTGCGGATCGCGTCGATGTCGAGGGAGCGGGCCTGCTCGGCGCCGATGCCGAAGAACGCCTCGACGGCGGAGAGCGCCACCGCGGCGTTGTGCGCCTGGTGGGCCCCGTAGAGGGGAAGGAAGATGTCGGTGTACTCGCCACCGAGGCCGCGCAGCGTCAGGAGCTGTCCGCCGACCGCGATCTCGCGCGAGGTGACGCCGAACTCCATGCCCTCGCGGGCCACGGTGGCGTCGACCTCGACGGCCTTCTTGAGCATCACCTGCGCGGCGTCCACCGGCTGCTGCGCCAGGATGACCGTGGCGCCCTGCTTGATGACGCCGGACTTCTCGCCGGCGATCTCGGCCGGCGTGGTGCCGAGCCGGTCGGTGTGGTCCAGCGAGATGGGGGTGACGACGGCGACCGTGGAGTCGATGACGTTCGTCGCGTCCCAGGTGCCGCCCATGCCGACCTCGACGACCGCCACGTCGACGGGCGCGTCGGCGAAGGCCGCGTACGCCATGCCGGTGAGGACCTCGAAGAAGGAGAGCCGGTAGGGCTGCTGGGCGTCGACCATCTCGACGTACGGCTTGACGTCCTCGTACGTCTCGATGAACCGCTCGGGTGTGATCGGGGAGCCGTCGAGGCTGATCCGCTCGGTGATCGACTGGACGTGCGGGGAGGTGTAGCGGCCGGTGCGCAGCTCGAACGCGTTGAGCAGGGCCTCGATCATGCGGGCCGTGCTGGTCTTGCCGTTGGTGCCGGTGATGTGGATGGAGGGGTAGGCGCGCTGTGGCTCGCCGAGGACGTCCATCAGCGCGGCGATGCGCGTGACGGACGGCTCCAGCTTGGTCTCGCCCCAGCGTCCGGCGAGCTCCTGCTCCACCGCGCGCAGCGCCTTGTCGGTCTCGGGGTCGGCCGGGCGGGCCGGGACCGCTTCGCCCTGGGGCTGACCCGAGTGGGCGCGCAGTGTGCGGCTCCCGGCCTCGATCACCGCCAGGTCGGGGTCGCGCTGGGTCGCCTCGTCGACGATCTCCTCGAAGGTGTCGTCGGGATCGGGCGCGTCGTGCCGGTCTGAAGGGCGGGGCTCACTCACGCGCCCAGTCTACGGATGGGCGCCGACATCGCGCGCAGCGCCCGGCGGAGTGGGGACGGGCGGGGCACGGGGGGCGTACGGCGAAGCCCCCGCGCCCCGGTCGGTCGGGGTGGGCGGGGGCTTCGGCTTCAGGACATCAGCTCTGCGGGAGGGCCGCCAGCTGGGCGCCGATCCGCTCGATGTCGGCCTCGGCCTTGGAGAGCCGGCCGCGGATCTTGTCGACCACGTTGTCCGGGGCCTTGGCCAGGAAGGCCTCGTTGCCGAGCTTGCCCTCCGCCTGGGCCTTCTCCTTCTGCGCGGCCTCCAGGTCCTTCGTGAGGCGCTTGCGCTCGGCCGGCACGTCGATGGTGCCGGACAGGTCCAGGGCGACGGTGGCCCCGGCGACCGGGAGGGAGGCGGTGGCGCTGAAGCCCGTTCCGGCCGCTTCCAGGCGCAGCAGCTGGCGGATGGCCGCCTCGTGCGGGGCGAGCGCGGTACCGACGAGGGTCAGCTCCGCGGGGACCTTCTGCCCGGGCTTGAGCCCCTGGTCGCCCTTGAAGCGGCGGACCTCGGTGATGACCTGCTGGACCAGCTCGATCTCCTTCTCGGCCGCCTCGTCGCGGAAGCCGGAGTCCGCGGGCCAGTCGGCGATGACCACGGACTCGCCGCCGGTCAGCGTGGTCCACAGCGTCTCCGTGACGAACGGGACGATCGGGTGGAGCAGGCGCAGGGTGACGTCGAGGACCTCGCCGAGGACCCGGCCGGAGACCTTGGCCTGCTCGCCACCGGCGAAGAACGTCGTCTTGGACAGCTCGACGTACCAGTCGAAGACCTCGTCCCACGCGAAGTGGTACAGCGCGTCGGAGACCTTGGCGAACTGGAAGTCGTCGTAGTACCGGTCGACGTCGGCGACGGTCTCGTTGAGGCGCGACAGGATCCAGCGGTCGGTGGCCGTCATCGCGGAGGGGTCCGGGAGCGGTCCCTCGATCGTCGCGCCGTTCATCAGGGCGAAACGGGTGGCGTTCCAGATCTTGTTGGCGAAGTTGCGGGAGGCCTTGACCCAGTCCTCGCCGATCGGGACGTCGGCGCCCGGGTTGGCGCCGTTGGCCAGGGTGAACCGGACGGCGTCGGAGCCGTAGGCGTCCATCCACTCGATCGGGTCGACCGCGTTCGGGTTCGACTTCGACATCTTCTTGCCGAACTCGTCGCGGACCAGGCCGGTGAGGGCGACCGTCTTGAACGGCACCTCGCCGTCCATCGCGTACAGGCCGAACATCATCATCCGGACGACCCAGAAGAAGATGATGTCGTGGCCGGTGAGCAGGACGTCCGTGGAGTAGAACTTCTTCAGGTCCGGCGTCTGTTCCGGCCAGCCGAGCGTGGAGAAGGGCCACAGGCCCGAGGAGAACCAGGTGTCCAGGACGTCCTCGTCCTGGGTCCAGCCCTCGCCGGTGGGCGCCTCGTCGTCGGGGCCGACGCAGACGACCTCGCCGTTCGGCCCGTACCAGACGGGGATGCGGTGGCCCCACCAGAGCTGGCGCGAGATCGTCCAGTCGTGGAGGTTGTCGACCCAGTCGAAGTACCGCTTCTCCATGTCCTTGGGGTGCAGGGTGACCCGCTCGTCGCGGACCGCGTCACCGGCGGCCTTGGCGAGCGTCTCGACCTTGACCCACCACTGGAGGGAGAGCCTCGGCTCGATGGTGGTCTTGCAGCGGGAGCAGTGCCCGACGGAGTGGACGTACGGTCGCTTCTCCGCGACGACACGCCCCTGTTCGCGCAGCGCGGCGACGATGGCCGAGCGGGCTTCGAAGCGGTCGAGACCCTGGAAGGGGCCGGGCACGGTGATGACACCGCGCTCGTCCATGACCGTGAGGGACTCCAGGTCGTGGCGCTGGCCGATCGCGAAGTCGTTCGGGTCGTGCGCCGGGGTCACCTTGACGGCGCCGGTGCCGAACTCCGGGTCGACGTGGGTGTCGGCGACGACCGGGATGGTGCGGTCGGTGAGCGGCAGCTTGATGCGCTTGCCGATGAGGTGGGCGTAGCGCTCGTCGTCGGGGTGGACGGCGACGGCGGTGTCGCCGAGCATCGTCTCGACCCGGGTGGTGGCGACGACCAGGGTCTCGTCGTCCTCGCCGTACTTCAGGGAGACGAGCTCGCCGTCGTCCTCCTGGTAGTCCACCTCGATGTCCGAGATGGCGGTGAGGCAGCGCGGGCACCAGTTGATGATGCGCTCGGCGCGGTAGATCAGACCGTCGTCGTAGAGGTCCTTGAAGATCTTCTGGACGGCGCGGGAGAGGCCCTCGTCCATGGTGAACCGTTCGCGTGACCAGTCGAGGCCCGCGCCCAGGCGACGCAGCTGGCCGAGGATCCGGCCTCCGTACTCTTCCTTCCACTGCCAGACCCGCTCGACGAAGGCATCGCGGCCGATGTCGTGGCGGGACTTGCCCTCCTCGCCGAGCTGCTGCTCCACCTTGTTCTGCGTGGCGATGCCGGCGTGGTCCATGCCGGGCAGCCACAACGTCTCGAAGCCCTGCATCCGCTTGCGGCGGGTGAGGGCGTCCATCAGCGTGACCTGGAAAGCGTGTCCCAGGTGCAGGGCGCCGGTGACGTTGGGCGGCGGGATGACGATGGTGTACGGGGGCTTCTCGCTCTTGGCGTCGGCCTCGAAGTAACCGCGCTCCACCCAGCGCTCGTACAGCTTCCCCTCTACGTCGGCCGGCGTGTACGTGGTCGGCAGTTCGGGGTTGCTGGCTGGCTGCTGCGATGAGTTCTCGGTCACGGGAGACAGTTTAGGGCCGTCACAGCTCTGCACTGAAACGGATTGGTTCAGTAACGGTGTCCGACCCGATCCCCCATGTCAGGGCGGCTTCCGTCAGGATGTTGGCAACGTATAAGGAATTCTGGAGGGGACACCGCAATGAGCTACAACCAGCCGGGCCCGTACGGCGGGCAGCCGCCGCAGGGCCAGCCCGGGCCGTACGGACAGCAGCCGGGCCCGTACGGGGCCCCGCCGCCCCAGGGCCCCCCGCAGGGTCAGCCCGGCTACGGCTACCCGCAGCAGGCCCCGCAGGGCGTCCCTCCGCAGCAGCCGAACCCGTACGGGCAGCCGCAGCAGCCGCAGCAGGGCTACGGCTACCCGCAGGCCCAGCAGCCCGGCCCCTACGGCCAGCAGCCGCCGGCGCCTCCGTACGGCGGGCAGCCGGGGTACGACGGGCAGCAGCCGCAGCAGCCGAAGAAGAAGACCGGCCTGATCGTGGGCGTGGCCGTGGTGGCCCTGGCGGTCATCGCGGGCGGGGTGTACTTCCTGACCTCGGGCGGCGGCAGCGGTGACGTGGCGGACTCCACGAAGGGGTACAAGCTGACGCCCCCGGCGTCCGTGGAGGATTACACGAAGAATCCCTCCAAGCCCGCGGCATCCGGCCCGGTTACCGGTGAGGACAAGGCCGAGGCCGAGGCCATGGGCGTCAAGGACGCCAACAAGGCGGGGGCCCAGTACCAGAGCGGCAGCAAGGACAATCCGCTGGCGCAGAAGGTGCTCATCTTCGAGGGCGTCTGGGGCGAGATCTCGGACCCGGCGAAGACGCTCGACGGCGCGTTCGCCAAGGCCGAGAAGAACATGACGAAGGACACCGGCAGCGGCACCAAGGGCTCCTGGGTGGGCAGCCCCAAGGAGTTCAAGCCGGACGGCTTCGACGGTGCGCTGATGAAGTGCCAGGAACTCAAGGTGGACACCAGCCAGGGCAGCTCCGCCTCCACGAAGGGGCCGAAGAAGTTCGCCATGCCGGTCTGCATCTGGGCCGACTACAGCACGGTGGGCATCGTCGCCGGTCTCGACGTCGCCTCGGCGCTGACGGAGAAGTCGGTGCCGCAGGAGGAGATGGCCGACCTCGCCGCCAAGCTCTACGAAACCTCCCGCACCAAGGTCTGATCCGACCTGATCTGATCTGATCGCTCAACGCCGAAGGGGCGCCCGCCGGTTCGTCCGGTGGGCGCCCCTTCGGCGTGGTCAAGTCTTCTGCGGCTAGGCCGACTTCTCGTGCCGGCCGCCGTCGTTCTTGCCGATCGTGCGCGGCTCGCGCGGGACCAGCGTCGGGTTGACGTTGTTGCGGACGACGTCGGGAGTGATGACGACGCGGGCGACGTCCTTGCGGGACGGGACCTCGTACATCACGGACTGGAGGACTTCCTCCATGATCGCGCGCAGACCGCGTGCGCCGGTCTGGCGCAGGATCGCCTGGTCGGCGATGGCCTCCAGCGCCTCGCGCTCGAACTCCAGCTCCACACCGTCGAGTTCGAAGAGGCGCTCGTACTGCTTGACCAGGGCGTTGCGCGGCTCGATGAGGATCTGGAGCAGGGCCTCGCGGTCCAGGTTGTGGACCGAGGTCAGCACGGGGAGACGGCCGATGAACTCGGGGATCATCCCGAACTTCACCAGGTCCTCCGGCATGACCTCCTGGAACTGGTCGCTCGCCTGGATCTCCAGCTTGGAGCGGATCGTGGCGCCGAAGCCGATGCCCTTGGCACCGGCCCGGGACTCGATGATCTTCTCCAGGCCGGAGAACGCGCCGCCCACGATGAACAGCACGTTCGTCGTGTCGATCTGGATGAACTCCTGGTGCGGGTGCTTCCGTCCGCCCTGCGGCGGTACGGAGGCGGTGGTGCCCTCCAGGATCTTCAGCAGGGCCTGCTGTACGCCCTCGCCGGAGACATCGCGGGTGATCGACGGGTTCTCGCTCTTGCGGGCGACCTTGTCGATCTCGTCGATGTAGATGATCCCGGTCTCGGCCTTCTTGACGTCGTAGTCGGCCGCCTGGATCAGCTTGAGCAGGATGTTCTCGACGTCCTCGCCGACATAGCCGGCCTCCGTCAGCGCCGTCGCGTCCGCGATGGCGAACGGGACGTTGAGCATGCGGGCCAGCGTCTGCGCGAGCAGCGTCTTACCGGAACCCGTGGGGCCCAGCAGGAGGATGTTCGACTTGGCCAGCTCGATCGCGTCCTCGCGATTGCCGCCGCCGTTCTCCCCGGCCTGGACCCGCTTGTAGTGGTTGTACACCGCGACCGAGAGGGCCTTCTTCGCGGGCTCCTGCCCGACGACATACCCCTCCAGGAACTCGTAGATCTCGCGAGGCTTGGGAAGCTCCTCCCAGCGCACCTCGCTCGTCTCCGCGAGCTCCTCCTCGATGATCTCGTTGCAGAGATCGATGCACTCGTCGCAGATGTACACACCGGGTCCCGCGATGAGCTTCTTCACCTGCTTCTGGCTCTTTCCGCAGAACGAGCACTTGAGCAGGTCGCCGCCATCACCGATGCGTGCCACGAGGTGAATCCCCTTCGCCTGGGAGACGCCTGGTTCAGCGACTCCTGGTGCCTCTGTCCGACGGTACCTTGCCTGGGCCCCCGTACGGGCCCCCCTTGGCACGGTTCACACGGCCGTGGCCGTGCAAACGGAATGTGCCAAGGGGAAAGACCGACGTCAGAGCGATGCGCCCGCGGTGGTCTTGCGGGTGCTAACGATCTGGTCCACCAGACCGTACGCCAGGGCGTCCTCGGCCGTGAGGATCTTGTCGCGCTCGATGTCCTCGCTGATCTTCTCCAACGGGGTCGTCGAGTGCCGGGCCAGCATCTCCTCCAGCTGCGTGCGCATGCGAAGGATCTCGTTGGCCGCGATCTCCAGGTCGGAGAGCTGCTCGCGGCCCGTCTGCGAGGACGGCTGGTGGATGAGCACCCGGGCGTGCGGGAGCGCCATGCGCTTGCCCGGGGTGCCCGCGGCGAGCAGGACAGCGGCGGCGGAGGCCGCCTGGCCCATGCAGACCGTCTGGATGTCCGGCTTCACGAACTGCATCGTGTCGTAGATCGCGGTGAGCGCGGTGAACGAGCCGCCGGGGCTGTTGATGTAGATCGAGATGTCGCGGTCGGGGTCCATCGACTCCAGGCACAGCAGCTGCGCCATGACGTCGTTGGCCGAGGCGTCGTCGATCTGGACGCCCAGGAAGATCACGCGCTCCTCGAAGAGCTTCGCGTACGGGTCGTACTCGCGCACGCCCTGCGAGGTGCGCTCCACGAAGCGCGGGACGACGTAGCGGTTGTCCACCTGCGGGCCGGTGTAGAGGCCGCTCGCGGAGGCGCCGGAGAAGTTGTTCATGTGGGTGTTCACCATCCTGGTGGCGTTCTGTGGGCTGGAGGTCTCGGCGTGCGAGAGGCGTACGGGAGGTGGTGCGGCCGGTCCGGTGGGAGCCGGATCAGGCACCGGTGCCGCCGCCGCCCGGGATGCCCGACGCGACCGTGATGATCTCGTCGATGAGGCCGTAGTCCTTGGCCTCCTCCGCCGTGTACCAGCGGTCGCGGTCGCCGTCGCGGATGATCGTCTCGACGGTCTGGCCGGAGTGGCGGGCGGTGATCTCCGCCATCCGCGTCTTGGTGCGGAGCAGGTACTGGGCCTGGATCTTGATGTCCGAGGCCGTTCCGCCGATGCCGGCCGAACCCTGGTGCATGAGGATGTCGGTGTTCGGGAGCGCGAAGCGCTTGCCCGCGGCGCCGCCGGTGAGCAGGAACTGGCCCATGGAGGCGGCCATGCCCATGCCGATGGTGACGACGTCGTTCGGGATGTACTGCATGGTGTCGTAGACCGCCATGCCGGCCGTCACCGAACCACCGGGGCTGTTGATGTAGAGGTAGATGTCCTTGTCGGGCTCTGCGGCAAGGAGGAGAAGCTGTGCGGTGATCTTGTTGGCGATGTCATCGTCGACCTGCTGACCGAGGAAGATGATGCGCTCGCCGAGCAGTCGGCTGTAGACCTGGTCACCGAGGCCTCCACCGAGGGACGGCTCTCCGGCGGCGTAGGGCATCAGATTCGTCACGTATCCACCTGCTCGTCTCTGACGGCTCCGGCCGTCTCAGCGTCTTCGTACCGGGCGGGTGAAGTCACTGCCCCACCCTTCCTCTTCATGGACCCTAACGCGCAGGTGGGACAACGCCATCCCGCTTCCGCAACTGTTCGCTGGGAGCGCAAGGTCCGCAGTGGGCACAAGGGTTCCGGGGTTCGCACAGCGATACGGCGCGCTCCACGCCGCGATACGGCGACGGGCCCCGGACGCGTGGAGCGTCCGGGGCCCGTCGTACCGGGCGGCGCCAAGGCCGCCCTGGGGATCGGGACGAGGCTCAGGCCTCGTTCTTCTCCTCGGCCTTGTCCTCCGCCTTGTCCTCGGTGGCGGCCTCGGCGGGCGCCTCCGTGGTCTCGGCGGTGGCCTCGGCGGCCTCTTCCTCGTCCTCCAGGTCGACGACCTCACCGTTGGTGTCGACGACCTTGGCGGCCTCGACGACGACGGCGAGCGCCTTGCCGCGGGCGACCTCGCCGACGAGCATCGGCACCTGGCCACCCTCGACGACGGCCTGGGCGAACTGGTCGGGACTCATGCCGGAGGAGGCAGCGCGCCGCATGAGGTGCTCGGTGAGCTCCTCCTGGTTGACGTTCAGCTTCTCCTTGTTGACGAGCTCGTCAAGGATGAACTGGGTCTTGATGCCCTTGACGGCCTGCTCGGAGGTCTCGTTCTCGAACTCCTCCAGCGTCTTGCCCTGGATTTCGAGGTACTTCTCGAGGTCGAGACCCATCTGACCGAGCTGGTGGTGCTCCAGGTTGTGCTTGCGGGTCTGGACCTCGTCCGCGAGCAGCTTCTCCGGGATCGGGACCTCGGCGAGCTTCAGCAGCTCCTCCAGGACGCGCTCCTGGGCCTGCGTGGCCTGGTCGTACTGCTTGGTGGTCTCCAGGCGCTTGCGGCTGTCGGCCTTCAGCTCCTCCAGCGTGTCGAACTCGCTGGCCATCTGGGCGAAGTCGTCGTCCAGCTCGGGAAGCTCACGGGCGGCGACGGCGGTGACCTTGACGGTGACCTCCGCGGCCTTGCCCTCGGCGGAGCCGCCCTTCAGCTCGGAGGTGAAGGTGGCCTCGCCGCCGGCCTCCAGGCCGGTCACGGCCTCGTCGATGCCTTCGAGGAGCTCGCCGGAACCGATGGTGTACGAGACACCGTCGGCCACGCCGTCCTCCAGGACCTCGCCGTCGACCTTGGCCTCCAGGTCGATCGTGACGACGTCGCCGTCGGCGGCGGCGCGCTCGACCGGGTTGGTGGCGGCGAAGCGCTCACGGAGCTGCTCCACGGCCTTCTCGACCTCTTCGTCGGTGACCTCAAGGGCGTCGACGGTGACCTCGATGCCGGAGTAGTCCGGGATCTCGATCTCGGGGCGTACGTCAACCTCGGCGGTGAAGGCCAGCAGCTCGCCGTCCTTCAGCTCGGTGATGTCGACCTCGGGCTGGCCGAGGACGTTCAGCTCACCCTCGTTGACCGCCTCGGTGTAGAACTTCGGGAGGGCGTCGTTGACGGCCTCCTCCAGCACCGCACCGCGGCCGAACCGCTGGTCGATGACCCGGGCGGGGATCTTGCCCTTGCGGAAGCCCTTCACCGTGACCTGCTGGTTGATCTTCTTGTACGCCGCGTCGAGGCTGTCCTTGAGCTCCTCGAAGGGCACCTCAATGCTGAGCCGAACCCGGGTCGGGTTCAGGGTCTCCACGGCGCTCTTCACGGTTCGGTCTCCTTGGTGGCTGACTTCTTGGGGTTCTGCTGGGCCGCCGATTGGCGGCTTCGCGGACCGAGCCCGGTACATCAGACACACGGGCACGCATTTTGCATAGTAACGGCAAGGGGGATGACTCCCACAATGCGATCTTGCTGGTGGTCGGGGTGGCCGGATTCGAACCGACGACCTTCCGCTCCCAAAGCGGACGCGCTACCAAGCTGCGCCACACCCCGTCGGTGCGACACGTAGGGTACATGCCCCGGAGCCGTGGTTCCGCCGCTTTACGGAGCGGTGTCAGGGGGTCCGGTCCGGAAGCGGACCGGTGGTCGGCACAACCGGTGTGCGGGCACCGCCGCCGACCCGCTACGATGCTCTTCGTGCCGCGGTCCACGGACCTGCGGTGCGACGCTCGCGGGCGTAGCTCAATGGTAGAGCCCTAGTCTTCCAAACTAGCTACGCGGGTTCGATTCCCGTCGCCCGCTCCACGCAGTCGAGGGCCGGGCCGGAGGATGATCCTCCGGCCCGGCCCTCGTGCGTTGCCGTGCTTCGGCAGCCCGCCCGGGCCCCAGCAGCCGGCCCCGGCCTCAGAAGCTGATCTGGTTGATGGTGTCGGCTATCGAGTTCATGAACCTGTTGATCGACGGCGCCATGCCGGTCGACGCCAGGAAGAAGCCGAAGAGCACGGCGACGATCGCGGGACCGGCCTTGATGGAGCCACCACGGATCATTACCACCAGGATGACCGCGAACAGCAGCACCATAGACAGTGAAATAGCCACGTCTGATCACACCCTCGGTCGGTCCGCCTTGCCGGCCCGGAAGCGTGCACCACCGCGCGCCCCGTCGCCCCCATCGTGCCACCAACTCCCCCGTGGTTGCTGCCGGGTGACGGAACGGACTGACGGGATCCCGCCATCCTTCACGGGACGGCCACCGGACGGCGCCACGCCCGCGACGGACGCGGCAGGACGCCCGCCCCGCACCGTGGCGGGGAAGCGCCCGGGAGCCGCGGGACCCTCGCGCCATCTGTGCGCCGGCTGTGAAATTCCTTCGGCCGAATATCCACCACGTCGATCGTTTCCGCATCCCCACACTTCATTCACAGGCAATTGACCGCGTGGATGCGACGTAATTCACTTCACCCAACACCCTGCCGATATGCACCATTTAAGCGGGATCAAGCATGCCATAGCGGGCGGTGGTCGACGGTTTCACATTCGAATAGAGGGGAACACGCGATATCTCCCCGCAGTTTTACGCGAGACAATCGACCGGTCTAAGGTGCCTTAGATGTTCCAAGCTCCGAGCGTATTTCAGAGGGCCCCGCTCCCCCCGGCGACCCGGGAGTCGGAGCCCAGACACGAGCAGACGCTCACCGCCACCGCACCCCGGCCCGCCTCCGGGCCCAGCGCTCAGGACGCCGTCGCTCCGGCACCCGCGGCGGCGAGGAAGCGCGATCCCTACTTCGACAATGTGAAGTATCTGGCCATCGTTCTCGTCGCGGTGGCGCACGCCTGGGAACCCGTGATGGACGGCAGCCGCGCCACCCGGGCGCTGTACATGATCGTGTACACGTTCCACATGCCGGCCTTCATCCTCATCTCCGGCTATTTCTCCCGCTCGTTCGACATGACGCCGTCCAAGGTGCGGCGGCTGATCACCTCGGTCGCGGTGCCGTACGTGCTGTTCGAGACGGCCTATTCGCTCTTCAAGCGGTACGCGGACGATTCGCCGGACATGGCGATCAGTCTGATCGACCCGTTCTTCCTGACCTGGTTCCTGATCGCCCTCTTCATCTGGCGGGTGACCACGCCGATCTGGCGCACGCTGCGCCATCCGCTGCCGGTGGCGCTCGCCATCGCCGTGCTCGCCTCCGTATCCCCCGAGATCGGCGACGACCTCGACCTCCAGCGGGTGCTGCAGTTCCTGCCGTTCTTCGTGCTCGGTCTGCTGATGAAGCCCGAGCACTTCCAGCTGGTCAGGCGGCGCGAGGTGCGGCTGCTGTCCCTGCCGCTGTTCGCCGGTGCGCTGCTCTTCGCGTACTGGATGGCCCCGCGCATGGAGCTCGGCTGGTTCTACCGCGCCAACAGCGCGCAGGAGATGGACGCGCCGTGGTGGTCCGGCGCGGTGATGACGCTCGCGATGTTCGGCTGCGCCCTGGCGCTGACGGTCGGCTTCCTGGCCTGGGTACCCGGCCGGGCCCGGTGGTTCACGGCGCTCGGCGCCGGAACGATCTGCGGCTACCTGCTGCACGGCTTCCTGATCAAGGGGGCCGAGTACGCGGGCCTGTTCGACCGCCACACCTGGCTCTCCGACCCGGTCGGGCTGGTCGTCGTCTCGCTCACCGCGGCGGTGGCGGTGACGCTCATGTGCACCCCCTGGGTGGGGCGCGCCCTGAAGTGGGCCACCGAGCCGGAGCTGAAGTGGGCGTTCCGGAAGGACCCCGCGGGGCGCTGAGCCCCCCTGGCGGACCGGCCGTTCACGGAACGGCCGACGCCCCCCTCGCCGCTCTCCCTGATCCACCCGCCGGCCCGGCCGCGGGTGGATCAGTGCGTCTCCGGGTTGGCCGGATTCTTTCGGTCGGGGGGTGATGCGTCGCCGGTCAGCCCCAACAGCTCGCGTACCTGCGCATACTTCGCCGCCAGTCGGGTACGGGTCGCCGCGTCCAGGACCGCGAGGCGCTCGGGATCCGCGTTGTGGGCGAGGTCCGCCTCCTTGACGAGCAGCGCGCCCGGAGTGGCCAGGATCCGCGCGGCGTACGAGGACAGCTCCTCGCCCGGCCGCTTGGTCACCGCCAGGACCATGTCCTTCACCTCCTGCGGGAGGGCCGCGGCAGCCAGCCACTCCGCCGGGAGCGCGGCGTCCTCGATCGCGTCGTGCAGCCAGGCCGCCGCGATCTGCCCGTCGTCGCCACCGCGCACCCGCACTCCTTCGGCCACCGCCGCCAGGTGCTCGGCGTACGGACGGCCCGCCTTGTCGGTCTGCCGCGCATGGGCCTCGCGGGCGATGGCCTCCACGTCGGCGACGCTCAGATCGTGTCCAGTCATGGGCCGACCCTACGGCCGCGCACGGCAGGACAGCCGGGGCCGTGTCCGAGCCGGTTCCGGGGCCGAAACCGAACTCGTCTCGTCCGCCGGGCTGTTGGTGTCGCCCCCCGACGGTCCCCATAGCGGAAGCTGGACGACAAATGATGACAATCCGGCAGACCCATAGTTGCAGAGTCAATCGTTCGGTAAACTAATTACTGATGGATTCTTAATGCCCCCTTGACCAGCTCTTGACCGACCCCGAAGGATCAGGCTCATCGGACACGCAGACACCCTTCTCGCCATGGGCGGCGCCTTCCTCGCCGCTGCCGTCCTCGCCCGCCTCGGCGGCCGCATCGGGCTGCCGACGATTCCCTTGTTCATCCTGGCCGGGATCCTCCTGGGCCCGCACACCCCCGGCTACACGCTCCTGAAGAACCCGCACGACCTGGAGATGCTCTCCGCGCTGGGACTCGTCCTCCTGCTCTTCTACCTGGGGCTCGAGTTCCACATGGACGACCTCAAGACGGGCGGCCGGAAGATGGCCATCGCCGGCGGGACGTATCTCCTGCTGAACGTCGGCGCCGGTCTCGCCTTCGGCTTCGCGCTGGGCTGGGGCACGGCGGAGGCGCTGGTCCTCGCCGGTGTCCTCGGCATCTCCTCGTCCGCGATCGTCACCAAGATCCTGGTGGACCTCGGGCGCATCGGGAATCCGGAGACCCGGCCGATCCTCGGCATCATCGTCGTCGAGGACATCTTCCTCGCCCTGTACCTCGCCGCGCTCCAGCCGATCCTGTCCGGTGCGGACAGCCTCTCGGCCGCGCTGCTCGACGGCGGCAAGGCCTTCGGCTTCCTGCTGCTGCTCGCCCTGGCGGCCCGGTTCGGCACGAAGCTCATCGGCAAGCTCATGAACACCAAGGACGACGAGCTGCTCGTCATCTCCTTCCTGGGTGTGGCCGTCTTCGTCGCCGGTGTCTCCGAGATGTTCGGCGTCGCCGACGCGATCGGTGCGTTCATGGTCGGCCTGATGCTCGGCTCCACCTCGTCCGCCGACCGCATCCTGAAGCTCGTCCACCCGCTCCGCGACGCGTTCGGGGCGATCTTCTTCTTCGCCTTCGGCCTCTCCATCGACCCGGGCGACCTTCCGAGCGTTCTGTGGCCGGTGCTGGCCGCCGTCGTGCTGACGCTCGCCATGAACATCGCGGCCGGGCTGGCGGCGGCGAGGGTGTACTCCTTCGGCGCGCAGGCCACGTCCAACATCGCCACCACCCTGGTCGCCCGCGGTGAGTTCGCGCTCATCCTGGCCACGATGGCGGCGGCCGCCGGACTGGACGAGCGGCTCTCGCCGTTCATCGCCGGCTACGTCCTCCTGCTCGCCGTCCTCGCGCCGCTGGCCGCCGGACGCTCCCACTGGCTGGCCCGCTTCCTGCCGGGCGGCCGCAGGAAGGACGACGACCAGGACCAGAAACAGGTGCCCGTGTCGGTCTGAGCGGCAGCGAACGGCGGAGAGGCGCCCTGATACCCGGTCTCCGGGTGACGGGCGCCTCTCCGCCGTTCGGCGTCCGGTGTCGGACGCCTCTCCGCCCTCTTCGCTGTTCCGCGCCCGGTGCCCGGTGCCGGTGTCCCGGCCGAAGGGCGCTCAGGCCCGGCGGGAGAGGAGGAGCAGGGCCCGGTCGTCGTTGACGTCCTTGGCGCAGGCCTCGATCAGATGCCAGGCCGCGCCCTCGAAGCCGGTGGAGACATAGCGGTCGGCCTCGCCCGTCAGCAGGTCGATGCCCTCGGACATGTCCCGGTCGGAGGCCTCCACCAGACCGTCGGTGAACAGCATCAGGACGTCGCCCGGCGCGAGCGATCCCTTCACCGCGTCGAACTCGGCCCCGTCGTAGACCCCGAGCAGGGGCCCCTCCCCGGACTTCTCCTCCCACTGGCCCGTGCCCGCGTGCAGTTGGAGGGCGGGCGGATGACCTGCGGAGAAGATCTCGTAGTCGCCCGATTCCAGGTCCAGCACCAGATGGATCGAGGTGGCGAAGCCCTCGTCCCAGTCCTGGCGCAGCAGATAGCCGTTGGCGGCGGGCAGGAAGGCGTGCGGGGGCAGCGAGCCGAGCAGTCCGCCGAAGGCGCCGGACAGCAGCAGGGCCCGGGAGCCCGCGTCCATGCCCTTGCCAGAGACGTCGGTGAGGACGGCCTCCAGGGTGCGGCCCCCGTGGGTGCGGGCCGCGACGACGAAGTCCCCGGAGAACGACTGGCCGCCGGCCGGGCGCAGGGCCATCTCGCGGTGCCAGCCCTGGGGCAGCCGCGGCAGGGCGCTCTGGACCCGGATGCGTTCGCGCAGGTCGAAGAGCATCGTGCCGCCGCGCCGCCAGGGCACGCCGACCCGGGCCCGGAACTGGGCCAGGATCAGCCCGAAGAAGCCGCAGGCCGCGACGACGAGCACCGTGCCGGGAGTGACCCGGGCGGGGCCGTCCAGGTACGGGCCGAGGGTGAGCGCCTCGACGATCAGTGCGCCGGCGGCCGTCGCGTAGAGGCCCAGCAGGCTGGCGGGGCGCAGCAGGAGGCCGCCCGCCACGATGGGCAGGGAGAGGGCGGCCGGGTCGATCCAGACCGGGCTCGCGACGGTGGCGAGGGTGATGGCCGGAATCGTAAGCAGCAGGCCGGCGAGGGCGATCCAGTCGGAGCCGTCGCCGCGGAAGTAGTCGACCCCGGATTTGCGCAGGCCGATGCGGGCCCGGTGCAGGTTTCTGCGCCACCGGGCCCCGAAGTCGTCTACTCCTCCGCTACGGGCCATTGCCGGGACCTTATCGACCCGAACGCCTCCGGTGCAGGGGGACCCCGGTGACAATGTGCTCGAAAGGGGATCGTCCGCGCGCCGGGAACCGATTTCGCGTGGCATATGACACGGGTGCGCGGGCCCGGGGCGTCAGTCGCCGGAGGGTCCCGAGGGCTGGCACCGGGGGCACCAGAAGAGGTTGCGGGAGACCAGGTCCGCGGTGCGGATCTCCGTGCGGCAGATGTGGCAGGGGAGGTTCGCGCGGCGGTAGACGTAGACCTCGCCGCCGTGGTCGTCCTTGCGGGGCGGGCGGCCCATGGCCTCGGGGAGGTGTTCGGGGCGGACGGTGTCGATCCGGTTGTTCCGCACGCCTTCGCGCATCAGCTCCCCCAGGTCCGCCCAGATCGTGTCCCACTCGGCGCGGGTGAGGTCCCTGCCCGTGCGGTACGGGTCGATGCCGTGGCGGAAGAGGACCTCGGCGCGGTACACGTTGCCGACGCCCGCGATGACCTTCTGGTCCATCAGCAGGGCGGCGACGGTGGTCCGGCTGCGGGAGATCCGCTGCCAGGCGCGCTCGCCGTCCTCGTCGCCGCGCAACGGATCCGGGCCCAGGCGCTCGTGTATCGCGCGCTTCTCGGGCTCGGTGATCAGGGCGCAGGTGGTGGGGCCGCGCAGATCCGCGTGGTGGCCGGCGTTGACCAGCCGGAGTCGGACCGTGTCGGTGGGCGGCGGGGGCGGGGCGGCGCCGAAGCCGAGCTTGCCGAAGAGGCCGAGGTGGATGTGGACCCAGCCGGTGTCGCCGAAGCCGAGGAAGAGGTGCTTGCCGTGGGCGTCGGTGGCGGTGAGGGTCCGCCCGTCGAGCAGGGCCGCGCTGTCGGCGAACTTGCCCTGCGGGCTGCTCACCCGTACCGGCGCGCCCGCGAACCGTTCGGCGTGGTCGTCGGCGAGGCGGCGGATGGTGTGTCCCTCGGGCACGGCGGGGCTCCTGCTGGAAGGGCGGGCGGCGGTAGGGGTGTGGCGGGCGGCGGTAGGGGTGTGTGCCGGGCGGCGGCATGGCCGTGCCGCCGGGTTCGGGACCCGGCGGCACGAGGGGAGAGAGGGGTGCGGATCAGCCCTGCTGCGGGTGGTGGGCGGGGATCGGGGGGAGCTCGCCGGTGGTCTCGTACACCGCGAGCATCTCGATGCGGCGCGTGTGGCGCTCCTCGTTCGAGTACGGCGTGTTGAGGAAGATCTCGACGAACTTCGTGGACTCCTCGACCGTGTGCATCCGGCCGCCGATGGCGACGACGTTGGCGTCGTTGTGCTCGCGGCCGAGGGCGGCGGTCTGCTCGCTCCAGGCCAGTGCGGCGCGGACGCCCTTGACCTTGTTGGCGGCGATCTGCTCGCCGTTGCCGGAGCCGCCGATCACGATGCCGAGGCTGTCCGGGTCGGCGGCCGTCTTCTCCGCGGCGCGCAGGCAGAACGGCGGGTAGTCGTCCTGGGCGTCGTAGATGTGGGGGCCGCAGTCGACGGCCTCGTGGCCGTGGGCGCCGAGCCACTCGACGAGGTGGTTCTTGAGTTCGTAGCCGGCATGGTCGGATCCGAGGTACACGCGCATGGTGCGAAGTGTGGCACGAACTTCGCGGAGTGACCGTCAGCGGGGTCGGGGCCGCCCGCCTCGTTCGATGTGGTCAACACCACTCGGGCAACGATCAGGCAAACGATCCGAAAGAGGGGGTTCCGCTTCCGTCTCTTTCCGGGCTTGAATGCGTGGCCTTGTCTTCGCACCACCCCACGGCGGAGCAGGGCGCACCCTCACGCACCAAACGTAAGGATTCCCCCCATGACGTCGCAGACGACGCTGGCGAAGCCGGGCCAGGAGCCCGGTGAGCCGGACCGGCCGGACTCGTCGGGCGGGCTTCAGGCAGGCCTGAAGAACCGCCACCTCTCGATGATCGCGATCGGCGGTGTGATCGGCGCCGGGCTCTTCGTGGGTTCCAGCGCGGGCATCGCGGCCGCGGGCCCGGCGATTCTGCTGTCGTACGCGATGGTCGGCCTGATGGTCGTCCTCGTGATGCGGATGCTCGGCGAGATGGCCGCCGCCCGGCCGAGCTCCGGCTCCTTCTCCGCCTATGCCGACCAGGCGCTCGGCCGTTGGGCCGGTTTCTCCATCGGCTGGCTCTACTGGTTCTTCTGGGTCGTGGTGCTCGCCGTCGAGGCCACGGCGGGCGCGAAGATCCTGGAGAGCTGGATCCCGGGGGTCCCCCAGTGGGCCTGGGCGCTGATCGTGATGGTCGTGCTGACCGCCACCAACCTGGTCTCGGTGGGCAGTTACGGCGAGTTCGAGTTCTGGTTCGCCGGGATCAAGGTCGTGGCGATCGGCGCGTTCGTGGTCATCGGCTTCCTCGCGGTCTTCGGCTTCCTGCCCGGGTCGGACCACGCGGGATCGGGTCTGGCGCATCTGACGGACAGCGGCGGGTTCTTCCCCGAGGGACCCGGCGCGATCCTGACCGGTGTGCTGATGGTCGTCTTCTCGTTCATGGGCAGTGAGATCGTGACGCTGGCCGCCGGGGAGTCGTCGGACCCGCAGCGGGCCGTCTCCAAGGCCACCAACAGCGTGATCTGGCGTATCGCCGTCTTCTACCTCGGCTCGATCTTCGTGGTGCTGACGCTGCTGCCGTGGAACGACCCGTCGATCGTCGAGAAGGGCAGCTACGTCGCCGCCCTCGACGTGATCGGGATCCCGCACGCCGGGCAGGTCATGGACTTCATCGTGCTGACGGCCGTGCTGTCCTGCCTCAACTCCGGCCTCTACACCGCCTCCCGGATGGCGTTCTCGCTCGGCGAGCGGGGCGACGCGCCGAAGGCCTTCGCCAAGGTCAACAAGCGCGGTGTGCCGCAGGCGGCGATCCTGTCCTCGGTCGTCTTCGGCTTCGTGGCGGTGTTCTTCAACTACCAGTGGCCCGACACGGTGTTCCAGTTCCTGCTGAACTCCTCCGGCGCGGTCGCGCTCTTCGTGTGGCTGGTCATCTGCTTCACCCAGCTGCGGATGCGCGGGATCATCCTGCGCGAGACCCCCGGCAAGCTGGTCGTACGGATGTGGCTCTTCCCGTACCTCACCTGGGCGACGATCGCGATGATCTCCTTCGTCCTGGTCTACATGCTGACCGACGACGCCGCCCGCGAGCAGGTCGTGCTGTCGTTGCTGGTCGCGGCCCTGGTGGTGGGCATCTCGCTGTTCCGGGAGATGCGCGGCCGCAAGGCCGTCGCCAAGTGATCCGCACGTGATCCGCACGTGATCCGCACGTGATCCGCAGGTGATCCGCAGGTGATCCGCACCCGTTCGACCGATACCTGACAGAGGTTGTCAGGTAACCCGGGGAGGCTCTTCCTCGCACCGCCGAAACGCGAGCGAAGGAGAGCCTCCCCCATGTCGTACCGGCCCAGTGGATCCGCACCCGCCACCTTCCAGACCGGCTTCCCGATCCGGCCCGACCGGCTGGTCGGGGCTGCCACGCCCGACGACGTACGGGAGGCCGTGGCGTACGCCGCCGCGCGCGGGCTTCCCGTCGCCGCGCACGCCACCGGCCACGGGCTGCCCGGGGCGGTCGAGGGCGGCGTCCTCGTCGTCACCCGCGCCCTGGACTCCGTCGCCGTCGACCCGGTCCGCCGCACCGCCAGGATCGGCGCGGGCGCGACCTGGGGCGCGGTGACCGCGGCGGCGACTCCGTACGGGCTGGCCCCGCTGAACGGCTCGTCGCCCTCGGTGGGCGCGGTCTCGTACACGCTGGGCGGCGGTCTTGGCATCCTGGCCCGGGAGTTCGGGTACGCCGCCGACCATGTGCGGGCGCTGGAGGTGGTGACCGCCGACGGGGTTCTGCGCCGGGTCACGCCGGAGCGCGAGCCGGAGCTGTTCTGGGGGCTGCGCGGCGGCGGGCACCGGCTGGGGGTGGTGACGGCCCTGGAGATCGGCCTGGTGGCGGTGGGGCGGCTGTACGGGGGCTCGATCGCGTTCGCCGGGGAGCGGGCGGCCGAGGTGGCGGACCGCTATCTGGAGTGGACCCGGACCGTGCCGGATTCCCTGACGTCGTCGCTGGCCGCGCTCGTCCACCCGGATCTGCCGCAGCTGCCCGAGGAGTCGCGCGGGCGGTACGTCGTCTCGGTGCGGGTCGCCTTCACGGGGGACGCGGCCGAGGGCGAGCGGCTGGTGGCCCCGCTGCGGGGCATCGGGCCGGTGCTCGCGGACTCGTTGCGGGAGATGCCGTACGCCGAGAGCCCCACCATCCACAGCGACCCGCCGTTCCCGCACGCGTACTACGGGGAGGGGCTGATGCTCCGGGAACTGGACTCGGGGCGGGCGGCGCGAGTGCTGGAGCTGACCGGGCCCAGGGCCCCGATGATGACGGTGGTGCAGCTCAACCATCTCGGCGGGGCATTGGCCGGGCGGCCGGAGGTGGCCGACGCGGTGCCCCACCGGGACGCGGGTTTCCTGCTGCGGCTGCTGTCGCCGCTGGGCGGGACGGACGTGGCGGCGGTGCGCTCGCTGTACGGGGAGGTGTCCGGGGTGCTGGGGCCGCTCGTTCGGGGGCGGTCGCTGAACTTCGCCTTCGGCGGCGGGGACCGTACCGCCGGTTTCCACGAGCCGGAAACGGCGAAGAGGCTCGCCGGCCTGGTCTCCCAGTTCGATCCGGCGGGCCTCTTCGGGGGGCCTTACGAGGGCTGAACAGAGGTCAGCCGCGGTGGCCGAGGAGCTTCCAGGTGGTCGGCAGGAGGCCCATGGCCAGCGCCGCCTTGAGGGCGTCGCCGATCAGGAAGGGGACCAGGCCGGCGGCGACGGCGGCGCTCAGCGACATCCCGGTGGACAGCGCGAGGTAGGGCACGCCGATGGCGTAGATGATCGCGGAGCCGAGGACCATCGTGCCCGCGGTGCGCAGCACGGAACGGTCGCCGCCGCGCCGGGCGAGGGCGCCGACGACGGTGGCGGCCAGGAGCATGCCGAAGACGTAGCCCAGGGACGGTATCGACCAGCCCGAGGAGGCCTCGGCGAACCACGGCATGCCGGCCATGCCGACGAGCGCGTACAGCGCGAGGGAGAGGAAGCCGCGGCGGGCGCCCAGCGCGGTGCCGATGAGGAGCGCGGCGAAGGTCTGGCCGGTGACCGGGACCGGGGAGCCGGGGACCGGGACGGCGATCTGGGCCGCGATGCCGGTCAGGGCGGCGCCGCCGAGGACGAGGGCCGCGTCCACGGCGTAGCGGTGCCGGGCTGCGGGCAGCAGGTCGGCGAGGACCGCTCCGGAGCGGACGGGGGCGGCAGCAGTGCTCATCGGGACTCCGCGGGTGAGGGCAGGTGGGCCGGGACGGGCCCCCGCCGGGCAGGGTGGGGTCGGGCTCCCGCCGACGTTAGCCCACGGGTTAACGCTCGATCACCATCAGCCGCCCACAAAGCGGCGGTTGATGCCTTGGTGGGATTCGCACAAAGACCGGGCCGTAATCACTCTGCCGCGTGACGCTCGTCACGGAGGTGAGGGGCGCGTGGGCGCATTTTGGCGGGGAGGGCGGAGATCGGCGAGACTGTAGCTTCCCCATAAACGATCAGCTCGCTCTGATCGGCCCCCGAACGACGTGCTACGGCCCGCCGCCATCCGGCACGACCCGCCGCGACCCGACCCGACCCGCCACGGCTCGCTGATCCGAGAGTGACCCCTCCCCCCATGCACGAGGCCCCTCCCCCCACCCCGGCTTCCACTCCCGCGTCCACCGCCGTTCCGGCCGAGCCGCTGTCGCACGGGCTCAAGCAGCGTCATCTGACGATGCTGGGGCTCGGCGGGGTGATCGGGGCGGGGCTGTTCGTGGGCTCCGGCGCGGGGATCGCGGTGGCGGGGCCCGCCATCGTCGTCTCGTATCTGATCGCGGGGGCGCTCGCGATGCTGGTGATGCGGATGCTGGGCGAGATGTCCGCCGCGATGCCCGCCTCCGGTTCGTTCTCCGTGCACGCCGAGCGGGCGCTCGGGCGGTGGGCCGGGTTCAGTGTCGGCTGGCTGTACTGGTTCCTGCTGGTGGTGGTCCTCGCCGTGGAGGCGACGGCGGCCGCGCAGATCGCCCATGGCTGGGTGCCGGGCGTCGAACCATGGGCGTGGGTGCTGCTGTTCATGGTGGTGTTCACCGCGGCGAACCTGACGGCGGTGAAGAACTTCGGCGAGTTCGAGTTCTGGTTCGCCTCCCTGAAGGTCGGCGCGATCGTGGTCTTCCTGGTGCTCGGGCTGCTGGCCGTCCTCGGGTGGCTCCCGGACACCGATCCGGTCGGGATGACCAACCTGACCGGCCAGGGCGGCTTCCTGCCCAACGGCTGGAGCGGGGTCGTCTCCGGCGTGCTGACCGTGGTCTTCGCCTTCGGCGGTCTTGAGGTCGTCACCATCGCCGCCGCCGAGACGGACGACCCGGCGCGCGCCGTGGGGCGTGCGGTGCGCAGTGCGGTGGTCCGCATCCTCTTCTTCTACGTCGGCTCGATGCTGGTGATCGTGACCGTGCTGCCGTGGACCGCGCAGCAGGCGGGGCTGAGCCCGTATGTGAAGGTGCTGGACGCGATCGGGGTGCCGTCGGCCGGGCAGATCATGAACATCGTGGTGTTCGTGGCGCTGCTCTCGGCGCTCAACGCCAATCTGTACGGCTCCTCCCGCATGATCTTCTCGCTGGCGGAGCGCGGGGAGGCCCCGCGCGGGCTGCTGAAGGTCTCGGGCGCCCCCGGGGCGGGCGGGGGCTCACGGGAGGCGGCGGGCGGGGGCTCTCGTAGAACGGCGGGCGGGGGCTCTCGTAAAACGGCGGGCGGTGTGCCGCGCCGGGCGGTGCTGGCCTCGGTCGCCTTCGGCTTCGTCTCCGTGCTGCTCAACCTGCTGTGGCCGGACACGGTGTTCCTCTACATGCTCAACTCGGTCGGCGCGGTGCTGCTGTTCGTGTGGGCGCTGATCGCCGCCTCCCAGCTGCGGCTGCGCGCCCGGCTGGAGCAGGAGGCCCCCGAGGCGCTCACGCTGCGGATGTGGTGCTTCCCGTATCTCACCTGGGTGACGCTGGCCGGGCTGTTCGGGGTGCTGGTGCTGATGGTGACCGACGCGGCGGCGCGCCCGCAGGTGCTGTGGTCGGCCGGGGCGACGGCGTTGGTGCTCCTGGTGGCGGTGGGACGGCAGCGGCGGGAGTAGCGGCAGCGGCGGGAGCAGCGCGGAAAGCCGACCATTACCGGCCGGTAGGCGGGTGTACACCTTGTGT
The DNA here is from genome assembly GCF_000377965.1 of Streptomyces sp. CNB091. Taxonomy (NCBI): domain Bacteria; kingdom Bacillati; phylum Actinomycetota; class Actinomycetes; order Kitasatosporales; family Streptomycetaceae; genus Streptomyces; species Streptomyces sp. CNB091. The sequence continues at coordinate 51,130 of NZ_KB899001.1, forward strand.
GAGCCTGGTGACCGTATAGCGGACACCTGTTCCCTGTGAGCGGTGGGGATGCTCAGACTGTGGGTTCGCCCCCTGTCTCAGCTACCGAACAGAGCCCGTCCATGCCTCGGACCTCCGCGTCTCCCCCCACCGCTGACTCCGCGGCCCCCGCCGGCCCCTCGGCGGACTCCGCGCTCACTCACGGACTCAAACAGCGTCACCTCTCGATGATCGCCCTCGGCGGGGTGATCGGCGCCGGGCTGTTCGTCGGCTCGGGCGCCGGGATCGCCGCCGCGGGGCCCTCGATCATCGTCGCGTACGCCATCTCCGGGCTGCTCGTCATGATGGTGATGCGCATGCTCGGCGAGATGTCGGCCGCCAATCCGGCGTCCGGTTCGTTCTCCGTGCACGCCGAGCGGGCGATCGGCCCCTGGGCCGGGTTCACCGCGGGCTGGTCCTTCTGGTTCCTGCTCTGCGTCGCCGTGGGCCTGGAGGGCATCGGGGCCGCGCAGATCGTCAGCGGCTGGCTGCCGGGGACGCCGGAGTGGGCGTGGGTCGCCCTGTTCATGGTGATCTTCCTCGGGACGAACCTGGCCGCCGTGAAGAACTTCGGCGAGTTCGAGTTCTGGTTCGCCGCGCTCAAGGTCATCGCGATCACGCTGTTCCTGGTGCTCGGCCTGCTGGCGATCCTCGGCGTGCTGCCCGACACGGAGGCGCCCGGCCTGTCCAACCTCACGGGGGACGGCGGGTTCCTCCCCCAGGGCATGGACGGGTTCATCATCGGGCTCCTCGCCTCCGTCTTCGCGTACGGCGGTCTGGAGACGGTCACCATCGCGGCGGCCGAGTCGGAGAACCCGGTGCAGGGCGTCGCGAAGGCCGTCCGTACGGCGATGTGGCGCATCGCGGTGTTCTACATCGGGTCGATGGCGGTCATCGTCACGCTGGTCCCCTGGGACGACCCGAAGGTCGCCGAGGTCGGCCCGTTCTACGCGATGCTCGACCACCTGGGCATCGGGTCCGCCGCGCAGATCATGAACGTGGTCATCCTCGTCGCCCTGCTCTCCGCGATGAACGCCAACATCTACGGCGCGTCCCGCATGGCCCGGTCGCTGGTCGCCCGGGGCCAGGGTCCCACCGTCCTCGGGAAGATCTCCTCCGGGGTGCCGCGCAACGCCGTGCTGTTCTCCTCGGTCTTCGGCTTCGCGTGCGTGCTGCTCAGCTACTGGCGGCCGGACGACGTCTTCCCGTGGCTGCTGAACATGATCGGCGCGGTGATCCTGGTGGTGTGGATCTTCATCGCCGCCTCCCAGCTGATCCTGCGCGGCCGCACGGAGCGGGAGGCGCCCGAGAAGCTGGTCGTGCGGATGTGGTTCTTCCCCGTCGGCACGATCGTCGCCCTGGCGGCCATGGCGGGCATCTTCCTGCTGATGCTGCGCCAGCCGGACACCCGGGACCAGCTGCTGGCCACGGGAGCGCTGACCGTGGTGCTGATCGGCATCGGCCTCGTACGCCAGCGGCGACGGGGCGGCGACGGTGGGAGCAGCGCCGACGGCGGCGACGACACTGCCGCGGTCCCGGCGCAGCGGAAGTAGCCCCCGCTCCCGACCGCCTCGCGGTACCGGCCCCCGACCGCCTCGCGGCAGCGGGTTCCCGCCCGCCCTCTACGAACGCCGGGCTCCTCCTCGTACGATCGGGGCGGAGCCCGGCGTTTCGGCGTCCGGCGTTCCGGGGTGTGGTTCCGGCGCCGCGCGCACCCGTGGCCAACAGGACATCGCAGGGCCGGGTACCGTACGCCGGGCCGTCATCCGCCCTCGCTTCCGTGGTGGCTCCACCCACCCGAGGAGCCGTCATGTCCGTTGCCCCCAGGCGTCGTTCGATCCTCCTGGCCACCGCCGCCGTCACCGCCGCGGCCACTGCCCCGGCCATCGCCGCCCCCGCCCCCGCCCCCGCCGGCCGGGGCCCCCACCGCCCGTCGGGCCCCCTGGTCATCGGCCATCGCGGGGCGGCGGGCTGGCGGCCCGAGCACACCGCCGACGCGTACACCTATGCCGTACGGGCCGGGGCCGACTGGATCGAGCCGGACCTCGTGCCGACGAAGGACCACGTCCTGGTGGTGCGGCACGAGAACGAGATCGGCGGGACGACGGACGTCGCCGACCGCCCCGAGTTCGCGGACCGCCGCACCACGAAGACCGTCGACGGCAAGGCGGTGACCGGCTGGTTCACCGAGGACTTCACCCTGCGCGAGCTGCGGACGCTGCGCACGGTGGAACGGCTTCCGCTGGTCCGCGACCGCAACACGGTCTTCGACGGGCGGGGCTCGGTGCTGACCTTCCAGGAGGTGATCGACCTGGCCCGGCGGCTGTCCCGGGAGTCGGGCCGGCGGATCGCGGTGTTCCCGGAGACGAAGCACCCGGCGTACTTCCGCTCGATCGGGCTGCCGCTGGAGGAGGAGCTGATCCGGGTGATCCGCCGGAACCGGCTGACCGCCCGGGACTGCGTCGTCCAGTCCTTCGATCCCGCGAGCCTGCGCCGGGTGGCCGCGGCCCGCCTCCGACTCCCCCTGTGGCAGGCGCTGGGCACGAGCGGCGGCCCGTACGGCCACGGGACCTCCTACCGGGACATGATGACCCCGGCCGGGCTCCGCGAGATCGCCTCGTACGCGCAGTGGATCGGCCCGGACAAGTCCTCGCTCGTCCCCCCGAGCACCCTGCTGGCGGACGCCCACGCGGCGGGCCTGAAGGTCGGCGCGTACACCTTCCGGGCGGAGAACCAGTACCTCCCGGCCGCGTACCGCCGGGGCAGTGCGCCCACCGCCTTCGGTGACGCGTTCGCCGAGTACGCCTTCCACTACGGGCAGGGCGTGGACGCGGTGGTGACGGACTTCCCGGACCTCGCGGCGCAGGCCAGGGACGATCTTCGGGCGTAACCCCCGCCGGGCGGGGGGCGGATGTGGAAACGTTCCGGCGACAGCGCTTCCCGCTCCCCGGAAGGGACCTCGCCATGACCGCCCCGCCCGCCTTCCCCCTGGAGCCCACCCCGATCCAGGTGGCCGACCAGGTTCTCGACGACCTGCGCGCCCGTCTCGCACGGACCCGACCGCCACTGGACGAGGGGAACGAGGACGGGTCCTACGGCGTTCCGGACGCCTATCTGCGTGAGCTGGTCGCCCACTGGCGGGACGGCTACGACTGGCGCGCGGCCGAGGCCGCCATCAACGCCCACGAGCAGTACCGGGTGAGCGTCGACGGCGTCCCCGTGCACTTCATGCGTGAGCCCGGCCGCGGCCCCCGCCCGATCCCGCTGATCCTCACCCACGGCTGGCCGTGGACGTTCTGGCACTGGTCGAAGGTGATCGGCCCCCTCGCCGACCCGGTGGCGCACGGCGGTGACCCGGCCGACGCGTTCGACGTCATCGTGCCGTCCCTGCCGGGCTTCGGTTTCCCCGGCCCGCTCACCGGCTTCCCGGACGTCAACTTCTGGAAGGTGGCCGACCTCTGGCACACCCTGATGACCGAGACGCTGGGATACGAGAAGTACGCCGCCGGGGGCTGCGACATCGGCGGGATCGTCTCCAGCCAGCTCGGCCACAAGTACGCCGACGAGCTGTACGGCATCCACATCGGCTCGGGGCTGCCGCTCGACTTCTTCAACGGCCCCCGCGCCTGGGACTTCGCCCTGAACCGGCCCCTCACCGACGACCAGCCCGCCGACGTCCGCGCGCGCATCGTCGAACAGGACCGCCGCTTCGCGCCGCACCTGGCCGTGCACATGCTCGACGGCGCCACCCTGGCTCACGGCCTCAGCGACTCCCCCGCCGGGCTGCTCGCCTGGCTGCTGGAACGCTGGAACGCCTGGAGCGACAACGGCGGCGACCTCGCGTCCGTCTTCAGCAAGGACGACCTGCTCACCCACGCCACGATCTACTGGGTCAACAACTCCATCGCCACGTCGATGCGTTACTACGCCAACGCCAACCGCTATCCGTGGACCCCGGCCCACGACCGCACCCCGGTCGTGCAAGCCCCCGTCGGGCTCACCTTCGTCACCTACGAGAACCCGCCCGGGGTCCACACCGCCGACGAGCGCGTCCGGGCCTTCGAGAACGGCCCGCAGGCGGAGTGGTTCAACCACGTCAACGTCAACGCTCACGACCACGGCGGCCACTTCATCCCCTGGGAGAACCCCGACGCGTGGGTGAGCGACCTGCGCCGCACCTTCCGCGGCCGCAGGCCCTGAACGATCCCGTCCAGGGCCGCCGGGCCACCGGGCCTCCTCAGCGGGTGGTGCGCCTGCTCGCCGTGGTCTTCTTCACCGCCTTCTTGGCGGTCTTCTTCGCCGGGGCGGGCAGCGCCGTCTTCTTGGCAGGGGTGCGCTTGGCGGAGGCCCGCTTCGGCGACGCGGCCTCGGCCGCCTCCTCCTCGGTGTCGGCGTCGGCGTTCGACAGGGTGCCGGAGCCGGACTCCAGGTGGGCCCGGACGAACCACTGGAACTGCTCCAGGCCACGCAGGTGCTCGATGAGCAGATCCTCGGTGACGGGGTCGATCTCGCCGGCCTTCTCGACGGCCTCACGATGGCTCTCGATGACGCCCGTGTAGACGAGGTCCAGGGCGCCGAGGTGGGCGATGGCGTCGGCACGCCCGACGCTGTAGTCGTCCCACGTGCGTTCCCTGACCAGGGCGCCCGGGGTGCCGTTCGGCTCGCCGCCGAGGGCGGAGATGCGCTCGGCGGCGGCGTCGGCCATGTCGCGTACGGCGGCGGTCTGCGGGTCGAGCATCTCGTGGACGGCGATGAAGTGCGGGCCGACGACGTTCCAGTGGATGTGCTTGAGGGTGAGCGCGAGGTCGTTGAGCGCGTGCAGGCGCAGCGTCAGGAGGTCGATGACCTGTCGCCCTTCGTCGACGCCGAGGCCGGGAACGGTGTAGCGGGGGGTGCGTGCGGGGGACATGGGGCTCCTCTGCGGGGTGAAAAGGGTGATGGTGTGGGTGGTGATGGGTGGTGGTCGGTGGTGGTGGGGGGAGCGTGAGGTCGCTCAGCCGACGTCTCCGGTGCCGCCCTCGGTCGGGGCCGCGCCGGGGCGCTCCCCGCCGGGCCGGACGGGTCCAACCGCTGCCGCGCGGATGCTCTCCCGTGCGGCGTCGGCGACCGCGCGGGGCGTGATGCCGAACTCCTCGTACAGGCGCTCGTAGGCGGCGGACGCGCCGAAGTGCTCCAGGCTCACCATGCGGCCCGCGTCGCCCACCACGTCCCGCCAGCCCTGGGCGACGGCGGCCTCGACGCTGACCCGGGCCCGTACATCGGGCGGCAGGACCGCGTCCTGGTAGGGGTGGGGCTGCTCGGCGAACCACTCACGGCAGGGCATGGAGACCACGCGCGCGTCGTGTCCCTCGGCGGCCAGCAGATCGCGGGCCGCCAGGGCGACGTGCACCTCTGATCCGGTCGCGACGAGGATCACGTCCGGCGCCCCCTCACGGCAGTCGGCGAGTACGTACCCGCCCCGGGCGGCCCCGGAGGCGGCCGCGTAACCCCGGTCCCCCCGCTCCAGGACAGGCAGCGGCTGCCGGGTCAGGGCGAGACCGGCGGGCCGGTCGTGGTGCTCCAGGACGGTGCGCCAGCACACGGCCGTCTCGTTCGCGTCGGCGGGCCGTACGACGTCGAGGCCGGGGATCGAGCGGAGGGCGGCGAGCTGCTCGACGGGCTGGTGGGTGGGGCCGTCCTCGCCCAGGCCGATGGAGTCATGGGTCCAGACGTAGGTGACCGGGAGCTTCATCAGGGCGGCGAGCCGGACGGCCGGGCGCATGTAGTCGCTGAAGATCAGGAACGTACCGCCGTAGGGGCGGGTGAGGCTCTGGAGGGCGACGCCGTTGAGGATCGCGCCCATGGCGTGCTCGCGGATGCCGAAGTGGAGCGTGCGGCCGTAGGGGTTGCCGGGGAACTCGCCGGTCTGCTTGGACTCCGGCACGAAGGACGGCTCGCCCTCCATGGTGGTGTTGTTGCTCCCCGCGAGGTCGGCCGAGCCGCCCCACAGCTCGGGCAGCACGGGTGCCAGCGCGGTGAGCACATCACCGGACGCCTTGCGGGTGGCGATGCCCTTGGGGTCGGCGTCGAAGACGGGGAGACTGTCGGCCCAGCCCTCGGGGAGCTTCTGCTCCCGCAGCCGGTCGAGGAGTTCGGCGCGCTCGGGGTGGGCGGAGCGCCACACCTGATAGCCGGGCTCCCAGGCGCGGTGGGCGTCGGCCCCGCGCTCGACGACCGCGCGGGCGTGCTTCAGCACGTCGTCCTCGACGGCGAAGTCGGCGTCCGGGTCGAAGCCGAGCAGCTTCTTGGTGGCGGCGACCTCGTCGTCACCGAGCGCCGAGCCGTGGGCCTTGCCGGTGTTCTGCTTGGTGGGCGCGGGCCAGCCGATGATCGTGCGCAGCAGGATCAGGGAGGGCCGGCCGCGTTCGCTCTTCGCGGCTTCGACGGCGGCGAGCAGGGCGTCGACATCCTCGACGTAGTCGCCGGTCCGGGTGAAGTCGACCGTCTGGACCTGCCAGCCGTACGCGGCGTAGCGGGCGGTGACGTCCTCGCTGAAGGAGATGTCGGTGTCGTCCTCGATGGAGATGTGGTTGGAGTCGTAGAAGACGATCAGGTTTCCGAGCTCCTGGTGTCCCGCCAGTGAACTGGCCTCGGACGTCACGCCCTCCATCAGGTCGCCGTCGGAGGCGACGACGTACACGTGGTGGTCGAAGGGGCTCGTGCCGGCCGGCGCGTCGGGGTCGAGGAGGCCGCGCTCACGGCGGGCCGCCATGGCCATGCCGACGGCGGAGGCCAACCCCTGCCCCAGCGGCCCGGTGGTGATCTCGACGCCCCGGGTGTGCTGGTACTCCGGGTGACCGGGCGTGGCGGAACCCCAGGTGCGCAACGCCTCCAGGTCCGTCAGCTCCATGCCGTAGCCGCTCAGGTACAGCTGGATGTAGAGCGTGAGGCTGGAGTGGCCGCAGGACAGCACGAAGCGGTCCCGGCCGAGCCACTGGTCGTCGGCCGGGTCGTGCCGCATCACCTGCTGGAACAGCAGATACGCCAGCGGGGCCAGGCTCATCGCGGTGCCCGGGTGACCGTGGCCCGCCTTCTGCACCGCGTCGGCGGCCAGGATCCGCACGGTGTCGACGGCCCGGACGTCGAGCGGCCCCCAGCCCGCCGCGTCGGCGAGGGGCGGGGCAAGGCGCGGATCGCGACCGTCGTTCGGGCCGTTCGGCGTTTCGGCGGGTGCCATCAAGTCCTCCTGATCAGCGGGGCGGGCGGGCAGCGGACGACGCGACCGCGGTCCCGGCCCCGGGCCGCCCGGCTGTTGGGCCGGGTCCCCCGGAACGACGGGACCAAACGCGCGACGGTGGGCGCAGCACGGAATAAGGAGCAAATCACCTTTGACTGGCAAACGGGAGGAAGAGGGCGAGAGGGGACGGTCAGCGCCGTCAGTCCTAGGCCGAAGGGCTGATCACTTCGGAGCACTCCTGCTGTTAGCCTGCTCTTGCATATAACTTGCAATAACAACTGGACGGCATTCCCAGCAGTCGGAGGGCTCGCATCATGGCCACGTACACGCTCCCGGAACTCCCGTACGACTACGCGGCGCTCGAACCGGTCATCAACCCGCAGATCATCGAGCTGCACCACGACAAGCACCACGCCGCGTACGTCAAGGGTGCGAACGACACCCTGGAGCAGCTGGAAGAGGCCCGCGACAAGGAGGCCTGGGGTGCGATCAACGGCCTTCAGAAGAACCTCGCGTTTCACCTCTCCGGCCACATCCTGCACTCGATCTACTGGCACAACATGACCGGCGACGGCGGCGGCGAGCCCCTCGCGGCGGACGGCGTGGGCGACCTCGCCGACGCGATCACCGAGTCCTTCGGCTCCTACGCGGGCTTCAAGTCCCAGCTGACGAAGGCCGCGGCGACCACCCAGGGTTCCGGCTGGGGCGTGCTCGCGTACGAGCCCGTGAGCGGGAAGCTGATCGTCGAGCAGGTCTACGACCACCAGGGCAACGTCGGCCAGGGCTCGGTCCCGGTCCTCGTGTTCGACGCCTGGGAGCACGCCTTCTACCTGCAGTACAAGAACCAGAAGGTGGACTTCATCGAGGCGATGTGGCGGGTCGTCAACTGGCAGGACGTGGCGAAGCGTTACGCCGCCGCCAAGGAGCGTGCGGACGTGCTGCTGCTCGCCCCCTGACCGGCGACCGGCGCACCGCACCACCACGGACGTCCTGCCTCGTGATCGTCTTCTCAACCTTCACCACGGCAGGCGGATGAACGGAGAGCCCTCGCGAGGACCTGACTCGCGGGGGCTTTCCCATGGCAGCTACTTAGCTGTTTAGCTCATGTACTAAACATGCACACATGGAATCACCCGCCATTCCGGCCGACGAAGAGGCGAGCGCCTTCCGCGCGCTCGCCGACCCCACCCGCCGCCAGATCCTGGAGGATCTGCGGGGCGGCGAGCTGGCCGCCGGCGAGATCGCGAGCCGGTTCCCGATCAGCGCCCCGTCCATCTCGCGCCACCTGGGTGTGCTCAAGGGGGCCGGGCTCGTCACGGAGCGCCGGGACGCCAACCGCATCCTCTACTCCCTCGCCGAGGAACGGCTGGCCCTGTGCGTGGGGCGCTTCCTCAGCGCCGTGTGCCCCGAGCAGATCGTGCTCCGCAACACCAAGTGGCGCTCCGCGCCGGAAGGCGACGCCTCATGATCCGGCCCCGGCTCTCCAGTGTCATCGAACGCCGCCTCCTGGTGAACTACCGGGTCGACCGTCACGTCGCGGCGGCCCTGCTGCCCGCGCCGCTGCGGCCCCAACTGGTGCGCGGTCAGGCGGTTGCCGGGATCTGCCTGCTGCGTATCGGTGGCGTCCGTCCCGCCTGGGCCCCTGCCGCGACCGGGCTGACCAGTGAGAACGCGGCGCACCGGATCGCCGTGGAGTGGGACGGGCCGGACGGCGTCGAGCGCGGCGTCTACATCCCGCGCCGCGACACCGCCTCCCGCCTCAACGCCTTCGCGGGCGGGCGGATCTACCCGGGCGAGCACGGCCGCGCGGACTTCACGGTGCGGGAGGACGCCGACTCCGTACGGGTGGCCTTCGCGACCCGGGACGGCGAGGTGGAGGTGGACGCGACCGTGGAGCCCGCCGACGAACTGCGCGGCAGCGGGCTGTTCACGGACCTGGCGGAGGCGTCGGAGTTCTTCCGCCTCGGCAGCCGGGGCCTCTCCCCCAACACCGGCGGGGACCACCTGGACGTCCTCGAACTGTCCACGGACGCCTGGAAGGTGACGGCGGGCCGGCCCCGTTCCGTACGGTCCTCGTTCTTCGAGGACCTGGACCGCTTCCCGCCGGGCAGCGCGGTGCTGGACAGCGCGCTGGTGATGCGGGGCGTGGCGGCGGACTGGTCGCAGGGGGAGCCGTTCCGGCTGGGGTGCGGGGCGGGGGCGGGGGCCGCGTAAGGGCGGCTGTGCAGGGGGCCGCGCACGGGGGCCGAGCAGGGGGCGGCGGGCCGTCCCGGCCGGGCGGGAAATTGCGCGCACCCCGCCGGGCCCGGATGCCACGATGATCTACGCCCGTCCGCCCGTACCTCCTCTCCCTCCCCGGAAGCGACCTCATGACTTCTGCCCCCGCGCCCGTCCCTGCCGACCCCACCGTCCTGCACCCGATGCCCGGCCAGCCGCGCGTGGTGCAGCTGAAGCCCCTGGTCACCTCACCGCTGATCGAGGCCGGGGAGTACTCGTACTACGACGACCCCGAGCACGCCACGGAGTTCGAGACCCGCAACGTGCTCTACCACTACGGGCCGGAGCGCCTGGTGATCGGGAAGTTCTGCGCGTTCGGCACAGGGGTGCGGTTCATCATGAACGGCTCCAACCACCGTATGGACGGACCGTCCACATTCCCGTTCCCGACGCTGGGCGGCTCCTGGTCGGACCACTTCGACCTGCTGACGGGTCTCCCCAACCGGGGTGACACCGTGATCGGCAACGACGTCTGGATCGGCTACGAGGCCGTGATCATGCCGGGGGTCCGCATCGGGCACGGCGCGATCATCAGCTCGCGGTCCGTGGTGGTCTCGGACGTCCCGGACTACGGCATCGTCGGCGGCAACCCGGCCCGCCTGATCCGCACCCGGTACGAGGAGGCGGACATCGCGCGCCTGCTGGCGGTGGCCTGGTGGGACTGGCCGGCGGACCACCTGACGCGCCATATCCGTACGGTGATGTCGGGCACGGTGACGGAGCTGGAGGCGGCGGCGCCGGGGGCGCCTCGGGCCTGAACGGTTCCGGGCCGGCCCCGTCGGCGGGGCCTTACCGGCGGGGCTCCGGCACCGCCCGTGCGGGGTGCGTCGAGCCTCTTCTGCATCACGCGGAGACTCTGCCAGGCTCTGTGCGGTGAGGTGCCCTTCGTGCGGCCGCACCGGACGTCACGGCACGTCCGAGCGCGCTGCCCCGACCCCCGTCTCCGGGCCGATCCGTCAGCCGCCGAAGGTGCCCGCCTTCACGCCGTCAATGAACGCGGCCCAGTGGCCGGGGCCGAAGAACTGGAGCCCGGCGGCCGGGTCCTTGCTGTCGCGGACGGCGCGGCCGCCGTTGGCGGTGTGGGCGACCTCGACGCACTCGTTGGCCGATCCGCCGCCGGAGAACGACGATTTGGCGAAAGGGCTGACGACTTCCTGGCTGGTCACGATTCCTCATTCTCCGCAGTGATGCCGCTCATGATCTTCCGGATAAAGGCGATGCTCTGATCCGGAGTGAGAGCCGCAGACCTGAGCGCGTCAAATGCGTGGACGTACCCCGCCATGTCTCCATGATCTTCCAGAATCACGCTGTTGACCAGTGTGTCCTGCACGATGGCTTCGGGCGACGCCTCATACGCGTAGGACAGCGCCACGAACGCGGGAGCGGCCCTGGCTGCCGCCCACTCGCTCTGGGGCAGCACTTGAATGGTCATGTTGGGCTGCTTGGCCATCTTGATGAGGTGTGCCAGCTGATCTCGGTGAACGGTCGCCGAAGGCATCGGGCCAGCGATCGCCGGCTCCCATATGACAGCGGCGAACCGTGCACCCGACTCCTCGAAGACTCGTCGCCGCTCCTGCCGCACCTTGACGACGTCGTCGGCCGCTTCATCGCTGATGACCTCAGGGTTGGCCTCGGTCAAAGCCCTTGTGTAGTCCGGCGTCTGGAGCAGCCCAGGGATGAACACCGGCTGCCAGGCTCGGATGTACGTCGCGTCCGTCTCCAACGACAGAAAGTCACCCAGCCGCTGGAGCGTAGGCGACTGAAAGGGGAAGTTGAGCCACCAGCCGCGCTTGTTGCTGTCGCGCGCCAGCTTCTCCAGCCGCCTGCGCTCGACCTCATCCTCGACCCCATAGAGGTCAAGGAGCACACGAACGTCCCCGATACGTGCACTAACCGTGCCGGACTCGATTCTGCTGATCTTGGCAGTAGAACAATCGACCGCTTCAGCGGCATGCTCCTGATCGAGCCGTGCGTTGAGCCGTAGCCGCTTGAGCGTGGACCCCAACCTCCGACTGCGCACTGTGGGCTTCCCACCTGCGGGCATAGCTCCCCCTCTCCCTTCCGGCCAGTCTGCCTGGCAACCGTTCGCTCTCGCTAGCGAGTTGCCTCGGACGAGTGAATGCAAGCTTGCACTACAGATTTGCTTGCCTTGCGTCTCACTCGACCCCTAGCGTGGATTGCGTCACACCGAGTGCTGATTCCAGCACACTTGGTGATCTTGGTTCCGCCTGCCCACGACCTTGGGGGACGTATGTCCGGGCGCACAGACAGCAAGAGGTTCCGAGTCCGCAGGGACTCCGTCTCCGCCGCTCGACGGCACGTCAGAACAGTCCTGATCGGGTGGAAACTCGGCGGACTCGCCGACGACGCGACGCTGATCACCAGCGAGTTGGCCACCAACGTCATCGCCCACGCCAAAGGCACCGGCGACTACTTCGAGTTGGGTTTACGGCGTCGGAACGGCGTACTGATCCTGGAGGTCGCCGACTCCTACCAGTGGCTGATGCCGGAGCTCCGCAAGCCCAGCGACGACGAGACGTCCGGCCGGGGCCTGCTCATCGTCGACGCGCTCGCCGAGCGGTGGGGCGTACGACCGCGCAACCCCGGAAAGACCGTCTGGGTCCACCTGCCCGTCCGGACCCGCCTCCTGTGAAGTCCCCCCTGCGCCGCCCACCTGCGTCGCCTCCGCCCTCGCCCTTCGCCGAGCGCGTACGCATCGAGGCCGATCCCGCGTACCGGGACCGGTACTTCCCCGGACTGAGCGCCGCAATCGCGCAGCGGGGCCACTGGCGCTCGGCCGAGGTGGACGCGCTGGTCCGGCGGCTGAGGTCGCCGCCGTAGGAGCCGCGCGGCAGACGTCAGCAGGAGAGCAACCGGCCAGCACCAGCACCAGCACCAGCACCAGCACCAGCACGGAGGTACACGAAGATGAGCACGATGACGCACACGCCCGCACCGTGGGGCACGAGCCGAATGGGACCGTACGAGGACACCGTCGCCGTCCCGCAGTTCGCCCCCGTACTCGACACCGATACGCAGATCGCCCTGGTCGTCGATGAGAACGGCCGCGCGGTCGAGATGGGCGGCCACGGCACCAGCACCAGCGGGCTGACGCCGACCCACACCACCCCGGGCGACTGTTTCTCGTCCCCGACACGCTGATCACCCATGTCGTACGGGATGCGCGGGAGTTCACCGCGCAGCACAGAGGCGGAGTTGTCTACAAGCCCGTGTGGAACACGCCCTACCGCGTGGCCGGCCAACCTCACAGCGTCTGGGTCCGCGAAGTGCGTGAGCAGGAGATCACCGACGCCGTGGCCATCTGTCCCCACCTCTTCCAGGCCCGGGTGGACAAGGCGTTCGACGTGCGGGTCACCTGCGTCGGGCCGTGGCTGTCCGGGGTGAGGATCGACAGTCACGATCTGGACTGGCGGCGTCGGCAGGATCTGATGCGGTGCGGACCCGTGGACGTACCCGAAGCGGTGGGAAAGTCCGTCCACGCCTACCTCGCCCACTTCCGTCTGGTCTACGGGGCGTTCGACTTCGCCGTAGCCCGGGACGGGACCTGGTACTTCCTCGAATGCAACCCCAACGGGCAGTGGGCCTGGCAGCCGCCCGAAACCACCCATGGCATCGCCCACGCGCTTGCCGATCAGCTGGAGAAAGGCTCCGACGCATGAGTAGCTCCGCTCACCTGCGTACCGTCCTCGCGGACGCGCTCACCGAGGACGGGGCGCTCACCGACCCCGCATGGCGCGATGCCGCCCTGGCAGTTCCCCGGGAGCTGTTCCTCAGCTCCTACTTCGTACAGCTCCCCGACAGCGTCCCTACCAGCTACCGGCCCGTTCACCAGGGTGAGGACGGGTGGCTGGAAGGGATCTACACCGACCGGACGCTCATCACCCAGCTCGACGGCCGTGTCCGGCCCGGCGATGTGACGGACGGCGGCGGCGTCACGGGCGATCCGACGTCGTCGTCGACCCTGCCGTCGCTCGTGCTGCGTATGTGGCAGCAGCTCGAAGTGGAGTCCGGACAACGCGTGTTGGAGGTCGGCACGGGGACCGGCTACTCAACCGCCCTCGGCGCGCACCGCCTCGGCGACGACCGGCTGACCAGCGTCGAGTACGACCCCGTGGTCGGCCGGGCCGCAGCCTCCGGCCTCAAGGAAGCCGGGTACGCGCCGCGCCTGGTCGTCGGGGACGGTCTGCGGGGCGACCCGGACGCGGGCCCGAGCACGTACGACCGCCTGATCGCCACGTGCTCGGTCCGGTACGTCCCCCTGGCCTGGCTGCACCAGGTGAAGCCGGGCGGGAAGATCCTGGTCACCCTCTCCGGCTGGGGCTACGCGTCCGGGCTGGCACTCCTCACCGTGACCGGGCCCGGGAGCGCGACGGGACGGTTCCTGCCCGGGTTCACCAGCTTCATGATCGCCCGCCCGGACGACCGGCCGCCGCGCCCGGCCCTGGCCCTGCTGCCCGGCGAAAAGCGGCCGAGCCGGATCGATCCGGCGGTGATCGGGACGTGGACGGGCAGCTGGGTTGCCCAGCTCGCCGCTCCGGCTGCGGAACGCATGGGGGCGGGTGCGGAGCAGATCCTCTGGGACGTCTCCACCGGATCGCAGGCGCGGACGGCGCTCGGACCCGACGGCGGGTGGACGGTCGTACAGCGCGGTCCCGTACGCCTGTGGGACCGGGTCGAGACCGCGATCCGGCTCTGGCAGGCAGCGGGAGAGCCGCACCAGGAGGGCTTCGGCATCACGGTCTCGGCTGACCGGCAGCGGGTGTGGATCGGCTCCGAGGACGGTACGGGGTGGAACCTGCCGATGTGAGACCGTGCCCCGCCCCCCGCACTTTCCGGAGGCCACGGGCGGAGCTTCGTGCCGCCCGTGGCCTCCGGGAGGAGAACAGAAGAGACCTGTCCCGTGCTGCAATGCACCGCCGTCACCGACGTACCGTTCTACGAGGCGCTCCTCGCGCTCGCCACCATGGAAGGCGGTCCCGAGCACCCGCCCGACGTCCTCGCCCAGGACGACTTCGTCCTCTGCGAACTGGGCGAGCACGACGAGGCCGCCGAGCACGCCGCCCACGTCTGGACCGCCGATGTCCCCGACGACGACCGGGACCTGTGGCTCCTGTGGACCGGCACCGGCGCCCACCGTGTCTACCGGTTCGACACTCTGCCCCTGTGCCCCGCCCTCCTCCGCGACCTGGTCGCTCGCGCCGTCACCTCGTGCGCGTACCTCGACCACCACCCCGGCCCGCACTCCTGGGCCGTGACCGACCCGCTCGGCGACCTCATCACCGAGCACATCCACCGCGAAGTCCGGCGGCTCACGGCCGGGGAAGGCTCCACCGAAACCGGTACCGACGCGGACACCGACGCCGACCGCCCCTGACCGCCCGCTCAGGCCGGCCTCAGGCTGACCCCTTCGCGCCCGCCGGCCACCACCGCGCACGCCTCCTCGTCGGTCACGCCGTCCTCCGCCGTCAGCTCGATCAGCGCGTCCAGCCGGTCGCGGGCGGCCAGGAGGGCGGCGGCTGCCTCGTCGATGCGGGCGCGTTCGCGGTGCAGGTCGGGGAGCATGCTGGAGCAGGCGGGCTCCAGGATGCGGCCCTCGTCGACCATGCAGGGCAGCAGCTCCGCGATGACGGCCGTGTTGAGACCTGCGGCCAGCAGCATGCGGATGCCCCGTACGGTCACGACGTCCGCTTCCTCGTACTCGCGGTAGCCGCTCGGGCGACGGGCCGGGCGCAGCAGGCCCTGCTCCTCGTAGTAGCGCAGCAAACGCTGACTGACGCCCGTCCGTCGGGAGAACTCCCCCATGCGCATATGACGACCACCACATTCGGTTGACTCTCACACCGGTGTGAGACAGCAGCCTATTGCGCATGACACATCAGTCTTCAACACGCCCGCAGGACAACCCCGTTACCGTCGTCGGTCTCGGCCCCATGGGGATCGCCCTCGCCGGAGCCCTTCTGAAGAACGGCCATCCCACCACCGTCTGGAACCGCACCCCGGACAAGGCCAGGGATCTCGTCGCCCGGGGCGCGCGGCTCGCGGCGTCCGTGGCCGACGCCGTGGCCGCCGGCCCTCTCACCGTCGTCTGCCTCAAGGACTACGCGACGCTGTACGAGGTGCTCGACCCCGCCGGAGGCGCGGCGGCGGGTCGGACCTTGGTCAACCTCAACTCCGGTACGCCGAACGAGGCGCACGCGGCGGCCTCGTGGGCGGCCGAGCGAGACGTCACCTACCTGGACGGGGCGGTCATGGTGCCGCCGCCCCTCGTCGGGGACCCCGGATCCGTCTTTCTCTTCAGCGGTCCGCGCGAGGTCTTCGACGCCCACCGGGCCACACTGGCAAGCCTGGGCGCCCCCCGGTACCTCGGCTCCGATCCCGGGCTCGCGGTGCTCCACAACGCGGCGCTGCTCGGCCTGATGTACGCGACGATGAACGGCTTCCTGCACGCCACCGCGCTCGTCGGCTCGGCGGGCGTCCCGGCCGCGGAGTTCGCCGATCTCGCGGTGAACTGGTTCCTGCCCACGGTGGTGGACGCGACCCTCGTCGAGCAGGCGCCGGATCTGGACGCGGGCCACTACCCGGGCGATTTCGGCACCATGCACATGAACCTGAACGCGCTGGAGCACATCGCCCTCACCTGCGAGGAGCAGGGCGTGCACGCGGGGCAGCCGCGGCTGATGCGGGAGATCGCGGCACAGGCCATCGAGGAGGGCCACGGCGGGTCGAACTACCTGGCCGTTTACGAGGTGTTCAAAAAGGCGGCGGAGCCGGGCGCGCGGTAGCGGCGGTGGGGCCCGGCGGGTCCCAGGAACCCTGCCGGGCTGTCCCGCTGTTGCCGGCGCGGCAGCCCTCAGGTCAGTGGCTTCCGGCGTCGGAGAGGCAGAACTCGTTGCCCTCCGGATCCCTGAGGACCGTCCAGGACATTCCCTGCATCGACTGCTCGCCGACGACGGTCGCGCCCAGCTTCGCCAGGCGCTCCACGTCGGCCGGGCGGTCGGGCGAGGAGAAGTCGACGTGGACCCGGTTCTTGGCGGCCTTGGGCTCGGGCACCCGCTGGAAGCCGAGGACCAGCGGGGTCGCCGCGAGGACGACGAACGCGTCGTAGTCCTGCGGCGGCTCCTCGACGCCCAGCGCCTCGGCCCACCAGGCGGCCAAGGTCTGGGGGTCGGCACAGTCGATCGTGATCATTTCCGGTGAGATACGCATGCCTCTCACCGTACGGCGCACCGCTGACAACGGGCCGGAAGTCGGCCTCCGGCCCGTTGTCGGCCCGCCTCAGGCCGGCGCGATCTCCAGCAGCGGGAGTTCGCGGCCCGGGATGGAGCCGGACGGGGTGACGCCGATCCGGACCGCGCCCATGGCCCGGTAGAAGCGCTCCGCGTTCGGGTCGGCGTCGATGGTGAGGCGGGTGAAGCCGAGGCGGCGGGCCTCGTCCATCGTGTGGGCGAACAGCCGTCGCCCGACCCCCCTGCCGATGGTGTCCGGCTCGACGAACATCATCCCGAGCGCGCCCCTCGGCGGCTCCCCGTCCAGGGTGGTGAAGCCCAGGATCCGGCCGTCCTCCTCGGCCACCGCCGTCCGCCGGGCCGCCACGTCCGCCGGGCGGACGGTCAACTCCTCGCGGCAGGCGGCCAGGAACTCCGCGTCGTACCCCCAGTGGCCCTTCGACCGGAGGGCCAGCTCGGTCAGTGCGGCGGCTTCGGCCGCCTCGCCAGCGCGTATCCGCATGGGGTCATCGTCCCCCGTGCGGATACGCACGGCCACGGATTTACGCGGATGCGGACCTGCGCGGACACGCGCGGCCATGGGCCGGCACGGCCACGGATTCGCCCGCGGCTACGGGCGACCATGGACCTGCGCGGACACGCGCGGCGACGGACCCGGCCGACGTCAGTCGAAGATCGGGTCCTGCGTCCGGGTCCGCTTGATCTCGTAGAAGCCCGGGATCGAGGCGACCAGCAGCGTGCCGTCCCAGAGCTTCGCCGCCTCCTCGCCCTTGGGGGCGGGGGTGACGACCGGGCCGAAGAAGGCGATCTGCTCGCCGTCCGCGCCGGGAACGGCGATGACCGGGGTGCCGACCTCCTGGCCGACCTTGTCGATGCCCTCCTTGTGGGAGGCGCGCAGCTCGGTGTCGTACCGGTCGGAGTCGGCGTAGTCCGCGAGGTCGGCGGGGAGGCCGACGTCCTTCAGCGCGGCGGCCACCGCCTCGCGGGTGGGGCCCTCGCCGTTGTTGTGGAAGCGGGTGCCGAGTGCGGTGTAGAGGGGGCCGACGACCGCGTCGCCGTGGAGCTGCCGGGCGGCGACGACGACCCGGACCGGGCCCCAGGCCTTGTTCTCCAGGAGGTCGCGGTACTCCTCGGGCAGCTCGTCCAGCTTGTCCTCGTTCAGGACGGCCAGGCTCATCACGTGCCAGCGGACCTCCACATCGCGGACCTTCTCCACTTCCAGCATCCAGCGCGAGGTCATCCACGCCCAGGGGCAGAGGGGGTCGAACCAGAAGTCGACCGGGGTCTTGCCGTTGGCCGGGGTGTTCTCGGACATGTCTCTCCTCAGAAGGGCGTGTGACATCTGCGGGCGAGAACGCCTCCGGACGGACGGCCATTCCCTGCATGCGGCCCCGAGAAGGCGCGTGCAAGGATCAATGGGTTCGAACACGACACATTGACGCGCGTCACGAAGGAGTGCCCGTGCCCGGTGAAAACCTGTCCCGCGACGAGGCCCAGAAGAGGGCCGAGCTGCTGACCGTCGACGGATACGAGGTCGAACTCGACCTGCGGTCCGCCGTCGGCGAGCCCGAGGGGGCCGACGGGGGCGACGGGGAGTCCGGTCCGCGGACGTTCCGGTCGCTCACCACGATCCGGTTCCGCTCCGCCCGGGCGGGCGCCTCGACCTTCGCCGACCTGGTGGCCCCGGGTGTGGACGCGGTGACGCTGAACGGGACGGCCCTCGACCCGGCCGTCGTGTTCGACGGGACCCGGGTGGCGCTCGACGGGCTCGTCGAGGGCGAGAACGTCCTCGTGGTCGACGCCCGCTGCGCGTACAGCCGGACCGGCGAGGGCATGCACCGCTTCGTCGACCCGGAGGACGGCGAGGTCTACCTCTACACGCAGTACGAGCCGGCCGACGCCCGCCGGGTCTTCGCCAACTTCGAGCAGCCCGACCTGAAGGCCCCCTACCGCTTCCGGGTGGCGGCCCCCGCCGGCTGGCGGGTCTGGTCCAACGGGGCCGAGGAGTCGGAGAAGGACGGGGTGTGGGCCTTCGCCGAGACGAAGCCGATCTCCACGTACATCACGGCCGTCGTCGCCGGCCCGTACCACTACGTCAGCGATCACTACAGCCGTACGTTCGACGACGGCACCACGCTGGAGATCCCGCTCGGCGCGATGTGCCGCAAGGGGCTCGCGAAGCACTTCGACGCGGACGACGTCTTCCTGATCACCAAGCAGGGCCTGGACTTCTTCCACGACCACTTCGACTACCCGTACCCCTTCGGGAAGTACGACCAGGCGTTCGTGCCCGAGTACAACCTCGGCGCCATGGAGAACCCGGGGATGGTCACCTTCCGCGAGGAGTACATCTACCGGGGCAAGGTCACCTCGGCCGCCTACGAGCGGCGTGCCAACGTCATCCTGCACGAGATGGCGCACATGTGGTTCGGCGACCTGGTCACCATGGAGTGGTGGGACGACCTGTGGCTGAAGGAGTCCTTCGCGGACTTCATGGGCTCCTTCTCGATGGTCGAGGCGACCCGCTTCACCAACGGCTGGATCACCTTCGCCAACAACCGCAAGGCGTGGGCCTACCGCGCCGACCAGCTGCCCTCCACGCACCCCATCACGGCGGACATCCGTGACCTGGAGGACGCCAAGCTGAACTTCGACGGGATCACGTACGCCAAGGGCGCCTCCGTGCTCAAGCAGCTGGTGGCGTACGTGGGGCGGGACGCGTTCCTCGAAGGCGCCCGGCGCTACTTCAAGAGCCACGCCTACGGCAACACGCGCCTGGGCGACCTGCTGTCGGTGCTGGCCGAGACGTCCGGCCGCGACATGACGGCCTGGTCGCGCTCGTGGCTCCAGACGGCGGGCGTCAACGTGCTCACCCCCGTGCCGACGTACGACGCGGACGGAAGGCTGGCCGAACTGACCGTCGTCCAGGAGGCCGCCGCCTCGCACCCGGAGCTGCGACCGCACCGCGTCGCGGTCGGCCTGTACCGGCGTACGCCGGAGGGCGAGCTGACGCGTTACGCGCGCGCCGAGGTGGACGTGGCCGGCGAGCGGAGCGTGGTGGAGGCCCTGGCCGGCTCCGAGCGGCCCGATCTGATCCTGGTCAACGACGACGACCTCACGTACTGCAAGGTCCGCTTCGACGAGGGGTCGCTGGCCACGCTGCGCGACCACCTGGGCGCGATCACGGACCCGCTGGCCCGTGCCCTGTGCTGGTCGGCCCTGTGGAACCTGACCCGGGACGCATCGATGCCGGCCCGCGACTTCGTCGCGCTGGTGCTGGCACACGCCGGGCGCGAGAGCGACATCGGCGTCCTCCAGATGCTGCACGCCTGGGCGCAGTCCGCGCTGGTCAACTACGCGGCCCCCGACTGGCGCGAGGAAGGCGGCCGGGCGCTGGCCGACGGCGCGCTGCGCGAGCTGCGGAGCGCCGAGCCGGGCAGCCAGCACCAGCTGACCTGGGCCCGCTTCTTCGCGGCGGTCTCCTCGTCCGAGGAGGACTACCTGCTGCTGGGCGGGCTGCTGGAGGGCACGGCCCGGATCGACGGTCTCGACGTCGACCAGGAGCTGCGCTGGTCCTTCCTCTCCCCGCTGGCCTCGCACGGCGTGGCGAACGAGACGGCGATCGACGCCGAGCTGGCCCGCGACGACACCGCCTCCGGCAAGCGCCACCACGTACGGTGCCTGGCCTCGCGCCCCTCGGAGGCGGTCAAGGCGCAGGCGTGGGCGGCGGTCGTGGAGTCGGACAAGCTGTCCAACGCGCTGGTCGAGGCGACGATCGCCGGCTTCGGGCAGCCCTCCCAGCGGGAGCTGCTCGCCCCGTACGCGCACCGCTACTTCGAGGTGATCGAGCGGATCTGGGCGGAGCGGTCCATCCAGATCGGCATGCACGTGGTGCGGGGGATGTTCCCCGGCCTCCAGGACAGCCCCGCGACCCTCGCGGCGGCCGACGCCTGGCTGGGTGAGCACGAGGACGCCGCCCCGGCGCTGCGGCGTCTGGTGCTGGAGGCCCGGGACGATCTCGCGCGGGCGCTGCGCGGCCAGGAGTGCGACCGGGCCGCCGCCTGAGCCGGTACGGATGAGGGGGCGCTCGGGCGGGGCGTGCGTGCGGCGTGAAAGCGGCGCTCGTACACCCGCCCGAGACGCCCCTCCCCCGATTCCCGGCGCGACGGCCCTTTTCGGTTGTCGAACGTCCGTACTTTAGGACGGCGTTGTCCGGGATTGTCGACGGGCGTGTAACAGGGGTTAGGGCCCCCTCCACGGGCGGGAAACCCCGGGACATGACCCAGAACGCCCCGCTCTCCCCCCGTCTCCCCGGCCTCTCCCTCCACCCCGAGGACGTCACGCACCGTGTCCTGTCCGCCGCCCAGTTGAGGGCGCGGGGTGTGTCCGCCGCGCAGACGTCCGCCCAGTGCCTGCCCGGTGGCCCCTGGCAGCACCTGCTGCCGGGCGTCTATCTGCTGCACCCGGGCCCGCCCACCGGCCGGGAGCGGCTGCGCGGGGCGCTGCTCTACGCGGGGCGTCCGCCGGCCTCCGCGCGGCGCGCTCCGGCGGGCCCCTCGGACGCGGGGTACGGCGAGTCGATGCTCACCGGGGTGGCCGCGCTCGCGCTGCACGGCTTCGACGCGGCCGGGGACGTGGAGGCGCTGCACCGGATCGACGTGCTGGTCCCGCGCACCCGGCGGCTGCGGTCCACCCGGTTCGTGGAGGTGCTGCGGACCGCCTCGATGCCGGACCCGGTGCGGGTGGGCGAGGTGCCCGTCGCCCCGGTGGAGCGGGCCCTGGCGGACGCGGTCGCGGCCACGGCCGACGCGGCCGTCGTCCGGCGGCTGCTGACCGAGGCGGTACGCGAAGGGCACTGCGAACCGGCCGCCGTGGTACGCGAGTTGAGCGAGGCGAGGCTGCTGGGGCGGCCCGCCGTGGTGGGCGCGGTCGATGCGCTGCTGGCCGAGGGGCGGGCGGCGGCGGAGGCGATGCTGTACGCGATGGTGCGTGAGCACGGGCTCCCGGAGCCGCTGTGGAACGTGGAGCTGCGGCTGCCGGGCGGGCCCCGGCTCGGCGGGGTCGACGCCTACTGGCCCGACCAGGCCGTGGCGGTGGAGCTGGACGCCCGCGCACCCCGGTACGGCGTGCCGGGACGGAGGAGCCGGGCGGAGGCGGACCCGCAATGGTCCGCGTACGCCGCGAAGCGGGAGCATCTGGAACGGCTCGGGATCACGGTCGTCCGCCTCTCGCCGAGGAAGCTGCGCGAGGCGGCGGACCAGCAGGCGACGGTGGTGCGGACGGCGCTGATGGCGGCGGCGGACCGGGAGCCGGCGGCGTACGTGATGGTGCTGCCGCGCTGAGAGGGGCCCCCGGACCCACGGCTGTTCCCGGCCACCGACGCGTACGCCGTCGGCCACCGACCCGTACGCCGTCGGCCACCGACCCGTACGCCGTCGGCCACCGACCCGCCCGGCCTCAGCCACCGACCCGTACGCAGTCGGCCACCAACCCGCCCTGTCTCGGCCACCGACGCGTCTGGTCCGGACCACAGCCGCCGCCACCCGCGTCGCCAGGCGTCACGGACGCACCGTTTGGCCTCATTCATCCCGCGTGGCACATCGCGCCCCGTGGCGGATCTGTGCCATGTCCCTGACTCGCCTCCGTCAACTCTCCACAAACCCCTGTCATTTACGACAGGCTGAGCGGTCATCCGGTACCGAATTCCGGACTCTCTCTTTCAATTACAGGGATGCTGATGACCAAGGAATCCCCCAGCTCCATACCCGGGGCCAGACGCGCGGCGCGAATCGCGGCCGCTGCCGGACTGGCGGCCGCACTCGCCGCCTCCGGCGCCGCTCCGGCGTTCGCCGCCGAGGACCCGGCACCGGCACCCGTCAAACCGGCCGCCACGAGCGACCGGGGCGACAAGCTCGGCAAGGCCGACGCCGATGTCCTGGCGAAGGCCGAGGCCAAGGGCGAGAAGAGCGTCACCATGATGGTCGCCACCACCCCGGGGGCGACCGAGCAGGTCAGCAAGCAGCTGGACGCCGTCGAGGGCTCCGTGCTCGGCCAGACCTACGACAAGCTCGGCTACGTCCGGGCCACGGTTCCGACGAAGAGCGCCGAGTCCACCATCAAGGCGGCCTCCAAGCTCTCCTCCGTCCTCGGCATCGATCTCAAGCAGGAGATCAAGCTGGACGACCCGACGCCCAAGGGCGACCGGGCCGCCGGAGCGAAGCAGCCGAAGGCCACGGGCAGTTACGCGGCGCCGAACAAGAAGACCCCGGCGAAGAACCCGTACAACCCGTCGTTCGAGACGGGCGCGGTCGACTTCGTCGAGAAGCACCCGACGGCCGACGGCCGCGGGATCACCATCGGCGTCCTGGACTCCGGCGTCGACCTCGGTCACCCGGCCCTGAGGAAGACCACCACCGGCGAGCGCAAGATCGTCGACTGGGTGACCGCGACCGACCCGGTGAGCGACGGCGACGGCACCTGGCTGGAGATGTCCGGGTCGGTGGCCGGCCCGACGTTCACGTCCGGCGGGAAGACCTACTCGGCGCCGGCGGGCAGCTACAAGTTCGCCACGTTCGCCGAGGCGGCCACCACCGGCGGCGAGATGGCGGGCGACCTCAACCGCGACGGTGACACCACCGACGTCTGGGGCGTGCTGTACGACCCGGTCACCGGCACCACCCGGGTCGACCTGAACGACAACGCGGACTTCTCCGACGACAAGGTCCTCAAGCCGTACAAGGAGAAGTTCCAGGTCTCCTACTTCGGTGAGGACGACCCGCGCACCCAGGTCGTCGAGCGCATCCCGTTCGTCGTCGAGACCCGTAAAAACGTCGTCCTCGACTCCTCGGGCGCGAAGGCCGACTTCGTCAACATCGGCGTCATCGAGGGCTCGCACGGCACCCACGTCGCGGGCATCACCGCGGCCAACGGGCTGTTCGGCGGCGAGATGAACGGCGCCGCTCCCGGCGCCAAGATCGTCTCCTCGCGTGCCTGCACCTGGTCCGGCGGCTGCACCAACATCGCGCTGACCGAGGGCATGATCGACCTCGTCGTCAACCGCGGCGTCGACATCGTCAACATGTCGATCGGCGGCCTGCCGCCGCTGAACGACGGCAACAACGCGCGCGCCGAGCTGTACAAGCGGCTCGTCGACATCTACGGCGTCCAGCTGGTCATCTCGGCCGGCAACAGCGGCCCGGGGCTCAACACCATCGGTGACCCGTCGCTCGCCGACCACGTGATCTCGGTCGGCGCGTCGATCTCCAAGGAGACGTGGGCGGCCAACTACGGCTCCAACGTCACCAAGAAGTACGACATGCTGCCCTTCTCCTCGCGCGGTCCGCGTGAGGACGGCGGCTTCACGCCGATCATCTCGGCGCCGGGCGCGTCCATCAACACCACCCAGACCTGGGCACCGGGCGGTCCGGTCAAGGAGGCGGGTTACGACCTGCCGGCCGGCTACTCCATGCTCCAGGGCACCTCGATGGCCTCCCCGCAGGCGGCGGGCGCCGCCGCGCTGCTGCTGTCGGCCGCGAAGCAGAAGGACATCGAGCTTCCCCCGGCCGATCTGCGCTCCGCGCTGACCAGCACCGCGGGCCACATCAAGGACGTGCCCGCGCACGTCCAGGGCTCCGGTCTGATCAACATCGTCAAGGCGTGGAAGCAGATCGCCAAGCAGGGCAAGCCCGCCCACGAGTTCTCGGTGAAGGCCCCGGTCGACACCGCGATCGACTTCGCGCTCAAGGACCCGGGCTTCGGCACCGGCCTCTACGACCGCGAGGGCGGCCTGAAGGCCGGCGAGACCAAGGTCTACGACGTCGTCGTCACCCGTACCACGGGCCCGGACCGCAACGTCCAGCACAAGCTGTCCTGGAAGAACAACGACGGCACCTTCGAGCTCAGCAGCCCCCGGTACGTCTCGCTGCCGCTCGACACGCCGGTCAAGCTCAAGGTCAAGGCGAAGGCGAAGTCCGCCGGCGTCCACAGCGCCATCCTGCGGGTCGACGACAAGAAGACCTCCGGCGTGGACCACCAGATCATGACCACGGTCGTCGTCGCCCACGAGCTCCAGCAGCCCGGTTACGCCTACAAGGCGTCCGGCTCGGTCCAGCGCAACGGCACCACGTCGTACTTCGTCAACGTGCCGGAGGGCGCGAAGACCCTGGAGGTCGCCCTCAGCGCCCTGCGCTCGGGCAGCCAGACCCGGTTCGTCTCCCTGCACCCGTACGGGACGCCGGTCGACCCGACCTCCACGGTCAACTGCTACCCGAACTACGAGAACCCGGCCAACACCTGCCGCCCGGACGCGCGTTCCTACAAGGACCCGCAGCCCGGCGTGTGGGAGATCGAGGTCGAGGCGCGTCGTACGTCGCCGCTGCTGGACAACCCGTTCAAGCTGGACGTCTCGCTGCTCGGCGCGACCTTCGACCCGGCGGTGCGGACCATCGCCGAGGCGAAGGTCGGCGCTCCCGCCGCGGTGAACTGGACGGTCACCAACGGCGCCGCCGACCTCCAGGGCAAGCTCCAGGGCGGTTCGCTGGGCTCGGCCAAGGTGGACAAGCCGTCGATCTCGACGGGCCAGACCCGTGAGACCACGGTCACCATCGGCGCGGGCGTCGAGAAGCTCGACATCGCCATCGGCGGCACGTCGGACGCCAACGCCGACCTCGACCTGTACGTCTTCCGGGGCGCCACGCAGGTCGGCAGCGCGACCACCGCCGGTTCCGAGGAGGCCGTCAGCCTGGTGAAGCCCGCCGCGGGCACGTACACCGTCGTCATCGACGGCTACTCGGTCCCGGCCGGGTCGACCACGTACGACTACCGCGACGTGTACTACTCGGCGTCGCTCGGCACGATCAAGGTCGACTCCACCAAGGCGGTGAACCTGGCCAACGGCGCGTCGGCCCAGGTCGGCGCCGAGGTCGTGGTCGCCGGGGCGGCTCCCGAGGGGCGTCAGTTCTTCGGCGAGGTCAGGCTGGTCAACCCGCGCGGCACCGCCGCGGGCACCGGCAGCGTCGTGATCGAGAAGGTCACGCCGTAACGGACAAGGGCACGCCGTAACGGATCCGGCAACGGGCCCCACGGGGCCCTGACCGACCCCATCGGCACGACGGCGGGGCGGGCGCTCTCACGAGCACCCGCCCCGCTGTGCGTGTTCCTCGTCACACCCCCCGCGGCCCGCCGCAGATGTTTCCCCCCCGTACGCGCCGACGTTGCAGAATCTGCGGTCCTCGCGCGAAGAGTCCGCAGGTCGGACAATGGATTGGACAAGGCGGGCCAGGACATACGCATCATGGAGCGGCAAACGGGCCGCACAGCCGCACGGGCGGGCAGCCGCCGGACGTGCAGAACAGAGGAGTCCTCGTGAAGGTCGGAATCGTCGGCGCCACCGGTCAGGTCGGCACAGTCATGCTCAGGATCCTGGCCGAGCGGGACTTCCCGGTCGACGAGCTGCGGCTGTTCGCCTCGGCCCGGTCCGCGGGCTCCACGATCGACTTCAAGGGCTCCGGCGTCACCGTCGAGGACGCCTCCGCGGCCGACTACACGGGCCTGGACATCGTGCTGTTCTCCGCCGGCGGCGCGACCTCGAAGGCGCTGGCCGAGAAGGTCGCCGCCCAGGGCGCCGTGGTGATCGACAACTCCTCCGCCTGGCGCAAGGACCCCGAGGTCCCCCTCGTCGTCTCCGAGGTCAACCCGCACGCGGCCAAGGTCCGCCCGAAGGGGATCATCGCCAACCCGAACTGCACGACGATGGCCGCGATGCCCGTGCTGCGCCCGCTGCACGACGAGGCCGGTCTCGAAGCGCTGACCGTCGCCACCTACCAGGCCGTGTCCGGCTCCGGCGTCGCCGGTGTGGCCGAGCTGCACGGCCAGGCGGCCAAGGTCGTCGCCGAGGCCGAGAAGCTGGCCCACGACGGCGAGGCCGTGGACTTCCCCGAGCCGGCCGTCTACAAGCGCCCGATCGCCTTCAACGTGCTGCCGCTGGCGGGCTCCATCGTGGACGACGGTTCGTTCGAGACGGACGAGGAGCAGAAGCTCCGCAACGAGTCCCGCAAGATCCTGGAGATCCCGGAGCTGAAGGTGTCCGGCACCTGCGTCCGGGTCCCGGTCTTCTCCGGCCACTCGCTCCAGATCAACGCCCGCTTCGCCCGTCCGATCGGCGTCGAGCGCGCCCTGGAGCTGCTGAAGGACGCCGAGGGCGTCGAGCTCTCGGAGATCCCGACCCCGCTCCAGGCAGCCGGCAAGGACGCCTCCTTCGTGGGCCGCGTCCGGGTCGACGAGACGGTGGACAACGGCCTCGCGCTGTTCGTCTCCAACGACAACCTCCGCAAGGGCGCGGCGCTGAACGCCGTGCAGATCGCGGAGCTGGTGGCGGCCGAGCTGAAGGGCTGACCCGCGGCGTCACGCGTACGCGGAAGGGGCGGCCACCGGTGATCGGTGGCCGCCCCTTCGCCTGCTCGGGCTCAGAGCGCGAGATGCCGACGCAGGGCCGCGTCGATCTCGGCCATGCGCTGGCGGGGTACCTCACCGATGCGCTTCAGTACCCGATCGGGGGAGACTGCCCGGATCTGTTCGCACTGGACCTTGGAGTTCTGCGGAAGGTGGCTCTCTTTCGCTGCGAGAAGCACCTGGAAGCTGAGGATCCGCGAGGTGTTCGAGGTCAGGGGGACCACGGCGACAAC
This sequence comes from Streptomyces sp. CNB091, assembly GCF_000377965.1. Lineage (NCBI taxonomy): Bacteria > Bacillati > Actinomycetota > Actinomycetes > Kitasatosporales > Streptomycetaceae > Streptomyces > Streptomyces sp. CNB091. Next base: position 78,570 of record NZ_KB899001.1, read on the forward strand.
GCCCCTGCCGGTCAGCTCGACCGACCGGTTGGCGGCGTTGTTGGAAACGATCACTGCCGGGCGCACCTTGTTGGCTTCGCTCCCCCGTGCAGGTTCCAGGTCCACGAGGTGGATGTCGCCCCTACGCATCGGTGAGCCCATCTGCCACGGTGCGGTCCCAGAGAGCGGCGTCCTCGCTCGCGTCCCACTCCTGGAACGCCTCTGTGTACTCGTCTTCGAGACCTGCGGTGCGCAACAGCTCGATGGCGGCGTGTATGACGGCGGACCGGGAATCCGCTTCGGTCTTCGTCGCGTACTCGTCGACGAAGGCGACATCCTCCTGCGGCAGACTCACGCTAATCTTCATACCGCCGATGCTACCGGAGTAGGAAGAAGAGCGCTACCTATCGTCGGGCAAGGCCGGACATGGAAGGATGATCCGAAACGTCACTATCGAAGGAGATGCCGCGTGCCTGGCACAAATCTGACCCGCGAAGAGGCACAGGAGCGGGCGCGCCTGCTGACCGTGGACGCGTACGAGATCGATCTCGACCTCTCCGGAGCGCAGGAGGGCGGCACCTACCGGTCCGTGACCACCGTGCGCTTCGACTGCGCGGAGGCGGGTGCGGAGTCGTTCATCGACCTGGTCGCCCCGGCCGTCCACGACGTGGTGCTGAACGGCAAGGACCTGGACGTGGCCGCCGTGTTCCGCGACGCGCGGATCGCCCTGCCGCATCTGCGGGAGGGGGCCAACGAACTGAAGGTCGTCGCCGACTGCTCGTACACCAACACCGGTGAGGGCCTGCACCGGTTCGTCGACCCGGTCGACGAACAGGCTTATCTGTACACGCAGTTCGAGGTTCCGGACGCGCGCCGCGTCTTCGCCTCGTTCGAGCAGCCCGACCTGAAGGCGACCTTCGCGTTCACCGTGAAGGCCCCGTCCGGCTGGACGGTCATCTCGAACTCCCCGACGCCGGAGCCTGCGGGCGACGTCTGGACCTTCGAGCCGACGCCGCGCATCTCCACGTACATCACGGCTCTCATCGTGGGCCCGTACCACGCGGTGCACAGCAGCTACGAGAAGGACGGCCAGTCCGTCCCGCTCGGCATCTACTGCCGCCCCTCGCTGGCGGAGTACCTGGACGCGGAGGACATCTTCGCCGTCACCCGGCAGGGCTTCGAGTGGTTCCAGGAGAAGTTCGACTACGCGTACCCGTTCGCCAAGTACGACCAGCTCTTCGTCCCCGAGTTCAACGCGGGCGCGATGGAGAACGCGGGCGCGGTCACCATCCGCGACCAGTACGTCTTCCGCTCCAAGGTGACGGACGCGGCGTACGAGGTGCGGGCCGAGACCATCCTGCACGAGCTGGCCCACATGTGGTTCGGCGACCTCGTGACGATGGAGTGGTGGAACGACCTCTGGCTGAACGAGTCGTTCGCCACCTACACCTCGATCGCCTGCCAGGCGGACGCGGCGGGCTCGAAGTGGCCGCACTCCTGGACCACGTTCGCCAACTCCATGAAGACCTGGGCGTACCGGCAGGACCAACTGCCCTCCACGCACCCGATCATGGCGGACATCCAGGACCTGGACGACGTCCTCGTCAACTTCGACGGGATCACGTACGCCAAGGGCGCGTCCGTGCTCAAGCAGCTCGTGGCGTACGTCGGCAAGGACGCGTTCTTCCAGGGCGTGCAGGCGTACTTCAAGGCGCACGCCTTCGGCAACACCCGCCTCTCCGACCTGCTGGGCGCCCTGGAGAAGACCTCCGGCCGCGACCTGAGGACCTGGTCGAAGGCGTGGCTGGAGACGGCGGGCATCAACATCCTGCGCCCGGAGATCGAGACCGACGCCGACGGCCGCGTCACCTCGTTCACCGTGCTCCAGGAGGCCCCCGCGCTGCCGGCCGGCGCGAAGGGTGAGCCGACGCTGCGCCCGCACCGGATCGCCATCGGCGCCTACGACCTCGACGCGGACGGCAAGCTGGTGCGCACCGACCGGATCGAGCTGGACGTCGACGGCGAGCGGACCGACGTGCCCGCCCTGGTGGGCAAGGCCCGCCCGGCGGTCGTCCTGCTCAACGACGACGACCTCTCGTACGCGAAGGTCCGCCTCGACGCCGAGTCGCTGCGGGTCGTCACCGAGCACCTGGGCGACTTCACCGAGTCTCTGCCGCGCGCCCTGAGCTGGGCCTCGGCCTGGGACATGACGCGCGACGGCGAGCTGGCCACCCGCGACTACCTCGCCCTGGTGCTCTCGGGCATCGGCAAGGAGTCGGACATCGGCGTCGTGCAGTCGCTGCACCGCCAGGTGAAGCTGGCACTCGACCTGTACGCGGCGCCGGAGGCCCGTGAGGCCGCGCTGATCCAGTGGACCGACGCGACGCTGGCGCACCTGCACGCGGCGGAGCCGGGCAGCGATCACCAGCTGGCCTGGGCCCGCGCCTTCGCGGCCACCGCCCGCAACCCGCAGCAGCTGGACCTGCTCCGGTCGCTGCTGGACGGCACGGAGACCATCGAGGGCCTGGCCGTCGACACGGAGCTGCGGTGGGCGTTCGTGCAGCGGCTGGCGGCGTCCGGGCTGCTGGACGAGGAGGAGATCGCCGCCGAGTACGAGCGTGACAGGACGGCGGCGGGCGAGCGCCACGCGGCCTCCGCGCGGGCGGCCCAGCCCACCCAGGAGGCCAAGGCGGAGGCGTGGGCCTCGGTCGTGGAGTCCGGCGAGCTGCCCAACTCGCTCCAGGAAGCGGTCATCAGCGGCTTCGTCCAGACGGACCAGCGCGAGCTGCTGGCCCCGTACACGGAGAAGTACTTCGCCTCGGTGAAGGACATCTCGGAGTCGCGCAGCCACGAGATGGCCCAGCAGATCATCGTGGGCCTCTACCCGGCCCTCCAGGTCTCCCAGGAGACGCTGGACGCCACCGACGCCTGGCTGGCCTCGGCCGAGCCGAGCGCGGCCCTGCGCCGGCTGATGTCGGAGTCGCGGTCCGGTGTGGAGCGCGCTCTGAAGGCGCAGGCGGCTGACGCGGCGGCGGCCACCGCGTAGCGGCACGTACGGCCCTGGGGGCGTCCCTCTTCGTCGCGGCGGATACGTCGCGGCGGAGGGGGCGCCCCTTTCCCGTGCGCCGACGCCGGGGCACGCACGCCCGTCGGAGCGTGCCGCAGCCGTCAGAGCGCGTCGCGCCCGTCAGAGCGTGCCGCGGTCGTCCTCGCGGCGCGGGTCGGGAAGGTGATGCGTCATGAAGGGTCTGCTGGTGATGAACTCCTTCAGACGCAGGGCGGCTTCGGAGAAGTAGGCGCCGCGGTTCCACACCAGGGTGAGCACCCGGTGGCAGTCGGGCGCGTCCATGCGCACCCAGGCGACCGGGGCGTGCGTGCCGACCTGGCGGGATGTCGCCGGGATGAAGCCGATGCCGAGGCCGGCGCTGATCATGTCCTGGCTGGCGCCCGGCTCGTCACCCTCGCAGGACAGCAGCGGCGTCAGCCGTTCGGCTGCGAACAGCCGGTCGAGAAGCGCACGTTGCCAGTTGCCCACGCGCGTGGTGACGAAGGGCTCGTCGGCGATCTCGGGGATCGTCACACTCTCCCGCCCGTCGAGCCGGTGGCCGGGGGGAACGGCGAGCAGTACCTCCTCGCGGGCCAGCTCGACCGATTCGAGGTTCGTACCGGCCAGCGGCTGTGAGGCCACGCAGAAGTCGACCTCGCCGGAGCGCAGCCGGCGGCTCATCCCGTCCGCGTCCGACTGGAACAGCCGGACGTCCGCGCGCGGGTGCGTGGCGCGGAAGCTGCCCAGCAGCGGAGTGATCGTCAGCAGGGTCTCGGAGGCGACGCCGACCCGGCCGAGCCCCGTGTCGCGGGCCTCACGCACGGCCCTGCTGCCGTCGGCGAGCTCGCTCAGGGCGCGGTCGACGTGGCGGAGGAACATCGCACCGTACTGGTTGAGCCGGATGCGGCGGCCGTGACGGTCGAAGAGCGGGGAGCCCAGCTCGGTCTCCAGGCGGGAGATGGTGCGGCTGAGCGAGGGCTGGGCGACGCGCAGCTCCTCCGCGGCGCGACTCATGTGCTCGTAACGGGCGACGACCTGGAAGTACCGCAACTGCAGAAGATCCACATTCCACCTCTACTCATAGCTCCACAGCTATGTTCACATGACGAAATCGGTCTTGGAGTACATAAGCAATTCTTCCTACGGTCTTCGGCAGGGGCGCCGCACAGGTCCCCCACCCCCCAGGAAGGACGCTCATGAGCGCTGCGGATCTGGCACGCCTCCAGTTCGCGGCCACGACCGGCATCCACTGGCTGTTCGTGATCCTCACCATGGGGGTCGTCCCCCTGGTCGCGATCATGCACACCCGGGCCGCGTTCACCCGTGATCCCGCCGAACGAGCCGTCCGGGAGCGCATGACGCGCTTCTGGGGACAGCTCTACGTCATCAACTACGCGGTCGGCATCGTCACCGGCCTGGTCATGGAGTTCCAGTTCGGGCTCAGCTGGAGCGGCCTGAGCAAGTTCGCGGGCAACGTCTTCGGCGTCCCGCTGGCCCTCGAAACCCTCATCGCCTTCTTCGCCGAGTCCACCTTCCTCGGCATGTGGATCTTCGGCTGGGGCCGGCTGCGCAGAGGTGTGCACGTCACACTCATCTGGCTGGTCGCCCTGACCGCGTACGCCTCCGCGTACTGGATCCTGATCGCCAACGGCTTCATGCAGAACCCCGTCGGCTTCGAGGTGCGCGACGGCGTAGCCCACCTCACCGACTTCGGCGCGCTGCTCACCAACACCAGCGCCCTGATGGCGCTCGCCCACGTCACGCTCGCCGCGCTGATGACGGGCAGCGTGTTCGTCCTGGGCATCAGCGCGTACCACCTCGCCCGGGGCACGGAGGAGACCGGGCTGTTCCGGGGCTCCCTGCGCCTGGCTCTCCTGGTGGCCACGCCCACCAGCTGGTTCGTCGCCACTGTGGGCGAGATGCAGCTGCCACAGATCGAGCGGTCCCAGCCCATGAAGACGGCGATCCTGGAGAACGGCGACCTCGACCGGGTCCAGGCGCGGCTCGTCGAGCGGTACGGGCCCGGCGACTACACACCGCCGGAGGAGTGGCTGCGCTTCTCGATGGACCTCATGACGGTCATCGGTTACAGCGTCTCCACGGTCACCATCATCGCCGTCGTCCTGCTGCGGAAGGACCGGCTGATCCGCTGGCGCCCCTTCGCCCACCTGATGACCGCGATGATCCCGTTCCCGTTCATCGCCTCCGTGAGCGGCTGGGTCCTGCGGGAGGTCGGGCGTCAGCCCTGGATCGTCTACGGCCAGTTGAAGGTCGAGGACGCGCTCTCCTCGGTGAGCAGGACCTCGCTGGCCGTCTCCTGCGTCGTGTTCGTCGCCGTCTTCCTCGCGCTGGCGGTGACGAACTGGACGCTGATCACCCGCTTCGCCCTCCGGGGTCCGGACGCCACGCAGCTCGGCGCCACCGAACCGCTGGACGACGACGTGCCCGGGGGCGGCACCCCGGACAGACAGACGAGCCCGGCCTTCTGATCCGCGTCAAGGGAAAAGCGAGAGAGGTGAGAGAGATGAGTCTGGAGACCGTCTGGCTGGTCCTGCTGGGCCTGCTTCTCGCCGGGTACTTCGTGCTCGGCGGCTACGACTACGGCGCACAGATGCTGCACCCCCTGCTCGGCGGCCGGGACGGGGGCGGCGAGGACAGTCAGGAGAGCCGGGACGGCCAGGAGAGCCAGGACGGTCAGGACGGTCAGGAAGGGCGGGACTGCCAGGGCGGTCAGGCGGCCGGGCGCACCGGCGGGAACGCCGCCCTCGACGCCATCGCGCCGTTCTTTCTCGGCAACGAGGTCTGGCTGGTCGCGTTCACCGGTGTCCTGTTCGGGGCCTTCCCGTACCTGGAGGGCAGCCTGTTGTCCGGGCTGTACCCACTGATCGTGGCGATCCTCGTCGGCCTGGTCATCGGCAACGCCGCGGTCCAGCTGGGCGGCCGCGCCCGGAGCGTCCGCGCCCGCCGTCGGTGGAACGCCCTGATCGTGTTCGGCGGCGTGGTGCCCGCCGTGTGCTGGGGACTCGTCGTGGGCCTGCTGCTGCACGGTGTGCCCCGGCGGGCCGACGGAAGCTTCCACATCGGGTTCGGTGACGTGTTCTCACCGTTCGTCCTGGCCTGCGGCGTGACCACCACGCTGCTCTTCGCGGCGCACGGGGCCGCCTTCGTCGCGCTGCGCTCGGCACCCGGGGTCGCCTCCGAGGCGCGGCGGCTGGGTACGGCCCTGCTGCGGGCGGCCGGCGCCGCCGGCGCCCTTCCCCCGCTGCTGACGCTCTTCGGCGCGGGTGCCTCGATGGAGAACCGTGCGACCTCGGCGATCACCGTCGCCCTGTTCGCGGCGGCGCTCGCCACTGCCTGGTGGCACCTCTCCCGCGGGCACCACCGCCGGGCGTTCGCCGCGACCTGCGCCGCGACCGTGCTGCCCGTGGTGCTCGTGGGGGCGGGCCACTACCCGTACGTCCTGATCAGCTCGTCCGGGCCGGGGATGACCCTCCAGCAGGCTGCCGCGGACACCGCGTCGTTGAAGATCCTGATCGCGTTCGGGGTCGTGCTCATCCCGGTGATCCTCGCGTACCAGACGTGGAGCTGGTGGGCCTTCCGGGGGCGGACGGGCCGCCGTCACCCCAGCTACTTCTGAGCCGCGGCAGCGAGGAGAGGGACACCCGATGAAGCCCGTGGAACGTCGCCTGATGCGCGAACTCCCCGTACTGCGACGCCATATGACGTACTCCACGGCACTCGCGCTGCTGGGCGCCGGGATCATCGTGGCCCAGGCGGTCCTGCTGGCGACGGTTCTCGCCGACGGCTTCGCCGGGCGCCCGTTCCGGAGCGCGCCCCTGGTCGCCCTCGGCGCGGTCATGGCGCTGCGCGCGCTGCTGGCCTGGGCCCGCGGCGCCCTCGCCCAGCTCGCCGCGGCCGACGCCAAGCGCACGCTGCGGGACCGGATCACCGAACGGCTGCGGCAGACCGGCCCGCAGGAGCTGGCGGACCGCCGCCACGGCGAGACGGTCACCCTGCTCACGCGCGGTCTCAACGCGCTGGACCCGTATGCCGTCGGCTATCTGCCCACGAAGGCGGCTGTCGCGGTGGTGCCCCCGGCGGTGGTCGGCTGGCTGTTGTGGACCGACTGGTCCTCTGCGCTGATCATCATCGTGACGCTGCCGCTGATCCCCGTGTTCGGCGCGCTGGTCGGCATGCACACCGCCCGGCGCACCGCCCGGCAGTGGCGGTTGCTGGCCACCCTGGGCGGTCACTTCATGGATGTGGTGGCCGGACTGCCGACGCTCCGCGCGTTCGGCCGCGAGCGGCATCAGAGCCGGGTCGTGGGCGAGATGGCGGACGCCCACCGGCGGGCCACCATGCGCACGCTGCGCGTGGCGTTCCTCTCCTCGCTCGTGCTGGAGACGGTCGCCACCCTCTCCGTGGCCCTGGTGGCCGTCCCGGTCGGCCTGCGGCTGCTGGCCGGCGGGACGGACCTCCGTACGGCGCTGATCGTCCTGTTCCTCGCCCCCGAGGCCTACCTCCCGCTGCGGGCGGCGGGCGCGGCCTTCCACGACAGCGCCGAGGGCGTCACGGTGGCCGAGCGGGTGTTCGCGATCCTCGACGAGGACGGGACGCGTCCGGCGCGCACGGCCGTGCGGGTCCCGACGCGCTCCGCCGTGCGGGCCCAGGCGCCCGACGCCCGCGCGGCACACCTACGTGGGACGCGTCCGACGCACTCCGCCGAGCGGGCCCCGACGCACTCCGCCGTGCGGGCCCCGGCGCCCGACGCCCGCGCGGCGCACCTGCGCCTCGACCGGGTCACGGTCCACTACGCGGACCGCGCCGAACCCGCCCTCCGGGACCTGTCCCTCTCCGTGGCCCCTGGCGAGCACGTGGCCCTCGTGGGCCCCAGCGGCGCCGGCAAGTCCACGCTCCTGGCCCTGCTCCTGGGCTTCGTGCGCCCCGACGCGGGCCGGGTCACCGTCGACGGGGCCGACCTCGCGGACCTCGACCCCGACGGCTGGCACGCCCAGGTGGCCTGGGTTCCCCAGCGACCTCACCTGTTCGCGGCGTCCGTCGCGGAGAACATCCGCCTCGGGCGCCCGGACGCGAGCGACGCCGAGGTACGACGGGCGGCCCGCGCCGCGTCGGCCGACCTCTTCGTGGAAGAACTGCCGCTGGGGTACGACACGCCGCTGGGCGAGCACGGCGCAGGACTCTCCGCGGGCCAGCGTCAACGGATCGCCCTGGCCCGCGCGTTCCTCAAGGACGCTCCCGTGCTGCTCCTCGACGAACCGACGGCCCACCTGGACTCCGGTAGCGAGGCCGCCGTCACCCGGGCCACGGCCCGCCTGATGCGCGGCCGGACCTCGATCGTGGTCGCCCACCGCACCGGTCTGCTGCCCCACGCCGACCGGATCGTGACGGTACGGGCGGGCAGCCTCGCGCCGACCCGGCCGGCCCCGGCAGAAGGAGCCTTGGCCCCATGACCTCCCCCGTCGGGACCGTCGCCCGCGCCCGTGCGCGCGGCCCCCGCCCCACCGTCCGGCTGCTGCGCCACCTCCTGCCGTACTGGCGCAGGCTGCTGCCGGCCGCCCTCGCCGCCGCCGGCAGCGAGCTCGCCGCCGCCACGCTGATGGCCACCGCCGCCTGGCTGATCACCCGCGCCGCCGAACAGCCGCCGCTCGCCTCCGTGAGCCTCGCGATCGTCGCCGTGCGCGCCCTGGCCCTGGGACGCGGAGCGCTGCGCTACGCCGACCGGCTCCTCGGCCACGACGGTGTGCTGCGGGCCGTCGCGGGCTTCCGCACCCGGGTGTACGAGGCCCTCGTGCCGCTCGCCCCCGCGGGCACCCCGGCCTTTCGCAGCGGGGACCTGCTGACCCGCCTCGTCGACGACGTCGACGCCGCCCAGGACCTGTTGCTGCGGGTGCTGATCCCGGTCGCGGCCGCCGCCGCGGTCGCGCTGGCCGCCACCGCGACGGCCACGGTGCTCCTGCCACGGGCGGGGATCCTGCTCGGGCTGCTCCTGACGGTGGCGGGGTTCCTCGTCCCCGCCCTGGTGCTCATGGTGTCCGGCCGGGCCGGCCGCGCGGAGAAGGCCGCGCGCGCCGAACTCGCGGCGCTCACCGTGGACGTGACCCGGGGTGCGGCGGATCTCGCCGCGTACGGTGCCCGGGGCCGCGCCCACGAGCGGGTCCGCGACGCGTCCGCCCGGATCGCCGCCCTGGAGCGCCACCGGGCCCTGACCACCTCGCTCGCCTCCGCCGTGGTGCTGCTGCTCCAGGGCGGGGCGACGGTCGGCGTCACCTGGGCCGCGCTGGGCGCCCACGCCTCGGGGGCGCTGCCGGCCGTCCACCTCACCGTCATCGCGGTCCTCGCCCTGGTCTCCTTCGAGGCCCTGACGCCCCTGCCGGCCGCCGCCCGCTCCCTCGTCGGCGTGCGTTCCTCCGCGCGCAGGCTGGCCGATCTCCTCGACACCCCGCCGCCGGTCGCCGATCCGTCCGCGCCCGTCCCGCTCGTCACCGGTGAACCGCTCGGCGTGGACATCACCTGCCTGCGGGTGCGCCACCACCCCGAGGGCCCGCCGGCTCTGGACGGGGTGAACCTCCGGCTGTCGCCCGGCCACCGGACCGTGCTCCTCGGCGCCAGCGGGTCCGGCAAGTCGACGCTGATCGCCGCGCTCATGCGGTTCGTGCCGTACGAGGCCGGGAGCATCCGCGTCGGCGGGTGCGAACTGCGCGACCATTCGGGTGCCGACGTACGCCGCGCGATCACCGGCATGACCCAGGACGCGCACGTCTTCCACACCACGATCCGCGCCAACCTGCTCCTCGCCCGCCCCGCCGCCACCGACGCCGAGCTGCGTGAAGCGGCCCGCAGGGCCCGGCTCCTGGACTGGATCGAGTCGCTGCCCGATCGCTGGGACACCCCGCTCGGCGGGGACGGCTCGACCGTGTCGGGCGGTCAGCGCCAACGTCTTCTCCTGGCCCGCGCCCTGCTCGCCGACCCACCGGTGCTGGTCCTGGACGAGCCGACCGAGGGGCTCGACCCGGACACCGCGGCCGCCGTGCTCGCCGACGTCCTCGACGCCACCCGCGGCCGCACCACGCTGCTGGTCACCCACGAGCAGGCGGGGCTCACGGCCGCCGACCGGATCGTTGTTCTCGACGGGGGCCGGATCCGTCCCGTCACCCCGGCCTGAAGGCCCTGGCCGCGCGTTCGCCCGCAATACCGGCGGGTGCCGGCGAAGACGCTGCTCTTCTCCGCGTACGCCGCCTGAGCCGCCGCCCGGTGTGGAAACCGCCCGGCGGGCGGGCGCGGAAGCGCAACCGTCCGCCGGGCGGGAACTGGGGGGGCGGCCCGGGGGTTACGGGGTCACGCGCCCGACTCCTCGTAGCGGCGGGTCAGCTCGGCAGCGCCGGACTCCGTGAGCGTGCCGTGCAGACGCATCCGGGCCACGCCGCCGTCGGGGAAGGCGTCGAGGCGGACGTGGGTGACGACGGCCTGGGCGCGCAGCACGAAGCGGTGGAGGGTGTCGGGCTGGAGGCGGGTGCGCGGGACGATCTCGAACCACTCGCCGGTGTCGCCGTTGCGGCCCTGGAGGGCGATCCAGCCGGCGGAGTTGCCCTTGAGGTAGGCGGTGTCGATCTCGATCGCGCGGACCGCGCCCTGGGCGGGGAGGCGGAAGCGGACCCAGTCGTTGGTGTCGCGGACCCGGCGGCGGCGGTTCTCCCAGCCGTCGTCCATCTTGCGGGAGGTGCCCGGCAGGATGATCTGGGTGGGCGAGGAGTAGAAGCGGTCGGAGGCGTCCTCGTACGTACCGCCGTTGAGCACCGAGATCAGGTCGATGGTGCCGAGCGCGGCGAGCCACGCCGGGTCCGGGACGACCTCGCCGTGCACGCGGAGGCGGGCGATGCCGCCGTCGGGGTGCTGGCAGAGGCGCAGGTGGGTGTAGCGCCGGCCGCCGGTGATCTCGAAGGCGTTGGCCGCGTGGCCGCGTACGGGAGTGGGCGGGAGGATCTCCTCCCACTTCACGTCGTCGGCGAGCAGCTGCTCGGGGCTCGGGGCGCCCTCGACGGAGGTGGCCTGCACGGATACGCGCTGCGGGTAGTTGCCGCGGAAGTGGGCGGTGTCGACGATCAGGCCGCGGACGATGCCGGGCGCGCCGAGGCGGACGATGGCCCAGTCGTGGTCCCCGGGGGCCGGGAAGGGGGTCGCGGCGTCCGCGCCCCTGCGGCGGCGGGTCTCCCAGCCGTCCATGATCTTGCCCTTGTGCCCGAAGTGCTCGGGGTCGAAGACGGCGCGCTCACGGATCAGGAGGTTCTCGCGCTCGGCGAAGAACTCGTCGTTGGCGGCGATCACGCCCGCGCCGAGGCGGCGGTCGGCGAGATCGACCAGCTCGGTGAAGGGGAGGTCTCCCGCTTCGCGGTAGTCGGCGTAGGGGTCGCCGCCGCCGTAGGGCGCGGCGTCATTGGCGTGGGGGTCGGTGTCGGGGTCCTGGAATGTGGTCTCGCTCGCGTCGAAGGTCATGGCTCCTACCTTCGCGCCACCGAACCCATCAGGTCCATCGAAAGTTTTCGCAGGTATCATTCAGCTCAGCTGAATGATGCGGCTGCCTGGGTGAGCGCCGCGAGGACGCGGGCCACCGCCGGCCCGCTCTCCGCCCCGTGCCGGACCGCCGCCACCACGTGGCGGTGCGGCCGGTCCGCCTCCAGCACCCGCATCACCACGCCCTCGCGACGCTCCCGGGCCGCCATCCGGGGAACCAGCGCGACGCCCATGCCCGCCTCGACCAGGGCGAGGATCGCGGTCCATCCGGCGGCGCTGTGGGCCTGCTCGGGGACGAAGCCCGCCGCCTCGCAGGCGGCGGTGGTGATCTCGGACCAGGGTCCCGAGCCGCCGAAGATCCAGCGGTCGGCGGCCAGGTCCGCGAGCCGCAGGGCGGGGGCTCCGGCCAGCGGGTGGCCGACGGGGAGCGCCACGTCCAGCGGGTCGGCGAGCAGCGGGAAGAGGCTGAAGCGGGGGTCGCGGGCGGTGGGCGCGTGGGCGGCCAGCGACAGGGCCAGGTCCACCTCGCCCGCGGTGAGCAGCTCGTACGCCTGAGCGGCCTCGGCCTCCCGTACGCGTACGTCGGGCCCCGGGCGGTCCTCGGCGCGCAGCAGCCGGACGGCGGGGACCACGAGGGCGGGCACGGCGGTGGAGAACGCGGCCACCCTGACCTCGCCCGCCTCGCCGCGCAGATAGCCGGTCAGTTCGGCCTCGGCCCGCTCCAGCTGGGCGAAGACCGTCTCCGCGTGGCGCAGGACGAGGTGGGCGGCGTCGGTGAGACGGACGCGGCGGCCCTGGGCCTCCAGGAGGTCCACGCCGAGCTGCTTGGCCAGGTTGGTGAGCTGCTGGGAGACGGCGGAGGGGGTCATCAGGAGCGCCTCGGCGGTCGCCGTCACCGTGCCCCGGTCGCGCAGGGTGCGCAGGATGCGGAGCTTCTTGACGTCCCACTCGGTCATGGACGCAACCTACCGGCCGGGGGCGGGCCGTGTTCCCGCCGCCGGGCCGTGCCCGTGTCGGCCCCCGGGCCGTGTCCGTGTCGACCCCGGGCCGTGCAGGCGTCGGTGGTCCGGGGCCGGACGCACGTCGGTGTCCGGGGCCGGACGCACGAATGCGCCGCGCGGTGGTGCCCACCGGCGGCGCATCCTTCGTGCAGGGCGTACGTGTGCGGGTCAGACCTGCTTCTTGGACTTGTCCAGGACCATGACCAGGCCCGTGATCACCACGAACAGGGCGATGGGCGCGACGACGTAGAGACCGATGGTCTCGACCGCGCTCAGGCGGGGAGCCGGGTCGTCGCCGTCGTCGGGCGTGAGCGCGAGCGCCGGGCTCGACATGAGCAGCATCATCAGCGTCGTCCCGGCCGCAACGACGCCGGCGCGCATAGCGTTCATCTTTTCCACGGTGCCAACGTAGCGAACGGCTGGGGACGGCGCTCGCCCGGGGGTGCCGTATGAGGCTTTCGGGGCCTCAGGACGTCCATCAGCGCGTGCAGCCGGGGCGAGGCGGTGATCTCCTCCAGGGTGACCGGACGCCCCTCGGCGTCGGCGATCGGGAGGCGCCAGTTGGGGTACTGGTCCCAGGTGCCGGGGAGATTCTGCGGGCGGCGGTCGCCGACGGTGTCGGGGAGCCAGACGCCGGTCATCCGGGCGGGGGTACGCAGCAGGAAGCGGTGGACGGCCCGGACGGCGGCCTCCTCGTCGCCGTCGCCCTCGGGGAGCATCCGCAGCCGGGCGAGGAGGGCCAGCCACTCGGCGGTGTCGGTGGCGTCCTCGGTCAGCTCCTCCTCCAGGGAGCGGGTGAGCAGGCCGAGGCGGTGGCGCAGCGTCACATGGTCGCCGGTCAGCCGGGCGGCGGTGGAGGGCAGGTCGTGGGTGGTGGCGGTGGCCAGGCAGTCCCGGCGCCATTCCTCCGGGGCGAGCGGCCGTCCGTCGCCGTCCCAGTCACGCTCGAACCAGAGCACCGAGGTGCCGAGCACGCCGCGCCGGGCGAGCGCCTCGCGGACCCCGGGCTCGACGGTGCCGAGGTCCTCGCCGACGACGACGGTGCCGGCCCGGTGGGCCTCCAGGACGAGGACGGCGAGCATCGCCTCGGCGTCCTGGGCGACGTACGTGCCGTCGGTGGGCGGGCGCCCCTCGGGAACCCACCAGAGCCGGAACAGGCCCATGACGTGGTCGATGCGCAGGGCCCCGGCGTGGGCCAGCAGGCCGCGCAGCAGGCCCCGGTAGGCGGCGTAACCGGTGGCGGCGAGGACGTCGGGGCGCCAGGGCGGCAGGCCCCAGTCCTGGCCGCGCGCGTTGAAGGCGTCGGGGGGCGCGCCGACGGACATGCCGTGGGCGAAGGCCTCCTGCTGGGCCCAGGTGTCGGCGCCGGCCGGGTGGACGCCGACGGCGAGGTCGTGGACGATCCCGACGCCCATCCCCGCGTCCTCGGCGGCCCGCTGGGCGTCGGCGAGCTGGGTGGCGGTCAGCCAGGCGAGGCGGCAGTGGAAGTCGACCCGGTCCAGCAGCTCGGTCCGGGCGCGGGCGGTTCCCGGGGAGCTGGGGTCGCGCAGGGCCTCGGGCCAGGCGTGCCAGTCGGGGCCGTGCACCTCGGCGAGCGCGCACCACAGGGCGTGGTCCTCCAGCGCCTGCCCCTGCTCGGCCAGGAAGTCGCAGTAGGCGGCGCGGCGGCCGGGGGTGAGCGGCACCTCGACGACCAGCTCCAGGGCCTGGCGCTTCAGCTCCCAGACGGCGTCCCGGTCGATCAGCGCGCCCTTGTTCAGCACGGCCTCGCTGAGCGCGGCGGCCTCCTGCCGGAGGTCGTCCAGGGCGGCCCGGTCGCGGACGTGGCCGTATTCGGGGATCGACTCGACGCGCAGGTGCACCGGGTCGGGGAAGCGGCGTGAGGAGGGGCGGTACGGGGACGGGTCGGTGGGGTGCCCGGGTACGGCGGCGTGCAACGGGTTGACCTGGACGAACCCGGAGCCGAGGGTCCGTCCGGACCAGGCGGCGAGGTCGGCCAGGTCACCGAGGTCGCCCATGCCCCAGGAGCGGGCGGAGAGCAGGGAGTAGAGCTGGACCAGGAAGCCGTGGGAGCGCTCGGGCGGCTGCGGGACGCGGGCCGGGGCGACGACGAGGGTGGCCGTGGCGCGGCGGTGATCCGGTGTCACGACGTGGACCCGGTGGACGCCGGGGGGCGGCGGGACCCACCAGGCGGGGACGGCGGCCGGCGCGCCGGGCTCCCCGTCGACGCGGTGCGGGTGCGGCGCGGAGGCGGTGGCGGAGGCGGTGGCGGTGGCGGTGGCGGACGCGAAGGCGGTGGCAGTGCCTGCGGGAGCTGCGGGAGGCGTCACGGCCGGGGCGGAGTCCGCACCCCCCGGCGGCGGCACGGGCGGCGCGGCGGCGCCGGGGGCGACGAGCGGGGCGGCGGCGTCAGGAGCGACGAGCGGCGGAGTGGCGGACCCGGCAACGCCCCCCGCAGGCGTCAGAGGCGCGGCAGCAACGCCCGGCGACGGCACGGGCGGGGCGGCGGCCGTCGCCCGGGTCCGCATGTTCAGCGGGGCCGGCGGGTGGCCCGAGGGGGGTCCCGCGGTCTCGGCCGGCTCCGGCTCGACGGTGACGGTCGAGCCGGGGGGCAGCCCGGCAAGGGCGGGCGGCAGGGGCTCGCCGGCCCAGACCACCACGGTCGGCGGCAGCAGGCACGAGCGGGACTCGGCGACGACGAGGCACTTCCGTACGTCCGCCGGAGTGCCGGCGTCGACGCCCAGCGCGGCGAGCACGGCGATGACCGTGTCGTCGGGGACGGACACCGTGACATCCGGCGACGGGGAGTAGGAGGTGGCGACACCGTGCAGAGCGGCGAGCCGGGACAAGCCCATTCAGACTCCTGGGAACTCCATGCCCCCTGCGGTGCCGGGTGCGGTCGGCTCGCTGGTCAGAGGGGCGACGGCGGCGAGCGGCGGCTCGCTCGTGAGAGGGGTGGCATCGGCGAGCGGCGGCTCGCTGGTCAGCGGCGCGGAATCGGCGAAGGAGGATTCGCCGAGCAGGAGGGAGACATCGGCGAGCGGCGGCCCGCTGATCAGGTGGACGACGTCGGCAAGGGGGAGTTCGCTGGTCAGCGGGGCGGATTCGGGCTGCGTGGATACCTGTTTGGAGAGGGCGGAGAGCAGAAGCTGCGCGGCAGCGGGCATGGTGGCCTCCTGGCCATGGAGAACAGGACACAGCAGGCCTACCCAGGCCTCGCCGTGGCAGACGTGGACGTGATGCAGGCGTTATGAACAACGAGCCCAACGTGCTCTGGGTCACACTCCGTTCCCCCGAACGGCAGGTATGGGTCGTTTTCAGCCACTCCCGGCCGCCACACCAGCCCCAGAGGGCTCGAAGGTGTCGTTATTCCCGGCAAATACGGCAGAACGGCCATGCGCATTGACACCCTCGCGCCCGGGTGGTGGGCTCGGAGCCCGCCGGGGCGACCGCCCGCGGTCCGAGGGATCGGCACGGCGGCGGTCCATCGCCGGCAGTTGGTCGTTACGAAGGGAAGCGCGACGTGCGGATCGGGCGCAGAAGGCAGGCAACGGCCGTGGCCGCCGCCGTGATCGGCGGACTCCTCGGATCCGTCTCCGTCGCCCCGGCCGCGACGGCCGCTCCCGCCGATCCCGGCAGGCCCGCGGTCGGCTCCCCCGACCGCGCCGACAGCGCGCGGACCCCGTCCGTCTGGCCCCGGCCGCAGAGCCTGAAGACCACCGGGCCCGCCGTGCCGCTGGGCTCCGAGGCCACGCTCGTCGCCGCGCCGGACGCCGATCGTCACGCCGTCGAGCAGGCGCGCGCCCTGCTGCGCGGGGCGGGCGTGCGGACCCTGCACGAGAGCCTGCCGGGCGGCGGTCCCGTGGTCCGCGTCGGCGGCAGTGGAGCCGCCGAGGCACTGCGGGCGCTACGCGCCCCCGAACGGGCCGATCTGCCGTCGGGCGGCTACCGGATCGCGGTCGGCCAGGTCTCCGGACGCGCCACCGTCGCGCTGGACGGGCTCGGCGCGGACGGCCTCTTCCACGCCGTCCAGACCCTGCGCCAACTGATCGCCGACGGCTCGGTGGCCGGCGTGACGGTACGGGACTGGCCGGGAACCGCCGTACGCGGCATGGCCGAGGGGTTCTACGGAGAGCCGTGGACACGCGAGGAGCGGCTCGCCCAGATCTCCTTCATGGGCCGCACCAAGCAGAACCGCTATCTCTACGCGGCGGGTGACGACCCCTACCGGCTGGCGCGCTGGCGCGAGCCGTACCCGGCCGAGAAGCGGGCCGAGTTCCGGGCGATCGCCGAGCGGGCGCGCGCCGAGCACGTCACGCTCGGCTGGGCGGTCTCTCCCGGCCAGGCGATGTGCATGGCCTCGGAGAGGGACGTCCGGGCGCTGACGAAGAAGATCGACGCCATGTGGGCGCTGGGCATCCGGGTCTTCCAGCTCCAGTTCCAGGACGTCAGTTACAGCGAGTGGCACTGCGACCTGGACGCGGAGACCTTCGGCAACGGCCCGAAGGCGGCGGCCCGCGCGCAGGCCCGGGTCGCGGGCGCCCTCGCCCGGCATCTGGAGGAACGGCACCCGGACGCGGCCCCCCTGTCGGTGCTGCCGACGGAGTTCTACCAGGACGGGGCCACCGACTACCGCACCGCGCTGGCGGCCGAGCTGGACGACCGGGTGCAGGTGGCCTGGACCGGTGTCGGGGTGGTGCCGAAGAAGATCACCGGCGGTGAACTGGCCGGGGCCCGCGCCGCGTTCCGCCACCCGCTGGTGACGATGGACAACTACCCGGTCAACGACTACGCCCAGGACCGCATCTTCCTCGGCCCGTACACCGGCCGGGACCCGGCGGTGGCGAGCGGTTCGGCGGCGCTGCTGGCCAACGCGATGGAGCAGGCGTCCGCCTCGCGGATCCCGCTGTTCACCGCCGCCGACTTCGCCTGGAACCCGAAGGGGTACCGCCCGGACGAGTCGTGGCGGGCGGCCGTCGAGGATCTGGCGGGCGGGGACGCGGGCGCCCGGGAGGCGCTGCTCGCGCTGGCCGGGAACAGCGCGGGCTCGGTGCTCGGCGCGGAGGAGTCCGCCTACCTCCAGCCCCTGTTCGACGCGTTCTGGAACACCCGCGCGGACGCTCCCCGCCGCGACCGGGCTGCGGCCGAGCTGCGCGCGGCCTTCTCCGTGATGCGCGGGGCCCCCGAGCGGCTGAAGACCCCCGCCGACGGCCGGCTGACGGAAGAGGTGCGCCCCTGGACGGAGCAGCTGGCCCGCTACGGCCGGGCCGGTGAGCTCGCGGTGGACCTGCTCCAGGCGCAGGCCGCCGGGGACGGGGCCGCCGCCTGGCGCGTCCAACTGGCACTGGAGCCGCTGCGCGAGGAGATCGAGGCGAGCCGGGCCACGGTCGGCGAGGGTGTGCTGGACCCGTTCCTGGACAGGGCGGCGAAGGTGTCGGCCGGATGGAACGGCGTCGACCGCGCCTCGGGCCGGGTCACGAAGGACGCGCACAGCTATACGGTCCGGCTGGCCGGGCCCCGCCCGGTGGAGGCCGTCACGGCGCTCGCCGAGCCCGGGTCCGCCCTCGCCGGCGCGGTCGTGGAGGCCCACGTGCCCGGTGAGGGGTGGCGGGGGCTCGGGAAGCTCTCGCCGAGCGGCTGGACCCAGACCGCCGCGAAGGGGCTGCGCGCGGACGCCGTACGGGTCACGGTGCCGGAGGCCGCCCGTACCGCCCCGACCTCGTATCTCAGCCCCACCCTGCCTTCCTCCCCCTCCCCCGCCGTCGTGGCGGGGTCCCCGCAGGTGCGCGCCCTGGTGCCGTGGTTCGGCGACGAGCCCGCCGCCACGCTCGACCTGACGCGGGGCGCGACGGATGCCGAGATCGGCGGCGACCCCCAGCGGGTCGAGGCCCGGCTGGCCGGGCGGCGTCCGGTCGAGGTGAAGGGCAAGCTCACCGCGGAGGCCCCCGAGGGCATCGAGGTGCGGGTCCCGAAACAGACGACCGTGCCGCGCGGATCGCGTACGGAGGTGCCCGTGGACATCACCGTCCCGGCGGACACCCCGGCGGGCGAGTACGAGGTTCCGCTGGCCTTCGGCGGTCAGGAGTCCACGCTGACCGTGCGGGCCTTCCCGCGCACGGGCGGCCCGGATCTGGCGCGTACGGCGAAGGCCTCGTCGTCCGGCGACGAGACCCCGGACTTTCCCGCGTCGGCGGCCTCCGACGGCGATCCGGAGACCCGGTGGTCCTCGCCGGTGGAGGACGGGGCCTGGTGGGGGGCCGAGCTGCCCGAGCCGGTGCGCCTGGGCCAGGTGGTGCTGAACTGGCAGGACGCGTACGCCTCCCGCTACCGGATACAGGTCTCCGCCGACGGCCGCGTCTGGCGCACCGCCGCGACGGTGACGGAGGGCCGGGGCGGGCGCGAGTCGGTCCGGATGGACGCGAAGGACACCCGGTTCATCCGGGTGCAGGGGGACGGCCGGGCGACGGAGTACGGCTACTCGCTCTGGTCGGTGGAGGCGTACGCGGTCGTGGACGACTGACCGCGCACGTCCAGCCGGACCCCGTACGTACAGCTAACCCTGTTCGTACAGCTGACCGCGTACGTCCAGTTGACCCTGTTCGTACGTACGGACCGGCCCCGCACGAACAGGGGAGACGGCGAAGACCCGGACCTCAGGCGGACACGCCGTCGATCCGGGCCATCACGTCGTCCGCGCCGAACGGTTGCAAGTACGGCAGCCAGCGCGGGTCGCGGTGTCCGGTCCCGATGATCCGCCAGGCCAGGCCGGTCGGCGGGGCGGGCTGGTGGCGCAGCCGCCAGCCGAGCTCGGGCAGATGGCGGTCGGCCTTGACGTGGTTGCAGCGGCGGCAGGCCGCCACCACGTTGTCCCAGGCGTGCTGGCCGCCTCGGCTGCGCGGGATGACGTGGTCGACGCTGGTCGCGGCGGCCCCGCAGTACATGCAGCGCCCGCCGTCCCGGGCGAACAGCGCCCGCCGCGTCAGGGGGACGGGGCCCCGGTAGGGGACCCGGACGAAGCGCTTGAGCCGGACCACACTGGGTGCGGGCACGGCACGGGTGGCACTGTGCAGAAAGGAGCCGGACTCTTCAAGGCAGATGGCCTTGTTCTCCAGGACGAGGACGAGCGCGCGGCGGAGCGGTACGACGCCGAGCGGCTCGTACGACGCGTTGAGAACCAGGACGTGCGGCACGGTGGATGCCTCCTTGTACGCCGGCGGCGCGTGGCTCGCGCCGGGACGATCCGATCTCAGTCTCTCCTCATGCCTGGTCAAAGCGCCACCACGTACGGGTAACGGGCCGGGAGGATTTTTCTCACTCCGGGCTCCACGCACCGTTCGGCGGGGCCGAACAGGTGTTTCACCTGGGCGGGCGTCCGCACTGTGCGATCGGCCACAGCGGAGGTGTTCCCGGTGAGACCTCTCTCTCTTCCCGCGACGGCAACGATCCACTCCCCCGGCTTCGTTAGTGTTACGACCAACCGTCGTCCCCCTGGAGGTCCCTGCCGTGTCGCTGTCCGTCCTCCTGGCCGCAGCCCCGTCTCCCGAGCCGGGTGGCTCGCTGGGCGAAGCCGCCGAACAGGCCGGGAACGCCGCGGGCTGGGTCGAGGAGAACTGGTCCACCTGGCTGAACACCGGCTTGCGCATCCTGCTGATCGTGGCGGTCGCGATCACGCTGCGTTATCTGATCCGGCGCGCCCTGACCAATCTGATCGAGCGGATGAACCGCGGCGCCCAGGCGGTGGAGGGCACGGCGCTGGGCGGGCTGCTGGTGAACGCCGAGCGCAGACGCCAGCGCTCGGAGGCGATCGGCTCGGTGCTGCGGTCGGTGGCCTCGTTCGTGATCATGGGCACGGCCGCCCTGATGGTCCTGGGCGCCTTCAAGATCAACCTGGCTCCACTCCTCGCCTCCGCCGGTGTCGCGGGCGTGGCACTCGGCTTCGGCGCCCGCAACCTGGTCACGGACTTCCTCTCCGGCGTCTTCATGATCCTTGAGGACCAGTACGGGGTCGGCGACACCGTCGACGCGGGCGTCGCCTCCGGCGAGGTCATCGAGGTGGGGCTGCGCGTCACCAAGCTGCGCGGCGACAACGGCGAGATCTGGTACGTCCGCAACGGCGAGGTGAAGCGGATAGGCAACCTCAGCCAGGGCTGGTCCACGGCCGGGGTCGACGTCACGGTGCGTCCGACGGAGAAGCTGGAGCACGTGCGCGAGGCGATCGCCGCGGCCGCCGAGACGATGACGAAGGAAGAACCCTGGTCGGAGCGGCTGTGGGGCCCGGTGGAGGTGCTCGGCCTGGATGAGGTCCTGCTGGACTCCATGACCGTCCGCGTCACCGCCAAGACGATGCCGGGCAAGGCGCTCGGCGTGGAGCGCGAGCTGCGCTGGCGCATCAAGCAGGCGCTGGACGACGCGGGCATCCGGATGGTCGGCACGGTGCCGCTCCAGCCGGAGGGCGCGTCCACGGCGGACCCGACGGCCGCGATGGCGGCCCCCTCGGCGTACGCCTCGGCCGTCTCCCCGCAGTCGTTGGCGGCGACGCCGATACCGCCGCCGACGAACCTGAGCAAGTAGCCGTCGAACCTGGACAAGCAACCCCTGCCGCAGCGCCCCCGGCCACCTCCTGGACCTCAGGGTGGCGACCGGGGGCGTCGCCCTGCCGGGTAACACTTTGATTGCCGGACGGGGGTCACCCATTGACGCCCCGGTGACCTGCGCCCTACCGTCCTCCTAACCAAATAGGAAACTTTCCTAACAGAGTCACGGGCGCGAGCCCCTGGCAGAGGGCGGTGCATCCACGATGGCGGGACCCACTCCCGGCGCACCCGGCACCCCGGGCACACCACGGGTGCTGCGGGCCATGAACGACCGGGCCGCCCTCGATCTGCTGCTGGAGCACGGGCCGCTCTCCCGGACCCGGATCGGGAAGCTGACCGGCCTCTCCAAGCCCACCGCGTCCCAGCTGCTGGCCCGGCTGGAGGCGGCGGGACTGGTCGTCGCCACGGGGACCAGCGAGGGGCGCCCCGGGCCCAACGCGCAGCTCTACACGGTGAACGCGCGGGCCGCCCATGTGGCCGGGCTCGACGTGAACGGCCGGCGCATCGTCGCCGCCGTCGCGGACGTGACCGGTCGGACCGTCGGGGAGTTCGAGCTGTCGACCCCGGGCCGGCGCGCCGACAGCGTGGTGCGCCAGGTCGCCGACGCGCTGGACGGGGCGGTGAAGGACGCCGGGCTCACCCGCGCCGACGTCCACCGGGTCGTCATCGGCACGCCGGGCGCCTTCGACCCGGGCACCGGGCGGCTGCGGTACGCCTCGCACCTGCCCGGCTGGCACTCCCCCACCCTGCTGGACGAGCTGGCCGCGTTCCTGCCGATGCCGGTGGAGTACGAGAACGACGTCAATCTGGTCGCCGTCGCCGAGCAGCGCCTGGGCGCGGCCCGCGGCCACGAGGACTTCGTCCTGCTGTGGAACGAGGAGGGCCTCGGCGCCGCCCTCGTCATCAACGGCCGGCTGCACCGCGGCTTCACCGGCGGCGCGGGCGAGGTCGGCTTCCTCCCGGTGCCGGGCACCCCGCTCGTGCGCCAGGTCGTCAAGGCCAACAGCGGCGGCTTCCAGGAGCTGGCGGGCGCCCAGGCGGTGCCCCGGCTCGCGAAGGCGCTGGGCGTCGACACCCCGCAACAGCCGTACGCGAAGGTCGCCGCGGACCTGCTGGCGCGGGCGGCCGACGCGTACGAACAGGACGAGGCGCTCACCGAGCTGCTGCGCCAGTACGCCCAGCGGCTCGCCACCGGCCTCGCCTCCGTCACCGCCGTCCTGGACCCCGGGCTGATCGTGCTCTCCGGCCGAGCGGTCGCGGCGGGCGGCGAGATCCTGCGCTCCCTGATCCAGTCCGAGCTGGCCGAGCTCGCCGCCTCCCGGCCGCGGCTCGTGGTCGGCGAGATCGACCGCACCCCCGTACTGCGCGGCGCCCTGGAGAGGGCGCTCGCCGATACCCGCGACGAAGTGTTCGACACCTCGCGCTGAACCATGCCCGTCCCCCGTTCCCCGTCGTCTGCCTCTTCCCCGTCCCTGGGAGTTTTGTCATGCGCACAAGCCGTCTCACCACCACCGCTGTCGCCGTCGCCGCGATATCGGTGCTCGCCACCGCGTGTACGGGCCAGTCCGAGGCCGGCGCCTCCGACGACCCGGACGCGAAGACCACGATCAACTTCTGGCACGGCTGGAGCGCGCCCGCCGAGGTGAAGGCGGTCGAGGACAACATCGACCGGTTCGAGAAGGCCCACCCGAACATCACGGTGAAGGTCTCCGGCAACATCAACGACGACAAGCTCAACCAGGCGCTGCGCGCGGGCGGTTCGAACGGGCCCGACGTGGTCTCGTCCTTCACCACCGCCAACGTCGGCAAGTTCTGCTCGTCCGGCGCGTTCGCGGACCTGAAGCCGTTCATCGAGAAGTCGAAGCTCGACCTGGAGAAGACCTTCCCGAAGGTGCTCCTCGACTACACCCAGTTCGAGGGCAAGCGCTGCGCCCTGCCGCTCCTCACCGACGCCTATGGCCTCTACTACAACAAGGACGCCTTCGAGAAGGCCGGCATCACCGCGCCGCCGAAGACCATGTCGGAGCTGGCGAGCGTCGCGAAGAAGCTGACGGTGGAGAAGGGCGACAGCTACGAACAGCTCGGCTTCATGCCGACCTTCCACGGCTACGAGACCGTCGCCGACCACTACATGTCCTCGTGGGACCACACGTACTTCGACGAGAACGGCAAGTCCAACATCGCCAAGGACCCGGCGTTCGCGGAGATGTTCACGTACCAGAAGAAGCTCGTCGAGGACCTCGGCGGCTACGACAAGCTGGAGAAGTACCGGGGCACCTTCGGCGACGAGTGGGGCGCCAAGCACCCGTTCCACACCGGGCAGGTAGCCATGCAGCTGGACGGCGAGTGGCGGCTCGGCATGGCCGAGGACACCAAGCCCGGCTTCGAGATCGGCGTCGCGCCGATGCCCGTCGCCGACGACGAGGCCGACAGCTACGGCAAGGGCTTCCTCTCCGGCACCATCGTGGGCATCGCCCCGGCCAGCAAGAAGCAGAACGCCGCCTGGGAGCTGGTCAAGTACATGACCAGCGACACGGAGGCAGTCGTGGGCTTCGCCAACGGCATCCGCAACGTGCCCTCCACCTTCGAGGCGCTGAAGTCCCCCGACCTGAAGTTCGACCCGCGGTTCAAGACCTTCCTGGACATCGCGCAGCACCCGAAGTCCAACACCCCCGACGGGGCCGTCAACGGCTCGACGTACCAGCAGACGATCCAGGACTTCGGCTACCAGTACGAGAAGGGCGCGGTGAAGGACCTGAAGGCCGGTCTGGAGAAGACCGCGCGGCAGATCGACACCGACATCGCCAAGGCCAAGTAGCCCGACGATGACGACGCACACGCTCCGCTCCAAGCGTCGCAGGTCGGCGCTGCGCACGGTGGCCTTCATGTCGCCGTGGCTGATCGGGTTCTCGGTCTTCTTCGCGTATCCGATGATCTCGACCGTCTACTTCTCCTTCACCCAGTACGACGGCTTCGGGGCTCCGGTCTTCAACGGGCTGACCAACTGGACCTACGTCTTCAGCGACTACCCGATGTTCTGGCCGTCGCTGCGCAACACCCTGTGGCTGGTCCTCGTCATGGTCACCTGCCGGGTCGTCTTCGGCCTCGGCATCGGCATGCTGATCACGAGGATCAAGACGGGGACCGGGGTCTTCAGGACCCTGTTCTACCTGCCCTATCTGGCCCCTCCGGTCGCCGCGACGCTCGCCTTCGTCTTTCTGCTCAACCCCGGCACCGGGCCCGTCAACGCGATCCTCGGGGACCTGGGGCTGCCGACGCCGGGCTGGTTCAACGACGCCACCTGGTCCAAGCCGGCGCTCACCATGCTCGCGGTGTGGGGCATCGGGGACCTGATGGTCATCTTCATGGCGTCGCTGCTGGACGTGCCGACCGAGCAGTACGAGGCGGCCGAGCTGGACGGCGCGTCCGCCTGGCAGAAGTTCCGCTTCGTGACCCTGCCGAACATCTCGCCGATCGTGCTGTTCGCCGTGGTGACGGGCGTCATCCAGGCGATGCAGTACTACACGCAGCCGCTCGTCGCCGGAAAGGTCGCGTCCGGTGTCATCGGCGGCTCCGGGCAGGCCTTCGAACCCGGCTATCCCGACAAGTCGACACTGACGCTCCCGCAGCTCGTCTACAACCTGGGCTTCCAGCGCTTCGACTACGGCGCCGCCTGCGTCGTCGCCCTCGTCCTGTTCGCCCTGGCCATGGCCTTCACCGCGCTGCTGATGCGGGGCCGCAACAACCTGATATCGGCCGGTGACTGAGCCATGACCCAACTCCTCGACGCCGTCGACAAGACCACCACCGCCTCGCCGAAGAACTCCCCGCTGACCCCCGCCGCGCGCACCGCCCGCCGCAAGGCGCTGCTGCACTGGATCGCCGTGCACTCGCTCGGGATCGCCGCCGCGCTCTTCTTCGTGCTGCCGTTCGTCTTCGTGGTGCTGACCTCGCTGATGAGCGACCAGCAGGCGCTGACCCGCGACCTCACCCCGAACACCTGGGAGTGGGGCAACTACGAGCGGGTCTTCAACACCCCCGGCTTCCTGACCTGGTGGCGCAACACCCTGCTGTACGCGGGCGTCGGCACCGTCCTCACCGTCGTCTCGTCCGTCCCGGTGGCGTACGCGCTGGCGAAGTTCCGCTTCCGGGGCCGCAAGCTGTCGCTGATGCTCGTCATCTCGATGATGATGCTGCCGCCGCAGGTCATCATCATCCCGATGTACCTGTTCTGGGCGAAGCAGATGGACCTGTCCGGCACGTTGTGGCCGCTGATCATCCCGATGGCCTTCGGCGACGCGTTCTCCATCTTCCTGCTGCGGCAGTTCCTGCTGACCATCCCGAACGAGTACCTGGACGCGGCCAAGGTCGACGGCTGCGGTGAGTTCCGTACGCTGATGAAGGTCGTCCTGCCGATGGCCAAGCCCGGCATCGCGGCCATCGCCCTCTTCCAGTTCTTCGCCGCCTGGAACGACTACTTCGGACCACAGATCTACGCCTCCGAGAACCCGGCCGCCTGGACGCTCAGTTACGGCCTCGAATCCTTCAAGGGCGCACACCACACCGACTGGAACCTGACCATGGCCGCGACCGTTTTGGTCATGGCCCCCGTGATCGCCGTCTTCTTCTTTGCCCAGAAGGCATTCGTCGAGGGCGTCACACTGACCGGAGTAAAGGGCTGACTATGAAGCTCGCAGTAGTGGGTGGCGGGTCCACCTACACCCCCGAACTGATCGACGGATTCGCCCGGCTGCGGGACACGCTGCCGATCGAGGAGCTGGTGCTCGTCGATCCGGCGGCCGACCGCCTGGACCTGGTGGGAGGTCTCGCCCGGCGGATCTTCGCCAAGCAGGACCACGCCGGGAGGATCACGACCACCACCGACATCGACGCGGGCGTCGCCGACGCGGACGCGGTCCTGCTCCAGCTGCGCGTCGGCGGACAGGCCGCGCGCGGCAAGGACGAGACCTGGCCGCTGGAGTGCGGCTGCGTGGGCCAGGAGACCACCGGCGCCGGCGGCCTCGCCAAGGCCCTGCGCACCGTGCCGGTCGTCCTGGACATCGCCGAGCGGGTCCGCCGCGCCAACCCGGACGCCTGGATCATCGACTTCACCAACCCGGTCGGCATCGTCACCCGAGCCCTGCTCCAGGCCGGGCACAAGGCCGTCGGCCTGTGCAACGTGGCGATCGGCTTCCAGCGGAAGTTCGCCCGGCTGCTGGACGTGAACCCCTCCGAGGTGCACCTCGACCACGTCGGGCTCAACCACCTGACCTGGGAGCTGGGCGTCCGCCTCGGCGGCCCGGACGGCGAGAACATCCTGCCGAAGCTGCTCGCCGAGCACGGCGACGCCATCGCCGACGACCTCCACATGCCCCGGCAGGTCGTCGACCGGCTCGGCGTCGTCCCCTCCTACTACCTGCGCTACTTCTACTCCCACGACGAGGTGGTCAGGGAGCTCGGCACCAAGCCGTCCCGGGCCGCCGAGGTCGCGGCGATGGAGAAGGAACTGCTCGCGATGTACGGCGACCCGACACTGGACGAGAAGCCCGAACTGCTCGCCAAGCGCGGCGGCGCGTTCTACTCCGAGGCGGCCGTGGACCTGGCGGCGTCCCTGCTGGGCAACGGCGGCTCCCCGGTCCAGGTGGTCAACACGTACAACAACGGGACCCTGCCTTTCCTCCCGGACGACGCGGTGATCGAGGTCCAGGCCCGGGTCGGGCACGACGGCGCGACACCGCTGGCCGTCTCCGCGCTGGACCCGCTGTACGCCGGGCTGATCGCCAACGTGACGGCGTACGAGGACCTCGCCCTGGAAGCCGCGCTGCGGGGCGGCCGGGACCGGGTCTTCAAGGCGCTCCTCGCCCACCCGCTGATCGGTCAGTACGAGTACGCCGAGGGGCTCACCGACCGGCTGATCGCGCACAACCGGGAGCACCTTTCGTGGGCGTGAACGTGTCGGTCGTCGCCATCGACGCGGGCAACAGCAAGACCGACGTGGCACTGATCGGCGAGGACGGCACCGTGCTGTCCACGGCACGCGGCGGCGGCTTCCAGCCGCCCGTGGTCGGGGTGGAGGCGGCGATCGACGGGCTGGCCGCCGCGCTGGAGCGGGCCGTCGCGGAGCTGCCGGACGCCGGTGGCCCGTCCGGCGCGTACACCCATGTCTCCGCGTGCCTGGCCAACGCCGATCTGCCGGTCGAGGAGGCCGAGTTGGCAGCGGCCCTGCAGGCCCGTGGCTGGGGCTCCTCGGTGGAGGTGCGCAACGACACCTTCGCGATCCTGCGCGCCGGGGTGGACGAGCCCCGGGGCGTCGCGGTGGTGTGCGGGGCCGGGATCAACTGCGTGGGCATGACCCCGGACGGGCGGACCGCCCGCTTCCCCGCGATCGGGCGGCTGTCCGGTGACTGGGGTGGCGGTTCGGGGCTCGCGGAGGGGGCGCTGTGGTTCGCCGCGCGTGCCGAGGACGGGCGCGGCGAACCGTCCGAGCTGGCCCGTGCGTTGCCCGCCCACTTCGGGCTCGCCTCGATGTACGCGCTGATCGAGGCGCTGCACCGGGGCGGGATCCCGTCGGCGCGGCGGCACGAGCTGACACCGGTGCTGTTCGCGACCGCCGCGGGCGGGGACCCGGTGGCCCTCGCGCTGGTGGAGCGGCAGGCCGAGGAGGTAGTGGCGATGGCCTCGGTCGCGCTGGAGCGGCTCGGTCTGCTGGCGGAGGAGGCTCCGGTGCTGCTGGGCGGCAGCGTGCTGGCCGCGCGCCATCCGCAGCTGAACGACCGGATCACCGCGCTCCTCGCGGCACGCGCCCCGAAGGCCGAGGTGCGCGTCGTGTCCGAGCCGCCGGTGCTGGGCGCGGCGCTGCTGGGCCTGGACCGTACGGGCGCAGCGCCGGAGGTCCACCGGAGGCTGCGCGCGCAGTACGTCTGAGCGCCTCCGCGGTACGCCGTACGTCAGGGAGCGTCCCTTCACGCGATGTGCGTGGGGGGACGTTCCTCGTACGGGTGAACGCCGGGCACGCGCGGGGCGCGAGGGAACCGATCGGACCTCCGGAACGTGTACCTGATGGGGAGTCTGTTCGTCGCAGTCCGTTCGTCGCAGTCCGTACGCCGAAGTCCGTTCGCTTATAGGGATGTATCCGGGCACGTTGCGCCGCTTGCCTTGATCGGTCGCGCCCGCCCTGATCGAATGCGGGGGCCGGTCAGGGGACTTGCCGTCAGTGACCGAGGGGGAGGTCGAGTGACACACCCGCCGAGCGGCGGCACGCAGACGCTGCGCACGCCGGACCCGGTGTCCGCGCACGCCGGCACGGACGCACCGCGCCGCACCACGTGGGCCGCGCAGACCGAGCGCCTGCGCGCCGTGGCGACGACCGAGCCCGGCCGGCTCCAGATCATCGGGGCCGTCCTGGCCCTGCTGGTCGTGGCGTTCGGCGCGGTGACCACCCTGGAGACCTCGTCGCGGGCGTCGTCGGCCGACGACGTGGTCAGCCGCAGTCAGCCGCTCAGCGCCGACGCGGCGGACATCTACCGCTTCCTGGCGGACGCGGACACGACGGCGGCCAGTGGGTTCCTCGCGGGTGCGCAGGAGCCCGAGGCCGTGCACGAGCAGTATCGGAAGGACATCGAGGAGGCGGCCCGGCTGCTGGTGAAGGCGTCGGGGAGCACCGACTCCGACAGCGCGTCCAGCCGTGAGATAGCCACCCTCAACAAGCTGCTCCCGGTCTACACGGGCCTGATCGAGCGCGCCCGCGCCAACAACCGCCAGGGTCTGCCGCTGGGCGGCGCCTATCTCCGGTACGCGAACCAGAAGATGACCGGTGAGATGCTGCCGGCCGCCGAGCGGCTGTACGCGGCCGAGACGGGCCGGCTGGAGACGGACTCCGCCGACGCCCGGCAGTGGCCGCTCCTGTCACTGGGCGCCGGGATCCTGGTGCTCGGCGCGCTGGGGTGGATGCAGCGGCGCACCTACCGCCGGACGAACCGGGTGCTGAACCACGGGCTGCTGGCGGCGACGGCCGCCGCCTCGGTGGTGGTGCTCTGGCTGGCCGTGGGGCACGCGGTGGCCCGTACGGAGCTGCGGTCGGCGATGGTGCACGGCCAGGCGTCCCTGGATGTGCTCAACGACGCGCGGATCAACTCCCTGAAGGCGCGCGCCAACGAGAACCTCACCCTGGTGGCGCGCGGTGCTGTGCTGACCCCCGACGGCTCGGCCGACCAGTACGAGGCGGACTACGGCACGGGGATGAAGGCGGTGAAGGACCGGTTGGAGAAGGCCGGCCGGCTCGCGGACGACGAGAGCGGGAACGCGCCGGTCCTCGACGCGACCAAGGGCGTGGCCGAGTGGGGGGCCCGCCACCGCGAGGCCCGTGCCACGGACGACCGCGGCGACTACGACGGCGCCCTGGAGCAGATCATCGGGACCGAGGGCTCCACCGGGCAGTCCTTCCAGCGGGTGGACGCCGCGCTGGAGAAGGCGCTCGCGCATGAGCAGGACGAGTTCACCGCGGCGGCGGAGGACGGGCGGGGCGCCCTGCGGGGCCTGCCGATCGGCGCCGCGGCGCTGGCGGTCCTGGGGGCCGCCGCCGTGATCGTCGGGGTCAACCGCAGGCTCGCGGAGTACCGGTGAGAGGGGCAGCGATGCGCAGGTCGAAGGAGCGTTCCGCACGCGGCGGCCTGCGCGGATGGGGCGGCGTGGCGGGGATGGCGGGCGCGTGCGCGGTCACCGCGGCGCTCACCCTGCTGCCGCTGGCCCACCACAGCGGCGGGGCGGCCGGAGCGGACGCCCCGGGCGGCGGAGCGGTGACGGCCGACCGGGCACGGGCCGAGGAGTGCACCGAGCCGGAGGCGAGCCTGCCCGCGTCGAGCGCCGACGGGCCCAGCATCGAGAAGATCAAGAAGCGCGGCAAGCTGATCGCGGGCGTCGACCAGAACAGCTTCCGCTGGGGCTACCGCAATCCGGAGGCCCGGGAGCTGGAAGGGTTCGACATCGATCTGGTGCGGGCCATCGCCAAGGACGTCCTGGGCGACCCGGACGCGGTGATCTTCCGCGCGATCCCCACCAACCAGCGCATCGCCGCCCTGGAGAACGACCGGGTCGACGTCGTCGTGCGGACGATGACGATCAACTGCAAGCGGCTGGAGCAGGTCTCCTTCTCCACCGCCTACTTCCAGGCCGGGCAGCAGGTGCTCGCCCCGAAGGGGTCGACGATCACCGGCTACGACCCGTCGCTGAAGGGCAAGCGGGTCTGCTCGGCCGAGGGCTCCACGGCGTACGAGGCGCTGGAGAAGAAGTCGTTCGGCGCGCTCTACAAGGACGACTTCGACGGCACCGAGCGCGACCGGGACCTGCTGACCGTGCCCAACCAGCTGGACTGCCTGGTGCGGCTCCAGCTCGGCGAGGTCGACGCCATCGTCACGGACAACGCCCTGGCGGCCGGTCAGGCGGCGCAGGACCCGGCGGTGGAGCTCAAGGGGAACGCCCCGTTCACCACGGAGTACTACGGCGTCGCGACGAAGAAGGGCGCCGACGATCTGGTGGCCCGGGTGAACAAGGTCCTCGTCGACTACCGGGCGGGCGGTGACAACAGCCCCTGGATGACGTCGTACCGCAAGTGGCTGTCGGCCGGACTGCCCGGCATAGCGGGCCCGCCCGCGCCCAAGTACCGCGGCGACTGACCCGGAGCGCACCCACGCGCACGGACCGGGGCGGGCAGGCCGGAACAGGATCAGCAGACCGGGGCGGGCAGGCCGGGACAGGGTCAGCAGACCGAGACAGATCGATCCCGCCGGGCCCACCGGCCCGGCGGGGAGAGCGGAGAGGTGATCGATGGGCGTCGCGGGATCCTTCCCCGGCTTCGCGGGGAGGCCCCCCGGCCCGGTCATGGACCGGGAGGAGGCGGACCGTGCGCTGGCCCGGCTCGGTGCGGAGCACGAGGCCATCGAGACCTCGCTCCTCGCGCTCCAGGACCATGCCGGCCGCCGGCTCCTGGAGGGCGCCGAGCTGACCGGCGTCACCCGGGAGCGCTGGGCCGTGACCGAGCAGTCGATCACCCTGCTGTGGGGCTATTTCGACGCGTACGCCGGCGCCCTGTCCGAGGCCCGGGAGATCCGTGCGCGGCGGCGTCATCCGAACCGGGAGGACCTCACCGCGCTGACCGGGCTCCTGCGCGGCGATGCCGTCACCGTCGCCAACCAGGGGGCCGTGCCGCCGCCTTCGGTCGCGGGTCCGGCCAGGCTCTCCGAGCGGTTCTCCCTCCAGGAGCTCGTCTCCCGGATGAACGAGCTGTACGCCAGGTCCCTGGACATGGTCGTCTCCTCCGACTCCGTGTGGTCGGCGCTGCCCGCCCGGATCGATCTGCTCGCCGCCGAGCTGCACCGGACGCGTTCGCTGGCGCACTCCGTGGGAGTGCGGCCCGGTGAGCATCCGGCGGGGGACGACCTGGCGGAGATCACCGAGGAGCTGGCCACCCTGCGGGTGCAGGTGATCTCCGACCCGCTGGCGTTCTGGCTGCCGGGGCCCGGCAGCGCCGCGCCGGGCGGCGGCCGGCCCGACACCTCGCGCTACGACCGGGCGGCCCGCGCCCTGGAGGACGTACGGCGGGAGATCGAGGCGGTGCTCGCGGTCCGGCAGGACGCCGAGGCGCGGCTGGTGCGGCTGCGGGACGTGCTCTCGCGGGCCGACCGCACCCTGACGGAGGCACGGGCGGCACGCGGCGAGGTACTGGCCAAGATCGCCGCCTCCGAGGTGCCCGCGGTCAGCGGCCCGCCGACCGCCCTCCAGGAGCGGCTGGCGGCGGCGGCGGACCACCGCAGGTACGCCCAGTGGCACCGGCTGTCGCCGCTGCTGGAGTCGCTGGAGCAGGAGGCCGAGGACGAACTGCTCCGCGCCCGGGAGTCGCTGACCTCGGTGACGGCCCCGCTGGCGGTCCGCGCGGAGCTGCGCGGCCGGCTCGACGCGTACAAGGCGAAGGTGGCCCGGCACGGCCTGGCGGAGGATCCGGTGCTGATCGAGCGGTACGACGCGGCGCGCCGCATGCTGTGGAGCGCGCCGTGCGATCTGCGGGTCGCCGAGCAGGCCGTCCTGCGCTACCAGCACGCGGTCGCGGAGATGCTGACGCCGAGCCGGCCCGACGGACCGCAGGACCGGCGGTCCACGGGCGCGGCCACCGGCACGGGCACCGGCGAAGAGGGGGAGACACGATGAGTACGCAGTGCCAGCGCCCCGCGTGCGAGGGGAACTACGAGGACATGGGCGGCGGTGAGCTGTACTGCGACACCTGCGGTCTGGCTCCGGTCGTCTCACCGACGGGCATGGTCTCCTCGCCGCCGACCGGGATCGCCGGAGGCGGCCGGGCGAGCAGCCGGGACAGCTCCTCGGCGCGGTCCGGCTCCCGCGCCTCCGGGCGTGCCTCGTCCCGTTCGTCGACCTCGCGCCGCTCGGTCTCCGGCCGGCTGTCGCGCTCGCTGTCCGGGGCGGCCACCTCCCGTTCGGTCTCGGTGCGTTCCTCCGGCTCGACGTCGGCGGCCTCGGCCCGGGGGCGGCTCGGCGTCGGTCTGGTGGACGTCCCGGACGTGCCCCGGCCCGATCCGCGCACGGCGGTGATGGAGAACCCGGAGGTGCCCGAGCGCAAGCGGTTCTGCTCCCGTTCGGACTGCGGGGCGCCGGTGGGCCGTTCGCGCGGTGAGCGGCCGGGCCGCACCGAGGGGTTCTGCACCAAGTGCGGCCACCCGTACTCCTTCGTGCCGAAGCTGACCGGCGGCGACATCGTGCACGGCCAGTACGAGGTCGTGGGCTGTCTGGCGCACGGCGGGCTCGGCTGGGTCTATCTGGCGGTGGACCGGGCCGTCTCGGACCGCTGGGTGGTCCTCAAGGGCCTGTTGGACACCGGCGACCAGGACGCGATGGCCGCCGCGATCTCCGAGCGCCGCTTCCTCGCCGAGATCGAGCACTCCAACATCGTCCGGATTTACAACTTCGTCGAGCACCTGGACCAGCGGACCGGTTCGCTCGACGGCTACATCGTGATGGAGTACGTCGGCGGCAAGGCGCTCAAGGAGATCGCCAACGAGCGCCGCACCCCGGCCGGGAAGCGCGACCCGCTGCCGGTCGAGCAGGCCTGCGCGTACGGGATCGAGGCCCTGGAGGCGCTCGGCCATCTGCACAGCCGCAACCTCCTCTACTGCGACTTCAAGGTCGACAACGCGATCCAGACCGAGGACCAGCTGAAGCTGATCGACATGGGCGCGGTGCGCCGGATGGACGACGAGGAGTCGGCGATCTACGGAACGGTCGGCTACCAGGCCCCCGAGGTCGCGGAGGTGGGCCCGTCGGTCGCCTCCGACCTCTACACGGTGGCCCGGACGCTGGCGGTCCTCACCTTCGACTTCCAGGGGTACACGAACGTCTTCGTGGACTCGCTGCCGGACCCGGACAACATCGAGGTGTTCCGCGCCTACGAGTCGTTCTACCGGCTGCTGGTGCGCGCCACGGACCCGGACCCAGCCCGCCGGTTCGCCTCCGCCGCGGAGATGGCCGAGCAGCTGACGGGGGTGTTGCGGGAGGTCGTGGCGCTCCAGACGGGCCGGCCGCGCCCTGCTCTGTCGACGCTGTTCGGCGCGGAACTGCGCGTGATCGACACCGAGTTGTTCGCCCGGCAGACGGACGACGTCTCGCGGCTGGGCGGCCGGGAGACCGGCTCCGGGCGTGGCGGGCTCCGGGGCCGCCGCAAGGGCCGCGGCAGCCCGCCGTCCGGAGTTCCGGCGCAGGGCGGCACGTGGCAGCCCCACGGCGGCGCGGCTCCGGTCGCGCCGGGGGCCGTGACGTCAGCGGTGGCCGGGGCGCTGCCGGTGGGGGCCCAGCCGCCCGGCCCGGCGGGTGCCCATCCGCCGGGTCCGGCGGGGGCCTCCGCGCTGGCGGCGCCGCCGACCCATGTCCGGGGCTCGGCGCAGGGCGGCGCCCCGCTCGCTTACGCTCCCCCGGCGCAGGCTCCGGTCCCGGCGCCCCGGGCGGCCGAGCCGGCCCCGGCCGCCTCCGGGCCGTACGTCGCGACCGGACCGTACGGCCCCTTCGGGGCGACCTCCGGGGGCGTCCTGCTCGCCCTGTTCGACACGCGGGCCACGGCACTGGCGCTGCCGGTCCCCCGGGTCGACGCGATGGACCCGAACGCCGGTTTCCTCGCCGGCCTCATGGCCTCCGCCCCGGCCGAGCTGATCACCGCCCTGCGCACGGTCCCGGCCCCCTCGCTGGAGACCCGGCTGCGGGAGCTGCGGGCCCGGCTGGAGATGCGGGAGCTGGACTCGGCCGCCCGTGCGCTGACCACCCTGGAGGGTGAACACCCGGACGACTGGCGGGTCGTCTGGTATCGGGGCGTCACCTCGCTGGTCACCGGTGACCACGAGTCGGCGGCGCTCTCCTTCGACGCGGTCTACGACGCGTTCCCCGGGGAGATGGCGCCCAAGCTGGCGCTCGGGATCTGTGCGGAGGTGCTGGGCCAGCTGGACAACGCCGCCGAGTACTACCGCCTGGTGTGGGCGACCGACCCGGGGTTCGTCAGCGCCGCGTTCGGCCTGGCCCGGGTGCAGATCGCCGCCGGTGAGCGGGGAGGGGCGGTGAGCACCCTGGAGTCGGTGCCGGAGGCCTCGATCCACTACACGGCGGCCCGGGTAGCCGCAGTCCGGGCGCGGCTGCGCGAGCGCTCGCACGGGGAGCCGCTGCTGGCCGACCTGACGGCCGCCGGCGTCCAGGTGGCGGCGCTGGCCGCCTTCGGTCTGGACCCGGTGCGTCACGAGCAGCTGTCGACCGAGGTACTGGGCAAGGCGCTCGACTGGGTACTCTCCGGTAGTCCCGGTGTCCCGGGGCCGGGCGGACCGGCCGCCGGTTCGTCCGGGGCAGGCAAGCTGCTCGGCGCCGAACTGAACGAGCGGGGGCTGCGGTTCGGGCTGGAACGCTCGTACCGGATGCTCGCCCGGCTCGCGCAGCGGGGCGACGAGAGGATCGAACTGGTGGAGCGGGCCAACCGTTTCCGCCCCCGGACGTGGGTGTGAAGATGTCACAGAGCCACCAGCAGCCCGCCCTGCCGAAGTGCCCGGGCTGCGAGGAACCGCCGGCTGCGGGCGATCTGTTCTGCGGGGTGTGCGGCTACGACCTCTCGGCCGTTCCGGCGCGCCCCGACGACCGGCCCACGATGGTCATCACCGTGCCTCCGGCGGCTCCGGCGGCCGGTGCGGTGCGGTGGCCCGCCGCCGAGGAGACCGACAGCTCGGACGTGCCCGCGCCCGTGGTCCGTCCGGCGGACGTGCCCGGGACGGACTCGGGCGGCAGGCCCCTGACGGGGCCGGACACGCCGGACGCGGTGTCCGGCCGGGGCGCGGCGTCGCCGCCCGAGCCGGTGCGGGCGGGCGGGCCGGAGACCGCGGCCGTCCAGGTGCGCCACGACGACCGGGCGGGCCCGGGCGGTGCGGAGGCCTCCGGTGACTTCGCGCTGGCCGCGCCCGATCCCCGGACGGCGGAGCACGCCGCCGCGCCCGCGGCCGTTCCCGCCCCCGGGGCAAAGGTCTGTGCGGCCTGCCGCTCCGGCCGGGTGGACCCCGACGGCTACTGCGAGAACTGCGGGCACGCCCAGCCCCGTGAGCGCGACCACATGGAGCAGGAGCTCGACGCGGTGGCCGCCGTCAGCGACCGGGGCCTGCGCCACCACCGCAACGAGGACTCCTTCGCGGTGTCGTCCACCGCGCTGCCGGACGGCTCGCCCGCCGTCGTCGCGATCGTCTGCGACGGCGTCTCCTCGGCGAGCCGTCCCGACGAGGCCTCGGCTGCCGCGGCGAGCGCCGCCAACGAGGCGCTGCTGGAGTCCCTGCCGCGCGGCACGCATCCGCAGACGGCGATGCACGAGGCGATCGTCGCCGCGTCCGAGGCGGTCAACGCCCTGGCGCAGGAACCGGCCGGGGCGAGGGAGCACGACGCGCACCGCCACCAGAACGCCCCGGCCTGCACCCTGGTCGGCGCGATCATGGCGGGCGGTCTGCTGATCGTCGGCTGGGTCGGCGACAGCCGGGTCTACTGGGTGCCGGAGGACCGGACCCGGCCGACCGCCCGGCTCACCGAGGACGACTCCTGGGCCGCGCAGATGGTGGCGGCCGGCCTGATGAACGAGGCGGAGGCGTACGCGGACGAGCGCGCCCACGCCATCACGGGCTGGCTCGGCGCCGACGCGTACGAACTGGAGCCGCACACCGCCGCGTTCCAACCGGACCGGCCCGGCCTGGTCGTCGTGTGCACGGACGGCCTGTGGAACTACGCGGAATCCGCCGAGGAGATGGCGGCCGCCGTCCCGGCCGACGCCCGGGAACAGCCGCTGCGCGCGGCCCAGACGCTCGTGGGGCACGCTCTCGACGGCGGGGGCCACGACAACGTAACAGTGGCGCTTCTGCCGTTCGCCGTACGGCCGCAGGGGGCAGGATCGGCCTGCGACACCGTTTGAGCCGGTTCTCCGTCCTTGCCCCGACCCCGTGTCAGCCGCCCGCGTCCCCTCTTCGCCTGATCGCCTGTGGAGCCTCAAGGAGCCGACCAGATGGCCAACTTCTCCAAGTCGAACGTGCCGCAGTTCTCCGTCGAGGTGTACCAGAACGCGTTCCTGCCCGAGGGCGGTCGTGAGGTCAACGCGATCGTCACCGTGACCTCGACCGGCGGCGGCACCACCGGCGGCATACCGCTGGCGGGTTCGGCGCCGGCGCCCGCGTACGGGGCCGGGCAGGGTCCCGACGCGGCCGTGGTGCTGATGGTCGACTGCTCGGGCTCGATGGACTACCCCCCGACGAAGATGCGCAACGCGCGCGACGCGACGGCGGCGGCCATCGACGCCCTGCGCGAGGGCACCCGGTTCGCGGTGGTCGCCGGGACTCATGTGGCCAAGGACGTCTATCCGGGCAACGGGCGGCTCGCGGTCGCCGACCAGCAGACGAGGGCGCAGGCCAAGGAGGCCCTGCGGAAGCTGAGCGCGGGCGGGGGTACCGCGATCGGCACCTGGCTGCGGCTGGCCGACCGGCTGCTGGGCGCGGCCGAGGTGGACATCCGGCACGGCATCCTGCTGACCGACGGCCGCAACGAGCACGAGGCGCCCGAGGACCTGCGGGCGGCCCTGGACTCCTGCGCGGGCCGGTTCACCTGCGACGCCCGCGGAGTGGGCACCGACTGGGAGGTGAAGGAGGTCACCGGCATCGCCGCCGCCCTCCTCGGCACCGCCGACATCGTCGCCGACCCGGCGGGCCTGGCCGCGGACTTCACGCGGATGATGGAGAACGCCATGGGCAAGGAGGTCGCGGACGTGGCGCTGCGGCTCTGGACGCCGGTGGGGGTGGAGATCCGGTTCGTGAAGCAGGTCGCGCCGACCGTCGCGGACCTGACCGGGCGGCGGTCCGAGGCGGGCCCCCGGGCCGGGGACTACCCGACCGGCTCCTGGGGCGACGAGTCGCGGGACTACCACGTGTGCGTCCTGGTGCCGGAGGCCGGGATCGGCCAGGAGATGCTGGCCGCCCGGGTCTCGCTGATCCTGCCCGACCCCTCGGGCGCGGGCGCCCCGCAGACGCTGTCGCAAGGGCTTGTACGGGCCGTGTGGACGGACGACATGGTGGCCTCGACCTCGATCAATCCGCAGGTCGCGCACTACACGGGTCAGGCGGAACTGGCACAGGTCATCCAGCAGGGCCTGGACGCACGCAAGTCGGGCGACTTCGACGGCGCGACGGCGAAACTGGGCCGGGCGGTACAGCTGGCGTCGGCGTCCGGGAACCAGGACACCGCGAAGCTGCTTTCGAAGGTGGTCGACGTCGTCGATGCCGCGACAGGTACTGTGCGACTGAAGGCGAAGGTTGCGGAAGCGGACGAGATGACCCTCGAAACGCGCTCCACCAAGACCGTTCGCGTCAAGAAGTAGCACGGCACGGTCATCGGACGACCGCCGGGCCGTGAGCACAGAGCAACCCTACGTATGCGTTGGGCAAGAACGCCCGCGAACGACAGCATGACGGCCTCCGGGGCCGGAAGAGGAGAGGGGGAAGCGCCGACATGCCGACCTGCCCGAACGGACACCAGTCGGGTTCCGAGGACTGGTGCGAGGTCTGCGGACACCGCATGGCCACCGGCGGTGCGCCCGCGGGCGCGGTGCCCCCGCCGCCTCCTCCGCCGCCCGCGCCCGGTTACGGCTACCCGCAGCAGGGTTCCGGCGGCGGCCAGCCCACCATGCAGGCGGAGCTGTGCCCGCAGTGCCGCACGCCGCGTGAGGCGATGGCGCCGTACTGCGAGGAGTGCCGCTGGAACTTCCTCACCAACACGGCGACCTCCTACACCCCGCTGGCCCCGCAGCACGGCACACCCGGCGGACCTCCGCCCGGCCTCAACCTGCCGCCCGGATTCCAGGCACAGGGGCCCGGCTCCGGCGGCCCCGGCGGGCAGCCCGGTCCTGGCGGCCCCGGTGGCCGGCCCGGCCCCGGCGGACCTGGCGCTCCCGGGGGCCAGGGCGGTCCGCCCGGCGCTCCCCAGCCGCGCGACCCGTTCGACTACCAGGGCTCGCGCCCCTCGCAGATGAACCGTCCCGCCGAGCCGCTCGCCCCCGAGCAGAACGGTCCGCACGGGAACGGCGGTCAGGGCGGCCAGGGCGGGAACAGCGGTCCGCACGGGAGCGACGGTCAGGGCGGGCCTCCGTCGCATGCGTTCCAGCAGGGGCCCCCGCCGCCGCCCTCGTTCCAGCAGGGCCCTCCGCCGCAGCAGCAGCCCGGACCCTCGCCGTTCGAACCGCAGCAGCTGGCTTCCTCGGCGCACTCGCCGTTCGAGCCCCAGCAGTCGGCTCCCTCGACGCACT
Organism: Streptomyces sp. CNB091; assembly: GCF_000377965.1. Taxonomy (NCBI): domain Bacteria; kingdom Bacillati; phylum Actinomycetota; class Actinomycetes; order Kitasatosporales; family Streptomycetaceae; genus Streptomyces; species Streptomyces sp. CNB091. Next base: position 117,570 of record NZ_KB899001.1, read on the forward strand.
CGCCGTTCGAGCCCCAGCAGGCCTCGCCCTTCGCGCCGCCGCGACCACAGCAGCAGTCTCCCGGGCCCACCGCCGGCGGGGATGACTGGCTGCTGCCGCCGCCCTCCCAGGCCCAGCAGAACCAGCAGCCGCAGCTCCCGCAGGCGTTCCAGCAGCCCGGCCCCCACCAGGGGCGACCCCACGGACAGGACCACGGGCAGGGCCACGGGCAGGGCCACGGGCAGGGCCAGGACCAGGGGTACGACCAGCAGGGCCTGTCGGGCCAGCAGGGTCACGGTCCCCAGCACGGCCAGGACCAGAGCTACGACCAGGGTCCGCAGCACGGCCAGGACCAGGGCTACGACCCGGGTCAGCAGCACGGCGGGGTGCCTGGTCAGGGCCGGCCCCAGCAGTCCACCTCCTGGACCGCCGTGATCGCTCCCGACCGCGCGTACTTCCTCGCGATGATGCAGCGCAGCGGCCCCGAGGCGACCGGGCTGAACCTGCCCGCGTACTCCCCGGAGCAGCGCCTTCCGCTCACCGGGAGCCAGATCACCATCGGGCGTCGCCGGCACAGCACCGGCGAGTCCCCCGACGTCGATCTGTCGGTGCCCCCGGAGGACCCGGGCGTCTCGCACCAGCACGCGGTGCTGGTGCAGCAGCCCGACGGCAGCTGGGCGGTCGTGGACCAGAACTCCACCAACGGCACCACGCTGAACGGCGCCGAGGACCCGATCCAGCCCTATGTCCCCGTACCGCTCCAGGACGGCGACCAGGTGCACGTCGGGGCGTGGACGACGATCACGGTGCGCCGGGAATAGCGGGACAGCCCTTGGACGGGACCGGTAGACGCGCGGTGCCTCACCCGGCGGCGAGCGGCCAGGTGTACGGGCCCTGCGGGTCGTCGAGCCAGGCCCACTGCCGGCCCTGGCCGACCGTGATGCCGTACCTCTCCCGCCGCGGGCGCCCCTCGCGTTCCCAGAGGGAGAGTGCCTCGTGCGGGTCGAGGGTGCCCGCGGTCAGGGTCAGGAGGAACCGGAACAGGTCGTCCCCGGCGACCCGGCGCGGCAGTCCGCCCAGGTGCGGCAGCGCGCCGGGTCCCGGGAGCGCGCCGCGCAGCGGCACGAAGTACGCCGGGGTGTGCAGGAAGTGCCCCTCGGCGCGCGGCCCGTGCTCCGTCGCGCGGACCTGGAGCAGGACCAGGCCGGTGGCGAGCGGCGCGAGGATGCGCGCGCCCGGACGGCACTGCTCCGGCCAGGCCCCCGGCACGGACGGCAGGGTGCAGGTCGCGATGATCCGGTCGTACGGGGCGCGCCTCGGGCAGCCCCGTGCCCCGTCGCCGGTGACCACCGTCGGGTGGTACCCGGCCGCGGCGAGGTGGCACCGGGCCGGCTCCGTGATCTCCGGGTCCAGGTCGACGCTGGTCACCGCGGAGTCGCCGAGCCGGTGGGCGAGGAGCGCCGCGTTGTAGCCGGGGCCGGTGCCGATCTCCAGGACCGTGTGCCCGTCCCGTAGGTCGAGGGCGTCGAGCATCAGGGCCATCAGGGACGGCTGGCTGGAGGACGAGACGAGTTCGCCGTCCTTGAGGCGGGTGGCCAGCGCCCCGTCCGCGTACACCCCGCGCAGCCAGCGGGAGCGCCGTTCGGGGTCGGGGTCCTCGCCCCAGAGGCGTTCGAAGCCCCGGATTCCGCGCACGTAGTAGAACGGCACGAACAGATGGCGGGGCACCTCGGCGAAGGCCGCGCGCCAGGCGGGATCGTCGAGCTCGCCCCGCGCGGCGATCTCCAGCACGAGGGCTTCCCGCGCCGCGTCGGCCTCGGCTTCGGACGGGGAGGAGCCTTGCCGGTGTGCACCCATGTCTCCACTGTCCTGCGCCGGGGCCCTGCGGGCGAGCGGCCGAACGGGCTTTTCGGCTCTTGGTCCTAGGACCCCTGTCGCCGGACGGTGCGTCTGCGACCATGGACGGGTGACTGAGATTCCGCGCGACACGCTTCAGGAGCAGACCTTCTACGAACAGGTCGGCGGCGAGGCGACCTTCCGGCGCCTGGTCCATCGCTTCTACGAGGGCGTGGCGGGCGACGAGCTGCTGCGGCCGATGTATCCGGAGGAGGACCTGGAGCCGGCCGAGGAGCGGTTCGCGCTGTTCTTGATGCAGTACTGGGGCGGCCCGCGCACCTACAGCGACCACCGGGGTCACCCGCGGCTGCGCATGCGGCACGCGCCGTTCCGGGTGGACCGGGCGGCGCACGACGCCTGGCTCGCCCATATGCGGGTCGCGCTGGACGAGCTGGGGCTTGCGCCCGAGCACGAGCGGCAGCTGTGGGACTACCTGACCTACGCGGCCGCCTCGATGGTGAACACCGCCGACTGATCAGCGCCAACAGCGGCAGCACAGCGGCAGCGGCGGCGGCAGCAGCAACAGCGTCGACTGATCATTTGTGCACGATCCGTGACCGGGCAACTCCGGAAATCGGCACTCCATCCCCGCATAACGATCACGATCGCATCAAGGTGTACCTGCGAGCGGTTACCAGAACCTGTTGCCTCTGAAAGCATCACCGGTACGTCGGGGGGCGTGCGCACGCGGTGTTTCCGGGGCTGGGGGATCAGGTGACGGGTTTCGTCCTTCTGCGGGTGAGGGCTCATCGCCTCCTGCTGTCCGCGGCCGTCCTGGCCGTCCTGCTGACCACCTCCGTCCTGGCGGCGCTCACCGCGTTCTCGGGTTCCGTGGGCGACGCGGCCCTGCGCCACTCGCTCACCCATGGGTCGGCCGCCTCCGCCGCCCTCGTCGTCTCGGCGTCCGTGGACCACGATCAGCGCGCGGCGGCCGACGACGCCGTCCGCAAGGCCTCCCGCGACGCTTACTACGGGCTGCCCGTGACCGTGGGGAAGCTGGAGAGCTCGGGGTCGTACGCGCTGCCGCGGAGCCTCCAGGACCCGGCCGCCCGGCGGGGCAAGGAGCCGGATCTCACCCACTTCGCCGCCCTCGACCCGAGCCGGGTGCGGATCACCGGGGGCAAGGCCCCCGCGGCCCCCGGCGGCTCGGGCCCCGTCCAGGTCGCGCTGCCCGTCGTCGCCGCCGAGGCGCTGAAGCTGAAGCCGGGCGCGCGGCTCACCATCACCGACCGGCTGCACGACAAGAAGCAGCGGGTCCTGGTCACCGGCGTCTACGAGGCCGCCGACCAGTCCGACCCGTACTGGCAGCTGGACCCGCTCGGCGGGCGCGGGGTGCGCAAGCTCGCCTTCACGACGTACGGCCCGCTGCTCACCGCTCCCTCGGTCCTCGCCTCCGGTGTGCTCGCCGAGGGCGAGACGTCCTGGCTGGCGTCCGCCGACTTCACCGGGCTGACCACCGGCTCCATGGAGGGGCTGCGCGAGGCGTCGGCCGGCGCCCCGAAGGCCCTGACGGCCGCACCCGTGTTCGCCTCCGGGGTCAACGCCCGGACGTCGCTGCCCACCGTGCTCGACCAGCTGGACCGGGCGCTGCTGGTCTCCCGCTCCACGCTGATGATCGTCGCGGTGCAGCTGGTGCTGCTCGCCGCGTACGCCCTGCTGCTCGTGGCCCGGCTGCTGAACAGCGAGCGTGACGGGGAGCGCGAACTGCTGCGGGCCCGGGGCGGTTCGCGGGGCCGGATCACTTCGTTCGCCGCGATCGAGGCACTGTTGCTCGCCGTGCCCGCCGCGGTGGTCGCCCCCCTGCTCGCGGGCCCGCTGACCGGGCTGATGGCCGAGCGCAGCGCCCTGGCCCGGATCGGGCTGAAGGTCCAGGAGGCCTCGACCGGCACCGTGTGGCTGGTCTCCGCGGCCGTCGCGCTGGCCTGCGCCCTGGCCGTGGTGGCGCCGTCCCTGACGGCCGGGGCGGGTGGGCGCAGGACCCGGGCCGCGTCGCTGCCCGGGCCGGTGCGGGCGGGCGCGGACCTCGGGCTGCTCCTGATCGCGGCGGTGGCGTACTGGCAGCTGGACCGGCAGTCCGGCAGCGGGACGCTCAGCGGCGACCAGGCGGGCAACCTCGGGATCGACCCCCTGCTGGTCACCGCCCCCGCGCTGGCGCTGCTCGCCGGGACCGTCCTCACGCTGCGCCTGCTGCCGCCCGCGGCGAAGCTCGCCGAGCGGCGTGCGGCCAAGGGCCGGGGGCTGCCCGCGGCCCTGGCGGGCTGGCAGTTCAGCCGGCGCCCGTTGCGCGGGGCGGGGCCGGTGCTGCTGCTGGTCCTGTCGGTCGCGATGGGCATGCTGGCGATCGGGCAGAGCGCCTCCTGGAACCGCTCGCAGTCCGACCAGGCGGACTTCGGCTCCGGCGCCTCGGTCCGGTTCACGGGCGGGCACGGGAGCGGTCCGGCGACGGCAGGCTCGTACAGCGCCCTGGAGGGGGTGCGGCAGGCGGCCCCCGCCTACCGGGCCGACGTGGAGGTCTCCGGCGGGCGCACCGCGGAGGTCCTCGCCCTGGACACCGCGCACGCGGACGAGCGGATGCTGATGCGCTCCGACCTCGCCGACGGGAGCCCGCGGGAGCTGTTCGGGGCCATCGCCCCGGAGCGGGCCCCGCGCCCCGGGCTCGTACTCCCCGAGGACAGCGCCCGGTTGAAGCTGGACCTGCGGATCACCACGGTGTCGAAACCCGCCGGGGCCGACCTGGCCCCGGACCCGCCGGTGGTCACCGTGCTCCTGGAGGACCGCTACGGTCTCCCCTACCGCGCCCTGGCCGGTCCCGTGCCGGTGGACGGCCGGCCGGTCCCGGTCTCCTTCCCGGTGTCGGCGGCGGGCGGTCTGGCCGTGATCGGCATCGAGGTGGACGCCGCCGCGCCGTCCGACTACGCGCGCAAGCACCGGGTCTCGGTGAGCGACGTGCGGGTGGTCGCCGGGTCGGGCGCCGAACGCCCGTTGCCGGCCCCCGAGTCGCTGCGCTGGGACGCGGCCATGACGCTCACCGAGTACGGCGAGGACCGGCCGGGCCGGCCGCCGGTGCACAACGGCGCGTCGGGGCTGCCGGACTTCACGTACGACACCGGCGTGGACAACGAGGAGAACTGGGAGCCGACCAGCGGCACCCTGCGGGTCACCGCCGCCCGGCCGAAGGCGGCCGCGGTCAAGGCGGTCGTGACGGACGCCTATCTGAAGAGCACCAACGCGGAACTGGGCGACGAGATCGACGTCACCCTGGCCGGGAACACCCTCCGGGTGACCCTGGCGGAGTCGGTGCGCCGGCTGCCGACCACCGGGGCCGACGGATCGTCCGGCGCCCCGGACCCGGTGGCGAGCGGCGGCGCGCTGCTGCTGGACCTCAAGGCCGTCACCGAGGTCCTGGCCCACCGGCCGACCGCCACGATCGAGGCGACCGAGTGGTGGCTGAGCGCCGCCCCGGGCGACGCCGCGAAGGTGGCGGCCGCCCTGCGCGCCCTGCCGGACACCGATCCGGCCCAGGTCCTGGTCCGGGCGGAGGCCGCCCAGCGGCTGGTGGACGATCCGCTGGGGGCGGGACCGCAGTCGGCGCTGCCGGCCGTCGCGGTGGTCGCCGCCGCGCTGGCGGCGGTCGGCTTCGCGGTCAGCGCCTCGGGGTCCCGGCGCGAACGCTCCGCCGAGCTGGGCGTGTTGCGGGCGCTCGGCGCGCCGCGCCGCCAGCTGGCCCGCATGATCGCCGCCGAACAGGGCGTGCTGATCGCGCTCGCCCTGCTCATCGGGCTCGGCATCGGCACGGTACTGACCCGGGCCGTCGTTCCGCTCATCGTGCTGACCGGACAGGCCGACCGGCCCGTTCCGGCGGTGCTGGTCGAGCTGCCCGCCGGGCAGGTCGCCGCGCTGCTGGCCGGGGTCGCCGCGCTGCCGCTCGTGATCGTCGCGTCGATGGCGCTCCGCCGCGGGGATCCGGCGGTCACACTGCGCCACCAGGGGGACCACTGACATGCGTCACAACAACCGGGCGGCCACCGCCCCCTGGATCCGTACCCGGCTGCGTACCGCGCCCGGCGCGGCGACGGCACTCGCGGTGCTGGTGCTGGTGACGGCGTTCCTCGCCGCGGCGTTCCCGCGGGCCGTGGACGCGTACGAGACGAAGGGGCTGCGCCACGACGTCCGGACGGCGGACGGGGGCCGCAGCCTTCTGGAGGTCTCCCGCCCCCAGCCCGGTCTTGAACTGCCGCAGGCGCAGCGGGACGCCGAAGTGCGGAGCCCCGAGCTGACGCGGGTCGGGGCCGGGCTCGTGAAGGCACTGCCCGCACCGCTGCGCGCCGACACGTCGTCGGTCGCGTACGGGGTGCGCACCACGAAGCCGGCCCTCGCGGACGAGCCCTGGCTGCCGAGGCCCGACGCGGTTCCGCCGCAGCTCTCCTACGTGGCGCAGTCGGGACTGAAGGACCACGCCACCCTGGCCTCGGGCGCCTGGCCGACGACGCCGCGGGAGGTCACATCGGACTCTCGTCAGGTGCAGGGCGCGGTCACCGAGGAGACGGCGGCCGAGCTGAAGGTGAAGGTCGGCGCGACCGTCGAGCTGCTCACCGCGGCCCAGGAACCCATCACCGTGACGATCACCGGCATCGTGACCCCGCGCGATCCGCGCGGCAGCTACTGGTCCGCCGATCCGCTGCTGCGCACCCCGTCCCTGGTGCCGGACCCGGAGGCCCCCTTCCCGGTGTACTACTGGACCGGCACCGTCCTGCTGGCCGAGGACGCCGGTCCCGTGCTCCTGAGCACGGCCACCGAGCCGGCCCTCTTCTGGCGGATCCCGCCCGACCCGGCCGGGCTGACCGGCCGCGACGGCGCCCGGCTGACGTCCGTCATCGCCTCGCTGGAGAGCGGCCCCGGGCTGCTGAAGGTGCGGGAGACCGCCGGGGAGACCGCGGTGTTCGCCACCGGACTCGGCCACATCGTGGAGGCCAACGCGCGGATGCGCGACGCGATCAGTCCCGTGATCGCGGTCGCCGCCCTCGGCATCGGCTCCGTGGCCGCCGTCGTGCTGCTGATGACGGGGGCCCTGATCGCCGCCCGCCGCCGCGGCGAACTGGCGCTGATGCGCTCACGCGGCGGCTCGCTGCGCGGCATCGGCGGCCGGCTGCTCGCGGAGACCGCGGTGACCGTGCTGCCCGCGAGCGCGCTCGGGCTGCTGCTCGCGGTGCTGGCCGTGGGCGATGCCCGCTGGTGGCCGGGAGCGCTGGCGGCCGCCGGCGTCGGCCTCCTGGTGTGCGTCGCCCTGCCGCTGCGGACGACGCTCCAGCACATCCGGCCGATGCTGCACGGGGCCCGCGAGGACATGGTGAGCGCCCGGCCCTCGCGTCGGCGGACCGTGGCCGAACTGACCCTGCTCGTGCTGGCGGTCGGCGCGGTGACGGCGCTGCGCCGTCGCGGTACGTCGTCCGACGGCGGCACCGACCTGCTGGTCAGCGCCGCGCCGGTGCTGGTCGCGCTGATCGCGGCGCTGGTGCTGGTACGCCTCTATCCGCTGCCCCTGCGGCTCGCCACGCGCCCGATGGCCCGGCTGCGCGGGGCGATCGGCTTCCTCTCACTGGCCCGCGCCGGCCGTTCCTCGGCCGGCGGGGCGCTGCCGCTGCTGGCCCTGCTGCTGGCGCTGGCCACGGCGGCGTTCGGCGGCTCGGTGATCGCCGGCGTCGGGGACGCGCGGGACGACGCGGCGCTGGCGGCCGTCGGCGCGGACGCCAGGGTCAGCGGCGTGAGCGAGCAGACGACGCTGCCCGACGAGCTGATCCGCACGGTGCGCGACCTGGACGGCGTACGGGGCGTGGCACCGCTGCGGATCGAGCACAGCGTGGCCCTGCCGGAGGCCGTGGCCGGTGACGGCGGAGCCGACGGGGACGGTGCCGGTACGGATACGAGTACGGGTACGGGCAGCGGCAGCGGCAGCGGCAGCGGCAGCGGCGAGGACGTGGGGGCAGCGGCCATGGTGGGCGTCGATCCCGCCCGGTACGCCGAGCTGGCCCGCTCGACCGGGCTGCCGGCCTTCCCGGCCGCCCGGCTGAAGGCCACCGGCCCCTCGGCCCCCCTGCCCGAAGGCACGGAGGCCGGTCCGGACCGTGTCCTGCCGGCCATCGCCTCCCCGGCGGTGGCGGCCCGCCTGGGCAAGGAGCCGCAGGCGCTCGACACGCTGTCCGGCAACTTCAAGGTCCAGGTCGTGGGGACCACCCCGGGCGTCGCCTCGGTCTCCACCACGAACTTCCTGATCGTCAACTCCGCCGCCCTGGAGCAGCAGGCGCCCACCACGCTGCTCCTCACCGGCGCACCGGATCCCGGGAAGCTGCACGCGGCGGTCGAAGGAAGCGGCAAGGAATACGCCGCGCACCTGCGTTCCGAGGAGCGCGCGCGGTACGTGAACACCCCGATGCAGGCGGGGGCCGAGCGCATCTACCTCGCGGCCGTCGCGGCGGGCGCCGGATACGCGCTGCTGGCCGTCCTGCTGTCGCTGCTCCAGACCGCGCCGGAGCGCAAGACGCTGCTGGCACGGCTGCGCACGATGGGGCTCACCACCGGGCAGGGCAGACGGCTGCTGGCCTTCGAGGCGACGCCGCAGGCGCTGCTGGCGGCGGGCGGTGGACTGTTCACCGGCTGGGCGACCATCGCCCTGCTCTCCCCCGGCGTCGATCTGGTGCCGCTGGCGCTCGCGGGCGTCGCCGGATCGGACACGAGCCCCGTCCCCCTGCGCACCGACCTCTGGTCGCTGGGGCTGCCGGCCGCCGGGGTGGTGGCGCTCGCCGCCACGGTCGCGGGCGTCCAGGCGTGGTGGGCGAGCCGCCGCGGATCGATCACCGAACTCAGGGCAGGAGACTCCCGATGACCTCGTCCACCGAGACGGACGGCACGGCCCGCGCGGCCGAAACGACGCTGGCGGAGCTGGAGCAGCGGGCCGCGGCCCGCCGGGACCGCCCTTCCTACGGGCACGACGCGCTGATCGCCTGCGACCGCGTGGTGCGGATCTTCACCACGGACGGGGTGGAGGTGCAGGCTCTCCAGGGCCTCGATCTGCTGGTCACCGAGGGCGAGTTGATGGCTCTGGTGGGGGCGTCGGGCAGCGGGAAGTCGACGCTGATGAACATCCTGGCGGGCCTGGATGTGCCGACGGCGGGGTCGGCGAAGGTCGCGGGCTGCGATCTGCTGTCGATGGGCCCGAAGGAGCGGCTGCGCTACCGCCGTGACGTGGTCGGGTTCGTCTGGCAGCAGACCGCCCGCAACCTTCTCCCGTATCTCACCGCGATCCAGAACATCACCCTGCCCATGCAGTTGCGCGCTGGCGGCAGCAAGCGCGAACGGGCCGCCCGCGCCGAGTCGTTGCTCACCATGCTCGACATCGCGGACTGCCGCGACCGGCGCCCCCAGCAGCTGTCCGGCGGGCAGCAGCAGCGGGTGGCCATCGCGGTGGCGCTGGCCAACTCCCCGTCCGTGCTGCTCGCGGACGAGCCGACCGGGGAGCTGGACTCGGCCACCGGGGAGCAGGTCTTCGCCGCGTTCCGGCGCGCCAACGAGGAGTTGGGGACCTCGATCGTGATCGTCACCCATGACCAGGCGGTCGCGAGCGAGGTGCGGCGTACGGTCGCCATCCGCGACGGCCGTACCTCGTCCGAGGTGCTGCGCCGCACGGAGGTGGACGCGGCGACGGGCCAGGAGTCGCAGGTGGCCCGGGAGTACGCGATGCTCGACCGGGCGGGGCGGCTCCAGCTGCCCGCGGACTACACGCAGACGCTGGGCATGGAACACCGGGTGCTGCTGGAGCTGGAGCAGGACCACATCGGCGTCTGGCCGGACGCACACGGGGCGGCCCCGGTGGAGCCGGGCACGTAGGGCCGGTACGCACGGCGGCGGCGCGGGGGGCGCCCGTGACGTCGATCAGCGGACATCGAGGGGCGCGGCGCCTCGGGCCGGCGGGAGCCTGGGGGCGCGGGCCTTCGGATCAGCGGGCGTCCAGGGGCGCGCGGGCGCGGGGCTTCGGGTCAGCGGGCGTGTCCAGGGGCGCGGGGGCGCGGGCCTTCGGGTCAGCGGGTGCCGACGGTGAAGGGCAGGGCGCCGAGCTCGCCGCTCGTCGCGCGGCGCAGGGCGATCGAGCCGTACGGGCTCCGCAGCCGGAGCCAGCTGCCCGAGGACAGCAGCGACACCGGGAACCGCGGGTCGGCCCGGAGGAAGCCGAGGGACTGGGCCGCGTGGACGGCCCGGAGCGGAAGATCCGTGGTCCCCACCGGCCGGGACCAGATCTCCCGGCCGATACGGTCCCGCTCCGCACGGGTGCGCCGCTCCTCGGGCAGGGCCTCGTCCCGGGTGCGGAACTCGGTGACGGCTCCCTCCAGCACGGTGCGCAGGGCGTCCGGCCCGGGCAGTCCCGGCTGCTCCTCCCAGGGCCCCCGGGGCGGCAGGACACCGGTCCAGGGCGGCCCGGTGACCGGGGCGGGCAGCGCACCGGCGCCCGGCTCCGGGGCACCCGCGGGGTCACCGGGGACGGGAACGTCGAGGGTTTCCAGCAGCTCCCCGGCCGACACCGTGACGTCGAGCGTCTCGGGGCGGGCCAGGCGGGCGGCGCGGATGGCGAGGACCTCGAAGGAGGGCGGGCGGCCGAACACGGCCAGCGCGTCGCCGCCGCCCGCCTGCAACCGGACCGCCGCGGCCCGGTCGTAGTGGAGCAGCCGGCCGAGGAAGGCGGCGAGATCCGCCGCCTCCCTCGCGTCGGCGAACCGCAGCGACTGCACAGGCACGGTCATGCCGCGGCGGGCTCCTCTGCCAGGTACTGCTGGAGGAAGAGCTTCTCCTCGGCGGAGATCCGCCGAGGCCGCTCCGCCGCCAGGTCGTACGGCACGACGACGGTCGAGGCGCGTACGTACACCTGGTCGGCGTCCTTGATCTCATAGGCGATCGTCAGGGACGCGGCGCCGATCTTCGTGACCCACGACTCGACGGTCACCGGCTCGTGCCGGTGGACCAGCGGCCGTACGTAGTCGATCTCGTGACGGGCCACGACGGACCCGCCCGAGAACGACGGCGAGCCGTTCCCCGGCGCCAGCCGGAACATGAAGTCGATGCGCGCCTCCTCCAGGTAGCGGAGGAAGACCACGTTGTTGACGTGGCCGAAGGCATCCATGTCCGACCAGCGCAGGGGGCAGCTGTAGACGTGACGAGCCAAGACGATCAGCCTCGCGTGAGCTTCTTGTACGTGGCACGGTGCGGGCGGGCCGCGTCCGCGCCGAGCCGCTCGATCTTGTTCTTCTCGTACGACTCGAAGTTGCCCTCGAACCAGTACCACTTGGAGTCACCCTCGTAGGCGAGGATGTGCGTGGCGACGCGGTCCAGGAACCAGCGGTCGTGGGAGATGACCACAGCGGCGCCCGGGAACTCCAGGAGGGCGTTCTCCAGCGAGGAGAGCGTCTCGACGTCGAGGTCGTTGGTGGGCTCGTCGAGGAGCAGCAGGTTGCCGCCCTCCTTGAGCGTCAGCGCCAGGTTGAGGCGGTTGCGCTCACCACCGGAGAGGACGCCGGCCGGCTTCTGCTGGTCCGGGCCCTTGAAGCCGAACGCGGAGACGTAGGCGCGCGAGGGCATCTCGACCTGGCCGACGTTGATGTAGTCCAGCTCGTCCGAGACGACGGCCCAGAGGGTCTTCTTCGGGTCGATGTTGGCGCGGGACTGGTCGACGTAGGAGATCTTGACCGTGTCGCCGACCTTGATGGCACCGCTGTCCGGCGTCTCCAGGCCCTGGATCATCTTGAACAGCGTGGTCTTGCCCGCGCCGTTCGGACCGATGATGCCGACGATGCCGTTACGGGGCAGCGTGAACGACAGGTCGTCGATGAGGACCTTGTCGCCGAAGGCCTTCGAGAGGTTCTCGACCTCGACGACGATGGAACCGAGCCGCGGGCCCGGCGGAATCTGGATCTCCTCGAAGTCCAGCTTCCGCATCTTGTCCGCCTCGGCCGCCATCTCCTCGTACCGGGCGAGGCGGGCCTTGGACTTGGTCTGGCGGCCCTTGGCGTTGGAGCGGACCCACTCCAGCTCCTCCTTGAGCCGCTTCTGGCGCTTCTCGTCCTTGCGGCCCTCGACCTTGAGACGGGTGGCCTTGCGCTCCAGGTACGTGGAGTAGTTGCCCTCGTAGGGGATCGCGCGGCCGCGGTCGAGCTCCAGGATCCACTCGGCGACGTTGTTCAGGAAGTACCGGTCGTGGGTGACGGCGACGACGGCACCCGGGTACTTCGAGAGGTGCTGCTCCAGCCAGTTCACCGACTCGGCGTCGAGGTGGTTGGTGGGCTCGTCGAGGAGGAGCAGGTCCGGGGCCTCGATGAGCAGCTTGCAGAGCGCCACGCGGCGCTTCTCGCCACCGGAGAGGGTGGTGACCGGCCAGTCGCCGGGCGGGCAGCCCAGGGCGTCCATGGCCTGCTCCAGCTGCGCGTCCAGGTCCCAGGCGTTGGCGTGGTCCAGGTCCTCCTGGAGCTTGCCCATCTCGTCCATGAGCGCGTCGGAGTAGTCGGTCGCCATCAGCTCGGCGACCTCGTTGAAGCGCTTGAGCTTGCCCATGATCTCGGCGGCGCCGTCCTGGACGTTCTCCAGGACGGTCTTGCTCTCGTCGAGCTTCGGCTCCTGCATGAGGATGCCGACGCTGAAGCCGGGCGAGATGAAGGCGTCACCGTTGGACGGCTGCTCCAGGCCCGCCATGATCTTCAGCACCGTGGACTTACCGGCGCCGTTGGGCCCCACGACACCGATCTTCGCGCCGGGCAGGAAGTTCAGGTTGACGTCATCGAGAATCACCTTGTCGCCGTGCGCTTTGCGCGTCTTGCGCATGGTGTAGATGTACTCAGCCAAGAGAAACCGTCCGGCAGCAATAGAGGTGTGGGCAGATAACCCCATCTTGCCTGACAGCCCTCCCCGGACGGAAACCCGTCCGGGGATCGACACGGGAACGACGTCACCTCCCGCGTGCGAATGGTCACTCGCCGTCGGAGTGCGGCGCCTTCCGGCGGAGGAGGAAGACCGCGCCGCCGCCCACGACGAGCAGTCCGATGGCGACCGCGGCGAGCATCGGGGTGGCGCTGGAGCCGCCGGTCTCGGCGAGGTCGCCCGCCATCCCCGATGTGGTGGATCCGGTCGTGGCCGGGACGGACTGCTGGGCGCTCCGCGTGCCGATGTCGTTGCCGGCGTCGCCCGCGCCCTCGCGGTCCAGGACGCTGCCGCTGGTGGCGCAGTCCAGCACCCCGGTGAAGGACCTGGCGAACCCGCCGGGTCCGGTGATGGTGAAGTCGTACGCCTGGTCCTCGGCGACGGGGACCGTCACCGTGCGGGTGGCCCCGGCGGCGATGGTGTGCTCGGTGCCGGCCAGCTCGAAGGTGAAGGGCTCGTCGCCCCGGTTGGCGGCCGTGATGTCCACGCCGCCGGCCGCGCAGTTCTTCCGCGCGGTCAGTGCGGGGGCGGCGCCCTTCTCGGCCCAGGTGGCGCCGGCTCGCGCGGAGACCGTGGACTCGCTGGAGCCGGCCAGGATCTGGGTCTGGGTGCGGCCGGTCCCGACGAGGGCCCGGCCGACCGGCACGGAGGTGGTGGCCTGGACGGTCAGGGAGGCGGTGCCGTCGGCGGTGTCCTTCGGCACGGCGAAGTAGAGCCGGTCCCCGTCCGCCGCGGCGGTGACGGGGGCGCCCTTCCCGTCCGTGACCGCGATGCCGCTGGCCGCCGCGTCCACCGGGGGCGACACCGAGACCTGGTCCGCGGCGGTGCGGACGGTCACGGGGCCGAGCCGCTCGCCGGCCCGGCCGGAGACGGCGGCCGGCTCCAGGGTCAGCGAGGCCCGGGGCTCCTTCGTCTTGCGCGCGTTGCGGTGCAGCCAGTCGGCGAGCTTCTCCGCCTGCTTGTCCGCCGCCGTGACATCGGCGTTGTCCGAGTAGCGCCAGATGGCGACCTGGGTCCCGGCGGCGGCGGTCCGCTCGGTCAGCGGGCCGGTGCCGGCCGCGTCGGCGAGCGCGGCCAGGTCGTCGACCTGGGGGTAGGAGTGCTGGAGGATCCAGCGGATCTTCCCCGCGTTCCGGTTGGTGCTCAGCGAGGTCTCGGCCCAGGGCGTCTCCAGATACCTCGCCTGGTCCTGGGTGGGGTTGTGGAGGTCGATGCAGTAGGTCTTGAGCTTGCCGCCGCCGTCCACGGTCATCTCGAACAGTCCGGCGGGCAGCTTCTGGGTCCGGTCGGACGCACCGTCCTTCCCCGCGACGCGGAGCACGGCGCTGTCGAAGGTCTTCAGCCCGTCGAGCACCGCGGCCGCGCCGCCGTGGTGCCGGCCCGGGTCGTCGGCCGCCGCCGGTCCGGCGCCGACGAGTGCGGCAGCCGCGACGAGACCGGAGAGCAGCAGCGCGGCGACCGGGCGGCGGGTGCCGCGGCCGGGGGGAGCCCCTGTCGTGCCGGACGGCGCAGCGGACGCTGAAGACGCAGAAAACACAGAATTCCCCTCCGGGCGAGGCCCTCGCGCATGGTGCGCGTGTGGGGAATGCCTCGCCAGCAGACCCAAGTGACCCGTGAGCACTGGGAATCCTAAAGAACGGGGCAAGGGCAGTCCCCCGTACTGCCCTTGCACAACCATTCCGAATCGGAATCGTTATCGCGCGACGGCCTGTCGCGCTTGTCGACGACCAGCCTTTTCAGGACACCGCGGCCATGGCGTCGACGTGTTCCCGCTGTTTCGGCGGCGCGTGCGCATCGCCGTCCGTGACGCTTTCCGGGCGCTCCGTCAGAACTGGTTCCGCTCTGGCCGCCCGGCGGAAGGCAGCCGTTCCCCGGCTCAGGTCGTGGCCGACGGCGACGGCCTCGACATCGACGAACGTCCTTCGCTGACCGGCCTGTTCCTCCTCACGGACCTTCAACCGGCCGTGCACGACGAGGGGTTCCCCGACCGAAACGGAACCGGCCAGGTTCGCGGCGAGCGTCCGCCAGGACCAGACGGTGTAGAAGCTGGTGCGGCCGTCGGCCCAGAGCTGCTTCTCACGGTCCCAGCGCCGCGGAGTCACGGCGAAACGGAATCGCGCCATTCCACCGGTGGCCGTCTCACGGAACTCCACCGCCGTCGCGGCGTTACCCACCAGTGTCACCAAGGTCTCGTTCATTTCCCGCCCCCGCATTCCTTGTCGTACCGGATCGCACCGCTCGTACCGGATCGCACCGCTCGTACGGCTCGTACGGCTCGTACGGCTCGTACCTCTCCGGGCGTCGGTGGGGTGCGGACTCCATGGTGGACGCCGGGCGGGAATCGCGTCCGGGCCTGTGGACTACCGGCCGGTTGTGGAAAACTCCGTCACCGTCGCGTACCGCTCGCGCACTTCCCGGTAGCGCACCAGTTCGGCGGCGACCGGGTCCAGGACCCTGGCCCGTCCGCATCCGGCGGCCGCCTCGCGCAGCCGCCGCTCGGCGTCCTGCCCGTACCGCCTGGCCGGTCCCCGGATGGCCGCGGCACAGGACCACTCCACGAGCGGGCCGCCGACGACTCCGGCCAGCATGATGAGCGCGGGTGTGACCAGCCCCGGCTCCAGGACGCCGATGATCTGGCCGACCAGCCACAGGCCGCCGAAGATCTGGAGGAGCGTCATCGACACCTGGGCCAGCACCGCGGCGGGCCACCACTTCGGCCGGGGCGGCTTGGCCGGACGGCCGCCGAGCGGGGCTGCGAGAGCGGTTCCGGCGATGGCGCCCTGTCCCGTCTCCGTTCTGCCGACCCGCTTGGACGCGCCGGGGGCCCCGGCCTTGACCGCCAGTTCGTCCAGCGCCTCGGACAGCCCTTTCGCCCCGTTGAACGCGGCCTCGCGTACCGCCTGCGCCCAGGGTCCCGGCAGCCCGTCGGCGGCGTCGTCCGCGACGATCCGCACCGCCTGCTCGACCCGCTGCCGGGCCGTCAGCTCCTCTTCGGGCGGGGTCAGCGCCTGGCCCATCCGGTCCAGGCTGCCGGGCAGGCCCCGGTTCTCGTACCAGCGCCAGAGCCGCAGCCACGGCGTCCCGCAGGCCCGCCCGGCGTTCCTGCGCCACTCCCGCTCGGCGGCCTGTCCGGCGGCCGCCGCGCCGACGGCCTCGGCCAGCCGGTCGGTGAACTCGTCGCGGGCCCGCTCGCCGAGTCCGGGCCGGCCCTCGGCCACGTAGACCGGGCGCAGCCGCGCCGCCGCCGCGTCGACGTCGGCCCAGAGGCGGCGGGTGGCGGCCGTGCGGTCCTGGACGAAGCGGCCGACCATCTCGCGGAGTTCGGGTACCCCGTCGCCGGTGAGCGCGGACAGGGACATGACGGTGGCGCCGGGTTCGCCGTGCTCGCCGAGCGCGATGCCGTCCTCGTCGAGGAGGCGGCGCAGGTCGTCGAGGACGAGGTCGGCCGCCTCGCCGGGGAGCCGGTCGGTCTGGTTGAGGACGACGAAGGTGACCTCGGCGTGCCCGGCGAGCGGGCGCAGATAGCGCTCGTGGAGGGCGGCGTCGGCGTACTTCTCCGGGTCGACGACCCAGATGACCGCGTCGACCAGGGCCAGCACCCGGTCCACCTGGTCGCGGTGTTCGGTGGCCGCCGAGTCGTGGTCGGGCAGGTCGACCAGGACGAGTCCCTGGAGCGCCTCGTCGAGGGTGGCGGGCCCGGGGTGGGGCCTGCGCCGCAGCCGGCCGGGGACGGCGAGGCGGTCCAGCAGCCCGGCGGCCCCGTCGGTCCAGCTGCACGCGATGGGCTGGGAGGTGGTGGGCCGACGCAGCCCGGTGTCGGAGATCGGGGCCCCGGCGAGCGCGTTGAACAGGGTCGACTTCCCGCTGCCGGTGGCTCCCGCGACGGCGATGACCGTGTGCCGCGAGGAGAGCCGCTGCCGGGCGGCGGCCTCGTCCAGCACGCGTCCCGCCTCGGCGAGGGTGTCCCGGTCGAGCCGGGCGCGCGAGAGCCCGACGAGCTCGCGCAGGGCGTCGAGCCGGGGCGGCAGCGGCCCGCCGGAGGGGACGTACGCCTCGACCTGCGGCTCCTCGTCGTCGGCGGCGGGCGTCCGGGGGGCGGCTTCCCCGGCCTCACGAGCCTCGGCCGCCGCCGCTCGCCGGGCGATGAGCCCGTCGTCCCAGCGCCCGTCCCCGCCCCTGCCCGGTGCCTCCGCGTCCGACTTCGCACCGGCGCCACCGTTGCCGTTGCCGCTGCCGTTGCTGCCGTTGCCGTTGCCGTTGCTGTTGTCCTGGTCCGTGACGGCGGTCATCGCTGCCACCTCTCCTTCTGCAGTACGGAAAGCGCGGCGATCAGTTCGGCCTGGGGTTCGGGGGCGACGTCGAGCGCGTCGAGCGGGGCGAGGCGGCGGTCGCGTTCGCCGCCGAGTACCTGGTCGAGGTAGGTCGTCAGCAGCTCACCGCCCTTGTCGCGGAGGCGCAGCGCGCCCTGGGCGCCGATGCGTTCGGCGAGCTGCTCCCCCGCCGCACGGGCGCGCCGCCCGCCGAGGAGGGCGGCCGCGAGCAGTGCGGCGACGGTCTCGGGGGCGGGCGCCACATTGCGTTCGAGCTGGCGCACCTCCTCCTCGGCCAGTTCCTCCAGGACCCGCCGCCACCGGCGTACGGCGACGGAGATCCGGCCTTCGACGTCCTCGGCGGGCCCCCAGCCGCCCGCCTCGCGTCCGGCGCCCTCGAACCGGAACAGGCCACCGGCGGGCTCGCGGCGCCACTGGGTGCGGATCTGTTCGTCGGCGGCGGAGACCGAGCACTGGAGCAGGGCCACCAGGCTGTCGACGAGGGCTTCGAGGAGTTCCTCGGGCGAGCTGTAGAGCGGGTAGCCGCGCCACCGGGTCCGCGCGTCCCCGGAGAGCACGGCACCGCTCCGGAGGCGGCGCCGGATCCGGGCGGCCTCCGTGCCGTACGCGTCCTGGACCACCCCGGTCAGCCGTACGGAGGCGGCGTACTGGGCGGCGACGGCGGAGGCCAGTGAGGGCATCCGCACGTTGAGCGACTGGATGACGCCGGAGGCGGTACGCGCCACCGCCTGCTGCCGGGCGGCGGGGTCCTGGGCCCGGTGGGCGAGCCAGGCGCGCAGCGGGGCGACGGCGGTGGTCGGGAGCAGTCCGCTGCCGCCGCCCGCGGACTCGGGCAGCTCCGGGATGGTGAACCGGGGTACGTCCCCGAGCCCGGCCCGGGTCAGCAGCGCCGCGTACTGCCGGGACACCTCGGCGATCACCTGGTGGGGCACCCGGTCGAGGACGGTGACGAGGGCCGCGTCGTACTCCTTCGCGGTACGCAGCAGGTGCCAGGGCACGGCGTCGGCGTAGCGCGAGGCGGTGGTGACCATCACCCAGACGTCGGCGGCGCAGATGAGTTCGGCGGCGAGGACCCGGTTGCGTACGACGAGCGAGTCGATGTCGGGGGCGTCCAGGAGGGCGAGCCCACGGGGCAGGCTCACGGCGGTCTCCACCCGCAGCGCGGTCTCCCCGTCCCCACCCCGGGCCGCGAGGTCGTCCAGCCCGTCCGGGTCGGGCGTCTGACCCGGCGGCAGCCAGATCCGGGTCAGCTGGGGCAGCACCCGCACCCCGGCGAACCAGTGGTGGTCGTCCGGGTGACAGACCAGCACCGGGGTCCGTGTGGTGGGCCGCAGCACCCCGGCCTCGCTGAGCCGGCAGCCCACCAGCGAGTTGACCAGGGTGGACTTCCCGGCCCCGGTGGATCCGCCGATCACGGCGAGCAGCGGCGCCTCGGGGTCCTTGAGACGCGGCAGGAGGTAGTCGTCGAGCTGGGCGAGGAGTTCGACCCTGGTCTGCCGGGCGCGTTCGGCCCCCGGCAGGGGCAGTGGAAGACGCACGGCGGCGACACGGTCGCGCAGGGCGGAAAGTGCGTCGATGAGCTGAGGCCGTACGTCCATGGTCACCACATGCGAAGAATGCCCAATTTTGCAGCCTTTTTGAAGCGTATAGCCCTCTCTGCGCGGCGGTTCCACCCTCTGGACAGAGTCAGGACAGAGGGGACGAGTGGGGCAGGGGCATAACGAGTGCACAACACCCGGCGCGAGGGGAGCGAAAACCGATGCAGGAATCGCACCTACCTGCGATTATCGGTTCGCTTCACCGAACCTCCACATCATGCCACGCAGGTGAAGCAACCGGGTCGAGGGGATCGGAGCCCTATCCTTGTCCCGGCACGGCCACGGAACCACCGATCAGGACTCCCGGCCCCCGTAGCTCAGTGGATAGAGCAGGCGCCTTCTAAGCGCTTGGCCGCAGGTTCGAGTCCTGCCGGGGGCGCACCATGTGCACCACAGAGAGGCCCTCCGACCTGGAGGGCCTTTTCGCCGCTCAGGGGCACATTATCGAGCGCTGCATAGCGGGAAGGTAAGCGCCGGACCGGCCCCGCGCGACCACCGAGGACGGTTCTCCGCGCCTCCGTCGGGTTGACTGGCACTTCCCCACACGGGTCCCTGACAGATCCCCGCGTGATTCGGAGGAAGCTCGACACGCTCGCGCAGATGCTGGACGAGCACCTGGCGACTCACCCGAATCACACTGCCCAGACGCGGACCCGCCCCCGCCATCCACTTGACCTTGCGACACAATCATTGTGTCATCGACTCATGTTGTACGCCACTCCCTCCCTGAGCACAGACGACCTGCGCACCCTCGATGAGATTGAAGCTATGCGTCGTGCTCTGCGCCACATGCTCCGGGCCACCCCGCGCTGGACCCAGCAACTGCGCCGCAATCTCACCGCCCGCGCGATCGCCGGATCGAACACCATCGAGGGGTACGCGGCGACAGTCGACGACGTGGAAGCCCTCATGTCCGGTGAGGAACCACTGGAGACCGGGGAGAAGACGCGTGCCGAGCTGGAGGGCTACCAGCGCGGCATGACCTACATCCAGGCCCTCGCCGACGCCGGAGACGCCTTCCGGTACGACGCAGGCCTGCTCAACGGCCTGCACTTCATGCTCCAGGGCCACCACCTCGACAAGCGCCCCGGCCGCTGGCGCGACGGACCTGTCTACGTCACCAGCCCCGACGACCCCCTCGTCCCCGCCTACACCGCACCGGACCAGGCGGACGTTCCCACTCTGATGACGGAGTTCATCGACTGGCTCAACGAGGGCGATCTCGACATCCCCGTCCACGTCCGCGCTTCCATGGCCCACCTCAACCTCGTCAAGATCCACCCGTGGAAAGACGGCAACGGACGTATGTCCCGAGCCCTGTCCACTCTGGTGTTCTCCCGCGAGGCCCTTATGCCGCCCGAATTCTCCTCCATCGAGGAATGGCTCGGCCGGGGACAGAACACGTACGCCTACTACCAGATCCTGGAGGAGGTGGGCGGCCCGCGCTGGAGCCCTGAGCGGGACACCCGGCCCTGGATCCGTTTCTGCCTGACCGCCCACCACCGGCAGGCCCAGCAGGCCCAGCGTCGCTTCGACGTCATGTCGCGGGCCTGGACCCGTCTGGTCGAAGGCGTCGAGACCGCCGGTCTGGACGAGCGGGTGGTCTATGCCCTGCTGCCCGCCTTCTCGGACGCGAAGGTGCGCCGCACCGTCTACCAGCAGGACGCCGACCTCAGCGACCAGCAGGCCATCCGCGACATCCGGGAGCTCGTGGCCCGCGGCTGGCTCGTCCCCCACGGCAAGGCCCGCGCGCGCTACTACGCCCCAGGCCCTCTCATGGACCCGGTACGGGACGAGGTCCGCCAGTCCGTGGAGCCGTACACGGATCCGTACCGGCGGGAACGGTGACCGCGCGCCATCCTGAGGGACACTTTTGCGCCCTCTGGGTAGCGGGTTGTCAGAGAGTATCTTCCGCTGCACTGCGTAACCCATCGCCACGTTGGAATGCGGCCCTGCCGGACTTCGTCGCCTCGTGGTTCTCCCCGGCGGCGCCCCCGCCGCCGGGGTTGCGGGGCTTGACGAACAGCGTGGCCGCGAGCGCCAGGAGCAGCAGTCCGGCACACACGTAGCTGGACACCTCGATCGCGTCGGCCATCGCCTGGCGTGCGGCATCGGCGGCGGACGAGGTCCGCGGGTCCGCCGCGAGGCCCGGGATGACCGAGCCGGCGCTGTCGGTCACGGCACCGCTCAGCTCCCGGGCCTGTTCGTCGGGAACGCCGGAGCCGGTCAGGCTGTCGCGCAGGTTCGAGGTGATCGTGGTGAAGAACAAGGTCGTCAGCACGGCGATGCCGAGGGCAGCGCCGAGTTCGCGGGACGCGCTCTGGATGCCCGACCCCTGTCCGGCACTCTCGGCGGGCACGTCCACGAGCACGATGTTGGTGACCTGCGCGGTGGCGAAGCCGACCCCGATGCCGTAGACGAAGAGGGCGATCGCGATCAGCCACCACGCGCTGTCGGTGGCCGCGATCAGGCCCAGCACGGCCAGGCCCGCCGCTTCGAGGATCAGGCCGAGGCGCACCAGGGTGAGCGGTGTGCTGGACATCGAGAAGCTCGCGCCGCTGGCGCAGAAGCTGCCCGCCGCGAGGGCGACGAGGGCCAGGCCTGCCTGGAACGCGCTGTAGCCGAGGGCGAACTGCAGCCAGAGCGGCAGCACCGCGATGATGCCGAACTCACCGAGTCCGACGACCAGCGTGACGACGTTGCCGTTGCGGAAGGAGGCGATGGAGAACAGCCGCACGTCCATCAGCGGCTCCTCGTCGCGCCGGCTGAGGGCCGCCTGGCGCCGCCAGAAGACCACCATGACGAGGGCGGAGACGACGAACGCGACGAACACCGGGGAGGGGCCACCGCTCCAGGAGATGCCGCCGACGTCCAGCGGTTCGACGGTCGCGAGCCAGCCGTACGTACGGCCCTCGATCAGTCCGAACGCGAGGAAGCCGAGCCCGACCGCCGACAGGACGCCGCCGAGGACGTCGATGCTGCCGCGCGTACGGGGGGAGGCGGGCAGGTAGTAGAGGGCGCCGGCGATGATCACCGCCACGAGCGGGATGTTGATGCCGAAGGCCCAGCGCCAGGAGAAGTCCGCGAGCCAGCCTCCCAGCAGCGGACCGACGGCCGCCGCGGCGCCGATGGTCGAGCCCCAGACGGCGAACGCCTGTCCTCGGGCCTTGCCGGTGAAGCTGGCGTTCACCAGGGCCAGCGAGGTCGGCAGGATCATGGCCCCGCCGATGCCTTGCAGGAAGCGGGCGAGGATTAACAGGCCGCCGCTGGGGGCGACCGCCGCCACCAGGCTGGTGAGCCCGAAGGCGACGAGGCCGACGAGGAAGATCTTGCGGGCTCCGTGCAGGTCGGACAGGCGCCCGGAGATCAGGAGCAGGGCCGCGAAGATGATCGCGTAGGACTCCTGGACCCACTGGGCCTCGACCGAGGTGACCTCCAGGTCCTCGATGATCGGGGCGAGGATCACGTTGACGATGGTGATGTCGACAACGATCAGAGCCACGCCCAAGGACACGGCGACGAGGCCGAGCCATTGACGCATGGACGGGGTTTGTTCTGTGGCGCTCAAAATTCCTCCACCCTGGTGTATCTTTATGGTGAAGGTAATTCTCGGCGCTGCGACTGTCAACTCCCTTAGCAGAGTGGTGGGGTGGGGTGGGGTGGGGTGGGGTGGGGTGGCTTCCCTAGGGCACGTTCGAGGCGTGCGGCACCCTCCTGTCCGACGAGCGCTACGCCCGGCAGGCGCGGGAACGCGCCGCCGCGCTCAACTCGTCGCCGCGCTCAACTCGTCGCCACCGGGGAGCCGCCCGCGTGTGCTGACGCTTTCGATGCGCTCACTCCGTGGTCCCGTTCCCTGTGTGGGAACCCCTCGGGCGGCGTTCGTCGTACTCGTCGGCGAGCAGGGAGTCCATGGTGGCGCGGAGCCGGGCGATGAAGTCCTCGAACTGCTGGAGCTGTGCGGGGCTGTACTGGGCCATGGTCACGGCCATGCGCTGGGCGTAAGGGCCGAAGAACTCCTCGGCCCGCGGCCTGACGTCGGGGCTGCTGCGCAGCGTCACGATGCGGCGGTCGGTGTGCTCGCGGGTCCGCACGATGTGCCCGGCTGTCTCCAGGCGGTTCAGCAGGGTCGCGGTGGCACCGGACGAGAGGGAGATCCGCTCGCTCAGCCGGGCCGGCGACAGCGGTGCGCCCTGGTCCTCCGCGTAGAGGATCTCGGTCAGGGCCGCGGCGTCCGTGGAGTGCAACCCGAGCCAGGTCGCGAAACGCTGCGTGAACTCGGTGTAGTTCGCGCCGAACGCCCGGAGTCCGTCCATGAGGCGATCGCGCTGGGCCTCAAGTGCACCGGAGTCCGCTTCCTCCATCGACATGCTCCAACTTCCCGATCTTCCTGGGTGACACGCTCCGTCACCGGTTGGACGACTTACCACTAGCCAAAGGAAAAATTCCTTCACGCTGAAGGTACGCCAGGGGACAGCGGTCCGATCTCCAGGTACCGGACGCGCTTCCCGAGGATGGGAAAGATTCCCGAGGATGGAAAAGAGGCGACACTCCCCCTCACACGTCCCGGCGCCGGAGCAGCACCAGCGCCCCGAGAGTGAGCGCCGCCGTGCAGGCGGCGACCAGGAGCAGGGAAGGCCAGGGGCCCAGGCTGCCCACCGTGTCGGCGGCGGCGTCCGAGGTCTGGGTGAGCTTCTCCAGGGCGGCCGTCGGGGAGAGTCCGGCGACCCAGCGTTCGGCGTCACCGAAGAGGGGGCCGAACAGGGACGGCAGGAGCAGCAGGCCGATCACCGTGGTGACCGCACCGGCGGAATGGCGTACGAGGGTGCCGACGGCGAGGCCGAGGACGGCGGCCACCGCGAAGGACGCGGCGATGCCGAACAGGGCGGGCAACGGCTCGCCCTGGGCGTACCGGCCCTCCGGCAGCATGGCGTCCCCGACGAGGTAGGCGGCCGTGCAGGAGGCCAGGGCGAGGAGGTACGTCACGCCCGCCACCAGCGTCGCCTTGGCAGCGAGGACCGTGCCCCGGCGGGGGCAGGCGGCGAACGTCGTGCGGATGGTGCCGCTGCTGTACTCCCCCGAGGCTACGAGCGCCCCGACGACCGCGGCCAGCATCTGGGCGACGACGGTGAGCGTGAGGCTGCCGCCGAGGACGGTGTCGTCGGGTTGCAGGCTGCCGGTGGCGGCGATGAACACCGCGCCGATGACGGGCAGTACGGCGGTGGCCGCGGTCGTCCACACCGTGGAGCGCACGCTGCGGAACTTGATCCATTCGTAGGCGAGGGCTTCCCGGAAGCCGGTACGGTCCCGGTTCCGGTTCCGGTCCCGGCTCCGGCGGGTGCCGGACAGCGCGGGCGCAGGCGTGGTCGTGGTTGTGGTTGTGGTTGTAGTCGTGGTCATCGGGCTGTCTCCTTCCGGGGTGTCGACGAGCGCCTGTCCTCGGCCCGGTATTCCACCGAGGACCGCGAGAGCGTCGTGTAGGCCTCCTCCAAGGAGGAGGTGGCGGGGGTGAGTTCGTGGACGGCGACCCCGTGGTCCCGGGCCAGGTCGCCGATGGCCGGGGCGTCGGGGCCGTCGACCCGCCAGCCGCCCCGGGCGTCCAGCCGTACGCGCGCCCCGGCCGCTTCCAGCAAGGTGCGCAGCCGTTCCGGTTCCGGGGACCTGACGAGGGTGTGCGCGCGGGAGTTGGTCGCGATGAAGTCGCGCATGGTCGTGTCCGCGATGAGCCGGCCCTGTCCGATCACGATGAGGTGGTCGGCCGTCAGTTCCATCTCGCTCATGAGGTGGCTGGAGAGGAAGACCGTGCGGCCCTCCGCCGCCAGGGACTTCATGAGTTCGCGGATCCAGCGGATGCCTTCGGTGTCGAGGCCGTTGACCGGCTCGTCGAGGATCAGGACCTCCGGGTCCCCGATCAGTGCCGCCGCGATGCCCAGCCGCTGGCCCATGCCGAGCGAGAAGCCCTTGGTGCGCCTGCGGGCCGTCTCCGCGGGGAGGCCGACCAGGTCGAGCACCTCCTCCACGCGGCGGCGCGGGATGCCGTTGCTCGCGGCGAGTCCGGCCAGATGGTGGTAGGCGGACCGGCCGCCATGGACGCCCTTGGCGTCGAGCAGGGAGCCGACCGCCCGTAGCGGTACGGGCAGGTCCGCGTAGGCCTTGCCGCCCACGGTGACGCGCCCCGCGCTCGCGGAGTCGAGGCCCAGGATCAGGCGCATGGTGGTCGATTTCCCGGCGCCGTTCGGGCCGAGGAATCCGGTCACCCGGCCCGGCCGGACCGTGAACGACAGCCGGTCGACGGCGGTTCGCCCGCCGTAGCGTTTGGTGAGTTCCGTTGCCTGGATCATGCGGTCGACGCTACGAGCGGGGGGCCGGTGGCGAATCCTCCGCAGGAAGTCGCTGCCTGCTCCCGTCGGAGTAGGGCACTTCTGGTGCCGCCCCGCGCGCGGCACCTCTGGTGCCGCCCCGCGCGTTCGCGGAAGGGGTCAGCCGGCGCCCGGGCAGCCCGGCGGGGATGCCGGGCCGGCGGGAGGGCCGAGGAGTGCGGCGGTGCACTCCTCCGCGAGGTCCTCGGCATGGGCGGGAAGGGGCAGGCCGGCCCGGAGGTGGCGGCGGACCACCGAGAGCGGCAGGTCGACCACGGCGAGGGTGACACGTTCCCGGGCTCGGGCCCCTTCCGCGCCAAGGCCCCTGGCGAGGGAGTCGAGGGTCGCGCGTACCCGTCGGTTGCCGCGGTCCGCGCGGTGGACATGCTCCTCGGACCAGTCGGCGCGCCCGAAATCCTCGGCGCCGTAGAGGAGGAGGGCGGCTTCGTTCGGGTGGGCGCGGCTCCAGGCGATGACGTGGCGTGCCGCCGCGCGACCGGCGCTCCACGCGTCGCCCTCGGCGCCGATGGCCGCGAAGTAGCCCTCCTGGAAGCG
This sequence comes from Streptomyces sp. CNB091, assembly GCF_000377965.1. Taxonomy (NCBI): domain Bacteria; kingdom Bacillati; phylum Actinomycetota; class Actinomycetes; order Kitasatosporales; family Streptomycetaceae; genus Streptomyces; species Streptomyces sp. CNB091. The sequence goes on from NZ_KB899001.1 coordinate 143,238, forward strand.
CTCGACCGTGCGCAGCCACACCTGGGCGAGCAGGGCGGTCCGTCCCGGGAAGCGGTGGTACACGGAACCGCTCGGGGCTCCGACCCCTTGGGCGACGGCGGACATGGTCACCCCGGCCGGGCCCGAGGCGGCGGCCAGTCGCACGGCGGCGTCGAGAAACTGGTCGGTGTCGAACCGGGGTGGTCTGGCCATGAATCAGAGAGTACTCTCCACAATATTAGAGAGCCTTCTCTACTAGGGTTTCGGGGAGGGACGCATGGGCGTCTACAACGTGCACGAGCGCCTGCTGGTCGCGAGGAGCGGCGAGGTGGGGGCCCTGCTGGACACCCTGTCGAGCGGCGGGGACGGGGACGGTCTGTGGCCCCACCGGAGTTGGCCGCCGATGAGGCTCGACCGCCCGCTGGCGCCCGGCGCGGCGGGCGGCCACGGGCCCGTCCGGTACACCGTCACCACGTACGTCCCCTCCACTTGGGTGCGCTTCGCCTTCAGCGGGCCTCGCGGATTCCACGGGTTCCACGAGTACGTCGTCCTGCCCGTCGACGAGGAGCGCACGGTCCTGCGCCACACCCTCGCCATGAACACCGGTGGCCCGGCCCGGCTCACCTGGCCTCTCGTCTGGCGCCCGCTCCACGACGCCTTGCTGGAGGACAGCCTGGACCGCGCCGAACGGGCGTGCACGGGCGCGGTGGCGCACCCGGCGCGCCGGGGAGCGTACACACGCCTTCTGCGCCGGCTCCTGCGCCGGCCGCCGGGCGTGACCGGCAAGCCCCAGGAGATCGTCCGATCGGACACCCCTTAGGTCCGGGCCTAGGGTTCTCCCGCCCTGACCAGGCCCGTTTCGTAGGCGAGGACCACCAGCTGGGCCCGGTCGCGGGCGCCGAGCTTCGTCATGGTCCGGCTGACATGGGTCTTCGCGGTCAGCGGGCTCATGATCAGCGCCTTGCCGATCTCCTCGTTGGACAGCCCGGCGGCGACGAGCGCCATCACCTCACGCTCCCGGCCGGTGAGCACGGCGAGCCGTTCGGCGCCCACGGCCTCGGGGGCCTTCAGCCGGGCGAACTCCTCGATCACCTGACGGGTCACGGCGGGGGCGAGCAGACTCCGGCCCGCCGCGACCGTGCGGATCGCGGCGCGCAGGTCGTCCGGCTCGATGTCCTTCAGCAGAAAGCCCGCCGCACCGTGCCGGAGTGCTTCAAAGACGTACGCGTCGACCTGGTACGTGGTGAGCATGACGACACGGACCCGGTCGAGGGAGCGGTCCTGGGCGATCCGGCGGGTGGCCTCCAGGCCGTCGACGCCGGGCATCCGGACGTCCATCAGCACGACGTCCGGGCGGGTCGTCCGGACCGCCTCGACGGCCCGGGCCCCGTCGGCGGCCTCCGCGACCACGACCAGGTCGTCGGTGAGGTCGAGCAGGGCGCGGAACCCGGCCCGTACGACGGTCTGGTCGTCGGCGAGGACCACGCGGACGATCCCCGGCGGCCACGCCGCGCTCTCCACCCGTTCGCTCACGCGGCCGCTCCCCGGGTTCCGTACGGCGTCACGTTCATGAGGCCGCTCCCTCTGTCGGCAGTTCGGCGCGGACGCGGAATCCGCCGCCCGGCACCGGACCGTACGTGACGTCGCCGCCCACCGCGACCGCTCGCTCCCGCATGCCGATCAGGCCGAAGCCCCGGTCTGCGGGCGGGCCGGCGTGCGGTGGCGCCGGGGGGCCGTCGTCCACGACCTCGACAGTCAGCCGGGTGGCGTCGCGGGTCACCGACACCGCGGCGTGGAGCGCCGCGGAGTGCTTCACCACGTTGGTCAGCGCCTCCTGCACGATCCGGTACGCCGTGGCCTCGACGACCGCCGGCAGGGCGGCGCCCCCCGTCTCCCGCCGCAGGCTGACCCTCACGCCGCCCGCCTCGACCCCCGCGACCAGTTCGTCCAGCTGGTCGAGGCGGGGCGCCGGCGCCGTGGACTCCGTCGCGCGCAGGACGGACAGCGTGGCGCGCAGCTCCCGGACGGCTTCCTTGCCGGAGGCGCGCACCTGGGTCATCGCCTGCCGCGACACCTCCGGCGCGGCGTCCAGCGCGTCGAGGGCGACCCCGGCCTGCACGGTCATCGCGCTCACCGTGTGCGCGAGGATGTCGTGGATCTCCCGGGCGACCCGTGCCCGCTCCTGGCGGACCCGGCGGGCGGCCTCCCGCTCGCGGTCCTCCTCGGCCCTCGCGGCGCGCGCCGCGTACTCCGCGAGCAGTTCCCGCCGGGTGCGCACCACCTCGCCCAGGAGGAGGGGGACGAGCGGCCAGACCATCTCCAGGACGGGCAGCCCCTGCGGGTTGACCACGTCCCGGCCGATCTTCAGCGCCACCGCGCCCGAGACCGTCGCGGCGATCACCCCGGTCCACAGGGTGCGCCGGCGGTCGCCCAGCACCGCCACCGTGTAGAGCGCCACGATCACCGGGAGGTTCAGCAGTTCGCCGATGTGCCCGTGCAGCGCCCACCCGGCACAGGCGGCCCCGGTCACACAGACCACCGGAACGGGCCAACGGCGGCGGCAGGCGAGCGCCGCCAGCGAGACCGCGAGGAGAGCCCAGGTCAGCGCGTCCGCCTGCCGGTAGCCGGGCTCGTTGACGGCCGCGTCGGCGGTGGTCAGCACCCCCACCACCGCCACCACCAGCAGATCCGCGACGATCGGCGGCAGAGCCCGCGCACGGGCGGCCAGGCGGTCGAAGGTCATCACCCCCTCACGGTAGGAGGCGGGAGGCCGGGCCGCATACGACAGCGGGAGTACAGCGGGGCGGGGCCGGTGGCGAGCGTCTGGGCACTGGTGCGGGCGGGGCGGGGCCGGTGGCGAGCGTCTCGACGCCGGTGCGGGCACCGGGGCAGGGCCGGTGGCAAGCGTCTCGACGCCGGTGCGGGCACCGTGGCGGGCGTCTCGACGCTGTGCGCATCGTGCAGGAGTTCGGACGTACCCGGGCGGGAGTTCGGGCACGGCGCAACCTTCCGTCCGGCGGGACGTTCGGCGGGGCATGAGAGCGGGCAAATCGATCAGGTGGGCCCGAAGGCGGAATCCCGCCGCAGGGCGCTCCCGACCGTCCCGTCACCCGGCGGGCGTGCGCGGCTCCGCGCCGCCGCCCGCCCGCCGGTCCCGCCGACCCCACACCGAAGAACCCGCGTGAACTACGCACCGTCAGGGAAAGGAGCGCCGCGATGGCGACGCCGCTGTCTGCATCCAGGCTGCTCAAAGCCCTCCGCGACGAAGGTCTCCACGTCGTCGAACACCGGAGCTGGCGTACCAACAACCGGAACCACAAGGGACCCTGGGGCCCGACGCACGGCGTGATGATCCATCACACCGTCACCTCGGGCACCGCCTCCTCGGTCGAACTCTGCTACAACGGCCACTCCGCCCTGCCCGGCCCGCTCTGCCACGGGGTCATCGCCAAGGACGGGTCCGTCCACCTCGTGGGGAACGGCCGGGCCAACCACGCCGGGCTCGGCGACGACGACGTCCTGCGCGCCGTCGTCGCGGAGAAGGCGCTGCCCCCGGACAACGAGGCCAACACCGACGGCAACCGGCATTTCTACGGCTTCGAATGCGTCAACCTCGGTGACGGCAAAGATCCTTGGCCGGCGGCCCAACTGCTGGCGATCGAGCGGGCCGCCGCCGCCGTCTGCCGGGCGCACGGCTGGTCGCAGCGGTCGGTGATCGGGCACCTGGAGTGGCAGCCGGGCAAGGTCGATCCGCGCGGGTTCACCATGAACTCGATGCGCTCGCGGATCGCCAAGCGGCTGGGCGGTTCCCCGGACGGGCCCTCCGATCCGCCGCCGAAACCGACGTACGAACCGTTCCCCGGGGCCGCGTTCTTCAAGGTCGGCCGTAACAGCGCGGTCGTCACGGCGATGGGCAAACGTCTGGTGTCCGAGGGCTGCGGCCGGTACGCGGTGGGTCCCGGCCCGGCCTGGTCCGAGGCCGACCGGAAGTCGTACGCCGCCTGGCAGCGCAAGCTGGGCTACACGGGCGGCGACGCGGACGGCATTCCCGGCAAGAGCAGTTGGGACCGGCTCAAGGTGCCCAACGTGTGACCCCGGCTCGTCCGGCTCCTCCCCCTCGCCGCCGGAGGCGAGGGGGAGGAGCCGGACGATGCGGATGAGGAGGGTGAGGGGGTGAGGGCGAGGAGGGGGATGATCAGGGCAGGTGGTCAGGGTTTCCTCGCCGCGCCGATGGAGCCCCGGTGATCCGCCGATGGATGGCCGACGAGATCCGAGGGACGGTGCGATGACGGCCGAGGTGCGCACGGTGGCGGCCGAGGAGCTGAACCGGTACGCCGACGGGATCCGCGACGTGTACGCGCGGGCGTTCGCGGCCCCGCCCTGGAACGAGGATCCGGCGCAGGCCGACAGCTATGCGGAGCGGCTCGCACGGGATGCGCTCCGGCCCGGTTTCACGGCGGCGGTGGCGACGGCCGGGGGGACGGTAGCGGGTTTCGCCACGGCCTGGATCACCCCGGAGGTCTTTCCGGCCGACCGCAGCTACGGACAGGTCGCCGAGGCGCTCGGGCCCGGGCGGACGCGGGCGTGGCTCTGTGGTGCGCTGGAGGTGAACGAGCTGGCGGTGGCGCCGGAGGCGCACGGTGCGGGGCTCGGCGCGGCGCTGCTGCACGCGGTGACGGGGCCCGCCCCGGACGGCCGTTGCTGGCTGCTGACCTCCGTGCAGGCCGATGCGGCGCTGCGCCTGTACGAGCGGGCCGGCTGGCAGCGGGTCGACGCGCCCGTGCCCGGCGCGGCCGCTCTCGTGGTGCTGCTCGGCCCCCGCCACCCGCAGCGGGCGGCGGCGGAGTCGGAGTCAGAGTCGGGAGACCGGTAACCTCCGCGCACGAGAGGCCCCTGGCCCTCCCTACAGCGCGACGGCCAGCAGGACGCACGCCACCAGCGCGAACGCGGTGCGCACCTGGTGGAGGGTGTTCCAGCGGGATTCGAAGGCCGCGCGGGCCGCACGGTCGTCGCCGCCCTCGGAGGCGGCGAGGGCGTTGTTGAGCGGGATGTTCCCGACCACGGTCACCAGGTGCCCGGCGACCCCGCAGATCAGCGCCCCCAGGATGGCGGGCCCCGCCGCCTCGCCGTGCTGGCCCAGGCCGGTGAAGAACGCGGCGGCGGGCAGCGCGACGACGCCGAGGAACAGGACCAGGAAGACCGGGCCGGGGACCTTCTCGTTGAAGCGGCGCATGGCCGCCGTGAACTGCTCGTCCGTCAGGGCGGCGAGACCGGGCATGATCGCGATCAGGAAGGTCAGCATGAAGCCCGCGTAGAGGCCGTTGACGATCGTGGCGAGCACGAGGAAGAGGGAGGTCATGGCGGACATCATGACCCGGAACGGCGTTTCACCGGACCCACTTTCGCATGACCGTGCAACGAGCTTCGGCCGCGGTGGCCCGGCGGCCCCGGCAGCCCGGCAGCCCCGACGGCCCGGGCTGGCCGAGCGAGCCGAGCTGGCTGCCCAGGCCGAGCGAGCCGCCCAGGCCGAGCTGACCGGGCGAGCCGAGCCGACCACCCAGCACACACGTCCCGCCCGGCCCATCGGGCGCCCAGCACACACGTCCCGCCCGGCCCCTCGGGCACCCGGCCCCTCGGGCGCCCGGCCGCTTCGCCTCAGCCGATCTCGCCCTCGCCCGGTTCCGGCTCGTCGTCCGTTCCGGATCCCCGCTCGATCCGGTCCGCCTGCCCGATGGCCTTGGCCAGCTTCGTGACGGAGCTGTCCTCCGTCGCCTCCGCCAACCCGGCTGCCCGCGAAGCGAGTTCACCGAGACGGGGTGCGCCCGGCAGGTCGCCACCCCGCAGGTGGTCGGCGAAGTAGGCTGCAACGGCGGCCACTTGGAGTCGTTCGCCCGCACCGCCCCACAGCGATCCGTCGATCGCCCCGGTCGTCGCGGTCCCGGTCTCCTCCTGGGCCTCGCGGGTCTTGGGGTCGAGCCAGCGCACGGTGGCCTTGGCCACGGTGCCGGAGGCGCCCTCGCGCAGCCGTACGGCGTACAGAGCGGTCACCGTGTGGCCGGGGCCCACCTCGCCGCCGTCGACGCTGTCGTCGCGGAAGTCCTCGTCGGCGACCTTGCGGTTCTCGTAGCCGATCAGCCGGAACTGCTTCACGGTCTTCCGGTCGAACGCCACCTGGGCCTTGGCGTCGCGGGCCCGGATCTCCAGGTGGGCGGGCAGTTGGTCGACGAAGACCTTGCGGGCCTGCGCCTCGTCACCGACGTACGTGGTGTTCCCGTCGCCCTTGTTGGTGAGCTGCTCCATGAACGCGTCGCCGTAGTCGCTGCCGACGCCGACGCCGAAGAGGGTGATGCCGTACTCCCGGCGGGTGGAGTCGATCTTCTCCAGGATCCCGTCGGCCTCCGTGTCGCCGGTGTTGGCCAGTGCGTCGGAGAGGAGCACGACCCGGTTGGTGGCGCCCTTGCGGTGGCCCTCGACCGACTCCTCGTAGCCGCGGGTGATGCCCGCCTCGACGTTGGTGGACTGGTCCGGCCGCATCTCCCCCACCACGTCCTTGATCCGGTTCCGGTTGTCCTTGATCCGGGTCATCGGCAGCCGGGTCTCGGCCTCGTCGCTGAAGGTGACCAGGGAGATGGAGTCGTCGTCGCGCAGTTCGTCGGTGAGGATGGTCAGCGACTTCCTGACCAGGTCCAGGCGGCCGGTCTCGGCCATGGACCCCGAGATGTCGACGACGAACGTGAGGGCCGCGGGCGGCCGTTCGGCGGTCGACGGGGCGGCCTCGGTGGCCAGGCCGACGCGGAGCAGCGACCAGTCGGAGGCTCCGGTTCCACCACCCCCGCCCTTCCCGGAGCCGATGCGCGCCCCGTCGACGTTCACCGAGAAGCCGGGGCCCTTCGGCCGTTCGTACCCCTGGCGGAAGCTGTTGACGAACTCCTCGGGGCGTACCTCCTCGGGAGAGGGCAGCCTGCCGTCGCCGAGAGTGCGGCGCGCGTAGCCGTAACTGGCGGTGTCCACGTCCAGGGCGAAGGTGGAGAGGTAGTCGGGCGCCGGGACGTCCAGCCTGGCCACGTCCCCGGACTCGCCCGTCGGTGCGGCCGACCGCCCCTTCTCGGGCGCCGCCCCGTCAGGCGCCGCCCCGTCGGGCGCGGGCTGCCCGCCGCCGGTCGATCCCTGACCCTTGCGGGTATCCGAATTCACGGCGCGCCGGTCGCCCGAGGCGCTGTCGCCGCTGCCGCACGCGGTGAGGACCATGGCCCCCGCCAGAAGGAGGGCCGTGGCGCCCGCCCGGCCCCCCGCCCGGACACCTGCCCAGCCTTCCGTCCTGCTGCCTTCCGCCCGCTTCTCGTGTCGCCGGCCTGCCTGCTGCATGTGTAACCCCCACGTCGTCACGATGTCCTCGACATCTGTGAATGTGACGTACGGGGTCGCCCACCGGAGTCGACGAAAGCGTTGCGGAACCATCTCGATGCGGCAACAGCGGACAGGAAGCGGCCGTAAACCGGCGGAACATCAGGTTCAGGACACGATGTCCTTACGACTGAACCCGCGGAAGGCCAGCGCGAACAGGATCAGGGCATAGGTCACCGATACGGCCGTGCCCTTGATCATGCCGCCCCACTCCAACTGCGGCTGGAGAGCGTCGGCCCAGGCGAACTGCCAGTGCGCGGGCAGGAAGTCGCGCCAGGAGCCGAGCGCGGTGACCGCGTCGAGCACATTGCCGACGATGGTGAGGCCCACCGCGCCGCCGACCGCGCCGAGCGGGGCGTCCGTCTTCGTGGACAGCCAGAACGCCAGGCCCGCGGTGACCAGTTGGGAGACGAAGATGAACGCCACGACGATCGCGAGGCGGGGCACCGTGTCCCCGGCGGACAGCGCTCCCCCGGTGGGCAGCTTCAGCGGCCCCCATCCGTAGGCAGCCGTGCCCGCCACCAGGGCGACGAGCGGCAGCAGCACCATCGCGGCCAGGCTGAAGCCGAGGGCGACGACGAGCTTGGACCAGAGCAGCCGGACGCGCGGCACGGGCGCGGCGAGCAGATAGCGCAGCGAGGACCAGCTCGCCTCGGAGGCGACGGTGTCCCCGCAGAACAGGGCCACCGGCACCACCAGCAGGAATCCGGCCGAGACGAACAGCGAGGTGGCGGCGAAGTTCGCGGCGGACTCGGTCGCCACGTCCATCAGGTTGATCCGGCCGCCGCCCCGGCCGCCCCCGCCTCCTCCGCCGTCCTCGCCGTCCGGCGTGCCGCCGATCGCGAAGGCGATGATCAGGATGAAGGGGAGGGCGGCGAGGATTCCGCCCATCAGCAGGGTGCGCCGTCTGCGCAGCTGCCGCATGGCCTCGACGCGGAGGGGAAGGGTGCGCCCGGCGCGGTAGCCGGGGGCCTCCGGGTGTTCGGTCTCCACCCGGGCCTCGGGGGGCTGGACGGGGGCGCTCATGCTGCTCCTCCGGAGATGAGGGTGAGGAAGGCGTCCTCCAGGCGGCGGTGCGGTCCGACGCCGGTGACCGGGACGTCGAGCCGGACGAGATCGGTGACCAGCCGGGAGGTGGTAGCCCCGTCGAGGCGGACGAGGAGTCCGCGCCCGTCGTCGGTGCGGACGGCGGAGCCGATGCCCGGCAGGGCGGCCACCTTCTCCGCCAGGGGCTCGGACACCTCGTCCGCCGTGGTCACCAGGATCATGTCGCCGGAACCGGTGATCTCGGCGACCGGACCAGCCTGGACGAGCCGGCCCCGGTCCATGACGACCAGGTGCGTGCAGGACTGTTCGACCTCGGAGAGGAGGTGGCTGGAGACGATGACGGTCCGGCCGCCGGCCGCGTACCGGATCATCACGTCCCGCATCTCGCGGATCTGCGGCGGGTCGAGCCCGTTGGTCGGCTCGTCGAGGATGAGGAGGTCCGGCATGCCGAGCATGGCCTGGGCGATGGCGAGCCGCTGCCGCATGCCCTGGGAGTACGTCCGTACGGCACGGGCGAGCGCGTCGCCGAGGCCCGCGATCTCCAGGGCCTCCTCGATGTGCGCGTCCTCGGCGGGCCGGCCGGTGGCCTGCCAGTACAGATCGAGGTTGGCGCGCCCGGAGAGGTGGGGCAGGAATCCGGCCCCCTCCACGAACGCCCCGACCCGGGACAGCACCGGCGCGCCGGGCCGGATCGCCTGCCCGAAGACGCGGATCTCGCCCTCGTCGGGGCTGATGAGTCCCATGAGCATGCGCAGGGTGGTCGTCTTGCCCGCGCCGTTGGGCCCGAGCAGCCCGAGGACCTGGCCCTTCTCGACGCGGAAGGACAGCTCGCGCACGGCGTACCGGTCGACGGACTTGGCGTACTTCTTGGAGAGTCCGGTGATCTGGAGCGGTACGTCGGTGAGCGCCGGGTCCGGCGCGGGTGTCGCGGTCCGGCGGCGGGCGGTGAGCAGCAGACCGGCCGCGATGACGAGGGCGGCGGCCGGGAGGCCCCAGGTCCACCACGGGAGGGTGGCCGCCGCGGTCTTCACGGCGGGCGCGGTGGGGACGGTCAGCGGTCCGTCGGCGGTGACGGTGTACGTGGCGGGCTCGGCCGGGGACGCGTAGCCGAGGTCGGTCGCGGAGAACACCAGCCGCATCCGGTGTCCGGCGTCGAACTCGTGGTCCACGGCGGGCAGCGCCAGCTCGACCGGCTTGCCCTGCTGGTCAGGGGTGATGCGGTAGGGGGCGACGAGCTGGTGGGGCAGCACCTGCTGCCTGCCGTCCGGCGACACGTCGTACACCTTGCCGAAGAGCACCGCGTCCCGGTCGCCGTCGGCCTTCACGTTCACCTTCACGGTGGGCGTGCCGGTGACGCGTACGGAGGTGTCCAGCGGGGCGGACTCGAAGCGGGCGAACTGTCCGGGGAAGTCGAGCGAGAGCCCGACGCCGAGGGAGGAGAGCTGGGCGAGTCCGCCGCCGACGCCGGGGACGGCGGAGATGGCGGGCGGCGAGGACCCCGCGGGGTTGCGGAAGGTCTTCGTCCCGCCGCCGAGCGCGATGTCCCGGCCGCCGGCGCGCAGCCCCGGGTAGGTGTCGCCGCTCGCGCCGCGCAGGAGGGCGGCGCCGTCGGTGGAGTCGACGCCTCCGGTACGGGTGACGCGGAAGGCGGGCCCGGTGCCGGCGCCGGTGTCCTCCTTGAGGTAGCGGTCGAACCAGGAGCCGACCCGGCCCTCGACCCGCCCGGTCTCGTTGTCGCCGCCGTCGTGCCCGCCCGCGATCCAGTCGACGGAGACGGGGGCGCCGTTGGCGCTGATGGCCTTCTGCATGGCGTCGGCCTGGCCGAGCGGGAAGAGGGAGTCGGACTGCCCCTGGAGGAGGAGCGAGGGGACCTTGATGCGGTCGGCGACGGCGGACGGCGAACGCTCGGTGAGGAGGTCGATCGCCTCGGCGTCGGGCTTGCCGCTGACGGCGACCCGCTCGTACATCTCGCAGAGCCGCTTCTCGAACTTCTCGCAGCCGCCGCCGGTGGTGATGAAGATCCCGGCCCAGAGCTTCTTGAAGACCCCGTCGGGGAAGAGGGCGTCGGCGAGGTTCCAGTAGGTGATCACGGGCGCGATGGCGTCGACCCGCTCGTCGTGGCCGGCGGCGAGCAGGGAGACGGCCCCGCCGTAGGAGGCGCCGGTGAGCCCGACCCGGGGGTCGCCCTTCTTGTCGAGCTCCACTTCGGGCCGCTCGGCGAGCCAGTCGATGAGCCGCGAGACGTCCCTGACCTCGTGGTCCGGGTCGTTGAGGGAGATCTCCCCGCCGGACTTGCCGAAGCCGCGCGCCGACCAGGTCAGCACGGCGTACCCGTCGGCGGCCAGCTTCTCGGCCTGGGCCCGTACGTCGTTCTTGCTGCCGCCGAAGCCGTGTCCGATGAGCACGGCGGGCCGCTTGCCGGAGCCTTCGGCGTGGAAGTACGAGGTGTCGATCGGCACACCGTCCATGCGCAGCGTCCGGTCCTCGCGCTGCACGGCGGGCGTGCCGTCGTCCGCGACGGCGGTCCAGGTGCCGCCGCCCACGAGCACGGCGAGCGCGGCGCCGACCGCGGCCCACCGGCCAGGTGTACGGGGCAGCAGGCGCCGCCATCGAGCAGTAGGGGTCTCCATCCCTCGACCCTAAGCGGAGGACGCAAGCCGGATGCGTGCCGCCGGGGGGAGGCGGGCGGCCTCCCTGAGAGGTACGGTGCGCCCCCGCCGTACTCCGGACGCGGTACAGAATGCCTTCAGACCCCTTTCCCCGGGAGGCCATTGTGGACATTCGCCGCGCTACGACCGTCAGGGAACTCCTGGCCGCCGGCCACCTCTACGACGCACCGCCCCGTGAGAAGTGGGCCGCCCGCTTCCTCGCGGCGGACGGTCATGTGCTGCTGATCGCGTACGTGGACGGCGTCCCGGCCGGCTTCGCCACGGGCATCGAGATGCTGCACCCCGACAAGGGCACGGAGATGTGCCTGTACGAACTCGCCGTCGACGAACCGTTCCGACGCCGGGGCATCGGCAGGGCCCTGACGCTCGCGCTCGTGGACATCGCCCGGGAGCGGGGGTGCTACGACCTGTGGGTCGGCGTGGAGGACGGCAACGAGGCGGCGCTCGCGACATACCGGTCGGCGGGGGCGGGGGACGACGGCGGGTTCACGATGCTGACGTGGGAGTTCGGGGACAGTGCCGCGCGGGAGTAGGACACCTCGTACGGGGTCGGGATACGGCTGGGGCGCTCCCGGGCGTCAACCCTGACCTTCGTCGGGGGCCGCTCCTGCCGTTCGGCCGCCGCGCCGGGCCGTGGTGCCTTCGTACATTCGCAGCATGGCAAAGCACACACATCAACACCACTGGCCCGTCCGGCTGTTCGGGTCGGCCGCACTGCTGGCGTCGGCGGCGGCCGTGATCGGGATGCTGTCGCCCGGGGGCCTGGGGCGGCCCGGGCCGACCGAGGTCACGCAGGGCGCTTCCGTATCCCTCTACCGGTCGCTGACGGGGGCGGTCGGGGACGGTCCGGGGTGGCTGGGGCACCTCCTGGAGCTGTCCTCGGAGGCCACGCTGATCGTTCTCGGTCTGCTGCTGCTCGCGGTCTGCTGGACGGCGGTACGCCGGAGGGACACGGGCGCGGTGGCGGGGGCCGTACTCGTCGGCGCCGGGACGGTCGTGGCGTACGCCGTCAGCGAGGCGCTGAAGCTGATCGTCGACGAGGAGCGGCCGTGCCGGGCGCTGGACGGCGCCCGGGCGGTCGCCGCGTGCCCCGAGCCGGGCGACTGGTCGTTCCCGAGCAACCACGCCACCCTGGCCGCCGCCCTCGCGGTCGGGTTGGCGGTGCGGCGGCCCCGGCTCGCCGCCGTGACGCTGCCGTTGGCCGTGGCGGCGGCACTGCTGCGGGTCCTGGTGGGCGTCCACTACCCGCACGACGTGATCGCCGGCGTCCTGCTCGGCGGGGCGGTCGTCGCCTCGGTGCTCCTCGTGCTGGGCCGCCCGGCCGAGCTGCTCGTCTCAGCGCTGCTCCGGCGGTGGGGGTGGGGGTGGGGGCAGGATCCCGGCCTCGTGGGCGACGACGGCGGCCGCGGCCCGGTTGTCGACGCCGAGGCGGGCCAGGACGGAGCTGACGTGCGCCTTGACCGTGCCTTCGACCAGGTGCAGCCGCCGGGCGATCTGCCCGTTGGACAGCCCGCCGCCGAGGTGCGACAGCACTTCGCGCTCCCTGGGCGTCAGCCCGGCGACCCGCTCCCGGGCCGCGTCCCGCCGGCCGGCCAGGGCCCCGGCCCCGGTGGACGCGAGGTGCGCCACCACGCGGGCGGCGACTTTCGGTGACAGATAGGCGGCGCCTTCGGCCACGGCCCGCACTCCGGCGACGAGTTCCTCGGGCTCGCCGGACTTGATCAGGAATCCGGCGGCCCCGCAGCCCAGCGCCCGCAGGATGTAGTCGTCCTCGCCGAACGTGGTCAGCATGACGACGCCGGTGGCGGGCAGGGTGCGGCGGATCTCGGCCGCGGCGTCGATCCCGTTGGCCCCCGGCATCCGTACGTCGAGGACGGCCACGTGCGGGCGGTACGCCCGGGCCAGCTCCACCGCCTCGTGCCCGTCGGCCGCCTCGGCGACGACCTCGATGCCCGGGTCGGTGGCGAGGACGGCGCGGACGCCGGCCCGGATCATGGGCTCGTCGTCGGCGACGAGGACCCGGATCGTCCCGGCCGGGGGCGTGTCCGCCGGGGTCGTGTGCGCCGCCCGGGTCGGGCGCGCGGGGGTCGGGCGCGCGGGGGTCGGGCGCGCGGGGGTCGGGCGCGCGGGGGTCGGGCGCGCGGGGGTCGGGTCCGCCGCGCCGGTCGCGTTCGCCGGGGCCGTGTTCACCGCCCGGGCCTCGTTCGCCGGGATCGTGTTCGCCGCCCCCGTGGCGTTCGCCGGGGCCGCGTCCGCCCGGACCGCGTCCGCCGGAGCCGTGTCCGACGCCCGTGCCGCCTCCGGGCGGCTCATCGGGCGCTCACGGTGTCAGCGCGTCGCGGGAGACCAGCCTGCCGTCCCGGAAGCAGAGCCGGTACGCGTCTCCGGACCGGTCGTCGAAGCGGTCGGCCGTCATCGCGTAGAACTCGCACGTCACCCCTCGTTCCTCCGGCCCGGCGCCCGCCGGCCGCTCCGCCGACTGCCGGTCCGGCAGCACCTTCCGTATGTCGGACCGATCCTGCCCCACTCGCATCCGCGCGTAGTCGCGCGGGTCGAGGACGGACCGGGCCGCGGCCACCGTCTCCCACATCCCGACCCCGGCGAGCCCCACCGCGCCCGCTGCCAGCGGCACCGCCAGCGCGGTGAGCAGGGTGCGGCGGACCCGCCGCCGCGCCCGGCGGTAGCCGGCCGGCGCGGGGCTCACCCCGGCGGCGGTAGGCCGGGGCGCGGGCTGGGCGGGGGCGTGGTGGGGCAGCCGGGCGTCGACGGTGAAGCCGCCGTCCCGGGGGCCGTGGTCAAGGGTGCCGCCGACGAGCCGGACGCGCTCGTCCAGCCCGATGAGGCCTCGCCCCCCATGCCCGGCGAGCCCCCCGCTCTCGTGTCCGGCACATCCATGTTCCCCGAACCCGGAACGTCCTCGGCACTCGTGCCCGGCCAGTCCACGCTCCCCGAACCCGGCACGTTCTCGGCCCCCCGGCCCGGCACGTCCTCGGCCCCCCTCCCCGCCCAGTCCGCGCTCCCCATCCCCGGCCAGTCCGCGCTCCCCGAACCCGGCGAGCCCTCGGCCCCCGTGCCCGGCCAGTCCGCGCTCCCCGTGCCCGGCCAGTCCTCGGCCCCCGCACCCGGCAGGCAGTTCGCCCGGGGTCCCGGGCGGTGTCGCCGGATCTCCGTCGCGGACCACCACCCGGGTCTCGGTCTCCGTGTGCGAGAGCTCGACGCTCACGGACCGGCCCGGCGCGTGCTTGGCCGCGTTGGTCAGGCCTTCCTGCACGACCCGGTGCGCGGCGCGTTCGACGGCGGGCGGAAGACCCGCCGACGCCTCTCCGGCCACCGTCAGTTCGACGTCGAGCCCGGAGGCGGCCGCGTCGCCGACGAGCCGGGCGATGTCGGAGTCCCGCGGCCCCTCCGGCGGGCCCTCGCTCTCCTCGCGGAGGACGCCGATCACCTCGCCGAGCCGCTCCACCGCCGCGCCGGCCCTGCCCCGGATGTCCTGGGCGGCCTGCCGGTGCCGCTCGTCCAGGCCGGGCGCCAGTTTCAGGGCCCCGGCCGACAGGGCGATCAGGCTGAGGTCGTGGCCCAGCACGTCATGCATGTCCCGGGCGATCCTGGCCCGCTCCAGCAGCCTCGCCTGCTCGGCGACCAGCTGCTTCTCCCGCTCCAGCTGTTCGGCCCTCTCCCAGCCGGCCCGGACCAACTCCCGGTACTGACGTGAGAACCGTCCCACGAACCAGGGCACGAGCACGGCGAGGACGACCACCGCCACGAACTGCGTCCCGAGAGCGAGCAGGGACGGCGCCACCGCCACCGCCACCGCCCCGGCCACGAGCGTCCCGGCCAGGACCAGGACGACGGTGCGGCCGCGCCCGGGGCCCCGCCCCGCGACGAACGCGGCGATCGCGGTCGGCAGGCCCCACCACCAGCCGACCAGACTCAGCGCGCCGAAGGCCGCCGCGGCGGGCACCAGCAGGCCACCCGGGTCCGCCCACCTGGGGCCGGGCCCACGAGCGGTCCTGTTCCTGGGGAAGAAGCTGTTCACGAGGGAGAGGCTACGGAGACCGGGAACCTTCCGGCACTGCCGAAAGTCACATCTCCGGCACCGGGGAAGCGCCCCGCACCGGCCGGGGCGCGGCCAGGTCGAGCGGCGTCTCCACCGGCAGCAGGGCCGCGGCCCGCTCGCGCTCCCCCGCCCGGACTGCAGCGTGGACCTCGCGTGCGAGCGGGGTGACGTCGCGGACGGACACGGTCCACTCGTCCGCGTACCGCCGGGCGGCCTCACCGCTCAGCCCGAGCTGGAGGGAGCGGTACGGCAGCGGGTTCAGGTCGAGGTCGCGTTCGGGGTCCCACTGGACCCGGGCGGGGGCGGTGCGCAGGCTGCGCTTCCAGGACGCGGCGTCGGGGTGCACAGCGCGTACGTAGTGGGAGAGTTCGGCGTGCGCGAGGGCCCATTCCAGGCCGTTCCGGTCGATCTCGACGGCGAGGACGACCTCCTGCCCCTCCTTCGTGCCCCAGCCGCAGCGGTACATCATCCACAGGAAGCTGGGCTTGATCCAGGTCATCCGGTCCCGCTTCCAGGCTTCGGGGAACCGCCCGTCGCGTGCGGCGGGCAGCCCGATGGCGGGGCGGTACGCCTGGTAGACGGTGACGGTGGTGGCTGTCTGCCGGGCGCGGATCTCGTAACGGGGCGGGAGGGCCGGGGTGTTCATGGGCCCCAGGATGCCGGGCGGCGCGGTGGCCCGGCATCCGCTTTTCGCCGGGCGATGCGGGCCGCCGACACACCGGCCCCCGCCGACACCGAGGTGCGGACGGGGACCGGTGAGAACGGCGGAGGGGGCGGCCCTCAGTGGTTGCGCGGGAAGCCGAGGTCGACGCCGGCGGGGGCGTCGGCCGGGTCGGGCCAGCGGGTGGTGACGACCTTGCCGCGCGTGTAGAAGTGCACGCCGTCGTTGCCGTAGATGTGGTGGTCGCCGAAGAGCGAGTCCTTCCAGCCGCCGAAGGAGTGGTAGCCCACGGGGACCGGGATCGGGACGTTGACGCCGACCATGCCGGCCTCGACCTCCAGCTGGAAGCGGCGGGCCGCGCCGCCGTCGCGGGTGAAGATCGCGGTGCCGTTGCCGAACGGGGAGGCGTTCATGAGGGCGACGCCGTCCTCGTACGTGTCCACGCGGAGCACGCACAGCACCGGGCCGAAGATCTCGTCCCGGTACGCGTCGGAGTCGGTGGAGACCTTGTCCAGGAGGGAGAGGCCGATCCAGTGGCCGTCTTCGAAGCCCTCGACCGTGTGGCCGGTGCCGTCCAGGACGACCTCCGCGCCCTGGGCGGCGGCGCCCGTGACGTAGGAGGCGACCTTGTCGCGGTGGGCGGCCGTGATCAGGGGGCCCATCTCGGAGGCGGGGTCGTTGCCGGGGCCGATCGTGATCTTCTCGGCGCGTTCGCGGATCTTCGCGACCAGTTCGTCACCGATCGCGCCGACCGCGACGACGGCGGAAATCGCCATGCAGCGCTCGCCGGCGGAGCCGTACGCCGCCGAGACCGCCGCGTCGGCGGCCGCGTCCAGGTCGGCGTCCGGGAGGACGAGCATGTGGTTCTTCGCGCCGCCCAGCGCCTGGACGCGCTTGCCGTTGGCGGAGGCGGTGGCGTGGATGTGGCGGGCGATGGGGGTGGAGCCGACGAAGGAGACGGCGGCCACGTCCGGGTGGTTCAGCAGGCCGTCGACGGCGACCTTGTCCCCGTGCAGGACGTTGAGGACGCCGTCCGGAAGGCCGGCCTCCGAGGCCAGCTCGGCCAGCAGGTTGGCGGCCGAGGGGTCCTTCTCGCTGGGCTTCAGCACGAACGTGTTGCCGCAGGCGATGGCCAGCGGGAACATCCACATCGGCACCATGGCCGGGAAGTTGAACGGCGTGATGCCCGCGACGACACCCAGGGACTGGCGGATCGAGGAGACGTCGACCCGGTTGGACACCTGGGTGGACAGCTCGCCCTTGAGCTGGGTGGTGATCCCGCACGCCAGCTCGACGATCTCCAGACCGCGGGCGACCTCGCCCAGCGCGTCCGAGTGCACCTTGCCGTGCTCGGCGGTGATCAGCGCGGCGATGTCGTCGCGGTGGGCGTCGAGCAGCGCGCGGTAGCGGAAGAGGACGGTGGTGCGCTGGGCGAGCGAGGAGGTGCCCCACGTCGCGTACGCGGCCTTCGCCGCCGCCACGGCCGCGTCGACCTCCTCCACGGAGGCGAGCGCGACCTGTGTGGTGACGGCGCCGGTGGCGGGGTCCGTCACGGGACCGTACTGGCCCGACGTGCCCTCCACTGTCCTGCCGCCGATCCAGTGGTTGACGGTCTTCGTCATGACGTACTCCTTCAGGCTTCTGGCCGCTCGGGCAGGTGCACGTGGCTTCGAGCGGCTTCGAGCGGGTTCAGGCGGGTTCAGGCGGGTTCAGGCGGGCTTCACAGATGGCGGCGTCGGGCGGCGACCTGCCGGTCGTACTCCTCCCGGGCCTTGACCGCCGCCGGGCGGCTCGCGGTCTCGGCTACCGGAACATCCCACCACGCCTGTGCCGGAGGGGGGCCCGACACTGTGTCGGGTGTTTCGGTCTCGACGTAGACACAAGTGGGGCCCTCCGCGTCGCGGGCCTCGGCGAGTGCCGCGCGCAGGTCGTCGACGGTGGTGGCGCGCAGGACGCGCATGCCGAGGGAGGCCGCGTTGGCGGCCAGGTCGACGGGGAGCGGCGGGCCGGTGAAGCCGCCGTCGGCGTCCCGGCGGCGGTAGGCCGTGCCGAAGCCTTCGGCGCCGACCGACTCGGAGAGGCCGCCGATGGAGGCGTATCCGTGGTTCTGGAGGATGAGCAGTTTCAGCGGCAGGTTCTCCTGGACGGCGGTGACGATCTCGGTGGGGTTCATGAGGTACGTGCCGTCGCCGACGAGCGCCCAGACGGGGCGGCGCGGCGTACGGACTCCGTGGGCGAGCAGGACGCCGATGGCCGCCGGGATCTCGTAGCCCATGCAGGAGTAGCCGTACTCGACGTGGTACTGGTCGCGGGAGCGGGTGCGCCAGAGTTTGTGCAGGTCGCCGGGGAGGGAGCCCGCGGCGTTGACGATGATGTCGTCCTCGGTGACCAGGGCGTCCAGCAGGCCGAGGGCCTGGGTCTGGGTGGGGCGTGCGGCGGGGTCGGGGGTGGCGAAGGATGCCTCGACCCGTGCCTCCCACGCTTCCTTCGCGCCGGTGTACTCCGTCTCGTACGCCGGGTCGACCCGGTAGCCGCGTCCGGCGAGCGCCGCCGTGAGCGCCTCAAGGCCCGCGCGGGCGTCCGCGACCAGCGGGAGGGCGGCCAGTTTGTGGGCGTCGAAGCCGGTGATGTTGAGGTGGAGGAAGCGGACGGCCGGATCGGCGAAGAGCGTGCCGGAGGCGGTGGTGAAGTCGGAGAAGCGGGTGCCGACGCCGATCACCAGGTCGGCGGTGCGGGCCAGTTCGTCGGCGGTGGCGGTGCCGGTGTGGCCGATGCCGCCGACGTCGGCCGGGTGGTCGTGGCGGAGCGCGCCCTTGCCCGCCTGGGTGGAGGCGACCGGGATGCGGGTCGCGGCGGTGAACGCGGCGAGCGTCTCCTCGGCCGCGCTGTGCCGGACCCCGCCGCCGACGACGATCAGGGGGCGGCGGGCGGAGCGTACCGCCCGTACCGCGGTCTCCAGTTCGTGCGCGTCGGGGGCGGGCCTGCGGACGTGCCAGTCGCGCTCGGCGAAGAACTCCTGCGGCCAGTCGTACGCCTCCGCCTGCACGTCCTGCGGCAGCGCGAGCGTGACCGCCCCGGTCTCGGCGGGGTCGGCGAGGACGCGCATCGCCTGCAACGCGGCCGGGATCAGCGCCTCGGGCCGGGTGATCCGGTCGAAGTAGCGCGAGACGGGGCGCAGACAGTCGTTGACCGACACATCGCCCGCGTAGGGCACTTCCAGCTGCTGGAGTACGGGGTCGGCGGGGCGGGTCGCGAAGGTGTCGCCGGGCAGGAGGAGGACGGGCAGGCGGTTGATCGTCGCGAGGGCGGCCCCGGTGACGAGGTTGGTGGCCCCCGGGCCGATGGACGTGGTCACCGCGTGCGCGGAGAGCCGCCCCGACTGACGGGCGTATCCGACGGCCGCGTGCACCATGGCCTGTTCGTTGCGGCCCTGGAGGTAGGGCATGCGGTGCGCGGACCCGTTCCCGCCGCTGCCGTTCCCGTCGATGCCGTTCCCATCGCCGCTGCCGCCGCCGCCCGCCTCGACGAGTGCCTGGCCGATGCCCGCGACGTTCCCGTGCCCGAAGATGCCCCAGGTGGCGCTGATGAGCCGCTGTCGGCGGCCGTCGCGCTCGGTGTACTGCCGGGCCAGGAAGGCGACCAGGGCCTGAGCGGTGGTCAGCCGGCGGGTCGGACCGTGGGGGTTCACGGGACGCGTCGGGCTCGCGGGACGGGTCGGGGTCGCGGGACGGGTCGGGGTCGCGGGACGGGTCGCGGAACTCGTCGGGGTCGCGGAACTCGTCGGGTGCACAGGACGCGTCGGGTTCGCGGGACTCGTCGGGCTCAAGGCGTTACCTCCGGGCCGGGCGACGGATGCGCCGTGTACAGCGGGAGTCTGGCGTCGATCGGCTCGTCCCGCCAGGTGTCGCGGATCCATCGGTGGTCGGGGTGGTCGCGGATCAGCCAGGCGCGCTCCTCCCCCGGCCCGGCCATCACGTTCAGGTAGTACAGCGTCCGGCCGGGCGGGGCGATGGACGGGCCGTGCCAGCCGTCGGGGATGAGGACGGCGTCGCCGCCGCGCACTTCGGCGAGGACGTCCGTACCGCCGTCGCGCGACGGGGAGACCCGGTGGTAGCCGATCCCGCCGTCCGCGACCTCGAAGTAGTAGATCTCCTCCAGTTCGCACTCCTCGCCCGGCACGTGCTCGTCGTGCTTGTGGGGCGGGTACGAGGACCAGTTGCCGCCGGGGGTGAGCACCTCGACGGCGATCAGCCGGTCGCAGTCGAAGGTGTCGGCGGCGGCGAAGTTGTTCACCTGGCGCGAGCAGGTCCCGGAGCCGCGCAGCTCGACGGGTACCTCCGGCGCGGGGCCGTAGCGAGCGGGGAGTCGTCGCTCGCACTTCGCTCCTGCCAGGGCGAAGCGGCCACCTGCGCCGGAGGCGATCTGTGCGTGGGAGTCGCGCGGTACGTAGGCGAAGTCGGAGACCCCGCTGAACACGCTCTCCCGGCCCAGCAGTTGAAAGGTCTCGCCTGCCGTACGCACCGTACAGGCACCGGCCAACGGCAGGACGATCCATTCGCTTGTGCCGGTGTCGAGCGTGTGAACTTCTCCCGGTCCCAGCTCCAGTACCCGCAGGGCCGAACGGTCCCAGCCGGCCCGCTCGGGGTCGATGTCGACGGCGTACGCCCCGCGCGCGACGCTGCCAGCCGGCAGGTGGTACCGGTGGTCCCGCTCAGGGGGGTGATGCTTCGTCATGGCTCTTCCCTACCCGTGCCGAGCAGCGATACGGCGGTGTCGACAGCACACGTCACGTCCCCGTCGACCGGGTAGAGCAACGAGCGGCCCACGACCAGCCCCCGCACGGTGGGCAGCCGCAGCGCGTCGCGCCATTTCCCGTACGCGGCGTCCTGGTCGTCGCCGACCTCGCCGCCGAGCAGGACGGCGGGCAGGGTGGAGGCTTCCATCGCCCGGGCCATGGCGTCCGGGTCGTCGGTGACGGGGACCTTCAGCCAGGTGTACGCGGACGTCCCGGCGAGGCCCGACGCGATGGCGATGGAGGTCGCCACGGCGGCGGCGCCGAGATCGTTGCGGAGGCGGCCGTCGAGGCGCCGGCAGAGGAACGGCTCGACGAAGACGGGCAGCCGGTGCGCCGCCATCGCGTCGATGGTCCGGGCGGCGGTGTGCAGGGTGTCCAGCGAGCCGGGGTCGTCGTGGTCGATGCGCAGCAGCAGCTTCCCCGCGTCGAACCCGTGGCGGACCAGGTCGTCGGGGCGGTGGCCGGTGAACCGGTCGTCGAGCTCGAACGCAGCGCCGGCCAGCCCGCCGCGGTTCATCGAGCCCATCACGACCTTGCCCTCCAGGGCTCCCAGCAGGAGGAGGTCGTCCAGGACGTCGGCGGAGGCCAGCACTCCGTCGACGCCGGGGCGGGAGAGGGCGAGGCAGAGCCGCTCCAGCAGCTCGAAGCGGTTGGCCATGGCCAGGGACCGGTCCCCCACCGCGAGCGCGCCGCGCGCGGGATGGTCCGCCGCGATGATCATCAGCCGGTCGCCGGGGTGCCGGATCAGACTCCGCCGCTGCCGTCGCGCGGCGGCCTCGGCGATGGCCTCGGGGCGCTCGGCTCGCAGCCGCACGAGCTCGGCGAGGGAGGGCGCGAGAGGCGTCATGAGCCCGCTCCGGTGGGGGCATCGGGGGCGGCGGGGGCCGCCGGTGCACCCGGGGCAGCCGGGGCAGCCGGGGCAGCCGGGGCGTCGGGGGCCACCGGAGCACCCGGGGCGCCCGGGTCGGCAGCCGGAGCGCCCCGGTCGGCCGTCACGGCTCCGGCCGCGAGGGCCCCCTCGACCTCGCCCGGGAAGGGCATCGCGGATGAGCAGGCGAGGCGGGAGGCGACGATGGCGCCGGCCGCGTTCGCGTACCGCACGAGGCGGTCCAGCGGCCACCCGGCGAGCAGCCCGTGGCAGAGCGCACCGCCGAACGCGTCCCCCGCGCCGAGTCCGTTGACCACGTCCACCGGCAGGGGCGGGCAGTCGGCGGTGGTGCCGTCGCGGTGGACGGCGAGCACGCCCTTGGGGCCCT
The DNA here is from genome assembly GCF_000377965.1 of Streptomyces sp. CNB091. Classification (NCBI taxonomy): domain Bacteria; kingdom Bacillati; phylum Actinomycetota; class Actinomycetes; order Kitasatosporales; family Streptomycetaceae; genus Streptomyces; species Streptomyces sp. CNB091. The sequence goes on from NZ_KB899001.1 coordinate 165,106, forward strand.
GTTTGACGACGGCGAGCTCCACCCCGGCCGCGAGCAGGGCCCGGGCCGCGGCGTACGGTTCGCGTTCGCCGATCGCGATGCGGCACTCGTCGATGTTGCCGACGGCGACCGTGGCATGGGCCAGTGCTTCGCGGTACCGCGTGGGAGCCTCGGCGCTGTCGTCGCCGCCGTCCCAGAACATGGGCCGCCAGTCGAGGTCGAAGACGGTCGCCGTACGCGGCGCACCGGCCGGGCGGGCGTCGGCCGTCCTCGCGCCGCGTGCCGCGAGGGCGGCCAGGGTGGCGGAGCGGCTGGGCTCGGCGCTGAGTCCGGTGCCCGTCATCCAGAAGATCCGGGCGTCGCGCACGGCGTCCAGGTCGAGGTCCGGCGCGTGGATCTCCAGATCGGGGGCCTTGGGCTGCCGGTAGAAGTAGAGCGGGAAGTCGTCCGGCGGGAAGATCTCGCAGAAGGTGACCGGGGTCGGATACTCCGCCACGGCCGTCGCCCAGCGGGCGTCCACCCCGAACCGTTCCAGTTCTTGGTGGAGATAGGCGCCGAAGGCGTCCTGCCCGGTCCGGGTGATCACGGCCGTCCGCCGCCCCAGCCGGGCCGCTGCCACCGCGACGTTCGCCGGGGAGCCGCCGAGGAACTTGCCGAACGTCCCGACCCGGGCGAGCGGTACCCCGACCTCCAGCGGGTAGAGGTCCACCCCGATCCGCCCCATGGTGATCACGTCGTACGGCTCAGGCATGCCCATCCCTTCGACCACCGGTGGCCGGCTGGTCCCAGGTCTAGTCCCCTCCCCGGAACCCTGTCAATATTTTGTCCGGACATTCGGACGAAGCCTTGACACTCCTCGGCATGGGCCCCAAGGCTGGACGGTATGACCCCCTCCGTCCGTCCCCCGGCCCGCATCCGCATCGGCTCGGCCCCCGACTCCTGGGGTGTCTGGTTCCCCGACGACCCGCGTCAGGTGCCGTGGCGGCGCTTCCTCGACGAGGTGGCCGAGGCCGGGTACGCGTGGATCGAACTCGGCCCGTACGGCTATCTGCCCACCGACCCGGCGCGGCTGGCCGACGAGACGCGTCAGCGGGGGCTCACCGTCTCCGCCGGGACCGTCTTCACCGGACTGCACCACGGCCCGGACGTCTGGGACCGGACGTGGGCGCATGTCGCGGACATCGCGGGACTGACTCGGGCCATGGGCGCCGAGCACCTGGTCGTCATCCCGTCCTTCTGGCGCGACGACAAGACGGGCGAGGTGCTGGAGGACCGGGTGCTCACGCCCGCGCAGTGGCGTGAGCTGACCGCGCAGACGGAGCGGCTGGGCCGGGAGGTCCGGGAGCGGTTCGGGCTGCGCATCGTCGTCCACCCGCACGCCGACACCCACATCGACACCGAGGAGAACGTCAACCGCTTCCTGGACGCCACCGATCCGGATCTCGTCTCGCTCTGTCTGGACACCGGGCACTACGCCTACTGCGGCGGGGACAGCGTCAAGCTCATCGAGACGTACGGGGAACGCATCGGCTACCTCCATCTCAAGCAGGTCGATCCGGAGATCCTGGCGACGGTGGTCGCGGACGAGGTGCCGTTCGGCCCGGCGGTGGCCAGGGGTGTGATGTGCGAGCCGCCCGGCGGGGTGCCCGCCCTGGAGCCGGTCCTGGAAGCGGCCCGGGCCCTGGACGTCGACCTGTTCGCGATCGTGGAGCAGGACATGTATCCGTGCCCGCCGGACAAGCCGTTCCCCATCGCCCGCCGCACCCGGGAGTTCCTCCGCTCCTGCGGAAGGCCCGGCGCCCCGGCCTGAGCCCGCCGGGTGCGTCGGGCTCCGCCCCCCGGCTGCCCGTACCGCCCCGTAACGCCCTGACCGCCCCGCGTGCCCCCGGGTGCCCCGGGTCAGACTCCCGTGCTTCCGTCGACGCGTTCGCGGATCAGGTCGGCATGGCCGCAGTGGCGCGCGTACTCGCCGATCATGTGGGTGTAGATCCACCGCAGGGTGACCTGCGCGCCCATGAACGGGCTGGTGTCGTCGAGCGCCCGGGCCGCGCAGTTCTCCCGGGCCCGTGCCACCTCGGCCTCCCACTGGGCGAGCGCCCGCTCGTGAGTGGAGTCCTCGGTCAGCTCCCAGCCGCCGTCACGGCCCTCGGCACCGTCCCCGCCGCCGGCCGGAGGGGCGTGGAGCGGCGGGGCGTCCTCCTGCGCCAGCACGCGGCGGAACCAGTTGCGCTCGACCTCCGCCAGGTGCTGGAGCAGCCCCAGCAAGGTGATCGGCGACGGCGCCGCCGACGCCTCGCGCAGCCCCTTCTCGGGCAGGTCCGCGCACTTCTGGGCGAGGGTGGCACGGTAGAAGTCGAGCCAGCTCTCCAGGGAGACGCGTTCATCGGCGACCAGAGGGGGCATCGGGCGTTCGGAAGTGCTCATGGTCCCCATCGTGGCACCCGGGTCCGACAACGGCCCCACCCCGCACCAATGGCCCCGGTTCATCCGTTCTGCCACAGCAGTCACCGTTTCGGAACACGTATCTCGGTTACGCGTGGTTTCTGTCACAGTCGGTCGACAGCCCCACGCCGCCTGCCGTCCGGGGTCGTTCAACCGAGCACGGGCTGAGTGATCGTCAGCCTGTGCTGCGGAGCGCAGCAGAGAAGCGCTGAGAGGTGTCGCCGATGACCGACAGAACGCTCTGGTCCTACAAGGACATTGCCGCGCACATCCAGGTCCGGCCGGACACCGTCCGCTCCTATCGCAAGCACGGGCTCCTGCCCCCGCCCGACCAGGTGAAGAACGGGAAGCCGTACTGGTACGGAGACACCGTCCGCGCGTGGGTCGCCTCCCGCCCCCGCAACCGGGGCCGCTGACGCCCCTGCCCGCACAGCGCCCCCGGTGCACAGTGCCCCGCACTCCCCCGCCCGGGGCGCGCCCTCCCCGGACCCGTCAGCCCCGGCCCGTCAGCCGCGGGCGGGCGCCCGGAAGTGGGCCGTCCAGAGGAACGGCTTCCCGAAGAGCGGGGATTCGGGAGCCTCGTCGTTCATCCGGCGCAGCTCGATCTCCGTCAGGCCGGAGAAGACGTGCCGCAGCGCCTCGGGTGAGTAGGCGAGCCCGCCCTGGAGGCCGCCCGTCCGGTAGAGCTCGGCGTCCGGCAGCTCCGAGCCCATCCCGCCCTCCCCGGCGGCGAAGCAGGTGAGCGTGAAGTGGCCGCCGGGCGCGAGGCAGCGCTCCAAGAGGGCGAGATAGCTGATGCGCCGGTGGGGCGGGAGGTGGTGGAAGCAGCCGGAGTCGTGGATCAGGTCGTAGGGCCCGGCCAGGGCGGCCCCCGCCGCCGTCAGGGCGAACGCGTCACCTCGGTGGAACCGAACGCCGTGGGCTCCCGTGCTTTCCGCCCGCTCCCGTGCCCAGGCGAGCGCTTCCGGGGAGAGGTCGACCGCGTCGACGTCGAAGCCGAGCGAGGCCAGGTGCAGCGCGTTGCGGCCCGGCCCGCAGCCGAGGTCGAGCGCACGGCCCGGGGTGATCAGGCCCTGCCGGAGATAGGCGTCGAGGTTCTCGTCGGGCTTGTCCACGAAGAACGGCACCGTCTTCGAGCGGTCCGCGTAGAAGTCGTCCCACCAGGACGCCCCGCCGGCCGTCCACCGGTCCGCTTCCGGGGCGAACAGTCCGTCCATCAGTGCCAGCACATCGTCCGCCGTCGTCACGTTCCGGTCCATCCGGTCCCCCTTTTCCGATGAGGTAATTCTAGGCAGTCGGAGCACGAAAGCCCAGGTCAGCGACCCTTTGCCGACGCCGCGGGCAGGCCCCTGGCGTCTTCCGGGGCGGGCGGGGAGGCCGGCCCACCGGCCTCCCCCTGTTCGGTGCCCCGCGGGCCCTCCGGGGCCCGCTCCGGGGGTGCTCCCGGCTCCCCCGAGGGCTGTTTCCGAACGGTTTCCCCGCCCCCCTCGCTGAGGCCGAACCTGCGGTGGAGGGAGCGCAGGGGCGCGGGGGCCCACCAGGTGGAGCGGCCCATCAGCTTCATCACCGCGGGGACCAGCAGGCCCCGCACCACCATGGCGTCCATCAGGACGGCGAGGGCGATGCCGAGTCCCAGCATCTTGGTGTTGGTGACCCGCGAGGTGCCGATGGCCACCATGACGACCGCGAGGATCACGGCGGCCGCGGTGATCAGTCCGCCGGTGTGCCGGAGTCCGAAGGTGACGGAGTGCTCGTGGTCGCCTGTGCGGTCGTGCTCCTCCTTGATCCGGGATATCAGGAAGACCCCGTAGTCCATGGAGAGTCCGAAGGCGACGCAGAACATCAGGACGGGCAGCGTCGTCTCGATGTCGCCCGTGCTGGTGAAGGCGAGCAGCCCGGAGAGATTCCCGTCCTGGAAGACCCAGACCACCGCTCCGAACATCGCGGTCAGGCTGAGGGCGTTGAGCACGACCGCCTGGAGCGGAATGAGCACGCTGCCGGTGAGCAGGAAGACCAGGAGCAGGGTGACCACCACGATGATCCCCACCGCCCAGGGCAGCCGGTCGGCTATGGCGTCCTTGGAGTCCACGAGGACCGCGGCCGTGCCCGTCACCGAGGTGTCGAGGGAGGAGGCGGAGGGCACGGCCCTCAGGTCCCGTACGAGCTGCTGGGCCTTCTCTCCGACGGCTTCCCCCTCGGGCAGCACGCCGTAGAAGGCGACGGATTCTCCGGTGACCGGGCCGTCGACCCGCAGGACGCCGGGGAGCCGCTCGATGCGGCCCTTCAGCTCCGCGTACTCGGCGGGGGACCCCTGGCCCTCGACCAGCACCTCCAGGCCGCCGCCGGGGCTGCCGGGGAACCCGTCACGGATGTGCTCCTGGACGACCCGGGACTCCGCTCCGGCCGGCAGCTGACGGTCGTCCGCCGTGCCGAACTTGACGCCCAGAAAGGGCAGTCCGAGCAGCAGGAGCCCGACGGTGGTGACGACGGCGAAGAGGGGCGCCCTGCGCATCACCAGCACGGCCAGCCGCGCCCACCCCCTGCCGGGCGCCGCACCGGCGTCGGCGGTCGCCTTCTTCCGGCGACGGAACAGGCGGCGCAGGTCCAGCGAGTCGACCCGGTGGCCGAGCAGCACGAGTGCGGCGGGCAGCAGGATCAGCGCGGCAGCGGCGGCCAGGAGGACCACGGCGATCCCGGCGTAGGCGAAGGACCGCAGGAAGTACTGCGGGAAGACGAGCATGGCCGACAGGGACACCGCCACGGTCAGCGCCGAGAACAGCACCGTACGCCCGGCGGTCCGCAGCGTCGTGCCCACCGCGCTCCGGGGGTCCGCCCCGCCGGCCAGCTCCTCGCGGAAGCGGCGGACGATGAACAGGGCGTAGTCGATGGCGAGTCCGAGGCCGAGCGCCGTGGTGAGGTTCATGGCGAAGACCGAGACGTCGGTGAACTCCGTCAGGCCCCGCAGTACGGCGTTGGTGCCGAGGATGGCGACGATGCCGACGGCCAGCGGCAGCATGGCGGCGACGGCGCTGCCGAAGACCATGACTAGCAGGACGAGCGTCACCGGCAGGGCGATCAGCTCGGCCCGCAGCAGATCCTCCTGGATGATCGTCTGCATCTCGTGCTGCACCGCCACGGGTCCGCCGAGGGAGACCGTCACCGGCCCCCGCTCCCCCGCGAAGGCCGGGGCGATCCGGTCGAGGGTCTCGCCCGCGGTCTTCTCGTCACCTCCGATCCGGGCGGCGATGACCGCCTCGTGACCGTCCTCGGAGCGCAGGGCGGGGGACGCGGTCTCCCAGTAGGACCCGATGCCCGAGATCCCCGGCTCGGCCTTCAGCCGCTCGGTCAGGCGGGTGGCTTCGGCGGCCACCGCCGGGTCGTCGACGGTCGCGGAGCCGCTGTCCACCAGCAGGAGCAGGTTGGGCTGGGAGGCGGGGAACTCCCTCGCCAGCACCTCGGTCGCGTAGGTCGACTCGGCGTCGGGGGCCTGCCAGCCGCCGCTGCCCATCCGGTCCGCCACCCCGCTCCCCGCGAAGACGGCGAGCGCGGTGATCACCAGCGCGGCCAACAGCGCGAGCCGCGGCCGGGCGGTGACGAACCGGGTCCAGCCGCCGATCGAGGGCGGCGCGGAACGGTTGACTTCGGACATGGTGCGGTGTCCCCTTCACCGAGACCCGGGCAGCACAAGGCAGCATGGGTCGGTCGTTGCCACTTACCTGGCAAACACGAGTAGTCGCTCGCGTTTCACTAGAATGCGAGCGAGCACTCGTATTTGTCAACCGCATCACGAGAGCCGGGGATTGACCGTGTCGGAGGCCAAAGCCACCAAGGGTGCCGCAGCGGACGGAGCGGATGACGGAGCACCGGGATCCGCACGCCCGCGTCGCCGCCAGGCCCGCGGCGAGGCCCGTATCGCCCAACTGCTCCAGGCCGCCGCCAGCGTCTTCTGCACCAGCGGCTACACCGCATCGAGCACCAACGCCATCGCCCGCGAGGCCGGAGTGTCGCCGGGCACGCTCTACCAGTTCTTCCCGAACAAGGAGGCCATCGCCGTAGAGCTGGGCGACCAGCTGCTCAACCGCTGGCGGGACACCTACGGCGCCGCCTTCACCCAGAGCCATATCGAGCTGCCGCTCGACCGCATGCTGGACGCCATCCTCGACCCGCTGATCGCCTTCAACTGCGAGAATCCGGCCTTCTCCGTCCTGATGCACGGTTCGGAGATCCCCGGCCGGATCACCGAGGAGCACGACACGCTGCACGCCACGATGCTGACGCGGGTCGAATCGGTCCTCGCCGGCTACCTCCCGGACGTACCGGGCGACCAGGTCCGCCGCATCGCCGACATGACCTTCATGCTCTTCAAGGCCGGGCTGGACCTGATCATGGCCCACGAGGGCGAGGAGCGCGCGGCCTACACCCACGAGCTGAAGACGATCATGTTCCGCTACCTGGACCCCCTGGTCGGCGACGATGTGCGCTGCCGGGCCCAGCAGGCGCCGTAGGCGTCGCAGGCGACCCGCACGCACCCGGGACGACCACGGGACCGGCGCACGGCGATCCGCCGGCTCGCATCCATACCCCCTAGGGGTATAGTGTGGATACGGCGGGACACCAGGGAGTCCTCCATGACCCCCGCGCCCCCGCCACGCCGCCGTAACGTGTTCGCGAAGAGGAGAACGTCATGACCGCCGAGACAGAGACCACCCAGTCCACCGGTTCCTGCTGCACGCCCACCGGTTCCTGCCACGACGGCGCGACCGACGTGCAGATCGACCAGACCGACGGGGTCACCACCGTGTACCAGGTCAAGGGCATGACCTGCGGCCACTGCGAGGGCTCCGTTTCGGAGGAGATCTCCGGGATCGCGGGCGTGACCTCGGTCGCGGCCGTCGCCGCCACCGGCCTGGTCACCGTCACGTCCAAGGCCCCGCTGGCCGAGGACGCCGTCCGCGCCGCCGTCGACGAGGCCGGGTACGAGCTCCTCGGCCCGGCCGCCTGAAGGCCGACCGGAGCAGCCGCCACCCCGTTCGCCGTCGGGCCGCACCTCACCAGTCGCTACAGGTGGGGTGCGGCCCGATCCGCGTCTCCCGGGAGCCCGGCCCGTACGGCGGTCGTGGCGGCCCGGGACGGAAGGCCCGGAGCCGGGGGCCCGGGGCGGGTTCGGGGCGACGGACGCCACCGAGGACGGCGGTGCGGCGGCCGTGAGCGAGCCGCGCACGCCGGGGCCGGCGACGGGCATTGGGGCGGATGCGGCGATCGAGGCGAGCGACCTCACACCGGTTCGTGGAGATCTCAAGGTGACGGCTGCCGCGATTCGCCTCTCCGGGCGTACGCTGGCCACCATCAGGGGCAACCCCTTCCGGGCCTTCGGGTACCACGTCGCGGCCTTGCCCCTGGCTGCAACTGGCCTGCTCAACCCTATGATCGCGGGAGCCGCCATGGCTTTTTCGTCCGTGTTCGTCGTCACGAACGGCCTACAGCCGCGTGCCTTCACGTAACTTCCACAAAGAGATTTAGATCACACCGGTTTCGGGGTAACCATCCGGTGGGTTCGTGAGTCTTAGAGTGCGAGCCAAGGATGTCTTGGGGGACGTCCGATGGAGTGTCTTGGGGGACGCTCCTGTGGCAAGCGTTGGCCGGGGCACGTGCACCGGGGAGCTTTGAGCGGCCCTCCCGTGCGTACGTACCCCGGCGGACCGCGGCACAACAGAACAACGGGAGCTTCGGCTCCCCGCAGACGCCCGGCCGGATCCCGTGGGGGGAATCCGCTCCGGGATATGGGAAACGCCCCGACCGTCGACCCGTGGGGGGATCGGCGGCGGGGTGTTTCTCGCTTTCCAGCCCGCTCAACCCCGTACGCGCCCGCAGGAGCCCGCTCAACCCCGTACGCGCCCCGCGCAAGCCCCGTACAACGCCGAATCGCCCCGGACACCGCGCTCTGTGCGAAGCGCGGTACGCGGGGCGAAGGCAGTCGGCCGAAGAGGCCGGGCAGTACAGGGGGTTACGAGGTCCGGGTCAGCGGCCCTCGACCGGGACGAAGTCGCGCAGGACCTCGCCGGTGTAGATCTGACGCGGGCGGCCGATGCGAGAACCCGGCTCCTTGATCATCTCGTGCCACTGGGCGATCCAGCCGGGAAGCCGGCCGAGCGCGAAGAGCACGGTGAACATCTCGGTCGGGAAGCCCATGGCCCGGTAGATCAGACCGGTGTAGAAGTCCACGTTGGGGTAGAGGTTGCGCGAGACGAAGTACTCGTCGGAGAGCGCGTGCTCCTCCAGCTTGAGCGCGATGTCGAGCAGCTCGTCGGACTTGCCGAGCGCGGACAGCACGTCGTGCGCGGCGGCCTTGATGATCTTGGCGCGCGGGTCGAACGACTTGTACACCCGGTGGCCGAAGCCCATCAGGCGGACGCCGTCCTCCTTGTTCTTCACCTTGCGGATGAAGGAGTCGACGTCGCCGCCGTTGGCCTGGATGCCCTCCAGCATCTCCAGGACCGACTGGTTGGCGCCACCGTGCAGGGGACCCCACAGCGCCGAGATGCCGGCGGAGATCGAGGCGAACATGTTCGCCTGTGAGGAGCCGACCAGACGCACGGTGGAGGTCGAGCAGTTCTGCTCGTGGTCCGCGTGCAGGATGAGCAGCTTGTCCAGCGCCGAGACGACGACCGGGTCCAGCTCGTACTCCTGGGCGGGGACCGAGAAGGTCATGCGCAGGAAGTTCTCGACGTACCCGAGGTCGTTGCGCGGGTAGACGAAGGGGTGCCCGATCGACTTCTTGTAGGCGTAGGCCGCGATCGTCGGAAGCTTCGCCAGGAGGCGGATCGTCGAGAGGTGACGCTGCTGCTCGTCGAACGGGTTGTGGCTGTCCTGGTAGAACGTGGACAGCGCGCTGACGACCGAGGACAGCATGGCCATCGGGTGGGCGTCGCGCGGGAAGCCGTCGAAGAACCGCTTGACGTCCTCGTGCAGCAGCGTGTGCTGGGTGATCTCGTTCTTGAAGGTCGCCAGCTCGTCGACCTTCGGCAGATCGCCGTTGATCAGCGTGTACGCGACCTCGAGGAACGACGAGCGCTCGGCGAGCTGCTCGATCGGGTATCCGCGGTAGCGCAGAATGCCCTGCTCACCGTCGAGGTACGTGACGGCGGATTTATAGGCGGCGGTGTTGCCGTATCCGCTGTCCAGCGTCACCAGGCCGGTATTGGCCCGGAGCTTCCCGATGTCGAAGCCCTCGTCGCCGACGGTGCTGTTGATCACCGGGTAGGTGTACTCATCGTCGCCGTACCGCAGTACTACAGCGTTGTTGGTGTGCTCGCTCACGTCATCCCTCACCGACGTAGTGCCTCTTCTTCGAGGTGCCCTGACTGTCTTCCACCCTCCCCCATTCGGCTCAGGAGAGTGCACTCGGGGTCGTCCATTGGACTCATTGGCGGCACTGAGTGCCGCCAACTTACTCATCCTGCCCCCTTGACTGCGGTTCCGGAAGACCTCCGTGATGTTTCCCACCGATTTGATCGATCATTTTTGCCACGGCTCACACGAAGTCTTCTCCCGAGCCGCCCTGGAGCCGGAAATCCAGTGCCGTACAGCGTCTGCCTGCGGAAACCGTGCGGACCGCCTGGCCGATCGCCTTACGGGAGCCGACCAGGACCACCAGCTTCTTGGCCCTCGTCACGGCCGTGTAGAGCAGGTTGCGCTGGAGCATCATCCAGGCACTGGTGGTGACGGGGATGACGACGGCCGGATACTCGCTGCCCTGGGAGCGGTGGATGGTCATGGCGTACGCGTGGGCGAGCTCGTCCAGCTCGTCGAAGTCGTACCCGATCTCCTCGTCCTCGTCGGTGTGGACGGTGAGCTTCTGTTCGTCCAGGTCAAGGCCGGTGACGACGCCGACCGTGCCGTTGAAGACGCCGTTCTCGCCCTTGTCGTAGTTGTTGCGGATCTGGGTGACCTTGTCGCCGACCCGGAAGACCCGGCCGCCGAACCGCTTCTCGGGGAGGTCGGGGCGGCCGGGGGTGATGGCCTGCTGGAGCAGCCCGTTCAGATTCCCCGCCCCCGCCGGGCCCCGGTGCATCGGGGCGAGTACCTGCACGTCACGGCGGGGATCGAGGCCGAATTTGGCCGGAACGCGACGGGCCGCCACATCGACGGCGAGTTTGCCCGCGTCCTCCGTCTCGTCCTCCACGAAGAGGAAGAAGTCGCTCAGCCCCTCCGTGAGCGGCGGCTGCCCGGCGTTGATCCGGTGGGCGTTGGTCACGACGCCGGACTGCTGGGCCTGGCGGAAGATCCGGGTGAGCCGGACGGCGGGGACCGGGCCGCCCTCCGCGAGCAGATCGCCCAGCACCTCCCCCGCGCCGACCGAGGGCAGCTGGTCGACGTCGCCCACGAGGAGGAGGTGGGCACCGGGTGCCACCGCCTTCACGAGCTTGTTGGCGAGCAGCAGGTCGAGCATCGACGCCTCGTCGACGACGACCAGATCCGCGTCCAGCGGGCGGTCCCGGTCGTAGGCCGCGTCCCCGCCCGGCTTCAGCTCCAGGAGCCGGTGCACGGTGGACGCCTCGGCCCCGGTCAGCTCCGAGAGGCGTTTGGCGGCGCGCCCGGTGGGGGCGGCGAGCACGACCTTGGCCTTCTTGGCCCGGGCCAGCTCGACGATGGAGCGTACGGTGAACGACTTCCCGCAGCCGGGGCCGCCGGTCAGGACGGCCACCTTCCGGCTGAGCGCGAGCCGTACGGCCTGTTCCTGCTCGGGCGCGAGGGCGGCCCCCGTACGGGTGGCGAGCCAGGCCAGGGCCTTGTCCCAGTCCACGTCCCGGAAGGCCGGCATGCGGTCCTCGCCGGTGTTCAGCAGGCGGCGCACCTGCCCGGCGAGGGACAGCTCGGCCCGGTGGAAGGGGACGAGGTAGACAGCGGTGATCGGTTCGCCGCCCTCGGGGGACGGCACCTTCTCCCGTACGACGCCCTCCGGATCGGCGGCCAGCTCGGCCAGGCACTCGATGACCAGCCCGGTGTCGACCTGGAGCAGCTTGACGCCGTCCGCGATGAGCCGCTCCTCGGGGAGGTAGCAGTGCCCTTGGTCGGAGGACTGGGACAGGGCGTACTGGAGGCCGGCCTTGACCCGCTCGGGGCTGTCGTGCGGAATGCCGACGGCCTGGGCGATCCGGTCGGCGGTGAGGAAGCCGATGCCCCAGACGTCGGCGGCCAGCCGGTAGGGCTGGTTCTTCACGACGGAGATCGAGGCGTCCTCGTACTTCTTGTAGATGCGGACGGCGATGGAGGTGGAGACCTCGACGCTCTGGAGGAAGACCATGACCTCCTTGATCGCCTTCTGCTCCTCCCAGGCGGTCGCGATCATCTTCGTGCGTTTGGGGCCGAGGCCGGGGACCTCGACGAGCCGCTTCGGCTCCTGCTCGATGACGTCGAGGGTGTCGACGCCGAAGTGGGTGGTGATCCGGTCGGCCATCACCGGCCCGATCCCCTTGATCAGCCCGGAGCCGAGGTAACGGCGGATGCCCTGGATGGTGGCGGGCAGCACGGTGGTGTAGTTCTCCACGGTGAACTGCTTGCCGTACTGGGAGTGCGAGCCCCAGCGGCCCTCCATCCGCAGCGACTCGCCGACCTGCGCGCCGAGCAGCGCGCCGACGACGGTGAGGAGGTCACCGGCTCCGCGTCCGGTGTCGACGCGGGCGACCGTGTACCCGTTCTCCTCGTTGGCGTAGGTGATCCGCTCCAGGACACCTTCGAGGACGGCCATGTTGGACATGACCCGACGCTACCGGGTGGCACTGACAGGGCGGTTCGCGGGCCGGGCCGGCCCCGTCAGGGAGACAGCGTGTGTCCGGCGGGTCATTCCGTGCCTGTCGCAGGCCCGCCCCAGGTCTCGCGGCGTGCCTGGTCTTCCGGGTGAGCTATGCGGCGCGGTCGTAGTGGAGGGGTTCGTCGGGGCAGCAGGGGTCGGCATCCCCGCACTCGGCGCCGGCGGTCAGGCGGTGAAGCCTCTTCTGGGCGGTCCGGAGAAGGGCCCAGGCGATGAACAGGACGGCGGTCAGCGCCCACATGACGACCCACCAGCCGGCCGTCGGCCCCAGCATGGCCTCGGCGGCGGTCAGGACCATAGCGGCCGCGTGGGCCCAGCACAGCAGAATGCCTGCCCATCGGGTGGCGTGGTCGATCGTTCGAAAGCCGGCCCTCTCCCCCGGTCCGCCCTGCTCCTGCTCCATGATCCTCCCGTTCCGCCATGCGCCTTTTTCCCGACCTTGACTGTTCATGCGTTCGAGTGCGCGGAACGGACGCGTCCGGGGTGCACTTTCGGCCCCGTCCTGGTTGACGCCACAACAGTTGCCACAAGGCAAGAGAGAGACCGCATGGGGCTTATTTCGGAGTGAATCGGACGGAGAAGTCGGCTCGTTCTGGCCGGTCTGCGTATTTCTGGTCGAGCGTGCGTTCACGTCTCGTGAAGAAGTCGTGGTGGTTCACGGAGTACGGGGGTCCGGGCCGGCGCCCCGGTACTCGTTCGCCAGCAGAGTGTCGTGGTCGCGCGCACCCCGCCGAGGAGCCGCTCGAACCGCTGAATCTCCTGCGGGGAGTACGCGGCCATCGCCTCGGCCATCCGCTCGACGTACGGGCCGAAGCAGGCGCTCAACTCGAGGGCTCGCGTCGGCCGGCGTTGAAGCGCGCCTTCTTCTGACGGTTGCCGCAGGTGTTCATGTCGCACCACTTGCGCGTACGGCTCTGGCTGGTGTCGAAGAATGCGGCCCGGCAGGTCGGGGAAGCGCACAGGGCCAACTTTCCGTCCCGCTCGCCCGAGATGACGTCGACCGCGTCGGCGGCGATCACGCTGAGGGCGTCCTCCACGGAGGAGGAGTCGAGCTGCCAGCGCCGCTCTCCCCCGGGTGTCAGGACCGCAGCGGCCCGCCCAGTGATGCTGCGGTCGCCGATGACCTGGACCGGGGCGACGGGAAGAGGCTCGTGCAGCGCGGCGGCCGTCGCGGCGGTGTGGATCGCCTCCCTCAGCTCCCGGGCGCGGTCGAGCTGGGCAGGGGTGCAGGAGTCCACGGCGAGCCCGTACACCGCCAGCCAGTCGATGAGCCGTTGCGGAACGGGGATGCGCTCCACGGCGTCGCCGAAACGCTCCGACAAGGTCCCGGTGAAGCTCGTCGCGAGCACGCTGCCGAGGCGGAAGTCAGGAAAGCCAGCACGCATGGAACCACCTTAGCCGGTTGCGACATCCACCTAGGGGCTGTTAGAACCGTCTTAGCCGGTTCACGATGAGTCGGCGTCGTTCCGGTGGCGGATCAGCACGAGTCCGCGGTGGATCGACGCCGGTCCCCACCATGGCCAGGAGGCCTCATGCCGCGTCCGATCAGCGATGTCCACGCCTACGAGACCCACGCGACCGACGCCGACCTCGACAATCTGCGGGCACGACTGGCCGCGGCGCGACTGCCGGAGGCCGAGACCGTGCAGGGCACCGGGCCCGGCCCACGCCGATGGGATCAGGGCGTTCCGCTCGCCGACCTCATCGATGTCGTGGAGTACTGGCGCACCGGGTACGACTGGCGGTCCTTCGAGAAGGGCCTCAACCGCATGGGCCAGTTCCGCACGGTCATCGACGGCCTGGGTATCCACTTCCTGCACCGTCGGTCCGCGCGCACGGACGCCACCCCGCTGCTCCTGACGCACGGCTGGCCAGGCAGCGTGGTCGAATTCCTCCACGTCATGGATGAGTTGGCAGACCCGGAGGACGCGGAAGCGCCGGCGTTCCACGTCGTGGCCCCGTCGCTGCCGGGCTTCGGGTTCAGCGACAAGCCGACCACCACCGGGTGGGGCACCGAGAAGATCGCGGCCGCGTGGGTGGAGCTGATGGGAAGGCTCGGCTACAGCACGTTCCTGGCCCACGGCGGCGACTGGGGCGGCAACATCACCACGGTTCTCGGCGGCAGGTTCCCCGATCACGTGCTCGGCGTCCACTCCACGTTCGCGGAGGCCCCGCCCGGCCTGACCACGGACGGCCTGACGGAGACCGAACGAAGGTGGACCGAGGAGACCCACCATTTCTGGCGCCGCCGCGCGGCCTACGCCAAGCAGCAGGCGACCCGGCCGCAGACCGTGGGCTACGCGCTCGTCGACTCACCGGTCGGACTGCTCGCCTGGATCCTCGACAAGTTCGCCGAGTGGACGGACACCGAGGACAGCCCGTTCGAGACCATCTCCCGGGACCGCATCCTCGACAACGTGACCCTGTACTGGTTGACGCGGACGGGTGCGTCGTCGGCCCGCATCTACTACGAGAGCCACAACTCGCTGGACCCCGAACTCCGGGTCGACGTCCCGGCGGCCATCACCATGTACCCCCGCGACATCGACAAGACGCCCCGCCCGTGGGCCCAGGAGCGGTACCGGAACATCGTGCGGTGGCGGTCTCCCGAGGCCGGAGGACATTTCCCGTCGCTGGAGATGCCCGAATTCTTCGTCGCCGATCTGCGGGAGGGTCTTGGGGCGGTGCTGGCCGCGCGCCGGTGAGCGGCAGGGAGGCCGCCCACGACGGGCCGTCTCACGGAAGGCGCTCGGCCGCTTCGCCTCCCCCCGTACACGGTTCGGACCGGTCCGGCAGGAGCGCGTCGAGCCGAGAGCCGCGGCTCTCCGCGACGCGCACGATCTGGTGCAGCGACTCGGTCAGCCTGCCCGCGAGAAAGCGGACCTGTGGTCCGGTGGCCCCGCCGTCGGCCAGCAGATCGACGGCATGCCCGAGGAGTTCGTCCGCCATGTCGAGCTGGATGCCCTCCACGTCATCGGCCATCCGCGAGACGTGGCCGGCGCCGTCCCCGACGACGTAACAGGGCTTTCCGCCCGTGCCGGTCCACGGCAGCAGCCGCATCGCGGGGGCGGCGGCACGGTCGGCGTGTTCGCTGCTCATCCTCATGCCGCGCCCCCGCTCAGCCGGCCGAGGTGCACTCCGCGAGCGGCGATCAGCAGCGCCCCGCCCCGGATACGCCGCCGCCTTGTCTCGGCCGCCCGCTCCTCGGCCACACGTCGTTCGTGCGCCACGAAGTAAGGGCGCACGAGCGGACTGTCCTCGCCGCGCGGAGGACGCTCGCCGGTGCGGTAGGTGGTGGGCCCACCGACGTAGGCGCAGGAGTAGGGGTAGAGGTCCGGCTCCAGGAAGTGCCGTTTGCGCGATGCGGGGACCAGGAAGTTCAGGAGCCGGGTGAGGGAGTGCTTCATGGGGCCTGCTTTCCCAGGGTGCGTGGAAGTGCGGAGGCCGCTTCTTTCTGTAGCGAACCCATCACAGAGTGAGGTCAAAGATCGCTACGCTTCCAGGGGGTCGGGCATGACAGCACACCGGTCAGGTCAAGGAGTTGCGTGCGGATGAATGCGAATGGCAGGCCGCGTACGGCACGGGAGAAGTACGGCGAGGAGCTGAAGCTGCGGCGCATCGCGGCGGGGCTGACGCAGGAGGCACTGGCCGATCTGGTCGTCTGCTCGCCGACGCTCATCAGCCACTTCGAGGCGGGGCGGCGGCTGCCGAACCCGGACGACGCGCAGCGGATCGACCGGGCGCTGAATACGGACGGGTTTTTCGCTCGGTGGCTGGAGGATCTGGACCCGGCGTTCGCGCACTACTTCGGCGTGGTCGCCGAGCTGGAGCGGGAGGCCAGCGCGATCCGCCAGTACGGCGGCTCACTCATCCCTGGGCTGCTTCAGACGAAGGCGTACTCGCGGGCCGTGTTCGAGGCATACCGCCCGAACTACTGCGCGGAGGAACTTGACGAACTGGTTGTCAGCCGTGCCAAGCGAGGCCTGTTGCTCGACAGCCCGTCAGCTCCGGAGGCGTGGGTTCTACTCGACGAGGGCGCACTACGGCGTCGTGTCGGCGGACCGCAGGTGATGGCGGAGCAACTGCACAAGGTGGCGGACATGGGCGACTCCGGTCGCGTACGCCTGCATGTGCTGCCTCTCTCTTCTGGAGCGCACGCGCTCCTGGAGGGCATGGTCTATCTGCTGTACTTCGCTGACGCGGCCCCCATGGCCTATATCGAGGGCCTTCAGAACGGACGCCTCTTGGATGATCCGGCGCTGGTTGCCGCCTGCCACACCTCCTACACTCTCGCCCTGAGTGACGCGGCACCACGGCACGAGTCGGTGGCGCTGGTCAGAAGCATCGCGGAGGAGCACGAACATGCACATCACCGAGCCCAGCATCGCTGACAGCGCCGGCCTGACCGGATGGCGCAAGTCCAGCTACAGCGGCGGGGCCAACGGCGAGTGCCTTGAGGTCGCGGACGGCCACACCACCGTCCCCGTCCGCGACAGCAAGACCCCCGCAGGCCCGGCCGTCGCCTTCTCCGCAGACGGCTGGTCGTCGTTCGTCACCGCGATCAAGGACGGCCGCCTCGCCTCCTGATCGCCCCTCTCCTGGAGTGGCCCCACGCGAGCGGGGCCGCCGAGCCGAGGTCACGCCCGGGACAGGAACGCCGCTCGCAGATCCCGGTCCCGCAACAGCCTCAGAGTCTCTTCCTCGCCGTCGAACAACAACGCCGCGGATCGATGGCCGGCTTGATGGAACATCGCGGCGAGTACGTCGGCGAGCGGACGGTTCCAGGCTGTTCTGACAGTCTGCGCCGCCTTGTCGTGCCGCCCTCGATCCGTGGCGGTGCGCCAGATTTCCACCGACTCCCTGGCAGTCTCGTAGGCGGTTCTGCGTCCCTCGACGAGGACCCCGCGCGTGTTGAGCCCGAACACAACTATGGAAGCGTCTCCCTGGGGTGTCAGCCCCTTGTACTCGCCGATCGGCAGCACCAGGCGGAGGTGCTCCAGTGGTTCCTGAAGCGTGGGGTCGAGAAGAAGCGGAGTACCGTTCTCCGCCGAGCAAGGGAAGATGGTCCGCTTCTGATTGCTGTTGCAGTACGCGCAGGCCAACAGATGGTTGAGCCACTCGAAGGTACGCAGCGGGGCGAGGCTCTTGGGTTCGAAGTGGTCAATGTCCGTGCCTTGGCTGTCACCGCAGTACATGCAGCGCTGGTGGCCGGGGGCCATGTCCGCAAGGATGCCCAGCAGCCCTCACGTACCCGTCGGCGGACGTTGGTGTGGGCCCACAGCTCGGCGGCCTTCTCCTTGCGGTCGACTTCGCTCTCCTGCTCGATCTGTTCGGTGCAGGTCTTGAGATGAGCCGTCGTATCGGGGGCAGTTGGGCCCGCGCCAGTCGGATCACCCCGCCTCGCCGCCCTCTCCGTCCCTGATCTCCTCGGCGATCCGGTGGAGTTGCGCGGACACCTCGTGGACACGTGCGGCCGGAGAACTGGTGAGCAGGTCCTTGAGCTTCTTGTAGCGCTCGACCGTCTCCGGTGCGGTGTCGCCCTCGTACACGCGGGACTCCAGCGTCATGAACTCGGCACGTCGGCGCTCGGCCTGCTCGGAGTACGGAGTGTCGAGCCCGAACAGGTCGGAGAGCACCGCGTCGTCGCCGCTTCCGTAGACCACTCGCTCGTAAAGGTCTTCCGACACGACCTCGGGAGCGGCGTTCTCCTCCACCCCGGGCAGGCGGATCAGGCCACCGGGATCAGCGGCCTGGCAGATGTACGGGCTGTGGGTCGTCACGATGAACTGGATGTTCGGGAAGTGCTCGGTCAGCCAGGGGCCGATGCGGCGCTGCCAGGAGACGTGGAGGTGGGCATCGATCTCGTCGATGATCACGACACCGGGCACCTGGAGAGGGCTGGGGCCGTCGCCGCCATCAGCCCCGACGAACGCGTCGTCGCCGAAGGCGTCATGGATCTGCTTGAGCAGGTCGACGACGAGCGCGGCCACTGTACGGAATCCGTCGCTCATCTCCCGCAACGGATACCGGTGGCCGTCGCGGGTGACCCACAGCCCTTCGGAGTCGACGTCCTCCACCCGGTAGCCGTCGGGGAGCAGTCCGTGGCCGAGGACCGACAACGCTGCCTGTTTGAGTGCTGCGGCCCCTTCCCGGTTCTCCAGCGCGCGCAGGTGCTGCTCGATCAGCCAGGCGACGCCTTCGGCAAGTGAGGCGTCTTCGTGAAACAGGCTTGCCTGCCTGGCCACCGGACCCGATGCCAGCATCAACCGCTGGACCTCTCCCGAGCCCCCGGCCATGCGCCGGAAAGGGCCATACGCGGCGCAGAACCAGCCCACCGGGTTGTCCGCCCAGGGGCCGCGTTGAGCGGGGGTGGCGCTGGTGGTGTTGGGATCCTGCCGGATGCCCTCCAGGGCCGGCTGGGCGCTCTTTCGGCTGCTCATGCCTTCCGCCGGAGCGGTCCAGCGCAGCCCCGCCCAGAAGTTGGTCTGGGTCCGTCCGGAGGAGCTGAACTTGTCGAAGCTCGCGTTCCTGACGATCTTCGCTTGGGCCGAGCCGGTGGCCTGCCCCCGCGACATCCAGTTCTCGAACCCCTGGACAAGGCCACGTGCCGCGACCGGCCCGCTGAGGGCCAGGGCCAGCGCCCGGAGCAGCGTCGTCTTTCCCGAGCCGTTCCGTCCCGCGAGGACCGTCCAGCCGGCGTGCGAACCGTCCGGGCGGGTCAGGGTCAGGTCGACGACGCGCGGGCCGTGGAACGACTTGATGTTCTCGACGTACACACGGGAGACGTACATGGTGGCGGTTCCGTCCGGTGTGGGAGGTGCGGGGCGGGCTGTTCCGGTTCCGCGTCGGCAGCTACTCGTCCATGTCGTTCCCACACCGTTGCCGCCGCCGCTCGGATCGCTCAGGCGGTCGAGTCTACGAGACGTGATGCGGCACGGACCGCCGCTCAGCCCATGCTCGCCGCGACCTCGCTGCGGAGCTGCGGCAGCTTGTCGTGGAGTACGCCCGGGCAGAGGGTGTCGCCGAAGTCCTTGTGCCCGTAGATGCGGCTCGGCGCGATGCCGTACTGGTGGCAGGTGTACGCGCAGAGCGCCACCAGGACCTCCCACTGCGCCCGGGGCGGCTGTGCGCCGTCGTGGTACGCGCCTTCGTTGGCGATCCCGATGCCCGCTCCGTTCTGGCCGGCGGTATGTGCACCCAGGACGAAGTCCCTGCCGGCCCGCAGCGTGCTGAGGCTCTGGTGGCGACCCTCGGTGATCCAGCCGCCCCGGCTGACGAGGAAGTGGTAGCCGGTGTCGGTCCAGCCGTTCTTGTCCATGTGCAGGTCCTGGACCCAGTGGGCGTGTTCGTGGGCCTGGGCGCGGGAGACGTCGGAGGTGTTGGCGCTGACCGTGTGGTGGACCACGATCATGGTGGGCCGCTTTCCGACCAGGTCGATCGGGCCCTGTGGCGGACGGGCTTTCCACTGGGACGTGCCGTCGATGTCCGGTTCGACGACGTCGAGGGCATGGGCCGTGCCGGGTAAGGCGACTGCCGCCAGACCGCCGGCACCGGCGAACAGGACGTGGCGGCGGGACGGCTGTGGAAGGTTCACGGCAGGCTCCTGGCGTGTTCGGGCAGTAGGAGTGACAACGGCGGTGACTGCTTCGGGTGTCGGCGGTACGGCCGGGTGAGCCGCCGTGCTCACCCGGCCGTACCGAGGGCGGGGCCTCTTACGCCGTGTTGTTGGCGAGGGCCTGGAGCCGGGTCATGGAGCCGTTGAACTTGTTGCGGTCCACGTCGCCGGATATCCCGGCGACCCGGCCGGTGGCCGTGTACTGCCAGATCGTCCAGGTGGGGAAGCCGCTGGGGATGTTCGGGCTGCTGGTGCCCCAATGGGCCACCCAGAGGGGCGACTTGGCGGCCATGCCGGTCCAGTTTCCGGTGCAGGTGTTCCACCAGCTGGCCGTCGTGTAGATGACGACGTCCCGGGTGGTGCGCGCCTTGTACGTGTTGTAGAAGTCGTTGATCCATGTGCGCATCTGGGTCGTGGAGAGCCCGTAGCACATGGCGCCGTACGGGTTGTGCTCGATGTCCAGCACCCCGGGCAGGGTCTTGCCGTCCTTGGACCATCCTCCGCCGTTGCCCGCGAAGTAGCCGGCCTGCGTCGCCCCGTTGGAGACGTCGGGGCGGGCGAAGTGGTAGGCGCCCCGGATCAGGCCGGCGTTGTAGGAGCCGGTGTAGTTCGCGCTGAAGCGGCTGTCCTTGAAGGACGTGCCCTCGGTGGCCTTCATGTAGGCGAAGTCGATGCCCGCGGCCTTCACCGAGCCCCAGTTGATCGCCCCCTGCCAGTGGGACACGTCGATGCCCTGGACGCCGCTGGTGTCCATCGGCGTCACGCCGCCCGCCGCCGAGGACGCCGGGCCCTGCTCGATGCGGGTCCCCGCCCCCATCCACGCCTGTCCGGACCGGACCGGCTCATCGGGGGCGGGAGGCGCGGCGGCGGCCGTGCCCGTGGCGGACAGGATCAGCGCCGCGGCGCTGCCGAGAGCCCCTGCGAGCAGAGCCCCTCTGGATCTCTTGAGCCGGCGGGACGGAGAGCGGTACGCGGGCATAGCAACCTCCGGGCACGTTGACGGGAAGAGATCCACGGCATCCGCCTGCCATCCGATTACCGGACGCCATGGACATGACATGAGTAACGCACGGGCGGCGAGAGGCGTAAAGAGGCCGTTCGGTCTAGACCTGTGCCGCCAGACCCCACCTGCGAAAACACCGCCGGAGCGGCGAGAACTTTCACTCCTGAAGGCCCCGGTGCCCGGTCCTGCCCCGCAGGCGCATCAGGACACATAGGTGCGGCGGCCGGACGACGGCCACTCCTTGCCCCAGTACTCAAATTTGACTACGCTGCGGGCATGACCGAGACGACCATCCCGATGCTGCCCTGCCGTACCTCGCTGATCGAGACCACCGTCGACTTCTACACCGCCCTGGGCTTCGAGACGACGTCCCTCCAGAAGAGCCCGTACGCGTACGCCGTCGTCGAGCGGGGATCGGTCGAGCTCCAGCTGTACGGCATGAAGGAGTACGAACCGGAGTCCTCCCACTCCGGGTGTTATGTCCTCACCGAAGATGTGGACGACCTGCATGCGGCGTTCCGCGCGGGCCTCAAGAAGGCCTACGGGCACGTCCCGGCGCGGGGGCTGCCGCGCATCGGCCCGCTGAAGGACATGTCGTACGGGGTGCGGCAGTTCCTGGTGACCGACCCGACCGGGAACACGATCCGGATCGGGCAGCCGATCAGCGAGGACCTGAACCACCGGCCCGCACCGAAGGAGACCTTCGCCCGCGCCCTGCACATGGCGGATCTCTTCGCGGACTCCAAGCAGGATCTGCCGGGCGCGGCGAAGATCATCGACCGGGCGCTCGGGCTGACGGACGAGCACCCGACTCCGGTGCAGAGGCTGCGGCTGCTCGTTCTGCGCGGGGACATCGCGCAGCGGACGGGGGACGGGGAGCGAGCGGTCGCACTGCTCGAAGAGGCTGCGGAGATCCGCCTCGGGGCCGAGGAACGGGAGGCCGCCGCCGACACCCTGTCCAGGCTCGCCGAACTGCGGAGCTGACGTCCAGGCTCGGCCGGGCGGGGGTCAGCTCGTCAGTTCGTGCGGCGCGCCGCTCGCCGGGTCCGCCCGCACCGCGCCCCGACTCACCTCGGCGGGTCCTCGCCCGTCAGGCCGTCGACCGACTCACGGATGAGGTCGGCGTGGCCGACGTGGCGGGCGTACTCCTCGATGAGGTCCAGGAGGATGCGGCGGAGGTTTGGGCGTTCGCCGCCGCGCGTGACGTGGGCGCCGAGCTGGTCCAAGCCGCCGCCCGCGCTCAGTGCCGCGTCGACGACGGCCCGGGAGCGGGCCGCCGATTCCCGCCAGAGCGCGCGGAATTGCTCGGGGGTGTCCTGGGCGGCGGAGCGGTAGGCCCAGTCGGGGTCGCTGTCCCAGTCGACCGCGTCCCAGGGGGCGCCGACCGGAGTTCCGAGCCACAGGCGGGCGAAGTGGCTGTCCTCCACGTGGGCCAGGTGCTTGAGCAGGCCGCCCAGCGTGACGGCGGACGCGCCGACCGTGGTGTTCAGTCCGGCGGCGTCCAGGCCGGAGCACTTCCAGGCGAGCGTGGCCCGCTGGCGCTCCAGGGCGCCTAGGACGGCTGCCGCCTCGGTGCCGGCGAGGGGCGGCTCGGGCCACGCTTCCGCCGCACTCTCCGTCATGGCTTCCGCCGCGTTCTCCGTCGTGGCTTCAGCCGTCTTCTCCGTCGTGGCAGAACGGTAACGCGAGGCCAGAGACGCGAAATGGGGCCCGGCCTCGCGGCCGGACCCCCTCGCTTTCCCCTCCCGTCGGGTCTTCCCGTTCCCCCCGGACCCCTCCCCGGAAGTCCCGACGCCATGTGTGACACGGGAGGGTACGCAAAGGTTGCACCCCTTGACGATCTCTTTACCCGGGGCCCCGCGCGCGGCTCTCAGCAGGCGTGTCGCACATAGCGCTCCGCGACTTCCGCCAGGGCCTCCGCCCCGTCCCGGGCCCACAGCGCCTCGTTGAAGATCTCCACCTCGATCGGGCCGTCGAAGCCGGCGGCCTCCACCTGGCGGCGGAACGCGCGGAAGTCCACGCTGCCGTCGCCCAGTTGACCCCGGCCGAGCAGGACGCCCGCCGGGAGCGGGGTGATCCAGTCGGCCAACTGGAAGGAGTGGATGCGGCCGCCCGCACCCGCGCGGGCGATCTCGGCCGGGGCCCGGTCGTCCCACCAGAGGTGGTACGTGTCGACGACCACCCCGACCTGCTCGGCCGGGAATCGTTCCGCGAGGTCCAGGGCCTGGCCGAGCGTGGAGACGACGCAGCGGTCGGAGGCGTACATCGGGTGCAGCGGCTCGATCGCCAGGCGGACGCCGCGCGTCGCCGCGTACGGGGCCAGTTCCGCCAGCGCGTCGGCGACCCGCTCCCGGGCCCCGCGCAGATCGCGGCTGCCGGGCGGGAGGCCGCCGGAGACCAGGACCAGGGTGTCGGTGGACAGGGCCGCCGCCTCGTCGATCGCCGCCCGGTTGTCGTCCAGGGCGCGGGCGCGTGTCCCCGGGTCGAGGGCGGTGAAGAAGCCGCCCCGGCAGAGGCTGGTGACGGTGAGCCCGGCATCGGCCAGGAGCCTGCCCGTACGCTCGACGCCGTACGCCTGCACGGGGGCCCGCCACAGGCCCACCATGCCGATGCCCGCCTTGACGCAGCCCTCGGTCAGCTCGGGCAGCGACCACTGTTTGAGGGTCTCCTGGTTGAGCGAGAGGCGGGAGAGGTGGTCGTGGCTCATCGTGCGCCTCCGTGGACCGCGAGCAGGGAGCGCATCCGGTGTTCGGCCAGCCCTGGGTCCGGGAACAGGCCCAGTCCGTCGGCCAGTTCGTACGCCTTCGCCAGATGCGGGAGCGAGCGCGCCGACTGGAGTCCGCCCACCATCGTGAAGTGGTCCTGGTGGCCGGAGAGCCAGGCCAGGAACACCACACCCGTCTTGTAGAAGCGGGTCGGCGGCCGGAAAAGGTGGCGGGAGAGCTCGACCGTGGGGTCCAGGAGGGCCCGGAAGCCGTCCACGTCTCCCGTGTCCAGCACCCGTACCGCGTGCGCCGCCAGGGGGCCCAGCGGGTCGAAGATGCCCAACAGGGCGTGGCTGAAGCCGCGTTCGTCGCCCGCAATGAGTTCCGGGTAGTTGAAGTCGTCGCCCGTGTAGCAGCGCACCCCGCCCGGGAGGCGGCGGCGTACGTCGATCTCGCGCGCCGCGTCCAGGAGGGAGATCTTGATCCCGTCGACCTTGTCGGGGTGTTCGGCGATGACCTTGAGGAAGGTGTCCGTGGCCTCGTCGAGGTCGGCGCTGCCCCAGTAGCCCTCCAGGGCCGGGTCGAACATCGGGCCCAGCCAGTGCAGGACCACCGGCTCCGACGCCTGGCGCAGGAGGTGGGCGTAGGTGGCGAGGTAGTCCTCCGGGCCCCGCGCGGCACGGACCAGCGCGCGGGAGGCCATGAGGATCGGCTGGACGCCGTTCTCCTCGGCCAGGGCCAGTTGTTCCTCGTACGCCGCCGTGACCTCGGCCAGGGTGGGCGCCGGGCCGTCGGGCAGTTGGTCGGTGCCGACGCCGCAGGCGATCCTGCCGCCCACCGCCTTCGCCTCGGCGGCCGAGCGGCGAATCAGTTCGGCGGCGCCCGCCCAGTCCAGGCCCATGCCGCGCTGCGCGGTGTCCATCGCCTCCGCGACGCCCAGGCCGTGCGCCCACAGGTGGCGGCGGAAGGCGAGTGTGGACTCCCAGTCGACGGCGGCCGGGCCGTCCGGGCTGATGTCCGCGTACGGGTCGGCGACCACGTGCGCCGCCGAGAAGACCGTACGGGAGGTGGGGGCCGGCGCTCCCGGAACGAGGCCGAGCGGTGTGGCGCGGGGCGTGTAGGGGCCCTGCGGGAGGTGGATCGTCATGTCAGCGGCCTCCGGCGGCGCCGCGAGGCGGTCGCGTGGATCGTCATGTCAGCGGCCTCCGGAGCCGCGCGCCGGTCGCGCGGGTCACAGGGTCAGCTCCGGGACGTCGAAGCGGCGGCCCTCGGCGGACGACTTCAGCCCCAGCTCGGCCAGTTGGACGCCCCGGGCGCCGGCCAGCAGGTCCCAGGCGTACGGCTCGTCCAGGACCACATGGCGCAGGAACAGCTCCCACTGCGCCTTGAAGCCGTTGTCGAACTCCTGGTTGTCGGGGATCTCCTGCCACTGGTCGCGGAACGACTCGGTGACCGGGAGGTCCGGGTTCCAGACCGGCCTGGGGGTCGACGAGCGGTGCTGGACACGGCAGTTGCGCAGGCCCGCGACGGCGGAGCCGTGGGTGCCGTCGACCTGGAACTCGACCAGTTCGTCGCGGTTGACCCGTACCGTCCAGGAGGAGTTGATCTGCGCGACGGCCCCGCCCGCCAGCTGGAAGATGCCGTACGCGGCGTCGTCGGCGGTCGCCTCGTACGGCTGGCCCTGCTCGTCCCAGCGGCGCGGAACGTGCGTCTGCACGTGGGCCGTTACGGAGGTGACCGAGCCGAAGAGCTCGTGGAGCACGTACTCCCAGTGCGGGAACATGTCGACGACGATGCCGCCGCCGTCCTGGGTGCGGTAGTTCCACGACGGGCGCTGGGCCTCCTGCCAGTCGCCCTCGAAGACCCAGTAGCCGAACTCCCCGCGTACGGACAGGATCTCGCCGAAGAAGCCGCCGTCGATCAGACGCTTCAGCTTCAGCAGGCCCGGCAGGAAGATCTTGTCCTGGACGACACCGTGCTTGATGCCCGCGTCCCGGGCGAGCCGGGCCAGGTCGAGAGCCCCCTCGGCGTCCGTGGCGGTCGGCTTCTCGGTGTAGACGTGCTTGCCCGCCGCGATCGCCTTCTTGATCGCCTCCACCCGGGCCATGGTGACCTGGGCGTCGAAGTAGACGTCGATCGTGTCGTCCGCGAGGACCGCGTCCAGGTCGGTCGACCACTCGGCCAGGCCGTGGCGCCCGGCGAGCTCCTCCAGGGCGTGGGCGCGGCGGCCGACGAGCACGGGCTCGGGCCACAGCACCTCGCCGTCGCCGAGATCCAGGCCTCCCTGCTCACGGATCGCGAGGATCGAGCGCACCAGGTGCTGCCGGTATCCCATGCGTCCCGTGACGCCGTTCATGGCGATGCGCACTGTCCTGCGTGTCACGAAAGTCCCTCCATACAGCCGTAGCAAGCGCTTTCTATCCAGGATGACGCTAGCCTGCCGACAGCGGCCGGACAAGAGGGGGCCGCACGTGATCTCACGGAGGACAGCGATGACAGTCACCCTGGCGGATGTGGCGGCCCGCGCCCGGGTGTCCCCGGCCACCGTCTCGCGTGTGCTGAACGGCAACTACCCGGTGGCGGCGTCGACCCGGGAGCGGGTCCTGCGCGCGGTGGACGACCTGGACTACGTGCTCAACGGGCCCGCGAGCTCGCTCGCCGCTGCCACCTCGGACCTGGTCGGCATCCTGGTCAACGACATCGCCGACCCGTTCTTCGGGATCATGGCGGGGGCGGCCCAGACGCAGATCGGCGGCCCCGGGGACGGTTCCGGACGGGCGGGCGGCGAGAAGCTGGCCGTCATCTGCAACACCGGCGGCTCCCCGGAGCGCGAACTCACCTATCTCACCCTCCTCCAGCGCCAGCGCGCCGCCGCCGTCGTCCTCACGGGCGGCGCGGTCGAGAACCCGGCCCACCAGGCCGCGATGTCCGCGAAGCTGGCGAAACTCGCGGACGCGGGCACCCGGATCGTCTTCTGCGGGCGGCCCCCGCTGCCCGAGGGGGACGCGCTCGTCGCCGCGCTCGCGTTCGACAACCGGGGCGGTGGACGTCGGCTCGCCGAGCACCTGATCTCGCTCGGCCACCGCAGGATCGGTTACGTCGCAGGGCCCCCGGAGCGCACCACCACCCGGCACCGGCTGGAGGGCCACCGGGAGGCGCTGCGCGCCGCCGGCCTGGCCGCCGCCCCCGGCGATGCCGACGGGGGCCGGGGCTCCGACGATCAGCAACTCCTCACCGTGCACGGCCCCTACGACCGGCGCTCCGGCTACGAGGCCACCCTCGAACTCCTGCGCAGGGCACCGGACGTGACCGCGATCGTGGCCGCCAACGACACCGTGGCGCTGGGCGCGTGCGCGGCCGTCCGGGACCAGGGGATGCGGATCCCCCAGGACATCTCGGTCGCGGGCTTCGACGACCTGCCGTTCTCGGTGGACGCGGTGCCGGCCCTCACGACGGTGCGGCTGCCGCTCTTCGAGGCGGGGGCCCGGGCCGGGCGGCTGGCGATGGGCAAGGAGGACCCGCCGCCCGGCGGCATCGCGACCATCGCGGCCGAGCTGATGATCCGGGGGTCCACGGCGGCGCCCCGGGGGTGAGCGGGCGGCCCGGGGGGGGGCGGGGGCCTGCGGGGCCGGGGGCTCTGCGGGGCGCGAGGGCCTTCGGGGCGCGGGGGCCGGGGCCTGCGGACAGCCCTTAGCCCAGCAGTCCGAGCAGCCGTCCCAGCGCGTCCGCGACCGGCTGGGCCACGGGCCCCAGGCTGTTCGCGAGCTGGCCGAGCCGCGCCAGGGTGAGGCCACGCTCGGTCATGGCCTCGCGGTCCAGGGCGAGCACGGGCAGGGTCTCTTCGACCGTACGGGCCTGGTCCGGGGTGAGGTGGGCGGTGAGATCGCGGAGCCGTGCAGTCAACTCCCCTACCGCAGCGCGGAGTTCAGGATCCTGTGCGGCGGCTCCGACGATGCCGTAGTTGATTCCGATCACCTGCTCCCCCCGCTGGTTGAAGACGGGGCCGTTGTAGGTCGAGTGGTGCGTCGGTTCGGTCATAGCCTGATCCCCGTGTTCTGACCGCCGTTCTGGTTGAAGACGGGGCCGTTGTAGTTGTTCAACTGGTGCACGTGTGCGGTGAACTCGGCTTCCGGATGGTCGATCGCGTGCACTATCTGCCCGGCGATCACTCGCAGTTCGTCCACGCTCGGCAGGGTCACGAGCACCAGGGAGCCGCCGGCCGTCTCCACGACCAGGACCGGCCTCTCCGGTGCGATGAGCGCCTTGACGAAAAAGAAGACCAGGACGAACAGCAGGACGAGAACCGGCGCCCAGTCGGTCATCGAATAGACGAAGGCGACCACCGCCAGGCCCGCCAGGAAGCGGAACACGTTCCGCTCCGGCTTGATCTTGATCGCCTCGACCCGAGTGAGGTTGTGCAGCGGCAGGGCCGCCGCTCCTATCCAGAGCATCCGGCGCTTGACCGAGATCTCCAGGATGCCGCCCGGACGCGGCAGCGGCGGTAGCGGCGGTGGCGGCGGTGGCGGCGAGGGAGGTCCGGCCGGAGGATTCGGTGGTGGTGAGGCAGGCGGTCCAGACGGTGGTGTCGGCGTCGATGGCGGCCCGAAGTTGCCCGTGGCGTTCATGCGTTCCCCCGTGCACTCGTCTCCCACCCCGCATGCGCGGGAGCCCTATTAAGCATCAGCCCGGCCCTGAGCGGCAGGCGAGAAACCGCCAATCCTGCTGCCACGGAGGCGCGTTACGGCCACCTGCGGGGGCCGAAGGGCGAAAGATGGGGGCGACTCCCCCATGCGCCCCACCCGCTCCCCCGCCACGATGAAAGCGGGCGGCCCGACCGGGGCCGGCCCGGGACCGGGGAGGTGCGGAGCTGTGGCGGAGAAGGATCTGATCGACAGAGGCGCGAGCCGTCGCCCCTCCCCTGCTGTATCCGTCGAGCCGGTCCCTGCTCTATCCGTCGATCCGGTCCCTGCCGTTTCCGTCGCGTCCGCTTCCGTCGAGTCCGTCGAGTCCGCCCCCGCCGCTTCCGTCGAGTCCGCTCCCGCCGCTTCCGTCGCGTTCAGGGACGCGGCAGGAGCGCCGTGGTGGCTCCCCGGTGTCGTCGGCGGCAGTCCCGCCGGCGAACCCGGCTGGGCGGTCTTCGCCCGGGAGGCCGTCGCCTCGGCGCCGCGTGACGTGGTGGTCCCCGACCGCGCGTACCCCGGGCTCAGCGGCTTCGGGCCGGTCGTCGCACCGTTCGTCGAGGCGGCGGTCCGGCGGCTCCGGGACGCGCTCGCGAAGGACGGCCCGGCGGCCGGCAGCGCGGGCAACGGCAGCTCGGGCAACGGCAGCCCGGGCAACGGCTCGGGGAACGGCCGAGCGGTCGGTCCGGCGGCAGACGGCTCCTCGCCCCTCCTGGCGGACTTCCGGCGGCAGCTGACGCGTCGGCTCTCCCGGATCGCGGCGCGCACCCTCGTCACGGAACTGCACGAGGCCCGGCGGCTGGACCGGCTGAGCGGCGAGGGGTCCGAGGAACGCTTCCGGGACTTCGTACGGCGGACCGCCCGCCGCGACGGTCTCGCCCTGCTCGTCACCGGCTATCCCGTGCTGGCCCGCCTCCTCGCGACGGCCTGCCTGAACGCGGGGGACGCGTTCGCGGAGATGGCCGCGCGGCTCGCCGCCGACCGGCACCTGCTGACCTCCTCGGGAGTGCTCGGCGACCGGGCCGGTTCCCCGGAGGGCAGGCGCGGCGGGAGCGCGGGGCCCGGGGCGCTCACCGGGGTCGAGGCCGGGGCGGGCGACAGCCACCGCGGCGGCCGGTCGGTGATGCTGCTGCGGTTCGCCGACGGCGCCCGGCTCGTCTACAAGCCGCGTCCGCTCGCGGCGCACCGGCACTTCAACGCCCTGGCGGAGTGGTTCAGTTCGCTGCCCGGCGCGCCGGAGCTGCGGGTGCTGCGGGTCCTGGACCGGGGGGAGTACGGGTGGGCCGAGTTCGTCGAGGAGCGGCCCTGCGCCTCGGCCGCGGAGACCCGGCAGTTCTACCGGCGCCAGGGTGCGCTGCTGGCGCTGCTGCACACGCTGGACGGTACGGATCTGCACCACGAGAACCTGATCGCCCGCGGCCCGCACCCGGTGCTGGTCGATGTGGAGACGCTGTTCCACCCGCCGCTGGGACCCGCCCGGTCCGCCGATCCGGCCGCCCGGGCACTGCACGACTCGGTCCACCGGGTGGGCCTGCTGCCCCAGTTGCTCGTCGGGGACACCACCGCGATCGACATGTCCGCGATCGGTGGGGGCCGGGCCGCGTCGTCGCCGATCGAGACCGCCGACTGGGCGGACGCCGGTACCGACCGCATGCGGCTGGTGCGGCGGGCGGGCCGGTTCACCGAGTCCGCCAACCGGCCCCGACTGGGCGGAGTGGCGGCCGACCCCTCCGCGTACACCGAGGTCCTGTGCGGCGGCTTCCGCGCCGGATACACCGCGATCAGCAAGCACCGTGGCGAACTTGTCGGCGACGAGGGGCTGTTGAGGCTCTTCGCGCGGGACGAGGTGCGCGTCGTGCCCCGGCCGACCTGGACGTACACGACGCTGCTGGACGAGTCGACCCACCCCGATCTGATGCGGGACGCCACCGAACGCCACCAGGTCCTCTCGCTGCTGCGCACCCCGCTCCTGGGCATGCCCGCGCTGCCCGGCGTGGAGGACGAGGAGGTCGCGGAGCTGTGGCGCGGTGACGTGCCGGTGTTCGGCACCCGGCCGGGAGACACGGAGTTGTGGAGCGGCACCGGCCGTACGGTTCCGGGGCCGGTCGGCGGCGGCCCCGTCGGCCCCACCGGGCTGGCTCGGGTCGAGGCGAAGGTGCGCGCGATGGACACCGTGGACCGCCAGGACCAGGAACGGATCATCCGGGCCGCCATGGTGAGCACCTCGCCCGAGCCGCCGCACCGGGCGGCGCCGGGCGGCCGGTCGCGGAGCGCGGCGACCGCGCCGGAGCCCGAGCAACTTCTGTCCGCCGCAAGGTCGGTGGGCGACCAGCTCGTCTCCCTCGCCTACCGGCACGAGCGCCGCACCAACTGGATCGGGCTCGAACTGCTCGGCGAGCGCTACTGGCGGCTCACCCCGATGGCCGCGGACCTCGCGGGCGGTTACACGGGGCCCGCGCTCTTCCTGGCGCAGCTGGCCGCGCTCACCGGCGCCTCCCGGTACGCGGAGGCGGCCCGTGAGGCGCTCGCCCCGGTCCCGGGGCTGCTGGACGCGCTGCACGGGCGGGCCGACGAGCTCGGCTCCCTGGGCTCCGGCGCCTTCGCGGGCCTCGGCGGCATCGCGTACGCGCTGACCGAGGTGGGCACGCTGCTGGGCGACCGGGAGGTGCTGGACCAGGCCGGTCCGGCCGTCCGGCTGAGCTGCGCGGCGAGCGCGGCCGAGGACGGGTACGGGGTGCGCGGCGGGGCGGCGGGCGGGCTCGTCTCGCTGCTCGCGGTGCACCGCGCCACCGGCCGCCCCGAGGCCTGGCGTGGCGCCGAGCGCTGCGCCGAGCGGATCGCCGCCGCCCCGCTCCCCGACGCCGGGGGCTTCGCCGACGGGGCGGCGGGGATCGGCTGGGCGCTGCTGCGCTTCGCCGGGGCCGGGGGCGGCGCCCGCCACCGGAGCGCCGGACTGGACGCCCTGCGCCGGGCGACGGCCGGAGCGAACCGCGTGACCAGCGCCGGAGCGCCGCAGAAAGCGACCGCCGGGCCGGTTCACGAAACGGCGGCCGGGCCATCGGCCGGACCGGCCTGGTGCGACGGGGCGGCCGGCATCGCGCTGGCGATCGCGGACAGCCCCGACGCGCTGGCGGACCCGGAGCTGTCCGGCTGGCTCGCGGCGCGCTCCGGCGAGCTGGCGGGCATCGGTCCGCTCGCCGACGACAGCCTGTGCCACGGGGAGTCGGGGCTGCTCGAACTCCTCGGCCACAGCGCGCTCCCCGCGGCGCGGCCCGCGTGGATGCGCCGGGCCGGGACGCTGCTGGCCTCGGCGGACCGGGCGGGCCCGCAGTGCGGGACACCCGGCCGCGTACCGCACCCGGGGCTGCTCACCGGGCTCTCGGGGATCGGGCACGGGTTGCTGCGGGCCGGGTTCCCCGACCGGATCGGGTCCGCGCTGCTCCTGCGCCTCTCCGGGACCCCTTGACCGAACCACGGCTTTGACGACGACGACCACATCACCACCATCACGGAAACCACCACCATCACCGTCACCACCGAGAGAATGAGGCAGAGATGAAGCAGTTCGGCGAAGCGGCCCTGCGGGCGTCCGGCGAGATCGCGCACGAGGGCACACCCGAGCACCCGGCGGGGCAGATCTCCTTGGGGTCCACCGGAGGCCTCGGTGCGCGCGGCAGACTTCTCAGCGCCTCGGAGGGCGAGAGCGGCTACAGCCACGACCTGCCGTGGACCACCATGACGGCCCCGTGGTGACCGGTTCCGGCCAACTCAACGGTAAATGAGCCGAATTGGCCCGCTGTCGTAGGGGTTGGGGCTCCAGTAGCCTGCGGCCATGCGAGCCACTTCGCCGGTCATCGTCGGGCGGGACGAGGAGATCGGACTGCTGAGCAGCGCCCTGGACGCCGTACGACGGCGTTCGGGGCGCGCGCTGTTCCTCCTCGGGGAAGCCGGTATCGGCAAGTCCCGGCTGGTGGGCGAGTGCGCCTACCGGGCGTACGGGCTCGGCATGCCCGTGCTGCGCGGCCGGGCCACCTCGACCGGGCTCGTCGTGCCCTTCCGTCCACTCGCGGAGGCGCTGGCGTCCCGGTTCCGGGCCGCGGGCACCCCGACCGATCCGGAGCTCGCGCCCTACCACCCGGCGCTGGCCCGGCTGGTCCCGGAGTGGCGCAAGGACGGGTCCCCCGGCTATCCGGAGACGGTCGTTGAGCTGGCCGAGGCCCTGCTGCGGCTGCTGTCCGTGCTGGGCCGGGAGGCGGGTTGCGCGATCCTGCTGGAGGATCTGCACGACTGCGACACGGAGACCGTCGCGGTCGTCGAGTACGTCATCGACAACCTGGCCGATCTGCCCATCCTGTTCCTGGGCACCCTGCGTCCGGAACCGGGCGCGGCCCTGGACCTCGTACGCTCCGTCGAGCGCCGGCACGCCGCGACCGTACGGGAGCTGGGTTCGCTCCGCGAGGACCGGGTGCGGGCGCTGACGGGCGCGTGTCTGGAGGCGCGGCCGGAGGAGATACCCGATGCGGTGCACCGCCGGCTTTCCGAACGCGCCGCGGGCAACCCGTACTTACTGGAAGTTCTGCTGGCGGACCTGCTCGACACCGGTCGGCTCCGGCGGACGGACGACGGGTGGGAGGCGGTGGAGCAGCCGGGCGGTTCGGTCCCCTCGGACATCGTCCGCAGCTGGGCCCGCAGGCTGGAGCGGCTGGACGAGCCGGTGCGGGACCTCTTACTGGCGTCGGCCACCCTGGGCAGCCAGTTCTCGGTGACCGTGCTCCAGACCGTCACCGGTTTCGAGGACCGGGCCCTGTTCACGCATCTGCGGTCGGCGGTGGAGGCCGGTGTCATCGCCCCGGACGGCGCGGCCCCCGACCGCTACGCCTTCCGGCACTCGCTGACCGCCGAGGCCCTGATCTCCTCGCTGGCGCCGGCCGAGCGCGCCTCGCTGGCCCGCCGTGCCGCCGGGGCCATCGAGCACGCGGGGCAGCCGCTGGACGAGGACGGCCGGCAGCTCGTGGCCGCGCTGCAACTGGCCGCGGGCAACCGGGCCGGGGCGGCCCGCCAGTTCGCGGAGGCGGGAAGACGGATGCTCGCTTCGGGGGCGCACGGCTCCGCCGTGGTGCTGCTGGAGCGGGCGCACCCGCTGGCCGCCGAGAGCGACCGGGCCGCCGTCGCCGAGTCGTTGGCGGTCGCCCGTGCCGAGGGCGGCGATCTGGACGGCGCACTGGCGCTGGCGGACGCGCTGCCGCCGGTTCCGGCGCGTTCCGAGGCCGCCGCCCGGCGCGGCCTGATCCACATCGAGCTCGCCTGGGCGGCGGTCATGGCGGAGCGCCCCGCCGACGCGGCGCTCCAGGTCGAGGCGGCCCGCGTCCTGCTGGGCCCGTCGCCGCCGGCGGGCCGCCGGGCCGCGCTCGTGGTGGTCGACGGGTATCTGGCGCTGCTCCCCGGACACGGGCAGAAGCCCCGGGACCCGGCGGAATCCGAGCGTGCCGTGCGGGAGGCCGCCGAGACCGCCGAGGCCGAGGGGCTGCCCGTGGTGGCCTGTCAGGCCTGGCAGTTGCTGGCGCTGCTGCGGCGTGAGGAGGGTTTCGACGCGGCGGACGCGGCACTGGAGCGGATGCTGTCGATCTCCGCCGAACACGCCCTGCCGGTCTGGCGGGTGGAGGCGTTGGTGCGGCTCGGGGCGAACGCCTTCATGCGGACCGGGGACGCGGCCCGGCTGCTCTCCGCGCGGGCGGCGGCCACCGAGCTGGGGGCGCTGCTGCTGACCCGTACGGTCGACGGGCTGCTCGCGATGAACGCGGTGATGTGCGCCCGGTGGGAGGAGGCGCAGGAGATCATCGACCGTTCGGCGGAGGCCAGTGCCCGGGTCGGTGACCGGTCCGCCCACCGTTATCTGCTGCTGGCCGGGGCGACGATGGCCGCGCACCGGGGGCGGCGGCGGGACATGGACCGGGCGCTGGCCGCGTTCCGGCGGGCCGGGGGCGAGCAGTCGCTGCTGGTGCCGCTCCGGTCGGGGCTGTGCCGGGCGTTCGGCGCGCTCCTGGAGGAGGACCGGGAGCGGGCGGCGGCGGGGCTCGACGAGGCGCTGGCCTGGGAGGCGGACCACCCGAGCTACTACTACCTGAGCGGGCGGTACGGGCTGCGCCCGCTGCTGCGGGTGCTGGCGGGCGACGCGGGCCGGGCGGAGCTGGCGGAGGCACGGGCGGCTCCCGGGGGGTGTCTCGCCTGGAACCGGCAGTTCCTGGAGCTGGCGGACGCGGTGCTGCTGGGCCGGGAGGGGGATCCGGCCGGGGCCGCCCGGCTGATGGCGTCGTTCGATGTGCGGTCCGCGCCCTTCCCGGTCGCCCGCCACCTGGGTCTGCGGCTGGTCGCGGACGCGGCCCGCGCGGACGGGTGGGGCGAGCCGGTGGCGTGGCTGCGGTCCGCCGAGGAGTACTTCTACGCGGCCGGGGTGCAGCCGGTCGCCTCCGCGTGCCGGGCGGCGCTGCGGCAGGCCGGGGCCAGCGTGGGCCAGCACCGGGGCGGCTGGGACCGGATCCCGTCGCCGCTGCGGGCCGGCGGGGTGACCCCGCGCGAGTACGAGGTGTTCGTGCTGCTGCCCGAGCGGCCAGGGAACCAGCAGATCGCCCGGCGGCTGTCCATCTCGCCCCGCACGGTGGAGAAGCACATGGCCAGTCTGCTGAGCAAGACCGGGCGCGCGGACCGGGCCGCGCTGTGCGAGTTCGCCGCCGAGTGCGCCGCCGAACCGGCCTGAGGCGGGGTCCGCCCGAGCCGGCCCGATGCCAGGTCCGCCCGAGCCGACCCGACGCGCGGCCCACCCGAACCGGCCCGACGCGAGGCACTCTCCGGGGCCGTGGGGGCCGGGGCGGGCAACATGGGGGCGCCGGGCGGTTTCGGTCGGGTGGCCGGGCGGAAAATGCGTGCGGGGCCCCGATGTGCGGGGGCCGGGGCGGCAGCAGGATCGGGGCGTACGTACGGCCCAGTCCGCCGCCCGTCCCCGTTCCGGAGGCCCGCTGATGACCCGACCTCCCGCCCGTCCCCGTTCCGCCGGCCCGCTGATGACCCGACCTCCCGCCCGTACCGGTTCCGCAGGTGCGGTGTACGTCTCGCTGCTCGGCCCGCTCACGGCCCGGCTGGACGGCCGTGAGCTGCCGCTCGGCCCGCGAAAGCAGCGCCTGGTCCTCGCCACACTGCTGGCCCGCCCCAACACCTCAGTACCGGTAGGGGTGTTGACCGACGCGGTGTGGCCGGACGACCCGCCCCGTACCGCCCGCAAGAACCTCCAGGTCTACGTCAGTGCCGTCCGTGCCCTCCTGGGGCCCGCCGGGGACGGGGGCCGGGACCGGGTGGTGCACGGCTGCGGGGGCTACCTCCTGCGGATCGCCGAGGACGAGCTGGACACCCTGCGGTTCGGGGCGCTGGCCCGCGCGGGGCGGGCGGCGGCCGGTCGGGGCGATCTGCCCGGCGCGGCCCGGCTCCTGCGTGAGGCACTGGACCTGTGGGAGGGGCCGCCGCTGAACGATCTGCGGGACTCCGCCGAGGTCGCCGGGGAGGCCGGCCGGCTGGAGGCCCGTTGTCTGACGGTGTTCGAGGACTGGGCGGAGACCGAGATCGAGCTGGGGCGGGCCGCCGTCGCGGTGGACGGGCTGCGGGATCTGGTGGAGCGCCATCCGCTGCGGGAGCGGCTGCGGGCCGCCTGGATGACCTCCCTGCACCAGTCGGGCCGGCAGGCCGAGGCGCTCGCGGTGTACGACGACTACCGGCAGCTGATGTCGCGGGAGCTGGGGCTGGAGCCGAGCCCGGCGATGGCGGCGCAGTACCGCTCGATGCTCGGCCGGGGGCGCGAGGCCCGGCGGCCCGCCGCTCCCCGGGAGGCGGGAAGCGCCGAGGCGCTGCCCGCCTGTACGGGGGCCTTCACCGGCCGTCGCGATGAACTGCGGGATCTGCTCGACGTGTTGGGTGGCGGCGAGGAGCGTGTGGTGGTCGTCTCGGGCCCGGCCGGGACGGGGAAGTCGGCGCTCGCGGTCCGGGCGGCGCATCTGCTCGCCGACCGCTTCCCCGACGGCCGCGTCCATGTCCGGGCGCGCCGGGAGGACGGTACGGCGCGGAGCCGGGCGGAGGTGCTGGCGGAGCTGGGGCGGCTGTGCGGGGTGGCGGGTGGCGCACTCGCGGAGCCGGCAGGCGGGCCGGCAGGCGGGCCGGCGGACGGGCCGGCGGACGTCCGCGTGGCGACGGCCGCCCTCGCGGACGCCTGGCAGGGGTGGCTGGCCCGGCACCGGGCGCTGGTCGTCCTGGACGACGTGCCGGACGAAGCGGCCGTACGGGGGTTGCTGCCCCGGTCCGGGAGGTGTTCCGTACTGGTCACCGCCCGGGGGCAGTTGGCGGGGCTCGCCCCGGTGCACCGGATCGCGTTGCCCGCGCTGGCGGACGGTGAGGCGCTGGAGCTGCTGGGGAAGCTGATCGGGGCCGGGCGGCTGCGGACCGACCCGGCGGCGGCGTTGCGGATCGTCCGGGCCTGCGGGGCGCTGCCGCTCGCGGTGGAGGTGAGCGGGATGCGGCTGGCGGTGCTGCGGCATCTGCCACTGGCGGAGTACGCGGCCCGGCTCGGCGACCCGTCGGCCGCACTGGACGAACTGGTCGCCGGGGACGTCTCCGTACGGGAGCGGATCGCGTCCGGCTGGCGGGATCTCGCGGACGGCGACCGGCGGGTGCTGGGGCGGCTGGCGGGGTTCGCCGAGGACGGGGGGTTCACCCTGGACCGGGCCACGGCGGCGCTGGGCTGCGGGGAGCGGGCGGCGATCCGGGCCGTCGAGTCGCTCATCGGCGCCGGTGCGGTGACCTCGCCCGCCGGGGAGGTCACCGCACACGCCGCGCTGTACGAGGTGCCGAGGCTGCTCGGCCTGTACGCCCGCGAGCGGGAGACCGCCCCGGACCGGCCGGGCGTATCGGCCAGAGGGAAGGAGGCTTCGGACCTCCCGGGAGGGCCGGCCGAGCGCGAGGCCTCCCACCGGCCCGGAGTACCGGCCGGGCGGGAGGAGACCCACGACCGCCCGGGAGGACCGGCCGAGTGCGAGGCCCCCGACCGACCCGGCGTACCGGCCGAGCAGGAGGAAGCCTTGGACCGCCCGGGACGACAGACCGAGCGCCAGGCCCCCGACCGACCCGGCGTGCCGGCTTCCGCGCTCATCCCAGGGTGAGCAGCTCCAGCAGACCGTGCGGCCGGTCGCCGGCGCGGGCTCCGTGGGAGGGGCCGCCGGCTTCCGCGCCGGCCAGGTGGTGCAGGGCCATCAGCAGCCCCGCCGCGCCGGTGGCCAGGTCGGCGGAGCAGCGCAGCAGCCCAGCCCCCGGGACGAGCAGCCGGTCCTCGTCGGCGACCAGGTGCCAGGACAGGTTGCGTACGGAGGCCAGGACCTCGGGGGCCGTGCGGCCGTCCGGCGACAGGGCGCCCGCCACGGCCATGAGCCCCGCCCGGCCGGTGAACAGGCCCGGCTCGCGGACGAATTCGAAGGCGCAGCCCTTGGCCACCCCGGGCAGCAGGGCGGCCAGTGCCGCGTCGGCCGAGGTGTGCGACGGGGCGAACCCCGGCCGACGCCGCACTGGCTCCGGGGAGGCGCGGCGGGCCAGATAGGCCCGGGCCACCAGGGCGAAGCCGCTACTCCCCTGGTCCAGGTAGAGGAAGTGCCGCCGGCCGTCCTTCACCTGGACGGTGCCGTCCGGCATGGTCACGCAGTGGGCCGCCTCCGCCGCGAGGGCCCGGCCCGCGGCCGCCAGGAACTGCTCGTCGCCGGTCAGGGCGTGCAGTTCGAGGTGGAGCAGGGCCGCGCCGCTCAGCCCGCGCAGCAGACCCGCCGACGCGGGTGTGCGCAGCCCCGGCAGGGACTCGCCCCGCACCAGCCGGTCCAGGTCGTGGGCGGTGCGGGCCGCGGCGTCGACGAGGTCGTGGTCGGTCTTGGCGTCGGGTGATCCGTCCCCCGCACGGTCCGGCCGGGCCAGGCGCAGCGCGGCGAGCGCGATGCCCGCGCGACCGTTCATCAGGTCGGCCGAGGCGGACGGGGGCGCGGCGGCGGACCGTTCGAAGAGTTCCCGGCCCTCCTCGCGGCGGCCCAGCGCGGACAGCACCACCGCCGTGCCCGGCAGCCCGCCGTAGAGGCCGCCCGGCGCCGCGGGGTCCCGCCGCCGGGCCGTGTCGACGAGCCAGTCGGTCCAGGCGCGCGGCACCGGGGCGCCGATGCGGTGCAGGGCGTGGAGCACCCCGGCCGCCCCGTGCGCGACGTCGCTCCCGCCGGTCGAGAAGACGTCGGGGTCTCCGGGGAAGAGGCGGTCGGTGCGGTCGGGCGTCGCCCCCGCGTGGATGCCCCGCAGCAGCCGGTCCCGCAGCCCGGCCCAGTCCGGCTCGGGGCCGTCGAGCAGCGCGGCGGTCTCCCTCTCGCGGCCGTCGGCGCTCTCCGCGGCCCGCAGCGCGGCGGGCCGGCGCGGTCCCGCTCCGGCGTCGAGGCCGTACCTCCGGCGGGCCCACCGTTCCAGGGTCAGGGCCTTGGCCCGGTCGTGGCCGGCCATCTCCATGATGGGCATCAGCATGTAGAGCCAGGTCGCCCAGAGGGCGTAGGCGTCGGCCTCCGCGCCGATGGTCCCGGCGGGCGCCTGGAGCCCCGGGGCGCCCGCTACCGGCGTGTCCGGGTCGTCGAGGGCCGTGGCGTACTCGAAGTCGATCAGGGCCACGCGGCCGTCGGGCCGGACGATGATGTTGTTGGGGTGGAGGTCGCCGAAGCGCAGCCCGCGCCCGTGTACGGCGGCCAGCGCCTCGGTCAGCCGCTCGGTCACCGCGTCCACCCAGGCGATGTACGGGGCGAGTTCGGCGGCCGTGCCGGTGCTGTGGAGCAGGGCGAAGCGGCCGACGATCTCCTCCAGGAGGGTGGTCCCCTCGATGTGCTCCTCGATCAGGAAGTGGTGCTCCCACACGGTCCGTACGCCGTACACCTCGGGAACGCACTCCAGCCCTGCCAGCGTGGTCAGGGCCCGGTGCTCACGGTGCAGCCGTGTCACCGCGTCGTCGCCCGCCTCGTCGAGACCGCTGTGCGGCCGGGCCTCGCGGAGCACCACCTGACGGCCGGTCTCCCGGTGCCGGGCCAGGTAGATGCCGCCCGCGTTGGAGAACTGGAGGGCTTCGGACACGTCGTAGGGGAAGGTGGCGTCCCCGGCGGCGGCGCGGGCCGCCAGGTGCGGGCGCAGTTCGTCGGGGACGGTGACCCACGGCGGCACCCGGAACACCACCCCGCGCTCGTCGGGCACCAGCTCGCCGGACGGGTGGCGCAGGGCCAGCACCCGTTCGCCGTTCTCGTCGAGGCACCAGCGGGAGACGAACGCCCCGTACCGGACGTACACCGGGGCGTCGCCGATCCGCAGGTCGCTGAGGATGTAGGGGCCTCGGCGGCCGGCGAGGGCGCGGGTCAACTCGTCCAGCACCCGCAGGAAGACGGTCTCGTCCGGTGGGTAGAGGGTGATGAACTTCCCGGCGCCCGCACGGGACATGTACTTGCCGGACATCAGCAGGAGCGCCCGCTCGCTGCGGAGGAACTTGAACGGCACCCCGTGGGCCCGGCAGATCCCGGCGGTGTGGAGCAGCGTCTCCTCGGCCTCATCGGGGACGGTGGAGACATGGATCTTCCAGCCCTGCCCGGCCGGTTCGCGGCCCTCGGGGAGCAGGGAGGTCCACAGGCCGCCGGCGACCCGGCGCCAGCCGTCGGCCGGCGGTTCGGAGTCCAGCGGGTAGCGGGTGCCCGCGTCCTCCAGCCGGGCGGGGGTCTCGTAGTACGTGCGGTCGGCGAGGCAGTAGAGCTGGGTCTGGTGGAGACCGGGCACGGGGTTCCTCCTCAGGGTGCGCCGGGACCCGCGGCGTCGGGGGCCGACCCGGCCGTGGTCCGCTCCGGGGCGGTCGCCGGGCGGGTGGAGACGGTTGCGGCCGGTTGCGGGCGGTCCGGCTGGTCGGACGTCGGCGGCGTCTGTGGCGTCTGTGGCGTCTGTGGCGTCGACGTCTTCTCCGGCGGCTCAGGTGTCCCGGCCCTCCCCGGCTCCCCGGCCGCCGCCTCCGGCTTCTCCCGGGACGTGCCCGCCCCGGCGCGGACGGAGGGGGCGCGCGTCACGACGGCCGCCGAGACGGCCAGGACGCAGCCGATCACGACGAAGGCGGCGCTGCCGCCCAGCGTGGTCAGCAGGAAGCCGCCGACGAGCGGTCCGAACGGCTGGACGATCGAGGAGAGGAAGCCCGCGGCGCTCTGCACCCGCCCGATCCGGTCCTCGGGGGTGACGACCAGCAGGGTCGAGAGGAAGCCGATGCTGGCGACCGTCGAGAGGCCCATGCAGAGCGCGCAGAGCAGTCCGGCCACCAGCGGGCTGCTGAGCCAGGCCAGCACGGCGGCCGTCCCCACGCAGCTCCAGCAGGTGAGGACGATGAGCGTCCGGACATGGCGCTCCGCCGCGAACCGGGGCGCGATCAGGGCGCCGGCGAGGGCGCCCGCCGAGACGCAGGTGATGACGAAGCCGCCGCCGAGGCCGGAGCGCCCGCTGTCGGAGAAGACGGCGAGCGCCGTGAAGGTGAGGGCGCCGAAGGAGAAGTTCATGCCCAGCCCGAAGACGAGCAACACCGTCCGCAAGTAGGGGAGTTCCCACAGGAAGGAGAGCCCTGCGGTGAGTTCCCGGCGGCTGAACACCGAACCCGCCCTGGTCCTGGCCTCCGAGCGGGTCCGCACGAGCGCCACACAGACGGTCGAGAGGAACAGGCCGAGGAACTGGGCGGTGAAGGGCAGGGCCTGGTGCACGCCGAACAGCGCGCCGCCGACGAGCGGGCCGACCAGCCGGGCCGTGGAGGTGCGCGCCTGGAGCCGGGCGGTCGCCGTGCCCATCTGGTCCGGCGGCACGACCGCGCGCATCAGGCCGAACGCGGCGGGGGCGTAGAAGCTGTTCAGTACGGCGCCGGAGGTCGCGACCAGCAGGACGAGGACCATCGGGGCGTGCCCGTTCCACACGGCGACGGCCAGGGCCGTGACGGCCGCCAGGCTGCCCGCGTCGCACAGCCGCATCAGACGGCGGCGTTCGACCCGGTCGGCCATGACCCCGCCCGGCAGCATCGTGATCAGCACGGCGCAGACGGCCACGGTTCCCACGGCGCCGGCCTGCACGGCGGAGCCGGTCTCCTTGAGGATCAGCAGGGGCAGCGCGATGGCGCTCATCTGGCCGCCCAGAGCGGCGAAGAGGCCGCTCAGCCAGAGCAGCCGGAAATCCCGGTTGGAACGGAGCGGCTCAGCCATCGGGGCTCCTGTCGTCAGTGGCCGTCGGACGCGCGGGACGGGGCGGCCTCCGTGGTGCGCGGAGGCCGCCCCGGCTTCGGCCGGCGCCGCGACTGCGGCGCTACGACCGGGTGGTCCGTGCGATCAGCCCAGGACGAGGCTGATGGTGCTGACGCAGTTGCCGGGAGGCTGGATGATGTCGTGGTTGTTGGCCGTCTCCTGGAGGTCCAGGACGGAGTGCGCCTCGACCTCGGGGGTCTCCTCGGCGTCACCGGCTGCGGGCTTGGTGTTCTCGGACATGGTGGTCTCCATCCACTCGTCACAGCGGGGCCGGGTTCCGTCGGGGGTCGCCCCTCGGTTTCCGGTGCGGCCGGCCGGTGCCTGCCGTTGCCGAGAAAGTTAGGGAGCCGGGCCTGGCGATCGCTTCGGCGGCGGTATGGCCCTGGTATCGGGCCAGTTGACGGCGTACGGAGCCCCGCCCCCGGGCCTCGGCGGCGGGCCCGGCACCCGCCCCGAGCTGGGCCCATACCGCCGCCGAAGCACCGCCGGACCGTCCCCGAACCGGTGGCGCGCAGCCTGGGTACGCGCCCGACGCGCCCCGGCCCCGAAGGAGGCGGCCCGCATGCAACTCGCCGAACTCGTCGCACGGCGGCCCTTCCCGGCCGCCGGTCTGCTCCTCGGCCTCACCCGGCGCTGCCCGCTGAGCTGCGCACACTGCTCGACCGGGTCGGACCTGTTCACCCGGGAAGAGCCGGACGGCGGTCAACTGGAGCGCTTCGTCGGCTCGTTCAGCGCGCAGGACCGGCCCGATGTCGTCATGCTCACCGGCGGGGAACCGCTGCTGCTGCCCGCCCTCGCCGAACGGCTGAGCACACTGGCGCGCCGCGCCGGGTCCCGTACCGCGCTGCTCAGCGGCATGTTCTTCGCCCGGTCCGGGAGCCGGCGGGGCCGTAGAGGTGCTGCGATTCCTCCCGCGATCCTGCGCGCGATCCGCTCCGTCGACCACTTCTCGGCCTCCCTCGACGTCCACCACGAGCGCGAGGTCCCGCGCGCCGACGTGTTCCGCGCCCTGCACCGGATCCGGGACGAGGGCGTGGCGGTGAGCTTCCACCTCACCGGGACCGGCGCGTCCGACCCGTATCTGGCCGACATCACCCGGGCGGTGGGGCGGGAGTTCGGCGGCCGGGTCCCCTGTCTGGTCAACGAGGTGCGGCCGTTCGGCCGGGCCGCCTCCTGGGCCAGGCCCGCCCGCACCGGCCCCGACCCGGCGGCGGCGTCACCGTGCTCGATGGCCGCCTGGCCGGTGGTCGCCTTCGACGGGCGGGTGCTGGCCTGCTGCAACCAGGACACCGTCGACCGGCGGCCCGTCCCGGCCCATCTGGACCTGGGGCACATCGGCGTCGACGACTGGGCGACCGTA
The DNA here is from genome assembly GCF_000377965.1 of Streptomyces sp. CNB091. NCBI lineage: Bacteria > Bacillati > Actinomycetota > Actinomycetes > Kitasatosporales > Streptomycetaceae > Streptomyces > Streptomyces sp. CNB091. The sequence goes on from NZ_KB899001.1 coordinate 208,043, forward strand.
CGCGGCCGGGCGCTGGAGTCGCCGGTGCTGCGGATGCTCCGCACGGTCGGGCCCACGCATCTGGCCGCCCGGTACGGCTCCGGCCCCGGGACGGGCTCCTACTGCGACGGCTGCCGGGCACTGGGCGGCGACGAGGCGGCGGCGGCCGGGGCCCTCGCCGTGGCTGGCGGGGCGGCCGGGGCGCTGCTGGACCTGACGGCCGCGGTGCGCGGCTCCCGGGAGGGCGCGCAGGGCGTCGTGCGCCGTCACGGCTGCGCGGCGTACGCGCCCCTGGTCGTCACGGGCGGGCCTCCGCAGCCGGAGACCGACAGGCAGGACGTCCGATGAGCACCACGACCGACGGGCGGGATGTCCGATGAGCACGGCGACCGACGGTACGCGGCTCGGGCGCGCGGGGGCCTCCGCGCGGCTGCGGGTCAAACTCCTCCTGCTGGAGCCGGAGTTCCGGGACGCCACGCACCACATGTGGCGTGCCGAGGGGCTGTTGCCGCGCTACCGGACGTATCTGTGCACGATGCACGCCGTCATCCGCGCCTCGGTCCCGCTGATGGAGCTGGCTCTCGACCGCGCCCGCTCCCTGGCCGCGTCCGGCGATCCGCTGGCAGCGCCGCTCGCCGCGTACCTGGAGGAGCACATCCGGGAGGAGGAGGGCCATGACGCCTGGCTGCTGGAGGACCTCCGGGCGGCGGGCGGCACGCCCGAGGACGCGCTCGGTCCGCTGCCCTCTCCCCTGGTCGCCGCGCTCGTCGGGTCCCAGTACTACTGGATCGAGCACCATCACCCGGTCGCCCTGCTCGGCTACATCGCCGTACTGGAGGGCTACGCCCCCGCCGCCGGCCTCACCGCCCGCATCGCCCGGCTGACCGGGCTGCCCGCCGCCGCGCTGCGGACCGTACGGGAACACTCGGTGATCGACACGGAGCACCTGGACGAGCTGTACGCGCTGCTGGACCGGCTGCCGCTCGACCGGGGGCCGGAAGCGGCCGTGGCGGTCAGCGCACTGCACTCCCTCGACGCGCTCACCCAGCTGTTCGTCCGGCTCGGGCGCTCCGCACCGGCGCCGTCGCTGCGGGGGGCCGGACTCGTCCCACCGATGGGAGTCACACCATGACCGGACCACCCGAGAACCGCGGACGGCACGAGCTGCCCGCCGCGTTGTACGAGGCGGGCTTCCCCGTGGATCTGCTCACCGAGGAGCAGCGCGAGGTGCTGTGCGGGCTGACGCCGGAGGAACTGGCGGTGCTGCTGGACGTCAAGGGCCGGCTGGACGCCGTGGGGCCGGAGGTCCAGGCACACGGCGAGATCGCCGGCGGGGCCCTGTTCTGACCAGTGCCCTGTTCTGACAGGCGCCTGTCCTGACCGGCGGGCGTCCTGACCTGGCGGGCGTCCTGACCTGGCGGGCGGTGACCGATCACCGTTGCGGGCCCGGCGGCGGGTGCACCGCCGTCGGGTCCGTACCCGCCGGGGCGCGAGCGCCCGGTGCGACCGCCCGCCGCCCCTGACCGCACGGCACTCCGACCGCTCGGCCCCCGACCGCACGGCCCCCGGGAGAGAAGGACCCGCCATGAACTGCTCCTCGTGCCAGCAGGATCTGCCGCCGACGGCCCGGTTCTGTTCGTCCTGCGGGACGCCGTGCGCGACCACCGGGGCCGCCGGGACCGGACCGGCCCCCGCCGCACCGCCCGGTGACGAACGCAAGCCGGTGACCGTGCTGTTCTGCGATCTCGTCGGGTCGACCGCGCTGTCGGGGGTGCTCGACCCGGAGACGCTGCGCGCGGTGACCCTGCGGTACTTCGAGGCGATGAGCGCGGAGATCGTGGCGCGGGGCGGCACCCCGGAGAAGTTCATCGGGGACGCGGTGATGGCGGTGTTCGGCGTACCGGTGGTCCGTGACGACGACGCCCGCCGGGCGCTGGCGGCGGCGCTCGGGATGCGCCGGGCGCTGGCCCGGCTGAACGAGGAGCTGGGCGCCACCCTGGGCATCGAGCTGACCACCCGGGTCGGTGTCAACACCGGTCAGGTGGTGGCGGGTTCGGACACGACCGCCCGGCAGGCGCTGGTCTCCGGGGAGACCGTCAACATCGCCGCCCGGCTGGAGCAGAACGCGGGCCCCGGCGAGATCCTGATCGGTCCGGAAACCCTGCTCGCCGCCGGCCCGACCGTGCGGGCCGAACCCACCGGGCCGCTGCGGCTGAAGGGCAAACGGGACAGCGTGGAGGCCCACCGGCTGCTGGCTCTGGGCGCGGACGACCCCGAGCTGCTACGCCGCTTCGACGTCCCCTTCGTCGGCCGCGACGCCGAACAGCGGGCGCTGGACGCCGCTCTGGAGCGGGCCGTCCGGGGCGGCGGGGCCGGGCTGCTGCGGGTCACCGGGGAGGCGGGCATCGGCAAGACCCGGCTGGTACGGGAGTGGCTGGCGCAGCGGTCGGCGTCCGGCTCACTCACGTACTGCGCGGGGCGGTGCCGCAGTTACGGGGACCACGGCACCCTCGCCCCGCTGGCCGACGCGGTGCGCACACTGGTGGCGGCGGGGTCCAGGCCCACGTCCGGGGCGGGTCCCGGGCAGCCCGGCGCCGGGCCGGAGGCTGATCCCGGGCAGGTGTCCGATGCCGGGGCGGCATCCGGCTCCGAGCCCGGGCCGGTGCCCGATTCCGGGGCCGCGTCCGGCTCCGAGCCCGAGTCGGCGTCCGGTCGGTTGCCCGGTCCCGTGGACGACGGGAAGGACGCGGTCGGCGGTCTCGCGGTCGACGGGAAGGACGCGGCCGGCGGTCTCGCGGTCGACGACGCGATGGCCCTGCTGTCCGGGGGCCTGCTGCGCGACGGCACGCCGAACGCGCCCTTCGAGGACATGTGCGCGGCCCTGACGGCGGCTCTGGAGCGGGCCGCCCGGACCCGCCCGGTCGTCCTCGTGCTGGACGACTGGCACGCTGCGGCCCCCTTGCTGGTCCGCACGGTGCGCCGACTGACCGACGGCTCGGGGTGCGCGGGGGTATTGGTGCTCTGCGCCGGGCGGCCCGACGGGCCGGACGATTCGGACAGTGTGGATGGTTCGGACAGTGCGGAGGGTTCGGACGGGCCGTGCGGACCGGACGAGGGAGCCGAGGGAGCCGAGGGGGACGAGTCGTCCTCCGTCGGTGCGGGACGCCTCCAGCTCACCGGCCTGCCGCCCGAGGAGGCGGCGCGGCTCGCCGCCGGCCTCGCGGGGCCGGACGCCGGGACGGCCCCGGTGGACGACCGGCTCCTGGCGCGGGCCGGGGGCAATCCGCTCTACCTGGAACAGCTGTTGGTCGGCGACCGGGCGGACCCGGCGGTCGCCGCCCGCCCGGGGGAACCGGCCGCCGAGGAGGATCTGCCGCCCACGCTCCAGGCCCTGCTGGGCGCGCGCATCGGGGCCCTGGCCCGGGCGGAGCGCGGGGTGGTGGACCTGGCCGCGGTGATCGGCCGGGAGTTCACCGCGCCGGAGCTGGTTCGGCTGGAACTGTCCGTACGGGCCGGGGAGGGCCACGACGCCGGGCAGCTCGCCGGGGCGACCGGCGCCGCCGGGGCTGCTCCGGAGCACCGGCGGCGCGTCGAGGAGGCGTTGGCGGCGCTGGGCCGGCGCCGGCTGGTGGAGTCGGGGGCCCCGGGGGCCCGGGAGTCGGCGCCGTACCGGTTCAGCAGCGGACTGGTGCACGAGGTCGCGTACGCCTCGCTGTCCAAGCGGGCCAAGGCCGAGCGCCATGCCTGGGCCGCTGAGCTGCCCAGCGTGCTGCGGAGCGGCGACGGCGCGGTCGGCGGCCATCTGGAGCGCGCCTACCGCTACCGGGCGGAGCTGGGTCTGCTGGACGATCCGGCCCGGCGGCTGCGCGAGCGGGCCGCCGCCGCGCTGGGCCGGGCCGGGGCGCAGGCCGCCGCCCGGTCCGATCTGCACTGGGCGCACGGTCTGCTGGAGCGGGCGGTGGACCTGTGCCCCGGGGACCCGGCGGCGACACGGCGGCTCGGCGAGGTACGGGTGGCGCTCGGCCGAACCGGTGAGGGAGCCGAACTGCTGCGCCTCGTAAGGGACTCGGGGGCCGACCCGGTGGAGGCCGCGCATGCCCGCCTCGCGCTCGCGGTGCTGGATCCGGGCGGCCCGGGTGCCGGCCCCGCCGCCGTGGCCCGGGCCGTGCTGCCGGTGTTCGAGGCGGCCGGGGACTCGGCGGGCCGGGCCCGGGCCCATCTGCGGCTCGCCCAGCAGTTCCAGCGGTCCGGGCGGCACGAGGAGGCGGAGCGGGACCAGGCGCGCGCCCTGGAGCACGCGGTGCTGGCCGGTGCGGAGCCGGAGCGGGCCGGGGCGCTCGGCGCGATCGGCGTCTCCCTGTGGCGGGGTCCGGTTCCGGTGCCCGCCGCGGTGGTCCGCTGCCGGTCGCTGCTCTCCGCGCACGGGGCGGGCCGGCCCACGGTCCGGGTCACCCTCAACTGCCCGCTGGCGGTGCTGTACGCGCTCCAGGAGCGGGCCGACGAGGCGTACCGCTGCCTGGCCGAGGCGGAACGGCTGGCCGGGAAGCTGGGGTTCGCCGAGGCGGAGGTCTTCCTCCCGGTGTTCCGGGCGACGGTGGAGGGGCTGCTCGGCAACGGCACGGAGGCCCTGGGCCTGCTGGCCCGGGCGGACGCGGCGGCCCGGCGTGCGGGGGCGGCCGGGATGCGGACGGCGGTGGCGCTGGACGCGGCCCGCCTGGAGCTGGACGCGGGCCGGGAGGTGCCGGCGGCCGCCCGGCTGGCGGGCTTCGGCGACACGTCGGGGCTGAGCCGTGCGGACGCGGTGGACCTGGCGGGGCTGCGGGCCCGGCTGACCGTGCGGGACCGCCCGGAGGAGGCGGCGGAGCACGCGGACCGGGCGGTCAGGGCCTCGCTGCTCACGGACTCCCCGCTGGTGCAGGCGACCGCCGAGCTGGACCGGGCGCAGGCGCTCGCCGCCCTGGGCCGGTGGCCGGAGGCCGTGGCCTCGGCCCGGTCGGCCGGGGCGCACTTCACGGGCAAGGGGCATCTGCCGGGGACGCGCCGGGTCTCCGGCTTCCTCGCGCACCCGCCCCGGCCCCTGGCCACGACGAGGGAGAGGAGCTGACCGATGACGACCACGGAACCGGAACGGCCACGGGCGGAGGCGGAACAGCCGGGGACGGAACCGGAACGACCACAAACGGAAACGCGACAGCCGGGAACGGAACCGGAACGCCCGCGAACGGAGACCCGACAGCCGGTGACGGCCCCGGGAGCGCGCGGGGCCCCGGGGCTGGGGCTGACCTGGAGTCTGCGCGGCCGTGGCCCGGAGGACGTACCGGTGCTGGCGGACCCCGGGCCGCCGCTCGGCCGCCCCGCCGGGCCTGCCACCGGGCACGGGGTACGCGTGTGCGTGGTGGATTCGGGCGTGGAGCGGGACCATCCGCTGATCGGCCCGCTGGCCGGTTCCTGGGTGGTCGTCAAGGACGCGGAGAGCGGGGAGATCACGGTCGAGCCGACGACCACCGGGGACACCTGCGGGCACGGCACCGCGTGCGCGGGCATCGTCCGCCGGACCGCCCCGGAGTGCGAGATCCACAGCGTGCGGGTGCTCGGGGAGCGGTTCTCCGGCACCGGCGACGTCCTGATGGCCGGGCTGCGCTGGGCGGTGGAGCAGGGCTTCGACGTGGTCAACCTCAGCCTGTCGACGACCCGCACACGGTTCGCGCAGGAGCTGCACAGCCTGGCCGACAGCGCCTACTTCGCCCGTACGGTGATCGTCGCCTCGGCCCACAACACCCCGGTGGAGAGTTTCCCCTGGCGGTTCGCGTCCGTCATCTCGGTGGGCAGCCACCAGGAGGACGACCCCGAACTGCACCTGTACAACCCGGAGCCCCCGGTGGAGTTCTTCGGCCCCGGCCAGAACGTGACCGTGCCGTGGCTGGGCGGCCGGACGATCCGCACCACGGGGAACAGCTTCGCCACGCCGTACGTCGCCGGGCTCTGCGCCCGCGTCCTGTCCGCGCATCCGCGGATGACGGCCTTCCAGCTCAAGAACGCCCTCTATCTGTCCGCGGCCAATGTGCGCCACACGCCGCGTCCTTCCACTGCGGCAGGAGATATCCGTGATGACTCCGAGAACTGATCCCGCTCCCTCCCTCTCCCCCACCGCCGCCCCGGTCGCCGACGCCGACGCCCGGACCGCCGACGCGCCGCGCCGCGAGTTGCTCCAGTCGGTGGTCGACGTGGCCCGCGCCATCTTCGGGGCCGAGGCCAGCTCGGTCTTCCTGCTCGACGAGGAGGCGGACGAGCTGGTCTTCCAGGCCGTGTCCGGGCAGGGCGAGGAGTTCCTCGTGGGCCGCCGCTTCCCGGCCGGCCGCGGGATCGCCGGATGGGTGGCGACCTCCGGCGAGCCGATGGTGGTGGACGACCTGAGCGCCGATGCGTCCTTCGACCGCTCGCTGGCCGAGTCGACCGCGTACGTGCCGAACGCCCTGATGGCGGCCCCGCTCATCAGCGACTCCCGGATCCTCGGCGTACTGGAGGTGCTGGACCCGTCCCCGCAGGCCAGGTCGGGCCTCCGGGAGCTGGACCTGCTCGCGATGTTCGCCCGGCAGGCCGCCGCGGCGCTGCGGGTGGTCACCCCGGAGCGGGTGCGGGAGGCCGAGCAGCGCGCGGCGTCCGGCGCGGGCCTGCTGGAGGGTGCGCGGCGCGAGGACGCGCTGAAACTGCTGGGTAGCCTGGAGCGACTGCTGCGGGGCGTCGGCTGAGGAGGCCGGCGGCCGCACCCGTCGTCCGGACGGGAGTAGCCACCGGCCCGGCGGGCAGGAGCGGGGCGTCGGCACAAGGAAAGGGACCCGAACGATGAAGCTCGCATTCTCCACCCTCGGAGTGCCGGGAACGCCGGTATCCGAGGTCGTCCGGCTCGCCGCCGGGAACGGCTACGGCGGGGTGGAGCTGCGCGTCCACCCCGAGGAGCCGGTGCACCTGGGGCTCTCGTCGCTGGAACGGGCCGATGTGGTCGAGGCGTTCAAGGCCGGCGGGGTGGAGATCCTGGCCCTCGCCGGTTATGTGAAGGCGGCTGCCGAGGGGGACGACGAGCCGGTCCTGGCGGAGCTGTCCGAGCTGGTGAAGCTCGCCCGGGACCTGGGCGCGTCCTACGTCCGGGTCTTCCCGGGCGGCGGCGACCAGGAGCAGGCGGAGGCCGACGCGACGGCTGCCCGGCGGCTCGGTGCGGCGGCGCCGGCCGCCGCCGACATGGGTGTGAGCATCCTGCTGGAGACCCATGACTCGCACCGGGCGGGCCTCGACGTCGCCCGGATCGTCGCCGCGGTCGGGCACCCCCGGGTCGGCGCGATCTGGGACGTGCTGCACACCTGGCTCGCCGGTGAGGAGCCGGCCGCCAGTCAGGCGGTGCTCGCCCCGCACCTGGGCTACGTCCAGGTGAAGGACGTCGCGTCGGCGGACGACCTCACCCCGGTGGCGCTGGGCTCCGGGGTGGTTCCGCTGGCGGTCTGCCTGGACGGGCTCGATCCGGACACGTGGGTGTGCTGGGAGTACGAGAAGCGCTGGCACCCGGAGGCGGCGGAGCTGCCGGGGCTGCTGGGCGCGGGGCGCGAGTACCTGCTGCGGCTCGGAGCGCCCAAGCAGTAGAGGCAAAGCGGCAGAGCCAAAGCGGCAGCCGCAGGGCGGCAGCGGCAGGGCAGCAGCGGCGGGGCGGTACGAGGGCGCGGGGGCCGACACGGAGCGGCGCACCCCGCGCTTTCGCGTGCGCGCGGGCGGTGTACGCCCGTGCGCTCCGTGTCCGTGCGGGGCGGCGCGCCCCTGCTTCCGGCCCGCCCGCTCCCGCCCCGCCGTTCGCGTGCGGGTCGTGACGTGGGCGGCCGGGCCCCTTGACCGGAAGTTATTTTCCATATAAGCGTACTCACTTGGAAGTTTCTTTCACCCCGGGAAGGAGCTCACGTGCCCCACCGCACCTCAAGACGCACCCTCCTCACCGCCACCGCTGCCGCCACGGCGGCGGCGGCCACCGGCGCCCTCGCCGCCACCCCCTCCGCCGCGTCCGCGCCCACCACGAACGCCTCCACCGACCGCCGGCTGCGACGGATCATCGCCGGGATGAGCCTGGAGGAGAAGGTCGGCCAGCTCTTCGTGACGCGGGTCTACGGGCACTCCGCCACCGACCCCGACCAGGCCGACATCGACGCGAACCTCAAGGAGATCGGGGTCCGTACGGCCGCCGAGTTGATCTCCACGTACCACGTCGGCGGCATCATCTACTTCACCTGGGCGCACAACACCCGCGACCCCCTCCAGATCGCCGACCTCTCCAACGGCCTCCAGCGCGCCGCGCTCGCCGAGCGCTCCCGGCTGCCGCTGCTCGTCTCCACCGACCAGGAACACGGCATCGTCTGCCGGGTCGGCGAACCCGCCACCCTCCTGCCCGGCGCGATGGCGCTCGGCGCGGGCGGCTCACGCTCCGACACCCGCCGGGCGGCCTGGATCGCGGGCGCCGAACTGGCCGCGCTCGGCGTCAACCAGAACTACGCGCCGAACGCCGACGTCAACGTCAACCCGGCCAACCCGGTCATCGGCGTACGGTCCTTCGGCTCCGACCCCACCGCGGTCGCCGCCCTGGTCGCCGAGCAGGTGAAGGGCTACCAGGGCGCGGGCATCGCGTCGACCGCCAAGCACTTCCCCGGTCACGGGGACACCAGCACCGACAGCCACACCGGGCTGCCCGTCATCAACCACACCCGCGCCCAGTGGGAGGAGCTGGACGCCCCGCCGTTCCGCGCGGCGATCCGGGCCCGTATCGACTCGATCATGACCGCGCACATCGTGGTCCCCGCACTCGACCCGTCCGAGGACCCGGCCACGCTCTCCCGGCCGATCCTCACCGGCATCCTCCGCGAGGAGCTGGGCTACGACGGGGTGGTGGTCACCGACTCGCTCGGCATGGAGGGGGTGCGCACGAAATACGGCGACGACCGCGTGCCGGTCCTCGCGCTGCTGGCGGGCGTGGACCAGCTGCTGAACCCGCCGAACCTCTCCGTCGCCTGGAACGCCGTGCTGGAGGCGGTACGGGGCGGCGAGATCAGCGAGGCGAGAGTCGATGAATCGATCCTGCGGATCCTGCGGCTGAAGAGCCGACTGGGTCTGTTCCGCGACCCGTTCGTCAGTCGGCGGGGCGTCGAGCGCACGGTCGGGAGCCGCGCCCACCGGGCCGCCGCCGACCGGATCGCCGAGCGCACGACGACCCTGCTCGCCGATCCTGGCGCCCTGCTGCCGCTCTCCCGCCGCAGCCACCGCGACCTGCTGGTGGTGGGGGCCGATCCGGCCTCCCCCTCCGGGACCACGGGCCCGCCGACCAGCACCCTGCGCGACGCCTTCGGCGAACTGGGCTTCGCCGCGACGGCGTTGTCCACCGGTACGGCTCCGAACCAGGCGAAGATCGCCGAAGCGGTCGCCGCCGCCGAGGGCAGGGACGCGGTGGTCGTGGCGACGTACAACGTCACGGCGACCAGCTCGCAGCGCACCCTGGTCACGGCCCTCGTGGCGACCGGCGTCCCGGTGGTCACCGTCGCGGTCCGCAACCCCTACGACGTCGCCCACCTCACCGGGACCGGAGTCGCCGCGAGCCTCGCCGCGTACTCCTGGACCGACGTCGAACTGCGCGCCGCCGCCCGGGTGATCGCGGGCCACGCCGATCCGGAGGGCACCCTCCCGGTCCCGGTGCAGCGCGCGGACGACCCGACGCGGGTGCTGTATCCGGTGGGCCACGGGCTGTCGTACTAGGGCCTTTCGTCCGCGAGGCCGCCCCAGCCCTACGGCGACCGGACGGCACCGCGCCCCGTACACCTGGCGTGGCCCGCGCCGGGTGTACGGGGCTGCGCCCGCCGGTCACCGGGAGAGTGACCGAAGGACGCAGCCCCTGGGGACGACGGCGCCGAGAACCGCACGTGGGCCGCCGCTACGGCCGCCGCTACGGCCGCCGCTACGGGCGCAGCGTGGCCTCGTCGCGCTCGATCTCGCCGTTGCGCTTGTCCAGCTTCTTGTCGAACTTCGCCAGCGGCTTCGCCTTGGCCGGGTCCGCCTCGACGGCCGCGGGGGCGACGCCCGCCCAGCGCAGGATCGCGGCGGTGGCCTTCGCCTTCTCGTCGGCGACGAGACCGGAGACCTTCGCGCCGTGGTTGCCGCCGGGGACGGTGTAGACGTAGCTGTCCTTCGCACCGCGTCCGAGACGGAACGGCTCCGCGCTCCACGGGTCGTTCTCGCCGTTGACGTACATCATCTGCCGGGCGTTGCGCTTGACCCAGCGGTCGACGTCCCGCATCGCGCCCCGGTCGAACTTCATCGGGATGGAGCGGGGCACGAAGTTGCGCGGGGGCTGGTAGCCGTAGCGGCTCAGGTTGCCGAGCCAGGGCTGCTTGATGTCCGGCGACCCGAGCTGGGTGCCCGCCTGGTAGTAGTACGGGGTGTACGTCTCCAGGCCCTGGTCGATGTAGCCGGAGAAGCCGGCGATGGCGTCGACGGAGTTCCAGATGTCCTCGTCGGTGGCCTTCTTGGCGTCAGCCGGGATGTCCACGCAGTCGGCGAGCAGGCTGTACTGCCAGAACGCGAACGTGTAGTCCATGACCGTGGCCTCGTAGGCGCGGTCGAGGGAGCCGACGGTGTTGAAGGTCCAGCCGTTGGCGGCGGCCAGCTCCTTGTACTTCTTCTGGAGCGGGGCCCGGCGGATCAGCGCCTCGCGCTGCACGCCCGCCAGCTTGTCGCGGCACTCCTCGGTACCGACCTCGGCGAAGAACCGGTCGTACGCCGAGTCCTCCTTGTCGTTGATGTCGTTGGGCGCGACGTAGGCGACGACGCCGTCCATGTCCTTCGGGTAGAAGCGCTCGAAGTACGTGGCGGTCATGCCGCCCTTGGACCCACCGGTGGCCAGCCACTTCTTGTCGTAGATCTTCTTCAGCGCCGTGAACACCCGGTGCTGGTCGCTGGCGGCCTGCCAGATGTCCAGCTTCGACCAGTCGGCGGGGGCCGGCCGGGACGGGGTGAAGTAGCGGTACTCCAGCGAGACCTGGTTGCCGTCGATGATCTGCGTCGGCTCGCTGCGGCTGGGGTTCGTGGAGACGTTGTAGCCGCTGGTGAAGAAGACCGTCGGGCGGCTCACGTCCTTGTGCAGCAGCGTCAGGCGCTGCTGGAACGTGCCCTTGGACGGCCGCCGGTGGTCGACCGGCTGGGTGTAGTTGAGGACGAAGTAGCGGTAGCCCGCGTAGGGCTTCTCCTCGATCAGGCTCATGCCCGGGATGGCCAGGATGCGGTCCTTGATGTCCTCGTTGCTCGCTTCGCCGCCCTGGGCGGCGCCGCTGCTCCGCTGCGCGGCCGGCTCCGCGGCGGTGGCCGCACCGGCCGAGGCCCCCGTGGCTCCGACCGTGCCTATGAGCACGGCGAGCGAGAGAACCCCTGTGAGTGACTTGCGCATGCACGCTCCCCTTGATTCACGACAGTCGCCGTGAACTTATCGGGGCAACACACGCCACGCCAGACCTGGTTGTCCGTGTCAGTGGAGAAGTCGGCCGAGAAGGGGAGGAGAGGGAGGAGAGGGCGGAGAAGGGGAGGAGTCGGCGGAAAGGTCAGCAGAGAATCCATCCGGTGGAGGCGGATTTCCTGCCGATCGCGCCGGTGGCCCGTACGCAGCGGTTGAGCGCGTTGACCGTGACCGGGCCGGCCATCTTCGTGTACTTGCCCTTGTCGGTGACGGCGCGGCCGCCGCGCGCCTGGAGCGTGACGCTCATCGTCCGCCGCTTGCCGGGCTTCTTGGCGACGGTCACCGCGCACGCCTGCGCGCGGCTCTTGTAGACGCGTAGTTCTCCCGTGGAGAACTCGACGGTCTTCGCGGGGCGGCCGGAGCAGCCGGAGGCGGCCCGCGCGACGCCGGGGGCGCCGAGCAGGGGGACGAGTCCGGCGAGCAGAAGCAGGACGAGGAAGCGGACCAGCAAGGGCCGTCCCGCCGGTCCCTGCGATCCCGCTGGTCCCGGCGATCCTGCCGGTCCTGGCCATCCCGCTGGTCCCGGCGATCCTGTCGGCCTCATGGGTCTCACCGGCTCCGCAGCTCTGCCGAACACATTCGCCCCCACCTGACGTCTGTACGCACCTGTGCGTCCCTGGCTACGACGCAGCAGACGCGTGGGAGGTTGCACCGCCGGACCCTATGGACCCGACGGCCCCGACGGCCCCGGCGGACCCGGCGGACCCGGTGGCCGTTCAGACGCCCGCCGGCTCGTCCTCCCCTATGCCCTCGCCGATGAAGGTGCGCCACAGCCGGGCGTACCGCCCGCCCCGGGCGAGCAGTTCGTCGTGCGTGCCGTCCTCGACGACGCGCCCGTGGTCCATGACCACGACCCGGTCGGCGCGGGCGGCGGTGGTCAGCCGGTGGGCCACCACCAGCGTGGTGCGGCGGCCGGCGAGGCGGTCGGTGGCCTGGTTCACCAGGGCCTCGGTGGCGAGGTCCAGGGCGGCGGTGGCCTCGTCCAGGAGCAGGATGTCCGGGTCGACGAGTTCGGCGCGGGCCAGCGCGATGAGCTGGCGCTGCCCGGCGGAGAGGTTGCGGCCGCGCTCGGCGACCTCGTGGAGGTAGCCGTCCTCCAGCGTGGCGATCATCTCGTGCGCGCCGACCGCGCGGGCGGCGGCCTCCACCCGGGCGTCGGTGGCGTCGGGCAGCCCGTAGGCGATCGCGTCGCGGACCGTGCCGGCGAAGAGGTACGCCTCCTGCGGGACGACGCCCAGGCGGTGCCGGTAGGCGGTCATGTCGAGGGTGCGCAGATCGGCTCCGTCGGCGGTGACCCGGCCGCCCGTGGGGTCGTAGTACCGGGCGACGAGCTTGACGAGGGTCGACTTCCCGGCCCCCGTCTCCCCGACGAACGCCACCGTCTGGCCGGCCGGAATACGCAGGTCGACACCGGTCAGGGCCTCCTCGTCGGAGCCGTACGCGAACGAGACGTCCTCGAACGCGATCTCGCCGCGCAGCGAGAGCACGTCGAGCGGCTCGTCCGGGTCGGCGGTCGAGGTGGGCTCGCGCAGCAGCTCCTGGATGCGGCCCAGGGAGACGGTCGCCTGCTGGTAGCCGTCGAAGACCTGGGAGAGCTGCTGGACGGGAGCGAAGAACAGTTCGATGTAGAGGAGGTAGGCGACCAGGGCGCCGACGGTCAGCGTGCCGTTGTCGACCCGGCCCGCTCCGACGATGATCACGGCGGCGGCGGCGATCGAGGCCAGCAGCTGGACGAACGGGAAGTAGACGGAGATCAGCCATTGGCCGCGTACCCGGGCCTGGCGGTAGTAGTCGCTGTGCTCGGCGAAGCGGACGGCCCCGTCGTGCTCGCGGCCGAAGGCCTGGACGATCCGGAGGCCGGAGACGGACTCCTGGAGGTCGGCGTTGACGGCGCTGATGCGGGTCCGGGCCAGCTCGTACGCCTTGACGCTGCTGCGCCGGAAGAAGACGGTGCCGATGATCAGCACGGGCAGGGTGGCGAAGACGACCAGGGCGAGCTGAACGTCCAGGACGAGCAGGGCGGCCATGATGCCGAAGAAGGTGACGACGGAGACGAACGCGGTGACGAGCCCGGTCTGGAGGAACGTGGCGAGCGCGTCCACGTCCGTCGTCATCCGGGTCATGATCCGACCGGTCAGCTCCCGCTCGTAGTAGTCGAGGCCGAGCCGCTGGAGCTGGGCGAAGATCTTCAGGCGGAGCGCGTAGAGGATCCGCTCGCCGGTCCGGCCGGTCATCCGGATCTCGCCGGTCTGCGCGACCCATTGGACGAGCACGACGACGAGCGCGATCGCGGACGCCGCCCACACCGCGCCGGTGGAGAGCTGGGAGACGCCCTCGTCGATGCCGTGCCGGATCAGGACCGGCAGCAGCAGGCCCATGCCCGCGTCGACGGCGACGAGCCCGAGGCTGATCAGCAGGACCGCGCCGAAGCCGCGCAGCAGCCGGCGCAGCCCGTAGGAGTCCTCCGCCCGCACGGCGGCGGTCTCGTCGACCTCGGGGGTGTCGGTGGCGGGCGGCAGGGCCTCGACCTGGGCGAGCAGCTCGGGCGTCGCGGGCATGCCGGCGACGGTGGTGTCCCGCTCCTCCTCCTCGCGGATCCAGAGCGCGGGGGTAATGCCGCGCTCCGCGTCGAACTCGGCGTCCAGCTCCTCCTGGAGCGCGCGGTCGTTCTCGGGGCCGGCCTCCGGGAGCGGCGGCCGGTGGCCGGGCGAGGTGCCGCCCAGCTCGTCGGGGTCGGTGAGGAGGCGGCGGTAGAGCGCGGAGGTGCGCTCCAGCTCCTCGTGGGTGCCGATCGCGGCGAGCTTCCCGCCGTCCAGGACGGCGATGCGGTCGGCGAGCTGGAGGGTGGAGCGGCGGTGGGCGATGAGGAGCGTCGTACGGCCCGCCATCACCTGCTTGAGGGCCTCGTGGATCTCGTGCTCGACGCGGGCGTCGACGGCGGAGGTCGCGTCGTCGAGGAGGAGGAGCCGGGGGTCGGTGAGGATGGCGCGGGCGAGGGCGACGCGCTGGCGCTGGCCTCCGGAGAGGGTGAGCCCGTGTTCGCCGACGGTGGTGTCGTACCCCTTCGGCAGGTCGGCGATGAACCGGTCGGCCTGGGCGGCGCGGGCGGCCTGTTCGATCTGCTCCTGGGTGGCGTCGGGGAGGCCGTAGGCGATGTTGGCGCGGATGGTGTCGGAGAACAGGAAGCTGTCCTCGGGGACGAGCCCGATGGCGGAGCGCAGGGACGCCTGGGTCAGCTCGCGGACGTCGTGGCCACCGATGAGGACGGCCCCGTGGGAGACGTCGTAGAAGCGGGGCAGCAGGAGCGAGACGGTGGACTTGCCGCTGCCGGACGCGCCGACGACGGCGACGGTCTCGCCGGGTTCGACGGTGAGCGAGAACCCGTCGAGGACGGGCCGCTCGGAGGCTCCGCTTCCAAGGTCCGTGTCTGTAGCGGAGGCGGAGCGAAGCGGAGCATAGCCGAAGCGGACGTCGTCGAACTCGATGCCGGCCGGGGCGTCGGCGGGCAGCTCCTTCGTACCGTCCTGCATGGAGGGCTCGGTGTCGATGAGTTCCAGGACGCGCTCCACACCGGCGCGGGCCTGCTGGCCGACGGTGAGGACCATGGCGAGCATCCGGACGGGGCCGACGAGCTGGGCGAGGTAGGTGGAGAAGGCGACGAACGTGCCGAGGGTGATCTCGCCCCGGGTGGCCAGCCAGCCGCCGAGGGCGAGCATGGCGACCTGGCCGAGCGCGGGCACCGCCTGGAGGGCGGGGGTGTAGCGGGAGTTCAGCCGGATGGTGCGCAGCCGCCCGGCGAACAGCCGGCGTCCGACCTCGCGGAGCTTGCCGGTCTCCTGGTCCTCCTGGCCGAAGCCCTTGACGACCCGGACCCCGGAGACGGCCCCGTCGACGACTCCGGCGACGGCGGCGGCCTGGCTCTGGGCGTACCAGGTGGCGGGGAAGAGGCGGGTGCGGGAGCGGCGGGCGATGAACCAGAGGGCGGGGGCGACGGCGAGGGCGACGAGGGTCAGGGGCAGCGAGAGCCACGCCATGATCACCAGGGAGATGAGGAAGAGCAGCACGTTCCCGATGGTCATCGGGAGCATGAACAGCAGCCCCTGGATCAGCTGGAGGTCGCTGGTGGCCCGGCCGACGACCTGCCCGGTGGACAGCTCGTCCTGGCGTTTCCCGTCGAGCCGGGTGATCGTCGTGTACATGTCCGTACGCAGGTCGTGCTGGACGTCCAGGGCGAGCCGGCCGCCGTAGTACCTGCGGATGTAGGTGGCTATGTAGACGAGGACGGCCGCGCCGATGAGCAGTCCGGTCCAGACGGCGAGGGAGCGGGTGTGGTCGGTGACCACGTCGTCGATGATCACCTTGGTGATGAGCGGGACGAGGGCCATGACGGCCATTCCGGCGAGCGACGAGCCAAGAGCGAGCACGACGTTGCGCCGGTACCGCCATGCGTACCCGGTCAGCCGCCGGCCCCACCCCTGTTGCTCTGCGCCCGTCACGCGTTGCCTCCCGTCGCGGCCTTCTCCTCGGCCTGTCCGCTGATCCAGCTGATCCAGCTGTTCCACGTGTTCCACCTGGCCTACCTGGTCTACCGGAAGGCACCAACGCCCGGGGCTGCGGATTTCATCCCGCCGCAACAAAGGGGGCGGCGAACGGGGCCGATGGTCGGGGGCGTCCGGTACGGGGTCCCAGGACCCGGGCCGGGGCCCCCGGCCCGGGTCCTGGGACCGGTTCGGAGCCACGGCCGGGCGGGTAGTCATTCGCAGCGGCATGGGCGGCCTCCTCGTCGGAAGGCCGTCGGAAGGGCCGCCGAAGGGGGCAGGAACCATGGCGACCGACCGGCTCAACGAGGCTTACCGCTGCGGACAGCTCTACGCGGCGCTCGCCGCGCTGGAGCGCCTCGGCGTGGGCACGCACCACTCCCTGGGGAGGCCCGGGACGCGGCGGCAGGTGTCCACCGAACCGCGCAAGCACCTCACCGTGCACCTGTGGCAGGCGGGCCGGTATCTGGCCGCCGCCGCCAACCGGGGCGAGGGGCCCGCCGCCGCGGTGGTGTTCCGGCAGGTGCCGGACCTTCTGCCACTGCGCCGGGAGCTGCCCGGGGAGATCCGGGACCCGGCGGAGCGGGCCCGGTTCCAGGAGGGCGTCCAGGTGCAGGAGGCCGCGATCGAGAAGGCGCTCGCGGAGCTGTGAGCGGGTCGGTCCCGGCCGGGGTCACCCCCGGCCGGGACCGGCCCACCGCGCCCCGTACGCGTACGGGGCTGCGCTTACGGCTACGCGTACCGCCTACGCATACGCATACGCATGCGGCCTACGCGTACGGCCCGCCCGTACCGCCTGCCCGTACGGCCTACAGGTGCGTCGGCTCGAACATCCGCAGCAGGGCCGGGAGCACGACGACGGACGGGCCCGGGGCCGCCAGCGCCTTGCCGAGGTCGGCGGCAAGGGACTCCGGTGTCGTCACGACGGCCGGTACGCCGAAGGACTCGGCGAGCGCGACGAAGTCCGGGCGGGAGAGCTCGGTGGCCGTGGCGGTGCCCTCGCCGAAGGCGTCCGTCATGTACTCGCGCAGGATGCCGTAGCCGCCGTCGTCGACGATCAGCCAGGTGAGCGGCAGGTCGTACTGGCGGGCGGTGGCCAGCTCCGCGATGGAGTACATCGCGCCGCCGTCGCCGGAGACCGCGAGCACGGGCTTCGTCGGGTCGGCGACGGCCGCGCCGATGGCCGCCGGGAAGCCGTAGCCGAGGCCGCCCGCGCCCTGGGCGGAGTGCATGGTGTTGGGGCGGCGGGCGTCGAACGCGGACCAGGCCCAGTACGCCAGGATCGTCATGTCCCAGAAGCTGGGCGCGGTGTCGGGCAGCGCCTCGCGGACGGCGGCGAGGACCTGCTGCTCCAGGGTCAGTTCCTGGGCGTCGATCCGGACCCGTACCTTCTCCAGCACCGTGGCCACGCGCTCCGCGGCGCCCGCGTCCTCGCGGGGCTCGACGGCCTCCAGGAGGTCGGCCAGGGCCTCGCGGGCGTCGGAGTGGATGCCGAGCGCGGGGTGGTTGGACTCCAGCTTCCCGGCGTCCGCCTCGATCTGGATCACCCGGCCGCGCGGGCGGAAGGTGTGGTAGTTCGAGGAGAGTTCGCCGAGCCCCGAGCCGACGACGAGGAGGACGTCCGCGTCCTCCAGGAAGTCGGTGGTGTGCCGGTCCTCCAGCCAGGAGCGCAGCGACAGCGGGTGCTCCCAGGGGAACGCGCCCTTGCCGCCGAAGGTCGTCACGACCGGCGCGTCGATCTTCTCGGCCAGCGCGAGGAGCTTGCCGGAGGCGTCGGAACGTACGACTCCGCCGCCCGCGATGATCACCGGGCGTTCGGCGTTCGACAGCAGGTGGGCGGCGGCGATCGTCAGCTCGGGGCGCGGGTAGAGCTCGCGCGGGGTGGCGTCCATGGCGCTGACGACCGGAAGCGCCGTCTCGGCGAGCAGCACGTCCTGCGGGATCTCCACCCAGACCGGCCCGTGGGGGGCGGTCAGCGCGGACTCCCAGGCGGCGGCGATGGCGGAGGGGATCTGCGAGGCGGACCGCACGGTGTGGACGGACTTCACGATGTCGCGGACGGATGCCTGCTGGTCGCGCAGCTCGTGGAGATAGCCGTGCCGCCCGCCGCCGAGCCCCGCCGTGGGGATCTGGCTGGAGATCGCGAGGACGGGCGCGGAGGCGGCGGCCGCCTCCTGGAGCGCGGCGAGCGAGGTCAGCGCCCCGGGACCGGTGGACAGGAGCAGCGGCGCCACCTCCCCCGTGATCCGGCCGTACGCGTCGGCGGCGAAGCCCGCGTTGTTCTCGACGCGGAGTCCGACGTACGAGAGGGAGGAGCGGCGCAACGCGTCGAACATGCCGAGCGCGTGCTGGCCGGGCAGCCCGAAGACGGTGGTCGCGCCGAGCCCCTGGAGGGACTCGACGACGAGGTCGCCGCCGTTGCGCCCGGCCGGCGGGTTCAGGACGGCGGCGGCCTGGGCGGCGGTGAGCCGCGGCCGGTCGTCGTGGTCGTGGCTCACTTGGCCGCGCCCTCCTTCGTCTCCTTCTCCGCCGCGATCTGGCGGGACATGATCGTCGTCAGCTCGTACGCGGCGTGCGAGGCGGCCACGGAGGTGATCTCGGCGTGGTCGTACGCGGGCGCGACCTCGACCAGGTCGGCGGAGACCAGGTGGCAGGAGGAGAGCCCGCGCAGGATCTCCAGCAGCTCGCGGGAGGTGAGGCCGCCGGCCTCGGGGGTGCCGGTGCCGGGGGCGTGCGCCGGGTCCAGGACGTCGATGTCGATGGAGATGTAGAGCGGACGGTCGCCGATGCGCTGGCGCAGCTGGTCGGCGATCTCGTCGACGCCGCGTCGCATGACGTCGGCGGAGGTGACGATGCCGAAGCCCATCTTCTCGTCGTCGGTCAGGTCCTGCTTGCCGTACAGCGGGCCGCGGGTGCCGACGTGGGAGAGGGCGGAGGTGTCGAGGATGCCCTCCTCGACGGCCCGGCGGAACGGGGTGCCGTGGGTGTACTCGGCCCCGAAGTAGGTGTCCCAGGTGTCCAGGTGCGCGTCGAAGTGGAGCAGGGCCACGGGCCCGTGCTTCTTGGCGACGGAGCGCAGGAGGGGCAGGGCGATGGTGTGGTCGCCGCCCAGGGTCATCAGGCGTGCGCCGGTGCCCAGGAGGTCGTCGGCCGCGCCCTCGATGGTCTCGACGGCCTCGTTGATGTCGAACGGGTTCGCCGCGATGTCCCCGGCGTCGGCGACCTGCGCGAGGGCGAACGGGGAGGCGTCCTGCGCCGGGTTGTACGGGCGCAGCAGCCGGGAGGCCTCACGGATGGCGTTGCCGCCGAAGCGGGCGCCGGGCCGGTAGGAGACCCCGGTGTCGAAGGGCACGCCGACCACGGCGACGTCGGTACGGCCTACCTCGTCGAGCCGGGGCAGCCGGGCGAACGTCGCGGGCCCGGCGTACCGCGGGACGCGGGAGGAGTCGATGGGGCCGCGCGGCGACTCGGTGCTGCTCATGGGGGTGTGCCTTTCCTTCGGGTTCGTACGGTGTCGAGTGTGCGGGCCTCCCAGCCCGTCCGGCCCAGACCCCCGGAAGACGGTAGGTGACCGAAAGCCAACTCTGAAGTGTACGTTTCCTCCATTCGCGACGCACTGAATGGATGAACCATCCATGCCGAACACCCCGAACACGCCGAACATGCCGAACATGCCGAACACGCCGAACACGCCGAACACGCCGAACCCTTCCGCGGGCACCCCGCAGGCGACTCCGCCGCCCGGCCCGCCGACCCCGCCCGTCCCGCTGGCCGAGCTCCTGGCGCGCGAGGAGCTGGGCCTGCGCCGGATCGCCGGCCCGGCCGACGCCGATCTGCTCTGGGTGCACACCTCGGAGATGGCCGATCCGTATCCGTATCTGCTCGGCGGCGAACTGCTGCTGAGCGCGGGCGTGCTGCTGACGGACCCGGACCACTACGTCGGCCGGCTGGTGGAGGCGGGGGCGGCGGCGCTGGGTTTCGGGGTGCGGCCGGTGCACGAGACGGTGCCCCGGGCCCTGATCGAGGCGTGCGAGCGGAAGGGCCTGCCGCTGCTGGAGGTGCCTCCGGAGACCCCGTTCACCGCGATCGCGCGGGCGGTATGGCGGCTGATGGCCGAGGCGCGCCACCGCGAGCTGCGCCGGGTGGCCCGCGCCCAGCAGGCGCTGGCGGCGGCTGCGGCCCGCCCCGACCCCGTACCGGCGGTCCTGCACCAGCTCGCGACGCGGCTCGGCGGCCGGGCGGCCCTGCTGACGGCGCGGGGCGAGGAGGTCCACGCGGCGGGCCGCCGCCCGACCCCGGAGGCGGCGGGGGCCCTGACCCGGCTGGCCCGGGTGGTCGCCCGCGAACGCCCCGGCTCCCCCTCCTCGGCCACCGACACCCACGGCGGCACCCACCTGTCCGCGTACGCGCTGGGCGGCGGCGAGGGGCTGGTCCTGGCGCTGGCGACCCGGCGACGGGAGTCCGGCGACCACACGGTGGCGGGCATCGCGGTGGTCCTCCTCTCCCTCCTGGCCGCCCCCCACCAGGGCGCGGACGCGGCGGGCCGTTCGGCGGCGCTGGTCCGCATGCTCCTGGGGGCCTCCCCCGCCGAGGTGGCGCCGCTCCTCGGCTCCACCGGCCCCTGGACGGTGATCCACGCCCTGCGCACGGATGGCACCCCGGCGGACGCCCTGACGGCCGAGGCCCTGGGCGCGTCGCTGGGCACGGCCCTGGTCGACGCGGGACGCGGAGCGGGCGAGGCGGTCCGGCTGCTGCTGGGCCCGGGCGGCGGCGAGGCAGGCTCGGCAGAGGGCGGGGAGCCGCTGACCGACGGTCCTGCGGGGACGGACCCATCACCCCGTTCCGCCCGGCTCACCCCGAGGCCCGGCTGGACGCTCGGCGCGTCCGCGCCCACCCCCGTCACCGCTCTCGCCGCCGCCGACACCCTGGCGGCCCGCGCCCTGGCCCACGCGCGGGCGACCCGTGCCCCGTTGACGGTGGACGCCCCCACGAGCGGCCTCGCCGCGCTGGTACCGCCCGAACAGGCGGCCACCCACGCCCGCGCTCTCCTCGCCCCGCTCACCGCGCCGCTGGCCGACACCCTGCGCTGCTGGCTCTCCCTCCACGGCAGTTGGGACCGTACGGCGGTGGCCCTGGGCGTCCACCGCAACACCGTCCGCCAACGCGTCGGGCGGTGCGGGGAGTTGCTGGGCGCGGACCTGGACGACATGGACGTACGGACGGAGTTGTGGTTCGCGCTGCGGCAGACATGACCACCGGCCCGGGCCCACCGAACACCCCGAACACCCCGAGCACCACAGGCACCACAGGCACCACAGGCACCCCGGGCACCCCAGGCACCCCGGGCACCCCGGGCACAAAAGTCTTCGCGCCTCCGTGGCGCGCTGACTAGTCTCCGCGCATGGCCTCACTCGCGCGGCACCGCCTGTCCCCCGCCGACACCGGCCCGGCGCTGCGCGCCCTGCGCGCGTGGACACCGCCCGACGCCCCGACCGGGAGCCTGCACCCCGGGGACGTGGGCTGGCTCCTGCGACTGGACGACGCGACCGTCTACCTCTGGACCGAGGAACGGGCCGACGCACGGACCGACGAACGGGCCTCCTCACAGGCCGCCTCACAGGCCGAGGTCCGGTCCAGCAGCGACGCGACCAAGTCGGCCCCCGTCGCGGTCGGCTTTCTCGACGGCCCCGTGCTGCGCGTGACCGCCGCGCCCGACGCCGACCTCGGAGCGCTCGCGGCGGACGCGGAGGACCTGCTCGTACCCGGCAACGACGCGACCGACGGCCTGCCCGTGCCCGGCTGGGAGCCGGACACGGAGGAGCCCTGGCTCGTCTTCTCCTGGACCCCGGGGCCGGTGTCGAGCCGCGCGGTACCGGTCACCGGGTCCGCCGCCGCCGACCGGGCGCTGGTGCACCGGGCCGCCTTCGCGGGATCCACGTTCTCCGTGGACCACTGGCGCAGGATGAAGGAGTCCCCCGCGGGCCACCTCGCCGTGGAGACGCTCGTCCGCACGCCCGCCCGGGACCCCGCCGCCGCCGCGACCGGCTGGTTCGGGGGCACGGGCCGATGCGGACTGCTCGAACCGGTCGGCACCCATCCGGACCACCGCGGTCACGGTTACGGGCGCGACGCCGTACGGGGCGCGTGCGCGGCGCTCGCCGACCGGGGTGCGAGCGCGGTGGCCGTCCTGACGCCGGCCGGCAACGAGGCGGCGGCAGCGCTCTACCGGTCGGCAGGATTCACCCTCGTACGCGAGAACCACGACTGGACGCGTCCCAGCCGGGTGTGAACACCGCTTCCCCTCACGTCACGTCACGTCACGTCACATCACATCCCCCTGGTGTGTACTCCACAACCGCCCCTCGGTATGTTGCAGTGGCAAAGGGGGATGGTGTGGCAAGGGATTACGACAGTCAGCTGCTGGAATCGGTGGGGGTACGCCGCCGCAGGACGCGGGACGCCCTGCTCTTCGGCGCGGGGCGCGCACGGCGCACCGCCGACGAGCGGCTCGGGAAGGTATTCGCGGGCATCGCCATCACCGCCGTGCTCTGCGCCGGGTGCGTCGGCTGGTCCTTCCTCCAGCACACGCTGGACAAACAGAAGGCCGAGCAGGAGAAACAGCAGCGGCAGGCGCAGCAGTACGCACCGCCGACGCATTCTTCCGGCCCGGCGAAGGGCCCCTGATCAACTCCGGCCGAGAAACGACGAAGTGGCCGGAAATTCACCAGGCGGGCACCTATCGCAGGCGAGATTTCGCCGAGCTCGGAAATGCGCCAACCACGCCATGCGCTATGCCTAATTGGCCCGAAATTTCGGAACATCACGATGATAGGTTTCCGTAAGTGGTGAGCACAGCAATGACGTCCCGATCGGAACTGAGCCGGGTGACCCTGGTCGGCGAGCGGCGCCGGGCGGACATCGTGCTGCCCTCGGACACACCCATCGGTCAACTTCTGCCGGACATACTGCAGTTGCTCGACGACCGCGCGGCTTCACGGCCGTTGACCCGGCAGTTGATCACCTCCGACGGTTCGGCCCTGCCGCACGACAGCACGCTCGCCTCGGCCGGCGTCAGCGACGGCGCCGTACTGCGCCTGGTCAGGACCCACGCGGCTCCGCCCGCCCCGGTCGTCCACGACGTCACGGACCAGGTGGCCGACAGCCTCGACCTACAGGCCTGGCGCTGGCGTCCGGCCGCTCGCAGGGTCTCCGCCGGGGCGTCGACCGTGGCCTTCGCGGTGATCGCCGCCCTGTTGGCCCGGCGCGAATTCCCGCTCGGCACCCTGGCCGTCGCGCTGGCGGTCGCCACCGTCGTCCTTCTGGTGAGCGGCGCGCTGTGCTCCCGGATCGGAACGGGCAATCGCGGCCTGGCGACCGCGCTGCTGTTCGTCTCGGGCGGCCTCGGCGTCCTCACGGCCTGGACCGCCGCCGACGCGCACGACTGGTCGGGCCCGGCCCGGCTCGCCGCGGTGGCGACGGCGGTGGCCCTGGCCCTGCTGCTGCTCGGGTTCTTCTCGCCGCTCGGCCGCGGTGGCCTGATCGGCGCCGGTGCCAATGCCGCGGTCACCGCGATGTGGGAGGCCGTCGCCGCCGTGGAGCCGGATCCGGCCCGGCTGGGCGCGGTGATGGCGGTGTTCTCCGTGGTGCTGCTCGGCGTGCTGCCCCGGCTCGCGCTGATGGCGTCCGGCCTCACCGCGCTGGATGACCGGCGGTCGGGCGGGGCATCGGTCAGCCGCCACGACGTGGCCGACGCGCTGACTGCCACGCACCGCGGGCTCGCCCTCGCCACCGTGGTCACCGCGGCGTCGGCGACGGCGGCGGGCTGGCTCCTCACGCTGACTGCCCGGCCGACCGTGTGGACGGTGCTCCTGCCCTCGCTGGCAGCGGTGGTGCTGCTGTCGAGGGCTCGCGCGTTCCCCCTGGTGGCCGAGGTGGTGGCCCTGTTCGCCGGCGCGGCGGTCCTGCTCGTACGCCTCGTCATGCTGTGGATGGAGCAGCCCTCCGCCGGCGCGGGCCCCGTCGTGGTGCTCGGCGTGGCGGCGCTGCTGCCCCTGCTCGCCCTGGCGGTGGAGCCTCCCGAGCATGTACGGGTGAGGCTCCGGCGCACCGCCGACCTGATCGAGTCCATCGGCATGGTGGGGCTGTTCCCGCTCGCCATCGGTGTGTTCGGCACCTACGGCCAGTTGCTCGACAAGTTCTGACATTCATGCGCGGGCGGCTCCGGTCGGGGCATCGGAGCGGAGGAGAAGGGCAGACATGCCGAACGCGGACAACTGGCAGGGTGATGTGCTGCGCGATCTGAGGGGGACGCCTCCTCCGCAGCGCGCGCAGAGCCACAGCGCGGCACACGGCCACCATCCGGCACAGGAGCAGCAGCAGCCTCCGCAGGAGCACCCACAGCCACAGCCACAGCCGCCGGAGCAGCCGCAGCCGCGTACGGGTGCGCGAGCACCGGGCCCGAACATCCCCGCGTCGTCCCCCGCTCCCGCCCCTCCCCCGGCACGTGCGCAACAGCCCGCCCGGTCCCCCGACTCACGGCCCGTGATCGACAGCGCGCTGTCCGGTACGGCACGCCGCCCCCGGCAGGGTGAGCCGGCCGCCGCGCGGGTCTCACGCGCGGTACGCCGGATCGTCTCCTCGTCGGCGGCCCGCGAGGTCGACGGGATCACCCGCACCGCCGAGCGGATCCAGCAGCCGGTGACGACCGGTCGGCAGATCGCCGTCACCTCCATCCGGGGCGGTGCGGGCAAGACGACGGTGGCCGCCCTGCTCGGCACGGCGTACGCGCACTACCGCCAGGACCCGGTCCTCCTCGTCGAGGCCGACCCGGCACTCGGCTCGCTGCCCCTGCGTCTCGGCGCCGAGACGCTGCGCTGGACCACGGCCGATCTGGCGGGCATCGTGGAACCGCAGATGTCTCTGCTCGACGTCACCGGATACCTCGTCCAACTCCCCGACAACGCCTGGCTGCTTCCCGGCAGTCAGGGAAGGATCGGGGCGATGCTGGACACAGCGGCGTACGAGCGGGTCATGGTCGCGCTCCGCCGCTACTTCGGGGTGACCGTCGTCGACTGCGAGACGCTGCCCGCCGAGGTCGCCCGGGTCGCGCTCTCCGCCGCCCAGGCCCGGGTACTGGCCGCGCCCACCACACTGGACGGCATCACCAGCACGTACGCGGTCCTCCAGTGGATGCAGGGGCTGCCGCGCCACATGATCGCCGGGACCGTGGTGGCGCTCACGAGCACCACGTCCCGCCCCGGGATCGATGTGGAGGCGGCCGCCGAGAAGCTGCGGTCCACCGGCGCGACCGTCCACGTGCTGCCCCACGACCGGCATCTGGCGGCAGGCGGAGCGCTCCGCACCGAACTGCTCGCCCGGCCGACGCGGCTGGCGGCCACCCGGCTGGCCGCCGAGGTCTTCCACCTCTCCCAGAAGCGCCGGTGACCGCGATGCGGGGCGCTGCGACCGCCACAGCCGAAGCCACAAACGCAGCCGTCGCAGCAGCCACCTCCGCCACTCGCACCACACCCGCCACACCTGCCGCACCCACCGCACCCACCACTTCCGCCACTTCCGCCACTTCCGCCACTTCCGCCACCGCGAACGCCGGACCACGCCCATGAGCACCCGACTGATCCACCGCCCCGCCCGGACCACCCGCCCCCCGGCCGCGCCCGCGCCCCGCACCATCGAGGCCCCGCCCAACCTCCCCGAGGGGAAGGCGGGCAACATCGCGATGTCGCTGCTGCCGGTCGCCGGGGTCATGTCGTCCGTCGTGATGATGACGGTCATCCGCAACAGCCAGTTCGCCGCCCTCGGTGCGATCATCCTCGTGGTCACCGTCCTCGGCTCCGTGGCGCTGCTCTTCTCGCAACGGGGCAAGGCCCAGCGCACCCGACGCACGCAGCGCGAGGCGTATCTCGCCTATGTGGAGGACCTGCGGGAGGAGTTGTCGGGCGAGGAGCGCGTACGGCGTGAGCGCGCCGATGTCCTGAACCCTCCGCCGTACGCTCTGTACGACATCGTGCGGGACCCGGCGCGGCTCTGGGAGCGGCGCAGGGTCGACGACGACTTCCTGCGGGTGCGGGTCGGCACCGGCGAGATGCCCGTACGGGATCTGGGAATCGCCGAGCCGGGCTCGACGGTCCTCACACCGCCCGACCTGTTCATGCTCAACGAGGCCTCGGCGCTGGTGAACCGGTTCCGCAACGGCACCGAACTGCCGCTCACCGTCCCGCTGGACCGGGTCGGCAACGTCAGTGTGATCGGCCCGCGCGAGGACTGTCTGCGGGTGGCCCGTGCCCTGCTGGTCCAGACGGCGGCCCTGCACGCACCCGACGACGTGGCCATCGCCGTCGCGGCGCCGGGTGATCGCATGACCGACTGGGAATGGGCCAAGTGGCTGCCGCACCTGCTCGACACCGAGCAGTTCGACGGGCCCGTGGCCGCCCGCCGCATCGCCCCGTCCGCCCCGCAGCTCGCCCGGCAGATCGGGGCGGAGCTGCGCCGCCGGGCCTCGTACGCGGCCGAGGTCCGCCGGGGCCTGGCCGGCCGGGACGCGCTGTCCATGAACTCCCGGCTGCTCGTCGTCACCGACGGGCACGGCGAGGACGCCGTGGACCTGCCGCGCCCGGACGAGGCCGTCGGCCTGCGTGAGATGGGCGTCACCGTGCTGCATCTGCTGGAGCGGCGGGTGCAGGAACCGGGACACGTCAGCGTACGGATCACGGTCGACGGCACGGACGTGACCATCGAGGAGCTGCGGACGCCGGAGCCCGTGGAGGCGTACGGCACGGTGGACGAGGCGGGCGCCCCGTTCGCCGAGGGTCTGGCCCGGATGCTCGCGCCGCTGCGGCTGTCCGCCGAGTCCCTGGCGGACGCCCCGCTCTCCGGACCGGTGGAGTTCGCGGCGATGCTCGGCGTCGACGACGTGGCCCGGCTCGACCTGGAACGGCTGTGGGCGCCGCGCGGCGAGCGCGCCTTCCTGCGCGTCCCGATCGGCATCAGCGACTCCCACGAGCCGGTGCTGCTGGACCTCAAGGAGTCCTCGGAGCTGGGGATGGGCCCGCACGGGCTGTGCGTGGGCGCGACGGGCTCGGGCAAGTCGGAGCTGCTGCGGACCCTGGTCCTCGCCCTGGTGGCCACCCACCCGCCGGAGGACCTGGCGCTCGTGCTGGTCGACTACAAGGGCGGGGCGACGTTCGCGCCGTTCGCGGACCTGCCGCACGTGGCCGGGGTCATCACCAATCTGGAGAACCAGGCGGGGCTCGTCGAACGGGTCCACTCCTCCCTCGCCGGTGAGGTCAAGCGCCGCCAGCAGGCCCTCAAAGACGCGGGGAACGTCGCGGACGTCGGGGACTACGCGGCTCTGCGCGCCGAGAAGCGGCCGGATCTGGATCCGCTGCCGCACCTGTTCGTGGTGATCGACGAGTTCGGCGAACTGCTCACCGCGAAACCGGACTTCATCGATCTGTTCCTCTCCATCGGCCGGATCGGCCGCTCCATCGGCGTGCATCTGCTGCTCTCCAGCCAGCGCATCGAGGGCGGCAAGCTCAAGGGCCTGGACACCTACCTGTCCTACCGTCTCGGCCTGCGGACCTTCTCCGCCGACGAGTCGCGCACCGTCCTGGACACGACGGACGCCTTCCACCTGCCTCCGCTGCCCGGGTTCGGCTATCTGAAGGTCGACACGAGCCACTACGCCCGCTTCAAGGCGGGCTACGTCTCGGGCGGCTACCGCGGTCCGGTCCGCGGCGCCGACGAGGAGGAGACCGGCCCGCTGGCGCTGCCGTACGAGGCGTACAACACCCTGGCCGGACCGGACGAGACTCGCCAGTCCGGGGAGCCGACGTCCCGTCGCCGCGAGACGGGTCCGACCGAACTAGGCGTTATGGTCGCCCAGTTGACCGGGTCGGCACCGCCCGTACGGAGCATCTGGCTGCCGCCCCTGCCGACGGCCACCGCGCTGGACACCGTCGCCGGTCCGCTGGACATCGGACCGCGCGGAATGCGGCTGACCGGGGCGGTCGCGGACGGGAGCCGGCGGCCTCTCCGCGTTCCCGTCGGGCTGCTCGACGACCCGGCCAGGCAGTGGCAGGGGCAGTGGTTCCTGGACCTCACGACGGCGGGCGGCCACGCGGCGGTCATCGGCGGCCCCCAGTCGGGCAAGACGACGCTGTTGCGCACACTCGTCCTCTCCCTCGCGCTCACCCACACCCCGCGCGAGATCGGCGTCTACGGACTGGACCTGGTCGGCGGCGGCCTCCAGGCGCTCTCGGGCCTGCCGCACGTCGGCGGTGTCGCGGGCCGCGCCGACCGGGAACGGGCGGCCCGCACCGTCGAGGAGGTCCGCACGATGCTCGCGCTGCGCGAGGACCTCTTCCGCGAGCACGGCATCGACTCGGTCGAGCAACTGCGCACCCTGCACGCGGCCGGCCGGCTGCCCGAACTCGCGTCGGCCGAGGTCCTCCTCGTCATCGACGGATTCGGCGCGCTGCGCGACGACTTCGACGAGCTGGACGACACGATCGCCGACATCCTCAAGCGCGGCGGCGGTTACGGCATCCACGTCGTCGCGTCCATGCTGCGCTGGAACGACGTACGCATCGCCATCCAGTCCAACTTCGGCACCCGCGTCGAACTGCGCCTCAACGACCCCGGCGAGTCCAGCATCGACCGCAAGCTCGCCGAGACCCTGTCACCCGGTGAGCCCGGGCGGGTCCTCACCGACGGGCGGCTCTTCGCCCAGGTGGCGCTCCCCCGTACGGACGGGATCGCCGACACGGCGGACCTCGGCGCGGTCCTGGAGCGTACGGCGCGTACGGTCCGGGCCACCTGGAGCGGCGAAGTGGCGCAACCGGTGCGCGTGTTGCCGCACCTTCTTGAGCCGCACTCACTGCCGGGGCCGGCGGCCGAGCCCACACGCGTACCGATCGGGCTCGACCAGTCGGCGCTCGCGCCCGTACTGCTCGACCTGTTCCAGCACGATCAGCACCTGCTGGTGCTGGGGGACAGCGAGTGCGGCAAGACGAACCTGCTGCGGACCGTCGCGCACGGTCTCATCGACCGCTACGGCGAAGACGAGTTGGTGTTCGCCGTGATGGACCCGCGACGCTCACTGCGGGGCGCGGTCCCGGAGGAGTTCAACGGGGGTTACGCGTACAACTCCAAGCTGTGCGCCGGTCTTTCGGCGGGCATCGCCACCGAGCTGGAGAAGCGCCTGCCCGACGAGAACGCCCGGCTGGAGGACCTGGAGCCCGGCAACTGGGGCGCGGGCCCGCGGATCGTCGTCCTCGTCGACGACTACGACGTCCTCACCACCGCCGGACAGTCACCGCTGTCGCCGTTCCTGCCGTACATCCCCTCGGCGGTCGACATCGGCCTCCACTTCGTTCTGACGCGCCGGGTCGCCGGCGCCTCCCGGGGCATGTACGAGCCGCTGGTACAGGGTCTGCGGGAGTCGGGGGCCTCGGCGCTCCTGATGGCCGGCGACCGCAGCGAGGGCCAGTTGTTCCCCGGCGTGTACGCATCCCAACAGGCTCCCGGACGAGGCGTCTTCGTCCGCCGTGGGCAGCCCAACCGCCTGATCCAGACGGTGTACGCGCCGATGTGAAGCTCCTCGGCGCGGAACAGCGCCCGCCCGTGCGTGACCACCGCGGAACGACGAAGGACCGAAAGGGGACGACCACTCCATGACCAAGGACGTCATCGCTCTCACCCCTCGTATGCCCGACCCGTGGGCCGTACTGGCGGGCCTGCTCTCCGGCGGCCCGGACAGGCTGGTGGGCACGCGGAGCGAGGGCGCGGTGATCCAGCTCTGCGACACGGAGGGACGCCCGCTCGTCTCCGTGGAGGCCCCGCTGCTGGTCTCCGTCGAGGGTGAGGCCGAGCGGCTGCTCGGCGCCACGGCCCCGCCGGTCCCGTACTGGTGGACGGAGGCCCGCGCCACCACGGGCGTCGCGGAGGCGGAGCAGCTCGCGGGGGTCTTCGCGACCCGGCTCGCCGCGTTGGTGGGCGGTTCCGCCTGGCCGCCGGACACGGCGGGATCGCTCGCCGTGGTGAAGGCCGACGGCGTGAGCGTCGCGCCGGAACCCGCCGCCGCCCAGCCGGCCATCGACGTGCTCACCGGCAAGGTCGCGGTGGTCATCCAGGACCGCCCGGTGGTGGCGATGACGGCCTGGCTGTCCGACGCCTTCCGGGCGGCGGCGAAGGCGGGTCTCGGCATCCAGATCGTCAGCCCGGCGGGCACCACGCTCTCCCCCGCCGTACGGGACGCGCTGGGCGGCTGGCCGTCCCGCTGGATCGTCCAGGACGAGCGGGACGGCTACTACGACGGCCTGACCGGGGCCGTGCTGCGCTGGCAGGACGGCGCGTTCGACCCGGTGCTCTCCCCCGACGCCACGGAGGACGACCCGCGCACCCCGGTGGCGGCCGCCTACCAGGAGGTCCACGACACCGGCGACCGCCAACTGGGCCTGACCTTCCGCATGGTGCACCCGGCAGACGAGCGGCTGGTGCTGGGCGGCGGCCTGGAGACGGTGTGGCGGGAGCTGACGGGCGAACCGCCGGCCGGCTGGGGCACGTCGGAACCGGCGACCCTCCCCTGGTCCCCGGGCCGGCTGACCGACGTCGCGTTCGAACGGGCACCGGAACCCACCTGGTTCGTCGTGGTCGGCACCCGCTCGCGACCGGGCATCGCGACCGTGCGCGTCACGCGGACGAAGGCCGGCGTGGAGGAGGAGGTCACCCTCGCCTTCGGCTACGGCGCCGACGAGGAGCCTCCGCTGGAGGTCCTGCCCGCGGCCGCCGAGGCGCTCGCCACGCGCCACCACCTCCAGTCGATGCTCGTACAACTCCGCAAAGCGCGCCGCGATGTGGCCGTACCGCCGCGCTTCGAGGGCCCCGGGGTCCCGCTGGCCTTCGTGCTGGGGGCGGAGGAGGTCCGCGCGATGCCCGGAGACCGGGCGCGACGCACACCCCTGGCGGAACAGCCGGTGCGGCTCGGCCCGAGAACCAGGCCGGCGCTGTACTACCCGCTGCCGGGGAACCCCTCGGATCTGGCGGGGTGGCAGGAGTTCGAGAGGCTGATGCGGCACCTCAAAGGGGCATAGGGGCCTACAGGTCTCGCCTGTCACAATCTGGCTGATTGCAGACTGCAGTAGTGATACGAGGGCTGATAGACGTTGACGGGCAAGGATGTACGCGCAGGTACGCGTGCGTTCGGTCGGTGTCATCGATGCATGCGATGTAACGGGGGATGTCATGAAGTTCGACATGGGGGCGTCGGTCCTGTCGAGGCTGTTGTCGGATTCGCAGGGTGCGAGTACGGATCTGGGGACGCTGATCCAGCAGTTGATCGCGGCGGCAGAGCCGTTGGAGGGGAAGTTCAACGGGGCGGGGAAGGTCGCGTTCGATGATTTCAAGGCGCGTTCGGACGAGATCACCAAGGCGTTGAACGCGTCGTTGTCGGGGATTCTGGGTGGTCAGTCGGGGATGGACGCGGCGTTCGGTTCGGGTGATCAGGAGCAGGACGAGAACGCGAAGTCGCAGATGGCGTCGGCGAATTTCGACGCGGCGCGTTTCGGCGGCCGCTGAAAGCGGTCATGGTGACCGGCTCGGCCACACTTTTCTGTCTGACGGGGAGTTGAAGGACTGATGGCGGGCAGCACGGATCGGCGTTCGTACGACACGGGGGCTTCGACCGAGGTACAGGCGGCTCTCCAGGTGGTGATCGGCCGCTTGGAGCAGGTGATCACGGCGCGGGACGCGCAGGTGAGAGCGGCGATGAACGACTTCGCGGCCGATGGCGTGGCGGACGAGTACCACGGCAAGGAACTGCGATGGAACGCGACGTCGCAGGAGGTGCGGAACATCATCCGGCTGCTGAGGACGACGTTGGAGAAGAACGACGGCACGGCCGCGCAGACGCTGGCGCGGGCAAAGGCCGCGGTCGACGGCATCGGCTGACCGCCGGGGGCAGGTGTTCACCCACCCTGCAGGGTGGGTCGGTTTCGTTGTGCGTACGGGGGCGTCAGATGACCGGGTGGGATATCAAACCGCAGGGCGTACGGGGCCAGTTGAAGGTAGTCGGCGGGCACGCCGCTGAGCTGGAGGAGGCGCTGAACGCGTTGATGACGCACCTGTCCGAGGCGGCGGAAGCAGCGGGGACCGCGGTGCCAGGGGGTACGGAGGTGGGGCAGCCGGTGGGTCCGGTGATTCCGCGCCGACAGGCCGGCCCGGTGGAGGCGCTCGTGGACACCCCGGCGATGACGGGTCCGGTGGCGGCGGCGCTGGGTGCGTACGTGACGGCGCGGCAGGCGCAGCTGAAGTCGATGTCCGAGCGGATCCAGGCGGCGGTGCTGGGTGCGGCGACGGCGACGAACGAGTACGTGGAGGGTGATCTCGACACGGCGAAGCAGGCGCAGGACGCGGCGAAGGCGGTCCGTCTGGACGTGCTGAAGGAACTGCGGGGTGGGAAGTGAGCGACAAGGAGCCGGTCGACCCGTCTGGCATTCCGGTGTTCACCGGGGATCTGGCGGTGCTGGGCCAGAAGGTGACCGCTGTGGTCGGGGACGGGGAGAAGATCGCGTCGGCCACGGGTGATATCCACAGCAGTTTCGGCGGGCTCCAGGCGTTCTACAAGGCTCCGGAGGCCGATCAGCTGTTCGCGACAACGCAACCGGTCGCGTACCGCGGGGCCGCGCTGGAGTGGGACCTGACGAGCATCGCCGGCGCGCTCGGCGCGTACGCGGACGACGCGCAGCCGCTGGTGGAGAAGCTGAAGCGGCTCAAGCGAGAGGCGTCGGCCTTCCTGGACGAGACGAACGCGGACGACAAGTGGCGCGAGGACGGCGGCCTGGTCGAGGAGAACAACCGCCGTCGTGGAGAGATCGCCGAGACGTGGGCGGCGTTCCAGGCGGCGGAGCGCGCCTGCTACAACAAGATCATCGCGCTGGTGCCCGGCGGCAAGCCGCTCAAGACCGACGACGGCTCCGGCGGCAAAGGCAAGTACGGATACGACGCCGAGGTCCTGAAGCAGGTCAAGGGCCTGCCGTGGGGCGACCCGGTCAAGGAGTCCACCCCGTGGTGGCACGTCCACGAACACGTCTACGACTTCGGGAAGGGCTTCGTCGTGGACGGCGTCTTGGCCACGGTCAAGGGCCTGGGCACCCTGGCCGGGTTCGACGGCTGGGACAGCATGAAGCAAGCCTGGACCGGTCTCGCGCAACTCTCCATCGCCGTGTCCATCACCGTGGCAACCACAGGCGCCGGGGGGGCGTACCTTCTCACCACGCCCGAGGAGAAGCTGCCCTCCTGGCTGCGGGGGCCGGGCCGGGCGATGAAGGAGACCGGCAAGGCCCTCATCGCCTACGACCAGTGGGGCGAGAACCCGGCCCGCGCCGGCGGTGCGGTCACCTTCAACGTCCTGACGACCGTCTTCACCGGCGGCACCGGAGGCGCGGCCTCCGGCGCCGGCAAGGCGGCGGCCGCGGCCAAAGCGCTGTCGCTCGCGAACAAGGCGGGCCGCTACGCCGACCCGACGACGTACCTCTTCAAGGGCGCGAGCACCGGCCTCACCAAGATCAGCGACGTCATGGCCGGCCTCAAGGGCACGGGCAACATCGAGATCCCCCCACTGCCGAACACCGTCTTCACGCTCCCGGAGGGCGGCATCCGCCTCTCCGACGGAACGGTCAGCCTGCCCGAGGGGGCAGCAATCCCGGAGGGCGCGGTCAAGCTGCCAGACGGGACGGTCAAACTCCCCGAAGGAGTCACCGCCCTCCCCGAAGGCACCGTCAGGTCACCACTCGATCATGGCCCGGCCTATATAGGCCGCGAAGGCAACCTCTACAACGAAGACGGCAGCATCGCCCAACGCGCCGAAGATTCCAAGGCCGAAAAGACTCCTGGGGACATCAACACAACCCCACCCCGCATCGAGAAGCCTGCACCCGAACCCACTCTGATCGACGCAGGGCGGACCGTCCACAGCGGTCCGGGAATCCCATTCCGCACTGACAGCAGCCCGGGCGACCATGTCAACGTCCCGGAGCGGTCTCGGGGAAGCCACCCAAGTCACCAGACACCCCAAAACTCTGTGGGCGGCAGCGGACGGGGGGAGAGTTTCAGCGGAGACCCCCTTGAGCCAGCAGTCGGCCATGGGCGCTCAAGCGAATCTGTGACAGGACGACCAGACACCTCGGCCAACGACATCAGCAGCGGCTCCACTGGAGGGCCTCACCATTCGTCCGATGCTTCGGGCGGGCCTACTGGTGGCTTCCCGGACGAGCCGGCCGTTGTTCGCCCAGATGGCCAGCCCCAAGATCAAGGTGGGGGTCTGCCCGAGGATCCACACAGTCAGCACGTCAACAGTCTCGATCACCCACCGCTGGAAGCGGCCTCTGCGGTCAGGCCGGACGGTGCCCGCTACGTTGACGAGCCCAGCGAATACTCGGGGAGAATCTTCGACGAGATCCGTGCTACGCCCGACTCGGTCGACCTCCCCGTCATTTCCGAACGGACAGGGATCAGCGAGGTTGTGCTACAGCACGTGAAAACCCACATGTTCCGCTCAGAGCATGTAGTCGTCTCGGAAAAGGGCGTAGCCAGGGAAGGGCTCTTCACTCCACGCGACGATATCGCCGACTTGTGGCAGGCAGCACTGCATCGAGAGCTCGACGGGAACGAAGCCGTGAAGTTCCAGCGGTTGATGGCTCATGAGTACATTGAAAGTCACCTCATGAAAGCTGGCCTCCCTTACCTCTACGACCATCCGCGATCCTGGACAGTCGACATGGTCAACGGTGTCGCTGACGGCCACTACCGAACCTGGCCAAGCAACTGGCGGGATGCCGGAGCCCACGAACTCACCATCAGTGAGCGCAGAGGCGGGTTCGCACAGTGGGAGACGCTCGGACTGCAAGCGCCTAAGGTTGAGTTGACACCAGACCTCTCCAATATTGACGAGGTCATGGAAGCAGCCTTTCAAGTACTGCGATCGAATGGAATCGAACTGAAATGACCGATGAGCTAAGCGTTGCCACCCTGCGAAGGCTGAGTCTAATTGACTGGGCCGACAGCTGGAAACCTGCTTTGACGCATGCCCAGTCTCGCCGCCTACTGATGCATGAATACCTCAGGCGATCCGCATTGTGGGCCAAAAATTTCGACGCCGAGAGCTCATGGCCATTTTTTGACATCACCGAGTTCATCAACCCGAGTTTCCACCTCCCTTCAGATCTGAGCTATGAGCTTGATGCTCTCCTTAGAAAGGTTTCGTACAGCGCCCGAAAGACGTGCGCGGGAGCTGTACGGCTATCGGCCATGGGCCCACCGAACTTCGGCAGGAGCACACACCTCCCTGACCTTTACAAGCCTCTGATTCTCTTTTATGAGCGGGGAGGGGAATTCCTCCAGGACGGAGCAGGCTTTATCGACCTGACTGGGATTTCCATCAAAATGAAGAGCCTTGCGGAACATCTAGACTCTATGCCATTTCTGTCGCTCTGCACTACCACGCTTGACGCAATGGACGCCAAGGGGGCGATCTCCTACTACAAGGTGACAGAAGGATCGGATCCGGGCGTCATCCGTCGCAGATCTACGGATGACGCAAAAAATTTGGATGAGACTATCCGCAGCAAAGGCTCCTGGGAGCGGACGGATAAGCTCAAGCTCACAGAGAGGGGGGAATCAGATATCACATACGCCCAGATTGGCGACATTGAAGCCGCCAAGATGATCGAGCAGATCCTCGGAGTTGCCCCTAATCATCGGCGAGGGAGCTAAAGTGCGATGCTGCCGTAGATGTCTGCGGCGCTGTCCTCGCTGAGGGTCCAGTAGGTCTTGTGGAGTTTTAGGGCGCCTGCGAGGGCGGGTGTGCACCGACATGCTCCGGAGGTTTCTCAGCCCCGGGCCCTGCGGGCAGTGCGTGGCGGATGATCCCTATAGCAATGGAAGGGTCCCCATGCTGATGTCGAAGTCGCCTGCCTCGTCAACGCCCGCCGAATTACCTCGATATCGAATCCGACCACCTACCCAAGCGCCGCCTCCAGCGCACCTGACTCGGCGAATTCTCCATTTGATCCCACAGTGCCGGGAGCAATGCCGCCCTACCCTCTACCCTGAAGCACCCCAGGTCACCACAATGCAGGTCGGATCGACCCTCTTCGCTGTGACCATCGCAAACGAGGGGCAAGTGGAATGCCGAATCGGCAGGAAGCTCCATTCCATCCCCGCCACCGGCCTCGTTCATTCGCTGATGCGGGCACCTGGCTGTCGGCTTTCTGGCTGGCCGTCATCTGCCGCGACCAGGAACGCCTGACCCAGCTCAGCGAGATTCCCCTGGAACGGCTGCGCTCACCCGAGGGCTCCTACGACGAGTACATCTACCACTGGGTCGACACCCTCCAGAGCTGGTGGCTCCGCCGCCCCAATCTCGCGGACAAGCTCATCGCCACCATCGAGGCATCCGACCCCGCCGTCGCCCGCATCGCACCACAAGACCTGCTCCAGGCCGTGCTCTACCCGCCGATCAGCCTCTTCTACCACTACGTCCGCAACGACCGGGACGGCTTCGCCCCCGCCCTCGCAGACGCCCTCAAACTCCACAAGACCTACTGGACCCTCAACGAGGACCGCGCCACAGACATCGACGGCAGCATCGCACTCGGCCCCCTCGCCATCGCCTGCCTCGCCTACGACGCCGACTTCCCCCTCGATATCGAATCCGACTACCTCCCCAAGCACCTCCTCCAGCGCACCTGGCTCTGCGAATTCCCCACCTGGTCCCCAGGACCACAAGCGGTACCGGCGACCTTCTACCCTTTTCACCATGGGCGTGTGCATCGATGTGCTGATCGTCGACTGGGACCACCTCATGTCGGTACCGGAGGATCAGCACTACGCAGTGCTGCACGAGGCCGGCACCTCGGTGGACGAAGAGTGGTGGGATGCCGAGCCGAACCGTCCGTCGTCTGTCGGGCCTCAGTGGTTCTGGCCCTCTCCCCCGGCCGTGGGCTGGTTCGGGAAGTTCAACTTCGGGGACGTCGGCTACTCGTACAAGGATCATTTCTGGGCGGGTGAGCGGTGGGAGGAGATCCGGTCATTCGTCGAGCCGGGGCTGCGCTCAGCCGTGGACCGGTTCATCGATCCCCTTTTCTGGGGCGGGCTTGAGTACATGTCCGATCGGAACGCCGACGACCCGTTGCTCATGTCGGGAGATGAGTCCAGTGCACCTTCGGACCATCTGTTGTGGTGTCGGCCAGACGCTGTCTCCTCGCTGAAGCGTCTCTCGGATTCCGTCGACCCTGAACTGGGCTCACTGAGAGGCCCGTTCGGACAGTACGCTCGCGCCGATTTCGGCTCACTCAATGGCTTCGACGCCTTCGCCGGGCTGCTCCGAGGATGGGGGGACGTCATCGGTCAGGCCGAGCTGCGTGGTTGGGGTGTCGTCGTGCTGCGCTGCTGAGGTCGGGCGCGCAACGATGCCCGGCGTGAGCGGATGGATCAGCCTCAGCCGACCCTACGCGTGGGCCCCGGCCCGCTCACCTCTCCTGGTCTCGCTCGCCGTCCTCGATCCGCTTGCCGCCCTGCTCCTGCTGCGCGGCAAGCGGATCGGGAGCAAGGAACGCCTCACCCCAGCCAGCCCCCGAAGCGGACCGCCGACGGCTTCACGCCCAGGCTCGACTCGCCGAAGGAGACGCTGCCCTTCACCGCCGGGCCCGTGCGGCTGCCCTTGAAGAGCCAGACGCCGCCCTGGTTGATGTTCTCCCCGAGGGCCGCCACCGCCAGCGTGGCCGGTACGCCCTTGGCCGGGGCCACTACGTGGACCTCGCCGCCGAACGCGTCGCCGTTCTCGTCGACTCCGGGGACGTTCGCCGTGGACTGGCCGATCACCTTCGTGCCGGCGGCCGTGATGCCCGAGGCGCGGCCCTTGAAGACCAGGACCCCGCCGGCGTCCTTGGCCGGGCCCACGTCCTCGCCCGGCAGGCCGACGACGACCTCGCCGTAGCCGTCGCCGTCCAGGTCTCCCACCGAGGCGCTCGCGCCCAGGTCGTCGCCCGTCTCGTCCGCACCCGGCACGCCTGCGGTGGCCTGGGTGATCCACTTCGGTTTCACGGCGGTGTTCTGGCCCTTGGGGCCTCCGAGGACGACCGCCACCGCGCCACCCTTGCTCGGGAAGTCCAGGTCGCTGTCCATGCCGGTGGGCCGGCGGGTGAAGACCAGGTCCGGGTAGGCGTCGCCGTTGACCGAACCGACCGTCACCGTGGAGTGCTTCAAGTACGTCCCAGGCGCGGTGACGATGGGCGTGTGGGTGAAGCCCGTACCCGTCGACAGGTACAGCGACCGCCCGCCGCAGTCCGGCTCGTCGTCGCAGCCACTGCTCACCAGCAGATCGTCCTTGCCGTCGTTGTTCACGTCCACGACCTGCACTCGCTCGAAGACGGTGACGCCGTTGGCGGTGAGCGCCGTGCGCGTGCTGCCGACCGAGCCGTCCGCGCCGATGTTCTCGTCCAACACGATCTTTCCGACCCACTCGGTGCGGTCGATGCCGGCCGCGTCCGTCCGGCCGTCGCCGTCGAAGTCGCCCACCGCGTACCCCTGGCCCCGGTACACGACGGCCCGGGTGCCGAGGCCGCTCCTGCCGCCGAACAGGATGACCCGCGGGCCGTTGCCGGCCGAGACCAGCAGGTCGGTGTACCCGTCCCGGTCGATGTCGGCGGGCGTTCCCGCGCCGAAGCGGGCGTTCGCGGCGGCCGTGCCGGGAACCCCGGACGTGTTCTGGTTGATCACCCGGTGGCGTGCCGGGCTGACGCCCTTCGCGTCGCCCGGGTAGACCACCAGGTACCCGGCCTTCTTGAGGCCGGACACGGTCCCGTCCGGCACCGAGGCGTACATGTCCTGGTATCCGTCCCCGTTGAAGTCGACCTGTTGACGCGCGGCGGCCACCGGCGCGGCTGCCACCGCCATACCGGAGAAGGCCGGTGCGGCGGCAGCCGTGGTCGCGAGCGTCACGAAGATCGCCGAAGCGGTACGGAGTCGAGAAGTCTTCATCGCGTTCATCCCCCTGATGTGCGCACGTGCTCACTGCTGAGGAAGACCATCCGTGCCGCGAATGGTTGTGTACTTCGGGACCGATCCCTTTGCGTCGGAGGGTGGCTCCGGCGTCATCTTCTTGCGTTATTGGCAAGCCGACATGCATCTGGCGCAAGAACCCGTACCCTCGATTTCATGGCTCACGAACACGAACACCAGCACCAGCACCAGCACCAGCACGGTCATGCGGCTCACTCCCACGACCCCACCGCGACGCCGAACGGTCTCCCCGAGATCCTCGACCTCGACGCCGCCCTCTTCGCGCCCCACCTGACCGCGCTCACCGGCCGTATCGCCTGCCTCGCCGGTGATGACGTCCGGAACATCGTCGACCTCGGCTCGGGCACCGGGACCGGCACGTTCGCCCTGCTGGAGCGTTTCCCCACCGCCCGGGCGACCGCCGTCGACAGCTCCCCCGAGATGCTGGAGCGGCTCGCCTCGGCGGCCCGGGCCCGCGGGCTCGGCGACCGCGTGCACACTCTGGAGGCCGACGCCGGCGCGGGGCTGCCCGGGGTCGTCGACGCCGACCTCGTCTGGGCGTCGGCGTCCCTGCACCACCTGGACGACCCCGCCACCGCCCTGGCCGGCATCCGCGCCGCGCTGCGCCCCGGCGGGCTGCTGGCCGTCGCGGAGGTGGACGGGATGCCGACCTTCCTGCCGGAGGGCGGGAAGGCGGGCGCGCTGGAGCGCCGCTGCCGGGCGGCCCTCGACGGCCTGCATGCCGAGCAGTTGCCGCACCGGGGAGCCGACTGGGGCTCGCTGCTGGCGGCCGCCGGCTTCTCCGTCGAGCAGGAACGCGCCGAGCCGTGGGAGCTGCGCGCCCCGCTGCCCGAGGGGGCGGGCCGGTACGCCCACCTCGTCTTCGAGCGCATCCGCGACAACCTGGTCGGGCGCGTCTCGCCGGAGGACCTGGCCGCGCTCGACCGGCTCATCGACGGCGGTCCTGAGGACGTACGTCACCGGGACGACCTCGTCGTACGGTCGACCCGTGAGACCTGGATGGCCCGCCGCCCCGCCCGCCGCCCCGCCTGACGCCGGGGCCCGCCCGGCCCGGTCCGGCCCGGTCCCCCCGGTCCCGGTCAGGTCTCAGACGGTGCGCAGCTCCCATCCCCGCGCCGTCCGCGTGACCTCGCGGAAGCCGTGGCGGTGCAGGGCGTCGATCTCGTCGAGGTCCTCGGGGTACGCGCAGGTGATGAGGCGATCGATGCCGCAGAGAGTCAGCCAGTCCCGGGCCTGGGCGAGCAGCCGGGCCAGGGTCTTCTCGGCCCCCTCCGGAGCGTCGGTGTCCAGATCGACATCGGCCAACTCCGCCAACCCGCCGCCACGACCGACGCGTTCGGGGCGGTCAAGCGTGGTGTCCAGCTCCAGGTGGCCCAGCACGCGGTCACCGGCGAGGGCGGTGAAGCGGGTGCCGAGGGAGCCGAGCGTGCGCCGAAGGGTCGGACTTTCCCGGCCGGGCTGCTCACCGGTGTCGGGAAGGTCGCTCACCTCGGCGAGCAGCAGCACCTCCGTGGCACCCGTGTGCACGAACCCTGCCCGCTCCAGCGCTGAGCGGACGTGCGGCCACGCATCGGGTACGCCGTACACCCCCGGGCAGGGAAGCGTTCCGTCGGCGTGGACGCTGCGAGCCTGCCAGCGGGCGGCGGTCGCCAGGCACGCGGAGAGCAGAAGATCCGCCGCGTCCGAGGAGACGGTGTCGCCGTCGCCGTCGCCGTCGCCGGGATGGTGCACGACCCATTGGATGGCTGCGGCTCCCCGGTAGTCGGGGCCGACGTCCGGCTCGTCGCGGTAGCGGTGCAGATGGGCCGCCGCGACGACGCGGCCGCGTTGCTCGGTCACGAGCGTGAGGCGCTCCGCGACCCACGGATCGACGACGTACTCGTCGGGACGCGCCTCAAGGCTGCTCAGGACGGTGTTGACCGAGGTACTGACGCCGGGAAGCACCGCGGCGGCATGGCGGTTCACCAGGTCGGTCAGCTGGTGACGGTCGCTGCGGCGGAAAGTGCGCACGGCAGGTGAAAAAGACATGGCGATCCTCTGGAGGGAAAGGAGGGAAGACCGCCATGCGATGCGGCACGCCACGACGCTAGCAGATTCACAGAAGGAGCCTCGGGCCCGGATGCGGCGGCTTCCAACAGAGCGGCGCGCTCCGCTTACGTGGTGACCGCGGCGACCGTGCCCGCGGAGACCGCCGCCACGGTCCGCATCACCGCGGCGTGCACCGCCTCCGCACCCCAACTGCTCCGCTCCAGTTCCTTCGCCCGCTTGTAGACCTTGCCGGACCACGGGATGGAGCGGTGCAGGGTCGGCAGGGTGCCGCTCGCGGAGAGCAGTCCGACCAGTGCCGCCGTACGGGCGTCGGGTTCCGCGCCGTCGATCAGGACGGCCCTGACCTTCTCCACCAGGGCCTTCTTGTATCCGGTGTCCGCGACCGTCGTCGACGTCGTACGGAACAGGCCCAGCGTCTTCCTGGTCTCCCGGCGCAGCACGCCCCGCTCGACGAGCCGGTCGAGGACCGTCTCCCGTGTGACCACCCCCGTACCGATCTCGATCAGCAGCGTCTGTACGCCGCGCACGTGCTCCCCGACCTTCGCGTGGGCGGCCCGGAGCAGCGGATCGGACGAAGCAGGACCGGCCACGGCGTGGACCTTCACGCCGTTCAGCCCCTTGTCGTCTGCGTCGGCCCTGATCCGGCCTGCGAGGCCCAGCTCGACGAGGACCGCGCCGCCCAGCGCGTAGTACAGCGTGCCCGCCCCCGCGATGGCTCCGGACCTGTCGTCCATCATCAGCAGCGTCAGGTCTTCGACGATGAGCATCTCGTTCTCGGTCTGCATGGTCGTGTCCCACCGTCGGCGTCGGATGTACCCGGCTCTCCCACCCAAGCCTGCCCCGCGGAGAGCGGGCAGGGCGGTGTGGGCTGTCACCACTGCTCATGACAGACGTCATGAAGGGTCCGTCGGTCGTCGTTTGCCCCCGATGAGTTTTCCCGCCCGCCTCGGTCCTACTGGTGAACGGCAACGGCGACAGCCCCTTCTCAGCGCAAGCTCCTGGACAGGCGGTATCAACGATGAACAGCACGATGAACAAGCTGAACAAGCAGTTCACCGCGACCCTGCGGAAGAGTCCGGAGAAGGGTGGCTGGACCTACGTCGTGTGGCCCGAGTCGGCCGAGTTCTTCGGCACCCGCGGCCTGGTGAAAGTCCGGGGCAGCATCGACGGTCAGCCGTTCCGCAGTTCGTTCATGGCCCTGGGCGACGGCACTCACAAGTTGCCGGTGAAGGCCGATGTACGCAAGGCGATCGGCAAGGAGGAAGGGGACATCGTGACCGTCCTCCTGGAGGAGCGGGTGGACGTTTGACCTCCGGATCGGCCGCCCTGGCGTGACAGCGGCGATCACCGCGGCGGTGACGAACCGGGCCCCACGATCCGCCGCTGCATTGGCTGCCGGGCAGGCAGGGGCAGGCAGGGGCAGGCAGGGGCAGCCAGGACGACGGATGAGGAGCGACGCGTGCGATTCGCGCTGGAAGCACTGCTGGTCGACGTGTCGGCCGAGCAGGTCGCCGAGGCTCGTGCCTTCTACCGGTCGAGGGTGGCAGGCCGGGGGCCCGGCCCGTACGAGGAGCTGACCGCGCTCGACCGGCTCATCGACGGCGGTCTCCGAGGACGTACGCCACCGGGACGACCTCGTCGTACGGTCGACCCGCGAGACGTGGATGGCCCGGCCCGTCCAGGGCGGCTGAGCCGGAGGGCCGGGGCGGTTCCCTCGCAGCCGGGGCGCGTTCGTGCCGCCGGGGCGCGTTCGTGCCGGAGGTCCACGCCGGAAGCCGGTGGGCCGGGAGCGGCAGGCAACACCGCCCGGCCCCCTGGGGCACGGTGTGCTGCCCTGCCGTACCTTTCGCCGGGCGCACGGGGTGGCGCAGTCTGGGGAGGATAGCCATCGATGCGACGAAGGAACTCCCTCTGTGCGTGCTCATGCCTCGGGAAAAGAGCCGGTCGACAGTCCTTCGCAGGGCCGGGCCCGGCCTGCGGTTCCGGCCCGCCTTCCGGGCGGCGGCGTCGGGACCCCTGCCTCCGCGCCTCTCCTCGCGTTGCAGCCCACCCTCGGCAACGCGGCGGTCAATCGCCTACGGGAACGGGAGGAGGAGTCGGCCCGGTCCGGCCCGGGCGAGGCCGCGACCGACGACGTGCAGCGCTCCACCGTCCACAACGTGCTCCGGTCCCCGGGGCGTCCCATGGATGGCCCGCTCAAGGACGATATGGAGAGCCGGTTCAACACCGATTTCTCCGACGTCCGCCTGCACACCGGCACCGCCGCCCGGGAGTCCGCCGCCGGGATCGGTGCTCGCGCGTACACCTCGGGCAACCACGTCGTCATAGGTGACGGTGGTGCGGACAAGCACACCCTGGCCCACGAACTCACCCACGTCATCCAGCAACGTGAAGGGCCTGTCACCGGCACCGACAATGGATCCGGACTGAAGGTCTCCGACCCGTCCGACGCCTTCGAGCGCGCCGCGGAGGCCAACGCGACCGCGGTCATGCGGGCACCAGCGGTGCAGCGGAGCCGCACCGCCGACGCGGAGCGGGCCACAGAGGCCACGGCACGAACGGGCTCCTTCGTGCAGCGCGCAGGGGGAGAAGAGAACGCGGAGCCCTACTTCGACGCCGACGGGGACGTCTACACGACCAGGGCCAGGACCTCATGACGTCACTCGCGGACAGGAACATGGTCCTGCAGTCGGGCGAGCCGGGAGGAGCCGTCGAGGTCATCGTTCCCTACGGCCTTGCCAACGCGCGCTGCAGCGTGACTGGCGAGCGGGAGCAGCGCGACCAGTAGGGCTCGACCGCTACCGCCCCCTGAGCGAGGCCTCCCAGCCTCGCGGCAGCGCCGATAGCATCCCGGTGCGACCCGGATGGATGACGAGGAGCGACACGTGCGATTCGCGCTGGAAGCACTGCTGGTCGACGTGCCGGCCGAGCAGGTCGCCGAGGCCCGCGCCTTCTACCGGTCGAGGGTGGCAGGCCGGGGGCCCGGCTCGTACGGGGAGCTGAAGGAGGCCCGCGCGAAGAAGCCCGCTCCTCGTGCCGCCGTGCCGCCTGCCGTCGAGGAGACGGTCGAAGCCGGCGGCGTACGGGTCCCGGTCCGGATCTTCCTCCCTGCTGGCGGCCCGCCCCGCGCTGTCTACCTGGGCATCCACGGCGGCGGCTTCTACATGGGCTCCGCGGCGCAGGGCGACGAACGCCACCGCGAACTCGCGGACGCGCTCCAGATCGCCGTCGTCGGCGTCGACTA
Organism: Streptomyces sp. CNB091; assembly: GCF_000377965.1. Taxonomy (NCBI): domain Bacteria; kingdom Bacillati; phylum Actinomycetota; class Actinomycetes; order Kitasatosporales; family Streptomycetaceae; genus Streptomyces; species Streptomyces sp. CNB091. The sequence continues at coordinate 252,477 of NZ_KB899001.1, forward strand.
CCGGCTCGCGCCCGAGCACCCCTGGCCGGCCGCGCCCGACGACTGCGAAGCGGTTGCGCTCTGGCTCGTCGAAGAGGCCGAGGCCCGTTTCGGGACCTCCCGACTCGCGATCGGCGGAAGCTCGGCCGGGGCCACCCTCGCCCTGGCGACCTTGCTCCGGCTACGCGACCGGGGCGTCGTCGACCGGTTCGCAGGGGCCGCGCTGCGCTTCGGCACCTACGACCTGAGCGCACAGACCCCCGGCGGCCGCCGCATCGCGGACGAGTACTTCATCCAGGCCTACGTCGGCCAGGTCGCCGACCGCACCCTTCCCGACATCTCGCCCCTCTACGCCGACCTGGGCGGGCTCCCCCCGGCCCTGCTGGTCGTGGGAAGCGAGGACGTACTGCTGGAGGACAACCTGACGCTGGCCGGCCGCTTGTCGGCGGCCGGCAACAGCGTGGAGCTGCGCGTCTATCCCGAGTCGCCCCACGGCTTCACCGGCCACCCCACCGCCCTGGCCGCAACGGCGCTCGAAGGCATCCACTCCTGGCTGCGCGACAGGATCAGTCGCCCCTGACCCGGGCGTGCAGATGCATGTCGTGCCGGCCGTCGTCATGCACGGCCGCGTCGCGCTTGGTGCCCTCCAGGCGGTAGCCGGCCTTCGTAGCGACCCCGCACGAGGCGTGGTTACGCGTCGAGTGGTCCAACTCCAGCCGGTGGAAGCCGATGTCGTCCAGCGCCCACGCGCTGACCGCCGCGAGTGCGCGGGAGGCGACCCCCACGCCGCGTGCGGCCGGGAGCACCCAGTACGCGACGTTCGCGACGCCGTCGTCGAAGTCCAGGCCGCGCAACGCCATCCGGCCGAGCACCTCGCCACTGTCGCGGGCGACGGCCCAGTGGCAGCCCTTCTCCCGCTCCCAGTCCTGCCCGTACCCCTCGAACCACTCCCGGACCTGGGCCTCGGTCGAGGGCCGGTGCGTGTGCCAGCGGCGGGTCTCCTCGTCCCGGTAGGCGGAGAGGAACGCCGCCGCGTCGGTCCGTCCCCAGGGGCGCAGCAGCAGGCCGTCGCCGCCGCTTACCGGAAGCACGGGTTGCGGAGCACCGGCGAGGCAGCCGGAGATCATCGCGGGCGGTGTCGACAGGACTCGGGTCATGGCTCCCATTCTCCTTACGCTCCCTGCATGAACACGTTCCACGGCGGTAACGGCCGATACCTGGAGATGACCAACGGCGGCACGGCGGTGTTCGTGGACGTGCTGATGCTCGCCGTGTCCACGCTCGCCCACGACCCGTGGGACTTCCGCTTCGCCGCCCTGCTGACACTCCAGGACCAGAGCATCATGGGGCGCGGGGTGGTCGGCTTCGGCCTGGCGGACCTCGACTGGGGGGACACTCCGCAGGAGCGGGCCGCGGCGAAGGACTTCCTGCTCCGCGTCCTCGATCTGGCGCTCTCCCGCCACCGGTGGGAGGAACTGACGTACGAGCCTCCCCGCGCCGAGGGTTACCTGCGCACGTACCGGTCAATGGTGGAGGAGTTCGACCCTGCGACAGCGAAGGCCGACGCGGCTGCTCTGCCCGGGCCGGAGAGCGCCGCGATGGCCTCGTGCGTACGTCACCGGGTGCTGGACGCTTTGCCGTTCTGGGACGTGTGCGTGTTCTGTGCGGCCGGGGTCTGAGCGCCCGTTTTCCGCCCTCTCAGGAGCGTCCGCCGCGCTGCCAGCGCTGCGCACCGAGGGGCGTGGGTCCACCGGCGAGCTGCTCCGCGAACGGCTGGACCAGGCGCTGCGCCTCATCCGGGAACGCTTGCACGGCCGCGACCACTCCCCTCGTGCGGGCTCCCTCGTCGTCGACCAGAACAGCCACGAAGCTCAGTCGCCCGTCCGGCTCCGCGCCCAGCAGCCCCTGCTCGACCGGGCCCGAGGCACGGACCCGCGCAGGCCACCAAGCGGTGATCAGCGTGTACGGGGCATCCGCCGCCGGTTCGCGGCGCAGCAGCACCACCGTCGCGACCGCCGTGAACGTCCGGTAGAGACCGGCCTTCCAGAACGGCTCCTCGGTCGCGAACCGCTCGGCGGCGGCACGGTCGGCGAGGTCGACGACGTGGACGCTCCCCGTGTGCTCCTCCCCGTCGTCGGACAGGGTGGGTCCGCGGAGTATCAGCCGACTGTCGAAGCGGTCCATGTAGGACCAGTGCTCCTCGGACAGCTCCATCAACTGGTCGGCGACAGCCGGCTGGTCCTCAGCATGAACGTAGAACGGCATGTCGCGACCGTATCGGAGCGCCCGGAGCGTGCCCGGACGACCGCCCACGCCCACGTCTCACGGCCGCAGCCGGACCAGCCCAGGGCCCGACGGGTGATCGGGCTCGAAGGCATCGGGAATCCCCAGCCTGAGGCCCCGGCTCCGGGCGACCCGGTGGACGTCCCGCAGGGAGTGCGCCAGGGCGGCGGCGACATGGCGGAGCTGGACGGCCGTGGACCCGTCGTCCGCGACCATGTCGTCGGCGTGGTCGAGGAGTTCGTACGCCATGTCGAGCTGCATGGCCTCGACCTTGTCGGCCTCCCGCGAGACCTTGCCGTTGCCGTCGCCGGCTACGTAGCAGGGCCTGCCTTCCGTTCCGGCCCAGGGGAGCAGGCGCGCGGTGTTCTGGGGCTGTTCGTTCATGGGGGCGTCAACTCCGTGCACGGTGGGGGTGAATTCTTCGCTGCGTAGCGATCCACTCACAGCGTGCGAGCGGTACGGCTAGGCTCGCCAGGGGGTTTGTGGTGACATCGCGTTCGTCGCACGGGAGTTGGCTGTGAGTAATACCTATGGCAAGTGGTTGAAGGCCCAGCGAGAGGCGGCCGGGCTGACACAGCAGCAGCTTGCGGACCTGGCGTTGATGACGCGGTCGCATATCTCGCACATCGAGGCGGGGCGTCGCATGCCGAGCGAGGAGGATGCCCGGCGGCTCGACATGGCCCTGGGAACGGGCGACGTGCTGACCACCTTCCGGCCTGGCGCGGACAAGGACGCGGTCGCGGACTACTTTGCACCTGTGCAACACCTTGAGCAGCAAGCGGCGGTCATCCGTGAGTTCGCGCCCTCGCTGGTTCCGGGAATTCTTCAGACCGAGGCGTACGCCCGCGCGGTTATCGGCAGGTCGTCCCCCTCGATGAGTCCCACCGAACGTGACAGGGTGGTTGTCGCACGCCTGAAGCGCGCCGAAATCCTCAAAAACCTGGTCACGCCTGTGGTCTGGGCAGTACTCGATGAGGCAGTACTACGACGCCCAGTCGGCGGTGCCGCAGTCATGGCTGAGCAGATCGACCACATCGTCGCCCTGACGGAATCGGAACGCATCCGCACGCATGTGATTCCGCTGGGCCTCGGGTATCACCCGTTGCTGGACGGGATGCTGACGTTGATGTGGTTCGACGACCAGCCTCCGGTCGCCTACAGCGAAGGGTTGCGGATGGGCAAGCTGCACGATTCGCCGTCCGTGGTCGAGGCGTTCCAGGGCGACTACACTCTCAGCCTGAGCGACGCGCTGCCGCTGAAGGAGTCGCTGGCAGCGATGAAGGCGACATCGAAGGGCTTCAGAGACCATGGATAGCGAAACCGTCCCGCCGACGTCGCTCCTCAATGACTGGCGCAAGTCGTCCTACAGCAACGGTGACGGCGGCAGCTGCCTCGAAGTCCAGGACCACCACCCCACCGCCGTCCCCGTCCGCGACTCCAAGGTCCCCGGCGGGCCCGCCCTGCTCATCCCCGCCGCCGGGTGGGCCTCCTTCGTGGACGCCGTCAAGAGCGGGGCCCTCTCCGCCTGACCGAAGGTCAGGCGGAGAGGGCCCGGCGCCTCACTCCCCCACGTACTCCGCCAGGTGCTCGCCCGTCAGCGTGGAGCGGTCGGCCACCAGGTCGGCCGGGGTGCCCTCGAAGACGATCTGGCCGCCGTCGTGGCCGGCGCCGGGGCCGAGGTCGATGATCCAGTCGGCGTGGGCCATCACCGCCTGGTGGTGTTCGATGACGATCACCGACTTTCCGGAGTCGACCAGCCGGTCCAGGAGGCCGAGGAGCTGCTCCACGTCGGCGAGGTGCAGACCGGTGGTCGGTTCGTCCAGTACGAGGACCTGACGGTCGCCGCCCTTGTCGGCCATGTGCGTGGCCAGCTTCAGGCGTTGGCGTTCGCCGCCGGACAGGGTGGTGAGCGGCTGGCCGAGGCTCAGGTAGCCCAGGCCGACGTCCACGAGGCGGTCGAGGATCTTGTGCGCGGCCGGGATGGCCGCCTCGCCGGAGCCGAAGAACTCCTCGGCCTGGGCGACCGACATCGCGAGGACCTCGCTGATGTCGCGGCCCCCCAGGTGGTAGTCCAGGACCGAGGCCTGGAACCGCTTGCCCTCGCAGTCCTCGCAGGGGCTGGAGACGCTCGCCATCATGCCGAGGTCGGTGAAGATGACGCCCGCGCCGTTGCAGGTGGGGCAGGCGCCCTCGGAGTTGGCGCTGAACAGGGCGGGCTTCACGCCGTTGGCCTTGGCGAAGGCCTTGCGGATCGGCTCCAGGAGGCCCGTGTACGTCGCCGGGTTACTGCGGCGGGAACCCTTGATGGGGCTCTGGTCGACCGAGATGACGTTCTCGCCCGCCGGGATCGAACCGTGGACGAGCGAGCTCTTTCCGGAGCCGGCGACTCCGGTGATGACGGTGAGCACGCCGAGCGGGATGTCGACATCGACGTCGCGGAGGTTGTGCGAGGTCGCGCCGCGGATCTCCAGCGCGCCGGTGGACTTGCGCACCTCGTCCTTGAGGACGGCCCGGTCGTCCAGGTGGCGGCCGGTGACGGTGTCGGAGGCGCGGAGTCCGTCCAGGGTGCCCTCGAAGCAGACGGTGCCGCCCGCCGTGCCGGCCCCGGGGCCGAGGTCGACCACGTGGTCGGCGATGGCGATGGCCTCGGGCTTGTGCTCCACGACCAGGACGGTGTTGCCCTTGTCGCGCAGGCGCAGCAGGAGGTCGTTCATGCGCCGGATGTCGTGCGGGTGCAGGCCGATGGTGGGCTCGTCGAAGACGTACGTGACGTCGGTGAGCGAGGAGCCGAGGTGGCGGATCATCTTGACGCGCTGCGCCTCACCGCCGGACAGGGTGCCGGAGGGGCGGTCCAGGGCGAGGTAGCCGAGGCCGATCTCCACGAAGGAGTCCAGGGTCTGCTGGAGGGCTTCGAGGAGCGGTGCGACCGAGGGTTCGTCGAGGCCGCGGACCCATTCCGCGAGGTCGCGAATCTCCATCGCGCAGGCGTCGGCGATCGAGATCTTGTCGATCTTCGAGGAGCGGGCGCCCTCGGTGAGCCGGGTCCCCTCGCACTCGGGGCAGGTGGTGAAAGTGACCGCGCGGTCGACGAACTCCCGGATGTGGGGCTGCATCGACTCGCGGTCCTTGGAGAGGAACGACTTCTGGATCTTGGGGATCAGCCCTTCGAAGGTGAGGTTCGCGCCCTCGACCTTCACCTTGGTCGGCTCCCGGTAGAGGAAGTCCTGCATCTCCTTCTTGGTGAACTTGGCGATCGGCTTGTCCGGGTCCAGGAAGCCCGACTCCGCGTACGTCCGCACGGTCCACCAGCTGTCCGACTTCCAGCCGGGGATGGTGAACGCGCCCTCGGCGATCGACTTGGAGTCGTCGTAGAGCTGGGTGAGGTCGATGTCGGAGACCGAGCCGCGGCCCTCGCAGCGGTTGCACATGCCGCCGGTGCGGCTGAAGGTCGCCTTGACCGCCTTCTTGTTGCCCCGCTCGACCGTGATCGCGCCGCTCGCCGTCACCGAGGGGACGTTGAAGGCGAACGCGCCGGGCGGGCCGATGTGCGGCTTGCCCAGCCGGCTGAAGAGGATGCGCAGCATGGCGTTGGCGTCGGTGGCGGTGCCGACCGTGGAGCGGGGGTCGCTGCCCATGCGCTGCTGGTCGACGATGATCGCGGTCGTCAGTCCGTCGAGGACGTCGACGTCGGGTCGCGCCTGCGTGGGCATGAAGCCCTGGACGAAGGCGGGGTAGGTCTCGTTGATCAGCCGCTGGGACTCGGCGGCGATCGTGGCGAAGACCAGCGAGCTCTTGCCCGAGCCGGAGACTCCGGTGAACACCGTCAGCCGGCGCTTCGGGAGCTCGATGCTGACGTCCTTCAGGTTGTTCTCCCGCGCACCGTGCACACGGATCAGGTCGTGGCTGTCGGCGGCGTGCGGCGCGGGCGGCTGCTCGGTCTTCGTTCGCGGAGCCATGCTCGTCGTCTCTCCATTACTGGTGCGCGGGACCTGCTGATGCGTGGAGCCCGTTGGGTGCGGTGCGGGGGCCTTGCTGGTGCGGCTCGTGGCGGGTGGTGCGGCTCGTGGCGGGTGGTGCGGCTGGTGCGGCTCGTGACAGGTGGTGCGGCTGGTACGGGCGGCCCGCTGGTGCGCGGAGCCTACTGGTCGTGCGTGAGGGCCGGGGCCTCTTTCGGCCTCGGCCTCTCACGGGCTGGTGCTGGTGCTACTTCTTGGCCTGGGTGATGCGGAGCATGTTGCCGGAGGGGTCGCGGAAGGCGCAGTCGCGGACGCCGTACGGCTGGTCGATCGGCTCCTGGAGCACCTCGCCGCCCGCCGCGCGGACCTTCTCGAAGGCCGCGTCGACATCCTCGGAGGAGAGGATGACGCCGCGCAGCATGCCCTTGGCGAGCAGCTCGGCCATGGTCCGGCGGTCGGCTTCCGGGGCGTTCGGGTCCGCGAGCGGGGGTTCGAGGACGATCTCCACGTCCGGCTGTGCGGGGGACCCTACGGTCACCCAGCGCATGCCTTCGAATCCGACGTCGTTGCGCACCTCCATTCCCAGGGCGTCGCGGTAGAAGGCGAGCGCCTTGTCGTGGTCGTCGACGGCGATGAAGCACTGCGAGAGGTTGATGTTCATGCGTTTCACGCTACGGGCGGGGCTTGCGATCCGCTTCTCCATTCCTGACCGGTCGGGTGAGCATCTTGGCCACGCACGCCGGGATGGTCTCGCCCGCGTCGTGGGGGCGGGCCCGGTAGGCGCTCGGGCTCTCCCCGACCAGCTCCGTGAAGCGGGAGCTGAACGAGCCGAGCGACGTACAGCCGACGGCGAAGCAGACGTCCGTGACCGACAGGTCGCCCCGGCGCAGCAGGGCCTTGGCCCGCTCGATGCGGCGGGTCATGAGATAGCTGTACGGGGTCTCTCCGAAGGCCGCCCGGAAGCTGCGGGAGAAGTGGCCCGCCGACATCAGGGCGTCCCGGGCCAGCGAGGGCACGTCGAGCGGTTCGGCGTACTCGCGGTCCATGCGGTCGCGGGCCCGGCGCAACCGGGCCAGGTCCTCCAGCCTCACAGCCACACTCCTTCACCCTCCCCACCTCTTCACCCCCCACCTCTTCACCCTCCCACGGCCGCCGGCGCCCGGCCCCTCCCGCGGAAAAGGGGCCCGGTCACCACTCGCGCTCGGCGATCAGCTTCTCCGGGTCCGCGTCCACGAAGCCGTACGCCGTCGCGATGATCCAGAAGGCCTCGCCTATCTCCTCGCGGGCGACCGTCTCGATCTCGCTGCCCGCCGCCTCGAACTCCGCCTCCAGGTCGTTGAAGGCCCGGGTCGGCGGGGCGGTCAGGGCGTACAGGGCGGTGAGGTCCGCGGGCTCCTCGGCCTCGATCCGCTCGCAGAGGGCGCGCAGGACCGCCGTGCCCTTGTCCAGGAGGTGGTCGGGGAAGTAGTCGTCCTCGTACAGCAGGGCCAGGAACGTGTACTGCGCCAGCCGCTCGTTCGTGATGGTCACCGTGGTCTCCCCCATGCGTTCCGTACGTTCCGTCGCCGTCGTTCCGATACTCCCCCACGCCACTGACAATCGGGCCGCACGCGGGTGCCGGGGGTCCGGTGCGCACCGGGCGTCCGCGTGCCGAGCATCACCCTGGACAGCGGCCTCAACCGGCGGGTAACTTCAAAGGGAGTCTGAGCAAGCGCTTAGCCGAGCACGACGAGAACAACGCGATCGAATCGACTGCCGACCTAGGAGGCATCCCGTGCGCCGTACGGTATTCAACGAGGACCACGAGGCGTTCCGGGAGACCATCCGCGCCTTCATCGCGGCCGAGGTCGTGCCGGTCTACGACGAGTGGTTCGCCGCGGGTCAGGCGCCGCGCGACTTCTACCTCAAGCTGGGCGAGCTCGGCATCTTCGGCATCGAGGTCGACGAGGAGTACGGCGGCGCGGGCATCGACTCGCACAAGTACGAGGCCGTCATCTACGAGGAGACCGCCCGCGCGGGCGTCTCCTTCGGCGGCTCCGGCGTGCACACGCTGCTCGGCCTCCCGTACATCAAGATGCTGGCCACCGGCGACCAGAAGAAGCGCTGGCTGCCGAAGTTCGCGAGCGGCGAGGAGATGTGGGCCCTCGCGATGACGGAGCCGGGCACCGGCTCGGACGTCGCGGGTATGAAGACCACCGCCAAGCTCTCCGAGGACGGCACGCACTACGTCCTCAACGGGTCCAAGACCTTCATCACCGGCGGCGTCCACGCCGACCGCGTGATCGTCTGCGCCCGCACCGCCGCCCCGCGCGAGGACGACCGCCGCTTCGGCATCTCCCTCTTCGCCGTCGACACGAAGTCCGAGGGCTACTCGGTCGGCCGTAAGCTCGACAAGCTGGGCCTGCGAGTCTCCGACACCGCCGAGCTGGCGTTCGTCGACGTCAAGGTCCCGGTCGAGGACCTCATGGGCGACGAGAACAAGGGCTTCGGCTACCTCGGCACCAACCTGGCCTCCGAGCGCTGGGGCATCGCCTTCGGCGCGTACGCCCAGGCCGCGGCCGCCGTCCGGTTCGCCAAGGAGTACGTGCAGGACCGCACGGTCTTCGGCAAGACGGTCGCCTCGTTCCAGAACACCAAGTTCGAGCTGGCCGCCTGCCAGGCCGAGGTGGACGCGGCCCAGGCCGTCGCCGACCGCGCGCTGGAGGCCCTGGACGCCGGAGAGCTGACGGCGGCCGAGGCCGCCTCCGCGAAGCTGTTCTGCACCGAGGTCGCCCACCGCGTCATCGACCGCTGCCTCCAGCTGCACGGCGGCTACGGCTTCATGAACGAGTACCCGATCGCCCGCCTGTACGCGGACAACCGGGTCAACCGCATCTACGGCGGCACCAGCGAGGTCATGAAGTCGATCATCGCCAAGTCCATGGGCCTGTAAGGGATTACCTTCCCTCCATGAACGAGAGTCCCGACCCCCTGCTCGATCTGCTCCACCTGCTCGACCTGGAGCGGATCGAGCGGGACATCTTCCGGGGCGTGAGCCGCAGCGCGGTCGTGCCCCGGGTCTTCGGCGGCCAGGTCGCGGCCCAGGCGCTCGTCGCCGCGGGCCGCACCGTCCCCGCCGACCGGGCCGCCCACTCCCTGCACGCGTACTTCCTGCGGGCGGGCGACCCCGGCGCGCCCATCGTCTACAGCGTCGACCGCATCCGCGACGGGCGGTCCTTCACCACCCGCCGCGTCGTCGCCGTCCAGCACGGGCAGCCGATCTTCCACCTCTCCGCCTCTTTCCAGGCGTACGAGGAGGGCATGGAGCACCAGGCGCCGATGCCCGCCGCGACTGACCCGGAGACCCTGCCGACGGCCGCCGAGATGCTGCCCCGGTACGCGGACCGATTCAGCGATCCGGAGGTCGTGGACCGGCTGATCGAGGCGCGGGCCGCGGTGGACCTCCGGTACGTGGACGCGCCGCCGTTCGGCACGGTGGGCGAGGCGCGCGAACCCCGGTCCCAGGTGTGGTTCCGCACGAACGGCAAGCTCGCGGACGACCCGTTGCTGCACGTCTGCCTGGCGACGTACGTCTCCGACATGACCCTGCTCGACTCGGTGCTCCTCGCCCATGGGCGGGGCGGCTGGGCGGTCGGGGACGTGGTCGGCGCGAGCCTGGACCACGCGATGTGGTTCCACCGGCCGTTCCGGGCGGACGAGTGGCTGCTGTACGACCAGGAGTCGCCCTCCGCCTCCGGCGGCCGCGGGCTCGGCCAGGCCCGCATCCACACCGCCGACGGGCGCCTCGCGATCACCGTCATCCAGGAAGGCGTCGTCCGTATCCCCCGGCGATGAGCACCACCTAAAGGTCTATTTCGGACATACTCCCCACCATGAGCGACGCGAGAGCGGACAGTGAAGCTGATGGAGGGGAGTCCACGTTCACGGTGATCGTGGCGGCCGTCGCCAATCTCGGCATCGCCGTGGCGAAGGCCGTCGCCGGGCTGATCAGCGGCTCCAGCGCGATGCTCTCCGAGGCGGCCCACTCGGTCGCCGACACCGTCACCGAGGTCATGCTCCTCGCCGCGCTCAAGCGGAGCGAGAAGCCGGCCGACGAGGAGCACCCGCTCGGTCACGGCCCCGAGCGCTACATCTGGGCGATGCTCGCCTCCATCGCCACCTTCGTCGGCGGAGCCGTCTTCTCCCTCTACGACGGCATCCACACCCTGATCGAGGGCGAGGAGCTGGGCGACCCGCTCGTCTCCTACCTCGTCCTCGGCGTCGCCTTCCTCCTGGAGGGCTACTCGCTGCGCACCGGGGTCAAGCAGGTGCGGCGTGAGGCGTCCCGGCTGCGGGTGCCGGACGCGTACTACCTGCGCCACACCCCGGACACGGCGGTGAAGGCCGTCGTGATGGAGGACTCGGCGGCCCTGATCGGGCTGCTGCTGGCGGCGGGCGGACTGCTCGGCGGGCAGCTCTCGGGCTCGGGGGTCTGGGACGGGATCGCGTCCTGCCTGATCGGCCTGCTGCTCGTGTACGTGGCCTGGGTGCTCGGCCGCACCAACGCGCAGCTGCTCATCGGACGGCCGCTGCCCCCGGCGATACGGTCCGGGGTGCGCGAGGAGCTGCTGTCGGTGCCGCACATCGTGGACGTACTGGAACTGACCACGCTCATCCAGGGGCCGTCCGAGATCCTGATCGCCGCGAAGATCGACTTCCGGGACATGGCCACCGCCACGGAGGTCGAGTGGGCCTGCGAGGAGGCGGAGGCGCAGTTGCGCGAGCGGTTCCCGTCGGTGCGGCGGGTCTACCTGGACCCGACGCCGGGGCGGGCGCAGCGGCTGCGGCGGCAGCAGCAGCGCCCCGGTGCCTGAGGCCGGCGGCGTCGGCTCCTGAGGCTTGCGGCGTCGGCTCCTGAGGCCGGTGGCATCGGCTCCTGCCGCTTGCGGCGTGGGCGCCCGAGGCCGGCAGCACCCCGGCTCCTGACGCTTGCGGCATCGGCTGCGCCACCCGCCCTGCTCCCTACGGCGTCAGCTCCGCCACCGTCTTCGCGATCCGCCGCTCCCGCGTCTCCCGCGCCTTCGCTCCCTCGACGGACGTGACGTACGCCTTCTGCCGGCTGGGCGAGAGCGCGGCGAACGCATCCGCCGCCCCGGGGGCCGCGACCAGCGCCGCCGCCAGGTCCTCGGGCGGCTCCACCGTGCGGGACGCGGTGTCGAGGGTCAGCTCCACCTCGATGGCGTCCCCGCCGCCGATGCCGGTCTCCGCGCGCTTGTCGGCGCTGAACGGGATGAGGTACCGCCCGCCCATCGGGGCGATCGTCGAGCGGTAGGCGTACCCGTTGACCGTGACGTTCACCGGGGGGCGCTTTCCCTCGCCGAGGGCCTCGACCACGGCCTCCGGCACCTCGATGCCCGTGTTGTTCCCGGTCCGGAACATCGTCGTGCTGAACTTCATGGCCTGCCCCTTACGTCTGCGTCGTGCCACGTCTGCGTCGTGTCAGTGAAGACGCCCGCCGGGCCCGAAACTCATCGCCGGACACGCCCTCGTCGCCTTCCCTCACGCGGCGGGCTCCTCCGCGGGTTCCTCCGCCGGCTCCTCCTCCAGCAGCCCCGCCGCGTGCAGCAGGTACTCCGTCATCGGGTCGTAGAAGCGCGGGTCGGTGACGTGGTCGTCCAGCGGGACCGTGACCTGGAGGGTGCCCTCCGCCTCGCCGAGGAACAGGGCCGGGTCGTTGCAGTCCGCGTAACCGATCGCGTCCAGCCCGCGCTGTCCGGCGCAGCCCGCCCAGCCGTGGTCGGCGACGACCAGGTCGGGCAGCGGGCGGCCCAGGTGGGCCATGGCGTCCAGGATGGCGGCCATGGGGGCCGGGGAGTGGGTGTGCCAGAGGGTCGCCCCGCGTTCCAGCATCGCGACATCGGCGAACTGGAAGACCATGCCCTCGTCCGCCATCAGCCCGGACGGGATACGGACGATCTCGCAACCCGCGCGGCGCAGCGCGTCCGCCGTCTGCCGGTGCACGTCCAGCATGCCGCCGGGGTGCCCGGTGGCGAACAGGACGCGCTCGCGGCCGTCCGCGGCCTTGCGCAGCCGGGCCGCCATCCGCTCCAGGGCGTCGACCGTCAGCTCCGGGTCGATGGTGTCCTGGCCCTGCCGGTGCGCCGGGTCGTCGTTGACGCCGCAGCGCTCGGCCATCACGGCGAGCACGTCCTGCTCGTCGGTCCAGCGGTCGCCCAGCTCCAGGCCCAGCCAGTAGTGGCGGTCGCCGTTGGCGAGCTTGCGGTAGTGGGAGAGGTTGTTGTCGCGTGGCGTGGCGACGTCCCCCGCGATACGCGTACGGACGAGGTGGTCGACGAGGGCGGCGCGGCTGGGTATCGGCATGGACCCATTGTGCCGTCCGGTGTGCGGGGTGTTCCCGGTGTCTTGCCCGGCGGACGGATGTGCCGGGCGTTCCGTCCGGCGGAGGGTCCGCTTCCGGCCGGACGTGCGGGCCGACAGCCGTTCACGCGTCCGGCCCGCACGTCCGGCCCGGCAAGTCTTCGGGGACTGTTCACCCCCGCGTGACCTGCTTCTTCCCCCGTCGGGCGGGCGTCGGGCTCGAATAGAACCACCCAGAGGTCTGGACCAATTGAGTCGCGCCAAAGCGGTGTCCGATTCTCTCCGTCGGGGCGCTTTCGGACTGAGTGGTCTATACCTTTGGCATTAGGGTGGGCCACCTGAAACGGGCACATACACAGCCGTGGGGGGCTTTATGACCGTGCATCACCTTCCGCAACCTCCGTCCGACGACGAGCTCTACTGGTACTTCGGGCCGCAACGCCGGTGGGTGCTGGTGAGCAGTTCGCTGGCCTTCGTCTTCACTGCGGCGACCATGTTCACCTTCGCGTTACGGACCCCCGCGCTGTGGGCCTTCCTCGCGATCCTCGGGCTGAACGTCGTGGCCCTGCTGCTGTCCTCCGTGAACAGCCTCCGCCAGCGCCGGCTGACCCGGGCCTCGCACGAGGTGCTCGTCCGCGCCTGGCGGCCCGCCGCACTGCCGGGCGTGGACCTCTATCTTCCGACCTGCGGCGAGCCGCTGCCCGTCCTCGCCAACGCCTACCGCGCGGTCGCCGCCCTCGACTGGCCCGACGGGCTCACCGTCTGGGTGCTGGACGACGCCGACCGGGCCGAGGTGGCGGCCCTGGCGGCCGAGCACGGCTACCGGTACGTCGTACGCCCCGACCGGGGCCACCTGAAGAAGGCGGGGAACCTCAACCACGCGCTCACGCTGTCCGGGGCCGAGTACATCGCGATCCTGGACGCGGACTTCGCGCCCCGGCCGGACTTCCTGCGCCATCTGGTCCCGTACCTCGCGGACCCGGCCGTCGGCATCGTGCAGAGCCCGCAGTGCTTCGACACCGACGCGGGCATGGACTGGATCCAGCGCGCCGCCGGGGCCGCACAGGAGTGGTTCTTCCGCTGGATCCAGCCCTCGCGGGACGCCAGCGACGCGGCGATCTGCTGCGGCAGCAACGCCGTCTACCGCCGCTCCGCGATCGACCTGGCGGGCGGCTTCGCCCGGCTCGACCACAGCGAGGACCTCTACACCGGACTCGCCCTGCACGAGCGGGGTTTCCGTACCCAGTACGTCCCCGTCCTGGTCGCCAAGGGCACCTCGCCCGACACCGTCACCTCGTTCGTCAACCAGCAGTACCGGTGGGCGATGGGCAACCTGCACCTCCTCGGCACCCCCGTCCTCAAGCGCATGGGCGCGCCGTGGCGGATGCGGCTCTGCTTCTACGAGGGCGTCGTCGGCTACCTGACCACGGCCGTGAACACCTTCGCCGCCCCGCTGCCGCCGCTGGTGATGATGTTCTGGTACCCGGACCACATCCGCCCCTGGCACGTGCTGCCGCTGCTCGCCCCGCTGTGGCTGTGGCATGTGCTGCTGCCCCGGATCAGCCGCACCCGGTGGCGGGTCGAGGTCATCCGCGCCAACGTCCTCACCAGCGTGGCCGCCGCCACCGCGTTCTGGCACACCCTGCGGGGCCGCAGCGCCGCCTGGGTGCCCACGGGGGTCCGGAGCAGCGGGAGTTCGGGTTCGATGGCCCGCCGGGTCGTGGGCGTCTCGCTGGTCTGGCTGGTCCTGTCGAACGGGGCCGCCGCCGGGGGCCTCGCGCTGGTGGTGGCCCGCAACGGCTGGGAGCCCGCCTGGGGCCTCGGCCTCTACCTCCTGGTCCAGCTCCAGATCAACGTGCCCCTGATCCGGGACCTGCTGACCGAGCTGCGGCCGGACGGCCGGGCACCCGCCGAGGCCGTCGACGTCGGGTCGCCCGCCATCCACCGTTCGCGGATCGGGCCCCCTACTCGGCCCCGGACCCGGCCCCGGGCGGGTGTGCTGCCCCGCCGGTGGCCCGAGGCCCTCGCCGCCACCGCCGTCCTCCTGCTCACCGGCCTGCTCGCCTCCGGGTGGGTCGACCCGATGCTCCCGTGGCTGAGTTGAGCCGCACCGAAAGGCGCCACCCGATGCCGTTCCTCCTCGCCCACGGCCCCCGCCGGAAGCGGTCCGCTCCCCAGCCGCCATCGGCCGCACCTCCGCGTCCGGGGACCCCCATCGGTTCGGGCAACTCGGGCAACCCGGGCAGCTCGGGCAGCGAGTCCGGGCCCAGTCCGCACCGGTCCACGTTCCGCCCCGACATCGAGGGGCTGCGCGCCGTCGCCGTCCTCGCGGTCCTCGCCTTCCACGCGCAGATACCCGGGACGGCGGGCGGCTTCGTCGGGGTGGACGTCTTCTTCGTCATCTCCGGCTATCTGATCACCGGGCTCCTGGTCCGGGAGGCGATCGCCACCGGCCGGATCCGGCTCGGCGACTTCTTCTCCCGCCGGGCCCGCCGACTGCTGCCGTCGGCCGCCGTCGTCCTCGCCGCCGTCGCGGTGGCCGGGGCGTGGCTGACCGTACCGCTGCTCCGCGCCGACCTGGAGCAGGACGTCCTCGCGGCGGCGCTGTCCGTCGCCAACTGGCGGTTCGTCTCCCAGCAGACCGACTACCTGGCCGCCGGGCACGACCAGAGTCCGCTGCTGCACTTCTGGTCGCTGGCTGTCGAGGAGCAGTTCTACCTGTTCTGGGCCCCGCTGCTGGCGGTGATCGTGCTCGTCGCCGCCCGTGCGGTCCGCCGGGGCCGGGCCGTGCGCGCGGTCGTGGCGCTCGCAACAGTTGCGGTGGCGCTCGCCTCGTTCGCGCTGTCCCTGCACTGGACGCGGGACTCCGTCTCGCTGGCGTATCTCGGAACCCCCTCGCGGGTCTGGCAGTTCGCCGTCGGCGCGCTGCTGGCGCTGCTGCCCTGGCACCTGCTGCGCGGGCCGCGCCCGCTGCGGCTGGTCTGCGGGTGGGCGGGGGCCGCGGCGATCGTCTGGTGCGTCGTGTCGTACGACGCGTCGACCCCGTACCCCGGCTACGCGGCGCTCGTCCCCACCCTGGGCACGGCCGCCGTGATCCTCGCCGCGATCCCGGGCCGGGGCAAGCGCGAGGCCCAAGGGGCCCATGGTGTCGGGCGGTTGCTGAGCGGCCGGGCCCCTCGGGCGGTCGGGCGGCTCTCCTACAACCTCTACCTGTGGCACTGGCCGGTACTCGTCCTCGCCGAAGCGCGCCTCGGGGCGCTCGGCTGGCCCGCGAAGACGGCGCTGACACTGGCCGCCGCGCTGCCCGCCCTCGCCACGATGCGCTGGGTCGAGCAGCCGCTGCGCCGCAGCCGTACGGTCTCCGAACTCCCGCGCCGGGGACTGGCGGTGGGGGTCTCCGCCATCGTCCTGCCGGTGGTGCTCGCGCTGGTCGTCGGCACCACGACCCTGCACCTGATGGGCCCGGCCACCCCCGTCGACGCCAAGGGCCTCCCGCCGGGCGCGGCCGCCGGCCCCTCGCTGCTCGCCCGGGCCGACGGGTCCCCGCTCGCGGACGGCCCGCTGGTGCCGGGGCCGGCCCAGGCGCGCAAGGACTTCCCGCCGGACGGGGCCTGCCAGGTCGCCCCGGCGGTGACCCGCAGCCCGAAGTGCCTGTTCGGGGCGGTGGACAGCCCCGACCGCGTCGTCCTGCTCGGCGACTCGCACGCCGGGCAGTGGTTCTCCCCGCTGCTCGCGCTGGCCTCCCAGCGCGGCTGGGCGCTCCAGGAGCTGGTGAAGCAGGGCTGCCCGCTACCGGAACTGACCGTGAAGAACACCCAGTTGGGGCGCGAGTACCGGGAGTGCGCCACCTGGCGAGCCGACGCCCTGGACCGGTTGCGTACGGGGCCGAAGCCCCGGCTGATCGTGATCGCCTCGCTCAACCGGTACACCGCCGACCGTGAACTCCTCTCCGCCGCCTGGGAGAAGACGCTGAAGCCGCTGCGGGCGACCGGCGCGCCGATCGTGTACATCGAGGACACCCCCGTACCGGGGACGGACATTCCCGCGTGCGTGTCCGGCGCTCCGGACTCCACCGCCGCCTGCGCGTTCAGCCGGGCCGAGGCGGTCCCGGCGGACGGACTGGCGCGGCGCATCACGGCGGGCGCGGTGCCGGGCGTGCGGTCCGTCGGCGTGAACCAGGTGCTGTGCCCGGGGGACGGCCCGACCTGTCCGGCGGTACGGGACCGGATCCTGCTCTACCGGGACGACGCCCATCTGACGAACGTGGCGGCCATCGTGCTGGCCCCCCGGCTGGAGCGGCTGCTGACGGAGTCGGGCGCACTGCCCCCGGCCGGCGCCCCCGCTCCCGCACCTTCCGCCGCGCCCGGGGCGGACGGCTGGACCGAGCTGCTGCGGGACGACTTCGACGGGCCGGCGAACAGCCGCCCCTCCCCCACGCACTGGAGTCACGACCTCGGCACCTGCTACCCCGGCTGCCCGGCGCCTCGGTGGGGCACCGGCGAGATCGAGACCATGACCGACTCGACCGACAACGTGCGCCTGGACGGGAAGGGCGCCCTGGAGATCGTGCCCACCAGGAAGGGCGGGCAGTGGAGTTCGGGCCGGATCACGACCGTGCGGTCCGACTTCGCGCCGCCGCCCGGCGGGGTGCTGCGGATCGAGGCGTCGATCGCGCTGCCGGACGTGACGGGGCCGAAGGCGGCGGGCTACTGGCCGGCGTTCTGGACCCTGGGCGCGGACCTGCGCGACGGGTACACCGGCTGGCCCGGGGTCGGCGAGCTGGACGTGATGGAGTCGGTCAACGGCCGGGACGCCTTCTTCGGCTCGATGCACTGCGGGGTCCTGGAGGGCGGGCCGTGCGAGGAGCCCGTGGGGCTGACGTCGGGACCTCAGGCGTGCGCGGACTGCCGTGGGGCGTTCCGCACGTACGCCGTCGAGGTCGACCTCTCCCCCGGGGCGGAGGAGGTGCGCTGGTACCTGGACGACCGGGTGTACCACCGGGTGCGGGCCGACGCGATGGACGCCGGGACCTGGAAGCGGGCCGTGGACCACGGGGCGTTCCTGATCCTGAACGTGGCGGTCGGCGGCAAGCTGCCGGAGGCCGACGGGGCGACGGTGGGCCCCGCGACCGAGCCGGGTCACGCGATGCGCGTCGACCGGGTCAGGGTCTCGGTCAAGGGCCGGGCCGGCTGACCCAGGGGGCCGCGGGTCACCTCTCGCCCCGGCCCGTCAGGGGCTGGGCGGCTCCGGCCGGCTGGCGGGCCGGAACAGGGCGGGCCGAGACGGGATGGGTCGGAACAGGGCGGGCCGACCACGTCCGGGGCTCGGTCAGGGCCCGGGCCGACCGACCGGGGGCGCCCCGCCGCCCGGCGTTCACGGGCTGGGGCTGAGGCCTTCGACCGCGAGCGTGAAGAGGCGGTCGGCCTGGACCGACGGCTCGGCGTAGTGCTCGGTGGCCAGGGCGATGCCGACGACCAGGGTGATCAGGTCGTGGAAGGTGACGCCCGGCCTGACCGTCCCGTCGCGCAGCGCCCGCCGGAGCAGGGGGGCGGCCGCGCTGTCGAGCACCGCGCCGCAGGAGTGCGGCGCGTCACCGGCACGCGCGTCACCGGCACGCGCGTCGGTCGAGGGCGCATCGGTCGGCGGCTCGTAGGTCAGCGCGTCCGCGAACCCCCGGGCGGAGACGGCGTACTCCACGAAGGCGCGCAGCCAGTCCAGCAGGGCGGTACGGCTGTCCTCGGTCCGGCTCAGCTCGGCCGCGCGCCCGCAGAGGGCCTGGATGCGCTCCTGGAAGACCGCGTCCAGGAGGGCCTGGCGGGTGGGGAAGTGACGGCGCACGGTGGCGGAGCCGACGCCTGCCGTGCGGGCGACCTGTTCGAGGGAGGCGGCGGCTCCGTGCCGGGCGACCTCGGCCTCCGCCACGGCGAGGATGCGGCTGTAGTTGCGGCGGGCGTCCGCGCGCTGACCGGTCACGTTCTCACTCCAGTTGCTAAGTGGTGGGCCCCGCCATATCGTAGCCGGGAGGAAACGGCGGGCCCCGCCGTTTTGCGTTCCCCGGTTTGCGAGGAGATATCCCCATGGCATCACGTACCGCCCCTGTCCTGGTCACCGGCGCCACCGGCCGCCAGGGCGGGGCCACCGCACGGGCCCTGCTGGCCGCCGGCATCCCGGTGCGCGCCCTGGTGCGCGACCCGCACACGCAGCGCGCGAAGGACGTCGAGGCGTTGGGGATCGAGCTGGTGACCGGCGATCTGGCCGACCGGTCCTCCCTGGACGCGGCCTGCGCGGGCGTCCGGGCCGTGTTCTCGGTGCAGATGCCGCCGATGAGCGAGAGCGGCGTCGACTTCGCCGGGGAGCTGGCGCAGGCGACGCACCTCATCGAGGCGGCGCGGGCGGCGGGCGTGCCGCAGTTCGTGCAGTCCTCGACCAGCGGGGTCGGCGTGCACACTCAGACGCCGGGCTGGGCGGAGGGCCACTGGGAGGCGATGGAGCCCTACTTCGACACCAAGCAGGCCATCCTGGAGGCGGTGCGCGGGGCGGGCTTCGCCCGTTGGACCGTGGTCAAGCCCGCGTTCTTCATGGAGAACCTGCCCCAGCTGGCGCCGGACGGCCCCGGCGGCGGTCTCGCGACGGTGATCCGGCCGGACACGACCCTGGCGCTGGTGGCCTGCGAGGACATCGGCGCGGCCGTCGCCCACGCCGTACGGGACCCCGACCGCTTCCACGGGGTGGAGCTGGAACTCGCGGGCGACCGGCTCACGATGGAGCAGGTGGCCGGGGTGCTGTCCACCGCGTGGGGCGTGCCGGTGGAGGCCCCGTCCATGGATCTCGACGAGGCCCTCGCGGCGGGGATGCCCGCCTGGGGCGCCGGACACCTGTGGAGCAATGCCCTCACGCAGCCGGCCCGTCCCGAACTCGCCACGGAGCTGGGGATTCCGGTGACCTCGTTCGCCGCCTGGGCGGACCGGCACCTGACAGCTGCGCGGGCCTGACGGCCGCCTCGGCCCGGGTGCTTCCCCCGGGGGGCCCGAGTGCGGCCCGGATGCGGCCCGGATGCGGCCCGAGTGCGGCCCGGATGCGGCGGGAAGGCGGCCCCGGATGCGACCCAGGTGCCGCCCTACGTCACCACGGAGAGCACCGTCACCACGGTCACCGTGGAGATCGCCGCCTGGAGGTTGCGGATCGCCTCGCCCACGCTCACGCCCGCCCAGTGCCCTTCGGCGATGTGGGCCATGCGCGGGGCGACCTGCTTCTTCGGCAGACCGGGGAAGGCCTGGGGGTGCATGCCCGTGGCGTGCAGCAGGGCGACGAGGGAGCTGGTGCGGGCGTCCGGCTCGGCCCCGTGCAGCACCGCGGCGGCCAGCCGGGCGCGCAGCTCCCGCTCGACGGTCCCGTCGGCCTCCGGGTAGCGGCGCACGGGGAAGACGCCGAGGGCCCGGTGCTTCTCCTCGGTCACCAGACCGCGGGCGCAGAGGCTCTCCACGACGTCCTGGGAGCCCTTGGCGTGGTCCCGGGTCAGCCAGTCGGTGACCTTGCGGCTGCTGGACGCCCCGTGGACCCAGCGCGTCAGCCGGTCGAGCCGTCCGTCCAGGAGCGGATCGCCCGTGGGGGACGGGTCGAAGACCTCGACGCGGCCGCCCTTCACCGTGACGCGGCCCGCCATGACCAGCTCCAGGAGCATGCCTGCCGCCACGCCCCAGCGGGCGGCGGTCTCCCCCTTCGCCGCGCCGGTCGTGTCGTCCAGCGACAGCAGCATGATCTCTTCGCCCAGTGAGACGGCCATGGTGCGACTCCCCGCATCGTTAGGTGTCGAACGGACAGACGCGCGAGCCCGGTCCGGGGTTGCTCAGGAGGCGAAACCGCTACTCAAGAGGCGAAACCGCTGCTCAGGATGGTTCCGCGGCGGCGAAGGCGCCCCGGGCCAGCCGGTGCAGCAGGGCAGCGGTCACCGCCCGGCCGGGCAGGGTCTCGGGGCGGGCCAGGTGCGGGGTGGAGTTCAGCAGGCCGAAGACGGCGTGCACGGTGACACGGGCCCGGTTCTCGGCCAGCGACGGGTAGAGGGCGCGGACGACGCCGACCCAGACCTCGACGTACTCGCGCTGGAGCCGGCGCACCCGCTTGCGGTCCGTGTCGCGCAGCCGGTCCAGCTCGCGGTCGTGGAGGGTGATCAGGGGGCGGTCGTCGAGGGCGAAGTCGATGTGGCCCTCGATGAGCGCGTCCAGGAGGGCCTCCGGGGAGCCGTCGCCCCGGGCGGCGTCCTCCGACACCCGCATACGGCCGCCCTCCAGCAGCCGTTCGCTGATGCCCACCAGGAGCTCGGCGAGCATCGCGTCCTTGCCGGGGAAATGACGGTAGAGACCGGGACCGCTGATCCCGACGGCGGCGCCTATCTCGTCGACGCCGACGCCGTGGAAGCCGCGCTCGGCGAAGAGGCGGGCGGCCTCCCGGAGGATCTGCTCGCGGCGGGTGGGGGCCGCGACGCGGGCGGCGGCATGGGTGCTCATGAGGATTCATTCTAGACAGGGTCGTTAGCGCTCGTTAACCTGAGGGAAACGCGTTAACGATCACTAACAGCAGTGCCAGCACTGACAACAGTGTCAGCAGAGACAGCAGCGGTTGACTATCGCGGTACGGGCAAGGGGGCTCGACACGATGCAGCAGGCACCGGTCCTGGCGAGCGCGGCCGATCCCGCCTCGGAGGCCTGGCAGGCCAACGAGGCGGCTCATCGCGCGCTCTCCGACGAGCTGGCGGGACGCCTCGCCACGGCACGGCTGGGCGGGGGTGAGAAGGCTCGGGCCCGCCACGAGGCGCGCGGCAAGCTGCTCCCCCGGGACCGGGTGGACACCCTCCTCGACCCGGGTTCGCCGTTCCTGGAGCTGGCCCCGCTGGCCGCCGAGGGGCTGTACGGGGACGCCGCCCCGGCCGCCGGCGTGATCGCCGGGATCGGCCGGGTCAGCGGCCGGGAGTGCGTGATCGTCGCCAATGACGCGACCGTCAAGGGCGGCACGTACTACCCGATGACCGTGAAGAAGCACCTGCGCGCCCAGGAAGTGGCGCTGGAGAACCGTCTCCCCTGCCTCTATCTGGTCGACTCGGGCGGCGCGTTCCTGCCGATGCAGGACGAGGTCTTCCCCGACCGGGACCACTTCGGGCGGATCTTCTACAACCAGGCCCGGATGTCGGGGGCCGGCATCCCGCAGATCGCGGCGGTGCTGGGCTCCTGCACGGCGGGCGGAGCGTACGTCCCGGCGATGAGCGACGAGGCCGTCATCGTCCGGAACCAGGGCACGATCTTCCTCGGCGGCCCGCCGCTGGTGAAGGCCGCCACCGGCGAGATCGTCACGGCGGAGGAGCTGGGCGGCGGCGAGGTCCACTCCCGTACGTCGGGGGTCACCGACCACCTCGCGGAGGACGACGCGCACGCCCTGCGGATCGTCCGCAACATCGTCGCGACCCTCCCGGACCGCGCCCCGCTCCCCTGGACGGTCGAGCCGGCCGAGGAGCCGAAGGTGGACCCGGCCGGGCTGTACGGCGCGGTCCCGGTGGACTCCCGGACGCCGTACGACGTACGCGAGGTCATCGCGCGCGTGGTGGACGGCTCGCGCTTCCAGGAGTTCAAGGCGGAGTACGGGCAGACGCTGATCACCGGCTTCGCCCGGATCCACGGCCATCCGGTCGGGATCGTCGCGAACAACGGGATCCTGTTCTCCGAGTCGGCCCAGAAGGGCGCGCACTTCATCGAGCTGTGCGACCAGCGCGGCATCCCCCTCGTCTTCCTCCAGAACATCTCCGGCTTCATGGTCGGCCGGGACTACGAGGCAGGAGGCATCGCCAAGCACGGCGCGAAGATGGTCACGGCCGTGGCCTGCACCCGCGTGCCGAAGCTGACGGTCGTGGTCGGCGGTTCGTACGGCGCGGGCAATTATTCGATGTGCGGCCGGGCCTACAGCCCCCGCTTCCTGTGGATGTGGCCGAACGCCAAGATCTCGGTGATGGGCGGCGAGCAGGCCGCCTCCGTGCTGGCGACCGTCAAGCGCGACCAGCTCGGCGACGACTGGAGCCCCGAGGACGAGGAGACGTTCAAGGCCCCGATCCGCGCCCAGTACGAGACCCAGGGCAACGCCTACTACGCGACCGCCCGGCTCTGGGACGACGGTGTGATCGACCCCGTGGACACCCGGCAGGTCCTGGGCCTCGCGCTCACGGCCTGCGCCAATGCCCCGCTGCCCCAGAAGGACCCGGCCGGGCCCGGCTTCGGCGTCTTCCGGATGTGAGGAACAGATGACGATGTTCGACACCGTTCTGGTCGCCAACCGCGGCGAGATCGCGGTCCGGGTGATCCGGACCCTGCGGGAGCAGGGCGTGCGCTCGGTCGCGGTCTTCAGCGACGCGGACGCGGACGCCCGGCACGTACGGGAGGCGGACACGGCGGTCCGGATCGGCCCGCCGCCCGCGTCCGAGAGCTATCTGAACGTCCCCGCGCTCCTGGAGGCGGCCCGCCGCACCGGCGCGCAGGCCGTGCACCCCGGGTACGGATTCCTGGCGGAGAACGCCGGCTTCGCGCAGGCGTGCGCGGACGCGGGGCTGGTCTTCATCGGCCCGCCCGCCTCCGCGATCTCCCTCATGGGCGACAAGATCCGGGCCAAGGAGACGGTCGCGGCGGCCGGGGTCCCGGTCGTGCCCGGCTCCTCCGGAAGCGGCCTGACCGATGCCCAACTGGAGGAAGCGGCACGGGAGATCGGCACGCCGGTCCTCCTGAAGCCGAGCGCGGGCGGCGGCGGCAAGGGCATGCGCCTGGTCCGCGACGCGGCGGTGCTGGCGGACGAGATCGCGGCGGCCCGCCGCGAGGCACGGGCCTCCTTCGGCGACGACACCCTCCTCGTGGAGCGGTGGATCGACCGGCCGCGCCACATCGAGATCCAGGTGCTGGCCGACACCCACGGCAACGTGATCCACCTCGGCGAGCGCGAGTGCTCGCTCCAGCGCCGCCACCAGAAGATCATCGAGGAGGCCCCTTCGGTCTTCCTCGACGAGGAGACCCGGGCGGCGATGGGCGAGGCGGCCGTGCAGGCGGCACGCTCCTGCGGGTACGCGGGCGCGGGGACGGTGGAGTTCATCGTCCCGGGCGACGACCCGTCCTCGTACTACTTCATGGAGATGAACACCCGCCTCCAGGTCGAGCACCCGGTCACCGAACTGATCACCGGTGTGGACCTGGTGGAGTGGCAGCTGCGGGTGGCGTCCGGCGAGCGACTGCCGTACGCGCAGAAGGACATCACCCTGACCGGCTGGGCGATCGAGGCCCGCGTCTGCGCCGAGGACCCGGCCCGGGGCTTCCTGCCCTCCGGCGGTACGGTGCTGGCGCTGCGCGAGCCGCAGGGCGGCGGGGTGCGGACGGACTCGGGGCTCAGCGAGGGCGTGCCGGTGGGCAGCCTGTACGACCCGATGCTGTCGAAGGTCATCGCGTACGGCCCCGACCGCGCGAGCGCGCTGCGCAAGCTGCGGGCGGCCCTGGCGGACACGGTGATCCTGGGCGTCCCGACCAACGCGGGCTTCCTGCGCCGTCTGCTGGCCCACCCGGACGTGGTCTCCGGAGACCTGGACACCGGGCTCGTGGAACGCGAGGCGCAGGGTCTGGTGCCGGACGGGGTGCCGGACGAGGTGTACGCGGCGGCGGCAGCGGTCCGCCGGGAGGCGCTGGAGCCCCGGCCGGACGCGGGCGGCTGGACGGACCCGTTCTCGGTGCCGAGCGGGTGGCGGACGGGGGGTGTGCGGGCGCCGCTGACGTTCCCGCTGCGAGTAGCGGGACATGAACCCGTCGTCCGGAGCGCTCCGGCCTCCGCGACGGTCACGGCGGACCGGGTCACGGTCGAACTCGACGGCGCGGTGGGCCACTTCCACCGCTCCGGGGACTGGCTCGGCCGGGACGGCGACACCTGGCACGTCCAGGACCACGATCCGGTGGAGGCGTCCCTGAGCGGGGCGGGCCGGGGCGGGGCGGACACCCTGGCGGCCCCTATGCCGGGCACGGTCACGGTGGTGAAGGTCGCCGTCGGGGACGAGGTCGAGGCGGGGCAGAGCCTGCTCGTGGTGGAGGCGATGAAGATGGAGCACGTGATCTCCGCCCCGCACGCGGGGACCGTCACCGAGCTGGACGTCACGGCGGGCGCGACGGTCGCGATGGACCAGATTCTGGTGGTGGTCGTCCCCGTGGCGGCTGCTTCGGCCGAGGAGGGCTCATGACCACGCGCACGCTCCCCATGGAGGTCCCGACCCCCGGGCTGCCGGCCCGGGTCCGTATCCATGAGGTAGGCGCCCGGGACGGCCTCCAGAACGAGAAGGAGACCGTTCCCACGGAGGTGAAGGCGGAGTTCATCCGCCGGCTGGCGGTGGCCGGTCTGACCACGATCGAGGCGACGAGCTTCGTGCACCCGAAGTGGGTGCCCCAACTGGCGGACGCGGAAGCCCTGTTCCCCCTCCTCGGGGACATCGCGGACGTGGGTGACGTCTCCCTCCCTGTCCTCGTGCCGAACGAACGCGGCCTGGACCGGGCGCTGGCGCTCGGGGCCCGGTCGATCGCGGTGTTCGGCTCGGCGACGGAGACGTTCGCCGCCCGCAACCTGAACCGGACCGTGGACGAGTCGCTGGCCATGTTCGAACCGGTGGTGGCCCGCGCCAAGGCGGAGAAGGCGCAGGTGCGCGGCTATCTGTCGATGTGCTTCGGCGACCCGTGGGAAGGCGCGGTGCCCGTGGCACAGGTGGTCCGGGTCGCGAAGGCGCTGATGGATCTGGGCTGCGACGAGTTGTCGCTGGGCGACACGATCGGGGTGGCGACGCCGGGCCACGTAACGACCCTGCTGACAGCGCTGAACGAGGCCTCCGTCCCCACCCAATCCATCGGCGTCCACTTCCACGACACGTACGGCCAGGCACTGTCCAACACCCTGGCTGCACTCCAGCACGGGGTGAGCACGGTCGACGCCTCGGCGGGCGGCCTGGGCGGCTGCCCGTACGCGAAGAGCGCCACGGGCAATCTCGCCACCGAGGACCTCGTGTGGATGCTCAACGGCCTCGGCATCGAAACGGGCGTCGACCTCGACGAGTTGACCGCCACCAGCGTCTGGCTCGCCGGACACCTGGGCCGACCGAGCCCATCCCGCACGGTCCGCGCCCTGACCCCTTCCTCTTCCTCTTCTTCTTCCCCCTCCCACAAGGAGTGAGCCACCCATGCCCCTGGACCACCGGCTGACCGCCGAACACGAGGAACTGCGCCGCACGGTCGAGGCGTTCGCGCACGACGTGGTCGCGCCGAAGATCGGCGACTTCTACGAGCGCCACGAGTTCCCGTACGAGATCGTGCGCGAGATGGGCCGCATGGGCCTGTTCGGGCTGCCGTTCCCGGAGGAGTACGGCGGCATGGGCGGCGACTACCTGGCGCTCGGGATCGCGCTGGAGGAGCTGGCCCGGGTCGACTCCTCGGTGGCGATCACCCTGGAGGCCGGGGTCTCGCTGGGCGCGATGCCGCTGCACCTGTTCGGCACGGAGGAGCAGAAGCGGCAGTGGCTGCCGAAGCTGTGCGCGGGCGAGGCACTGGGCGCGTTCGGCCTGACCGAGCCGGACGGCGGCTCGGACGCGGGCGGCACGCGCACGACGGCCGTGCTGGACGAGGCCACGGACGAGTGGGTGATCAACGGCTCTAAGTGCTTCATCACCAACTCCGGTACGGACATCACCGAGTTGGTCACGGTGACGGCGGTGACGGGCCGCAAGGAGGACGGCCGCCCCCGGATCTCCGCGATCATCGTGCCTTCCGGCACCCCGGGCTTCACCGTCGCCGCCCCCTACTCGAAGGTCGGCTGGAACGCCTCGGACACCCGGGAACTGTCCTTCGCCGACGTCCGCGTCCCGGCGGCCAACCTCCTGGGCGAGGAGGGCCGGGGCTACGCGCAGTTCCTGCGGATCCTCGACGAGGGCCGGGTCGCGATCTCGGCGCTGGCCACGGGCCTGGCGCAGGGCTGCGTGGACGAGTCGGTGAAGTACGCGGCCGAGCGCCACGCGTTCGGCCGGCCGATCGGCGCGAACCAGGCGATCCAGTTCAAGATCGCCGACATGGAGATGCGCGCCCACATGGCCCGGGTGGGCTGGCGCGACGCGGCCTCGCGGCTGGTGGCGGGCGAACCGTTCAAGAAGGAGGCAGCGATCGCGAAGCTGTACTCCTCGACGGTGGCGGTGGACAACGCCCGGGAGGCGACGCAGATCCACGGCGGTTACGGCTTCATGAACGAGTACCCGGTGGCGCGGATGTGGCGCGACTCGAAGATCCTGGAGATCGGCGAGGGAACGAGCGAGGTGCAGCGGATGCTGATCGCACGGGAGTTGGGGCTGCCGGGCTGATCTGCCGCCTCCCGATACTCCGAGACTGCCGACCGGCCGCCGTGAAACATTCCGTGGCGGCCGGTCAAGCCCGATATGCCCCATGGTCTATGTCACGGGGTGCCATTCAGCGCAGTGCGCTCAACACCCTGCGGCCCAACTCCCCGCGAAGCGAGGGCATCTACCGGCAGCCACGCCGCATCCGTGACTTCTTCGGTCTGAAGCGTGCTGACGTCGGCCGCCTCCATCGCAGGCGCCGCCAGGGCATAGGCACTGAAACACGGAGCGGCTGGTCTGTCGTACCCAGCCTCTATTCTCTTCACTGTGGACGAAGCCATCGTGTGTGCCGCTCTCGCTGCTTTGGCCGATGGCCCGCAGTACACAGCAGAGGAAGCCCTTGAGGTGGTACCGCATGCGGCAGGCCTCTATGCGGTCCATGGCAAGGTGCTGGCGATCGGAGAACTCGCAACAGGTACGGCCGGCCGGCCCCTCTACGTGGGCAAGTCAGAGCGCAACTTGGTAGGGCGCGACCTGCGTACACACTTCGCAACGGGCAGGACTGGCTCCTCCACCCTACGGCGGACACTCTCGGCGCTCCTGCGGGAACCACTCGGACTACGAGCAGTGCCCCGCAACCTCGCTGAGCCTGACGGCAGCGCCAACTACTCCCTGGAGAGCAGAGGAGATGAGCGGCTGACGGAATGGATGCACGCGAGGCTGCGGCTCTCGGTGTGGGTAGGACCTGAGGGCACAGTCCTCGACGAGGTGGAGACTGCCGTGCTCCACGCGCTACGACCGCCTCTCAACTTGGCCAAGACAGGCAGCCCGGGCGACCGCAGGATCAAGCTGGCTCGTGCGGCGATGGCAGCGGAGGCGAGGGCCTGGCGGAAGCACGGTGGGGCGAAGGGCCCCGGGCGCCACTGATTGAGGAGAGACACCAGTGACGGGACCGACGGACATCCAGCAGGCCGTAAGCGACGAGCAGTGGGCGGGTGCCCGGCTGATCTGGGACTACCACCAGATGCGTCACGAACTTCGTCCGGCGGACGTGGCGATCGGGCTCGGCAGTCACGATCTCGGCGTGGCGACCACGAGCGCCGGGCTGTACCGGGCCGGGCTCTTCCCTGTCCTTGTCTTCACGGGCGGCAACAGCCCGACTACGGCGGCGCGCTTCCCCCGTGGTGAGGCCGTCCACTACAAGGAGCACGCCCTCGCCCTCGGAGTACCCGATGAGGCGATCCTCCTGGAGCCTTGCGCCGGGAACACCGGCCACAACATCACGTACTCCCGACAGGTGCTCGCTGATGCCGGAATTTCCCCGGCCTCGGTACTGCTGGTCTCCAAGCCGTACATGGAGCGCCGTTCGTACGCCACCGCCCGCAAGCTCTGGCCCGAGGTCGATGTGCGCTGTGCCTCCGAGCCCTTGGAGCTGGACAACTACGTCAAGAGCATCGGTGACGAGAAGCTCGTCCTGGACATGCTCGTCGGCGACCTCCAACGGGTGATCGAGTATCCCAAACTCGGATTCGCCGTCGAGCAGGAAGTCCCGGAGGATGTGCGCGCCGCCTACGAAACCCTCCGCACCGCAGGCTTCACCAGTCGCCTCGTCACACCCTGACAGGTCGGCAGCGGACGGACTCTGCTCCATCCACCACCCAACTTCTCCCCCGGTCTCTGCACGCCGGCCAAGCTGTGCGCGGCGGACTGCTGGATCGTGCTCGACAACGTGCAGTTCGCCCGCCACGACTACCAGCACCGGAGGACCCAAAACAGCAGCTGTGGCTCACTCTTGCCGCCCACCTGCCGCGGGAACGGCGGAGTCGCGTCAGAGAAGCGCGGATCGTGGGCTCGGCGCTCAACCGCAAGAGAGTGGACATGCTGCTGCGGCAGTACTTCGGCAGGAGCCCATACTGGTCCACGCTTGATGCCGTGATCGCACCCGTCCTGGAACTTCTGGCGGTCTCCGACCGCACGGCTGTGATCGCGGAAGCCTCCACCCGACTTCTGCTCAACCTGCTCGGCTGGCACGGTTCCGTCGCGCGCAGTAGCGCGTGCCCCGCGCACGTCGGCCGGGTGCCCGATCAGGTGAGGCTGAAGGAGAGCGTGTCCTGCGTGTACCAGGAAACGTGCTTCGTCGCCGTCTCCCATTCGTCGTGCTCGACATCGAGCTTGTCGATGAGTTCCTGAACGTCGTAGCGCAAGTCCGGGTCCATGCAGTCGAGGACGGCACGGTAGGCATCGGCCGCAGGCTTGGCCCTGTCCAGCGGAAGATGGCCGATGGCCGGGTACCCGTCCAACGCGTGCGGGATGTGGGGGAAGCGCTCCGGCAGACCGCCGTACAGGTAGCCGTGGGGCAGCAGGTCCAGCGGTACGCCGAGGCGGCGCATCTCCTCGTCGACGAGGCTGAAGAATGTCGACGGCTTCGAGTAGGTTCCCAAGTGCGACGGATCGGAGGCGTTGCGGTCGATGATGATCTGCAACGCCGCGGTGTATGAGTTGCCCGCGCACTCCGCCTCGGAGGAGGTGTGTCCCGCGAGGAGGTGATCGAGAGCCTCCGGGATGGACAGCCCCCAGTCGATGCCCTCGTGGTCGAGACCCTCCTGACGCGACTGCGCGAACTTCAGCATATTCCCAAGGCGCCGCTCCTGATCTGCGGTCAGCGCGCGGCTGTTGCCCAGGAACGCCAGGACGTCGGCCTGGTCGGCGGTGGAGTAGGCAATGTTGTAGCTCATGGGCGCAATGGTGCCAGCGGGGGCTGACACACCCGTCGCGGACTGCAACACTTCCTCGGGCCTCGTAGCGGTGGCCGGATGTGCCGCAGATACAGCAGGTCGACCCCGGTCCTTCTCCTTGATGGCCTTGGCCGCCGGACTTGGAGGGGCGGATGTCGGTGTCGAGTCCGTCAGGGAGTGCGTCGACGACCTTGGTGGCGCCGGCCCGGGCGGCGGCCAGGACGGCGGTTTCGCTCTGGTCGCCCTGGCCGAGGGTGATGTTCTCCCGGAGGGTGGCCCGGCGAGGGCGTCGCCGAGGACCTGGCGGCGGGCGGTGCCCTGCTGGAACGGGTCGCCGAACAACACCTTCGACGAAATCCGGTCGACCTGGACTCACCGCGAAGGGACCATGGACGAGTGACGTCCACCGAAGCAGCAGCAAGCGCTCTACAGGACCATGCCGCCCTTTGGAGCATAGGAGAAACCCGCGCGATCGACGTGGTAAATGCCGCCTGTGCTGCTCTCGTCGCCGGACTCGACACCCCCGGCCTTCGCATGCTCGCCGCCTGCACGCGCGCCGAGGCGGACTACGACGTCCACGACCTACTGCCCGCAGCACTCGACGAACTCGGCCTCGTCTTCTATCCGGTCGACAGCGAGACCGGTCAGGAAGCCGCCGCTCGAGCCCTCGCACGCCGCATGCTCGCCGGAGAGCTCAGGCCTTGGGAGTTCACCTTCCGGATTCACCAGCGCCACGGACACGAGCTGCCCCTGACCGAGCGCCTCGCAGAACTCGACGACGAGTACGACATCCTCGAATACGGCGACAGAACCCTGGACCAGGTCAATGCCGAGGTCACCGCCGAAGCCCGCCGCCTCGCAGCCCACCCCACGGTTCCCACCGAACGCACGGACTCGCCCAGCTGAAGCACACGGGCCGACCCTCGAGTTCCCGCTGAACAGACTTCGGTTTACCTTCGGCGCAGTCATTCTGTGTGCTGGGACGCCGCAGGGGCGTGGTCGGTGCTGGCCGCACCTCACATTCTGCCTGTTGGTGGATAACCTGCTCTCATGCTGGAGAAGGTGCCCAAAGCGATCAAGCGTGTGAACAAGCAGGACCTCGTAGAGCTAAGTTCGAGGAGTAAGCGCCTCAACCTCGGCAGGGGACGCGAGCCTGGATGGCTTGATCAGCACCTGGCCGACGATGCGAACGGGTCTCTGCGAGCGATCCTCCTTGAGCATCCTCCCAAGCCTTGTTATCGCTGCCTCGTCCTGATCAAGCGGGCCGACCGCGAAGTCGAGCACTTCCTGCTCGACGTGCTGTCGGAGGATTTCGACCGGCTTGAGGACATCGCCGGCGAGGCTCTACTGACCTACACGCGCTGGGCGTTGTCTCAGATCCCGTTGAATCCCCTTCCTGCGGAGTAGCAGGTTGCAGCCCGCCGCTCGGTGGCACTGCGACGCCGGAACCTGACCGGGCAGACGATCGAGGACATCATCAAACTCGGATCGGCACGTTCCCTCGCGGCCAACACCCGCGAAAACCAGAGCTGCAACCAACCAAGACCGACTACGCAGGCAACGTGGCGCTGCCTCAGTGCCCGGACCACCAAGGCGGAAGAGGCACGAGGCGAGGGCCCGCAATCGCAAGATGCTCGCCCTCCCGGCCTCAGCAGTGGCCAGGGCGTGCGTACACCGTGATCGCTGAGCCGTCGGCTGTGCGCGCGCTGCATGCCTCGAAGTGGTCAGCGAGCGTGTCCCGCTTCACGCGGGCCAGGGCGTCGTCTTCCACCGCGACGCCGGACGGCGAGTCGACGGCGACGATCCGGTAGCGCGTGAGCATCCGAGCGCGTAGTTCGTCGGGCGGCACCTCAGTGCCGTACAGGCTGTGCGAGGCGGCCGGGCCACGTGCCCGTGCAAGATCCACTCCGGCGCCGGGCCTGGAGTCGGCGAGTTCCCACGCACGGCGCTTTACGGACAGGTAGACCACGCCGGCATCGGGCCGGGTGGTCTCGCGCAGGGTTGCGGCGAGTGTGGTCATGTCGTCCGAGCGGCTCGCGGGGGTGCGCAGCTCAAGGGTGGCCGGCACCAATGCCACGCAGGCGACAACAGCCGCGATGACCGCACCCGCGCGGACCCCGGGCCTGAGCCGCAGCGCCTGATCGAACGCGGCACCGAGGAGCAGCGCAAGGCCTGCGTCGCCGTAGACCACATATCGGTCCAGGTACAGCGGCTTGGCCAGGGACAACAGCATCAGGAGTCCGGTCGGCGCGAGGAAGAGGCTGAGGCCGAGGGCGATCAGCCGACCCCCGTGTGCGGTGCGGGTCCGCCGCGCCCCGGCGAGCGCCGCCGCTGCCAGGGCCGCCCCGGCCATGAGTGAGAAGCGGGCGTACTCGCCCGGCTTCGTGGCGTCCAGCCAGCCCACCTGGCTGGACTGCCGCATGCTCACCAGCACAAGGGGGGCGAGCGCCACCACGACAGACACAGCCGTCTCGGCGAAGATCCGGCGCCTCGCACGCGGCACGAACAGGGCATGCGCGGCCAACGCGAGTACCGCGAACTCGTGCAGCAGACAGGCCGCGAGCAGCAGCCCCGCGTACGCCGCCCACATGCCCCGCCGGTCGCGCTCGACCGCTCGCACCAAGGTGTATGTCGCCCAGACAACAAGGGCGCACACCAGCGCGTACGAACGACCCTCCTGCGAGTACTGCTGCACCCCGGGCAGCGCGGCGAACACGATGCCCGCGCACAACCCGGCACGCGGCCCTGCCAGATGCGCGGCGAGTATCGCGACACCGGCCGTGGCCGCTGCCATCGCGAGCACGGAGGGCAGCCGCAGTACGACCACGTCGGTGCCGAAGACGCCGAAGAGGCAGTGCATCAACAGGTAGTAGAGACCGTGCACGGCGTCCACGCGTCCCAACGTCTGCCAGAGAGCGGGAAGATCACGACTCGCGAGCCCGATCGTCACGGCCTCGTCATGCCATACGGCATCACCGCGCCGAACCCCCCAGAGGCCGAGCGCGAGCGTGAGCAGCACCGGCACAACGACAACGCGCCGCCGACCGAGTACCGCCGGCACGCGAGGGTCGGGCGCGGCGCAGGACGGAGCGGGGGGTCCGAGGACCTGAGCGGTGGCGATGACTGGCTCCTGTGTGCCTCGACGGGTGGGGTAGGCCGAGTCCAGCCGCCGAGGAATTGATGCGCAGCCCCCGTCCCGAGCACCAATCAATTCCCGGCAGGTCGCCGAACAGCAGGAACGCCTGCCGATAGGGTCGTAGCGCTGATGGGGGACGCGGCCGTGGCAGGAGAGGCGCGCATCACGTGATGGGGGAGTTACCGATGGGGCGCCGCGAGAAGCCGCTCGACCCGGCTGCGGGCGCCGCCCCACGCCTCGCGTACGAGCTGCGGAAATTGCGCGGGGAAGCCGGCACACCCACATATCGGGCGATGGCTGAGCACGTCGGGTTCTCGGCCCCGACCCTGTCCGCCGCTGCGTCTGGTGGACGGGTGCCGACGCTGCCCGTGCTGCTCGCCTATGTGCGTGCCTGCGGTGGCGACGAGGCGGAATGGGAGCGGCGTTGGCGCACGGCCACGGCAGACGCTGCCGAGGAAGCCGGGGCCATGGAGGAGGTGGCGACCTCCCCCTACAAGGGCCTGGCCCGGTTCGAGCCCGACGACCGGGACACCTACTTCGGGCGCGGTGAACTCGTCGCGGAACTGGCCGCCGCCGTCGCCCGCCACCGCGTCGTCGCGCTGGTGGGCGGCTCCGGCAGCGGCAAGTCCTCCTTGCTGCGCGCTGGGCTCGTCCCCGCCCTGCGCGGCGAACAGGATCCGCGGCGCAGGCCCGCCCTCGTCCGTGTCATCACTCCGTCGGATCACCCCGACCCTGCCCTGCTCGCACCGGTTGCTGCCGAAGAGGGCGACACGATCGTCCTGATCGACCAGTTCGAGGAGTTGTTCACGCTCTGCCAGGACAACTCCTCCCGCGCCCGGTTCGTCGAAGCGCTGCTCGCCGCCCGCGCACCCGGGAGCCGAGTACGCGTTGTCATCGCCGTGCGCGCCGACTTCTACGGTCGCTGTGCCGACCACGGTCCGCTCGCCGACGCCTTGCGATCCGCCACGCTCCTCGTCGGCCCGATGACGTCCGCCCAGCTCAGGGAGGCCATCATCGGGCCGGCACAGCGCGATCGTCTTGTCGTGGAGAAGGCGTTGACCGCGCGCATCGTTGCCGACGTCGAGAGTCAGCCGGGTGGTCTGCCGCTCATGGCACATGCCCTTCTTGAGGTCTGGCGCCGGCGCCGGGGCAAGACCCTCACCGAGCAGGCGTACGACGCGATCGGGGGGATACGCGGAGCCATCGCCCACACCGCGGAGGCGGTGTATGCCCGCTTCACCGACGAGCAGGCCGCCGTCGCCCGTCGGCTGCTGCTGCGTTTGGTTTGGCCGGGCGACGGCACGCAGGACACCCGTCGGCCCGTGGACCGAGCCGAAATACCCTCGGCAATCGCGGAGTCGGCCGTCCTGGAGGAGTTGGTGCGGGCTCGGTTGCTCACCGTCGACGGTGCCACGGTCGACCTCGCACACGAAGCCCTGCTCACCGCATGGCCACGGCTGCGGGGCTGGATCGAGGCTGACCGGGAACGGCTGCGTCTGCATCGTGCGCTGACGGAGGCCGCCCGTGTGTGGGAGGCACTGGACCGGGATCCCGGAGCCCTGTACCGGGGCGTACGGCTCTCGGCGGCTCGTGAGGCGTTTGGTGATCGGTACGACCGGGTTCGGGAGGACGCGAGCAGTTCCGGCGAGCTGACGGCTTTGGAAGGCGACTTCCATCTCGCGAGCCTGGTCGCCCACGAGCAGGCACGACGCACACGCGTACGTGGTGCGCGCCGCCGCCGCTTTCTGCTGGCGGCCCTCGCGCTGCTGATGTGCCTGGCCGCGGTCGCCGGCACGGTGGCCTGGCAGCAGAGCCGTGTCAGCGACCGCCGCCACGACGAGGCCGAGGCCCGCCGTGTCGTCGCTGTCGCGACCGCCCTACGTGCCTCGGACCCGCGATTGGCCATGCGGCTGAGCGTGGCGTCCTGGCGGATCGCGGACCTGCCGGAAACCCGGGAGGCGGTGCGGGGTGCCGCTTCCCAGCGCGAGCAGTCGTCGTTCACACCGCGCGACGGCACGGGTGACCTGCAATCCCAGGGACGACTCAGTGCAGACGGCCGGATCCTGACAAAGGTCGGCAGGGACCGTGTGTATCGATGGGACTCACGCACCGGCCGCTCACTGGGCGAGGCCAGGATCCCGGGCGACGCCTTCGCATCGGTTCTCGCCGTCAGCCGCGACGCCGGGCGGGTCGCGTATCTCGACAGCCGGGGTGCCGTCGTCGTGCGGGACCTGCACGACGGACAGCGGTCGCACCGACTCGGTCGCCTTCAGGGGGGCTATCCGGAAGCGGAGTTCGGCCCCGACGGGCGGCTGCTCCTCACCGAGGACGCCGACAAGGAGCAGAGCGGGTCCAGGGTTCAGGTGTGGGACGTGGAGACGGGTCGGCTCGTGTTCACAGCGGGATCGCGCGAGGGCGACGGCCCCTTCGCCCAGCTGAGCCCCGACGGTAGGCTCTTGGCCGCCTGCGCATACGAGGGCGCCCGGCTTTCGGTCTGGGACATCGAGTCGAAGCGCCGAATGCCCGCACCCTGGACCCGCGAGGCGGGCCGCGAACTGTGCGACGAGGGAGCCCGGTTCACGTTCTTGCCCGACAGCCGCGCCCTTGCCGTCGGCGTGGACGGCGGAGTCCGTACCTGGGATGTGCGGGACGGCCGGGAACGGCCGAGGATCAAGACGGGCGGACAGGACAGGCCGGAAGCGTCCTTCAGCACCGACG
Source organism: Streptomyces sp. CNB091 (assembly GCF_000377965.1). NCBI lineage: Bacteria > Bacillati > Actinomycetota > Actinomycetes > Kitasatosporales > Streptomycetaceae > Streptomyces > Streptomyces sp. CNB091. The sequence continues at coordinate 288,012 of NZ_KB899001.1, forward strand.
GGGCGTACGCCGTCACCGCCCAGGGCCGTGACATAGCCCTGTGGCACGCCGCTCACCCGGACCGCCCGCTGACGACCTACACACCGGAGGGGCCCTACGTTGTCGAGCCACGGGTCGATCCGGGAGACGGGGTGTTGCGCTTCGTCGTCGGCGGGGCGAGCACCGTGAAGACGCTCGATGTTCGCGCCGTACTGGCGGCAACCGCATCCGGGCGGCAAGGACAGCGCTACCAGCAGGCCGAGTTCAGTGCGGACGGAGCCACGGCCGTGACGACACGGCGGGACGGCCAGGACTGGGAGTTCCGGCTGCACGAACGCGGCGGCAGGACGACCGCCCTGCCGGGCCGGGCCCGCAGGGACACGGCACCGCACGTGGCCTTCTCGCCCGACGGCCGTACCGTCGCATACGGAGGCTCCGAGGTTCGCCTGTGGAACGTGGATCACCGGCGCGAGACCGCGCGGATCAGGGTGCCGGAACTGATCGAGACCATTGCCGTGGGCGCGGACGCCGCGTCCCTGCTGTTCGCCACGTCTCGACCGATCGGAGGGCAGAACGACGACCCCAGCGTCGTCGAGGTGTGGCGGGCCTCCGAGCAGGCCAGGAGCCGTCTGCTGCGCACCCGGACCGAGACGTCCTCCGTCTTCCTGACACCGGACGCGACTGCTCTGCTCGCGTCGAACGGCGATCAGTACGACCTGGGCACCGGCCGCAGAGTCACCGGCCTGCACGGCCAGGAAACGCTGCAGGCTGCGCGGTTCAGCCAGGACGGGAACCACCTGGCGGTCAGCACCCGTGACGGCCGGGTCACCCTCTGGGACAGCCTCGGCCGGCACCGCAACGCGGTCCTCGCACAATCGGACCACGAGGCACGGAACGAACCGCTGCCCGTCGCCTTCTCGGCCGACGGCGAGTTCGTCGCGGTCGGAACCCAGGACGGTTCCGTACGCGTCTGGGAAACCGCCTCTCCCGGCACCCCGGGCACCCTCATCCAGGTCGGCGCGGACCGGATCCTCGGCCTCGGATTCACCGACGGCAGCGACCACCTGCGAATCGCGACCCCGCACAGCGTGCGCCGGGAGGTCGGTGTACTCGACCCGCAGCAGGCCGCGTGGGAGGTGTGCGAAAGGGCTGAGGGCGGGCTCGGGGCGGAACAGTGGGACGCCTACCTGCCCGAGCTTTCCTACCGGCAGACCTGCTGAGGTAGCCAGACATTTGACGCAACTGCTCGGACTCCCGCCCAGTAGGCGCCGCCGCCCCAGAAGCCGTGGACCAGGACGATCGCGGGTTTGTCAGCCATCGGGCGGTGCCTTTCGAGGGGGTGACGTGGCGGAAGCCGTTCGTCCCCAGCAGACGCCCGTCCGCCCCTCGCCGCATGCGGGAGCCGTCATTCAGGTGGCCGCCCGGGGCCCCGTCACGGTGAAAGCCCGGTCATGAGCCCGTCAGGCCGCCTCGGCGCCAGGCGTGGCGGATCTTCAGCCGTCCGTATCCGACCGCCCCCGAGAAGCGGATGCGCGGCGCTCCGGGGCGGGTCGGCTGCCGGGGCTTGTAGCGCAGGTCCTTCCAGCCGGTCGTCACTCCCTCGACCTCGACGATCGCGTCGCGCGGCACCGTGATCCTCGCGTTGCCGGTGCCGAGGCTCAGCTCGATGTCGACGACCGGGTACTCGATGACCGCCCGGGACAGGTCCAGCCGCACCCGCCCGAAGGCGGACTCGACCTTGAGGACGCGGGGGACCCGCCAGGCGCCCCGCCGCTTGATCCGTCCACCGGCGGCGGCGATCGTCGCCGTGGCGCCCGGGTCCTCCGCCGGGAGCAGGTCGACGGCCGCCGCGAGCTCGCCCTGCGTCGTGGCGGCCAGCACCCGGCCGAGGCGCTCGTCCATCTCCTCGTGCCCGATGTGCTCGTCGGCGTACGCCTCCCGCACGCGCCGTACGGCGCTCTCGCGGTCGTCTTCGCCCACGCGCGAAGCGGCGTTTCCCTGGGGTGAGTTCACCGCTTCACTTTAGTGCGGCGCCGGCGCGGCGGACATGGTGAAGTCCCACGGTCTCAGGAGGCCGACACCTCGGCTTCCTTGCGGGCGTCGTAGTCGGCGCGCGCCTTCGCGATCTCCAGCTGGTGGCTCTCGGTCCAGTCGACCAGGGACCTGATCGTCGTGTGCAGCGTCGCGCCCAGCTCCGTCAGCTCGTACTCCACGCGGGGCGGGACGACGGGGTAGACCGTGCGCCGCACCAGGCCGTCGCGTTCGAGCTGGCGCAGGGTCACCGTCAGCATGCGCTGGCTGATGCCTTCGATCAGCCGGCGCAGCTCGGAGAAGCGCAGCGTACGGCGTTCCAGGTGGGCGATGGCGAGGAGCGACCACTTGTCCGCGACGCGGTCGAGGATCTGCCGCACCTCGCATCCCTCGCGGACGTCCCACTGGCTGATGTCGTAGTCCTGACCGGCCCCGGTATCCACGCAGTTACTCGGTGACTTCGAAGTGCCTTCTTCCATACCTCCCCACGGTGCCGCAAGCTTCGGGTGGTTACAAGAGGGAACCGACCGGCGACTCGGTAACTCAGGCCCGTTCGCGGCTGCTTGACGCCTTTCTGTGTTGATCTCCGGCGCCAACCCCGCTCTGGCCGACCGCTGTTGCGGCACCTCGTCAGGCCTGTTCCGTCCGTACTCAAGGAGAAGCCCCATGTCCTCATCACCGCCCCTTCCGGGATCGAGCAGTGACCGCATGACCGGCCACGCCCGGGGCGTGCTGCTCGTCCTGTGCGGCGCGATCTTCCTGGAGGGCATCGATGTGGCCATGCTCAACGTGGCCCTGCCCGCGATCCGCGAGGACCTGGACCTGTCCACCGGCACGCTCCAGTGGGTGATGAGCGCGTACGTCCTCGGCTACGGCGGCTTCATGCTGCTGGGCGGACGGGCGGCCGACCTGTTCGGCCGTCGCCGCATGTTCGTCCTCTGGCTCGTGGTGTTCCTGCTCTTCTCCGGTCTGGGCGGGCTGGCCACCGAGGGCTGGATGCTGGTCGTCGCACGCTTCGTGACGGGGATCGCCGCGGCCTTCATGACCCCGGCCGGCCTGTCGATCATCACCACCGGCTTCCCGGAGGGGCCGGCGCGCGACAAGGCCCTGCTGGTCTACGCGGGCACCGCCGCCGGGGGCTTCTCGATCGGCCTGGTCGTCGGCGGGCTGCTCTCCGCCATCGACTGGCGCTGGGTGTTCTTCGCCCCGGTCGTCCTCTCGTTCGGCATCCTTCTCGCCGCGCTCGCCCTCGTCCCCGCCTCGCCCCGTCCGGAGCGCGCCGGGCAAGGCGTCGACCTGGGCGGAGCGGTCACCGTCACCGCGGGGATCCTGCTGCTCGTCTTCGGCGTCGAGCGGGCCACGCACGTCCCGGCCGTCCGGACCGTCGGCACGATCGGCGCGGCCCTGCTCCTCTTCCTCGCGTTCGTCCTGATCGAGCGCGCCTCGTCCTCACCGCTGGTGCGCCTGGGCCTCTTCCGCAGCGGGGCACTGGTCCGCGCCAATGTGTCGGGACTGCTGTTCGCCGCCGGGTTCTTCGGCTTCCAGTTCATCGCCGTGCTCTACCTCCAGGAACTGCGCGGCTGGTCGCCCCTCCAGACCAGTTTCGCGCTGATCGTGATCGGCGTGGACGCGGTCCTCTCGCCGCTCCTCACCCCGAGGCTGGTGGCCCGGTTCGGCAACGCCCGGGTCATCTTCGGCGGGCTGCTTGTCGCGTCGCTGGCGTACGCCCTGTTCCTGCCGATCGCCGCGGACTGGACGTACGCGGCGATGTTCCCGGGCCTGCTCCTCCTGGGTGTGGCGTTCTCCCTGGTCTACGGGCCCCTCACCATCGTGGCCACCGGTGGCATCGCCGAGGAGGAGCAGGGGGTGGCCGGCGGGCTGCTTTACACGTCCTTCCAGTTCGGGGCCGCGCTGGGACTGTCCGCCGTGGCTGCCGTCAACATCGGCGCGACGGACGGGACTTCACCTGCCGCCCTCCTCGACGGGTACCGGGCGGCCCTGGTCGTCCCACTGGCCGCCGCCCTGACCGCCGCCGCCGTCAGCGCGTTCGGTCTCCGCGCCCGACGGGCGGCGGCGACGGGCGGGCCCTCGTCCGGCGACGGCGGTCGGGGCGGCGCGGCCTCGCCGGGCGGGAACGATGCCGCGAGCGGCGTCGAGCGGCCGGCCGCGATCGGCGCCTGAAGAAGCGGACGGGAGGTACCGCTGTGGGGTTCGGGCGGAGGCCCGCCCGCCCCCCCCAGCCGTACGCCGCCTCCCCCGCCCCGCCCCGCCCCGTATTCCGGTCGACACCTCGCGCACAGGTCCGGCAGAGTCTCCTCATGGATCTCACCGATCTCACGGCCCACCACTGGCCCCTCTACGGACTTCGCCTCCGCACTCCGCGCCTCGAACTGCGGCTGCCCGACCTCGGTCTCCTGGACGAGCTGGCCTCGGTGGCGGCTCACGGTGTGCACGACGCGGACCGCATGCCGTTCAACGTGCCGTGGACCGACGGGACCCCCGACGAGGTGGGTCGGGCGGTCTTCCAGCACCTGCTGGGGACGGTGGCCGGCTGGTCCGCCCAGGACTGGACGCTCAGCCTGGCCGTCCTTCACGAGGGAAAGGTCATCGGGCGGCAGGACCTGATGGGGCGGCAGTTCGGGGTAAGACGGCAGGCCGAGACCGGGTCGTGGCTCGGGCTCCCGTACCAGGGCCGGGGGCTCGGTACGGAGATGCGCGCCGCCGCCCTTCACCTCGCCTTCGCCGAGCTCGGCGCGCGGTACGCGGTCTCCGCCGCCATGACCGACAACCCCCGTTCGCTCGGGGTCTCGCGGCGGCTCGGATACCTGGACGACGGGCTGAAGACGGATGTCGTACGGGGGGCTCCCGTCACTCTGCGGCGGCTGCGCCTGAACCGGGCACGGTGGGAGGCGCACCGGAACGTGGACGTGACCACGGAGGGACTCGCGGCCTGCCGGGCGGAGTTCGGGGTCTGAGGCGGCGGTCAAGGGCATCACACCACCCCACTAGGCAAGGGTAGGCTAACCTTCCTTCGGATCGCCCCAGTCGGAAGCCGGGCCTGTCCGTCCGCCGCTCCGGCCCGCCCCGGAGGAGCCCCGTTGACGTCGACGACTGCCACCGCCCGCGAAGTCGCCCCGTTCCGGCTCTTCGGGCTGATCGTCCTGCGGACCAGACGGCTGGGCCCGTCCATCCTCCGGGTCACGCTCGGAGGGCCGGGAGCCGAGGGCTTCAGCGGCGGGGGCCGCGACCAGAGCCTGGCGATCCTGCTGCCCCGCCCGGGGATGAGCGAGGCGGTGGCCCCGGCGGGCGGGAGCGGGGCGCGGCACGGGGAAGGGCTGGCGCTGCCCGAGGACGAACGGGCGGTGACGCGTTCGTATGCCGTACGGGCCCAGCGGCTGTGCGCGGACGGTTCCACCGAGGTCGACCTCGACTTCGTGCTGCACGACACCGGCGGCCCCGGCTGCCGCTGGGCGATGGCGGCCACCCCCGGCGACCCGCTCACGGTGCTGGGCCCCGCGGCGGCGGACAACGCTGCCGTACGCTTCCGGCCGCCGGCCGACACCGACTGGGTGCTGATCCGGGCCGACGAGACCGCCCTGCCCGCCGCGGCCGCCGCCCTGGAGTGGCTGCCCGCGGGGATGCCGGCCCGGGCCTGGCTGGAGGTGCCGCGCACCGAGGACCGGCAGGCGCTGAACACGGCGGCGAAGGCCCGGATCAGCTGGCTCGTCCGGAACGAAGGCGCCGCCTGCGGTGTGGAGACCGTGCGCGCCGCCGAGCTGCCCGAGGGCACTCCGTACGCGTGGATCGCGGGCGAGGCGTCCGGGGTACGGGCGCTGCGTCACCACCTCGTCCAGGAGCGGGGCTTCGACCGTGAGCGGGTGACGTCCACCGCGTACTGGCGACGCGGACTCCCCGAGGAGCAGGCTCGGGAGGCCGAAGCGGAAGCGGGGGCGTAACCGCCGGAGAAGCCCCCGGCCGGCCGGCGGGAAGAGGAGGGGGCGTCGGTGATGGCGGCGGCTTGGACGACCCTCGACGGGCGTGCGTGACCAGCGAAGACGCTCCCTGACTGCCCGGCCACGGGTCAGAGCCCGTCCAGAGGTTCACCCGTTCCGGTGGTCGTGCCCGGAATCACCGCCCTGGGACGCCGAGCCACCCATGATCGGCCCGGTGATCACCCACCACGCACCCCTCGCCTCCGGGCACGGGGGGCTCGGGCCGTCGAGGTCGGCGTGGCTGTGACGGTGACACGCAGCGATATGCGTAACTCTGAGTCATGGAACGCGAGAAGCGTGAACCGTGCGAAGTGTTTTCCACTGGAGGCGAAAGAGTGTCACGTCAGCGTCTGAGGCTGGGAGTACTGGCCCTTGCGGCACTGGTTCTGTCAGGTCCCGCGGTTGCCCCGACCGCGGCGGTAACCTCCTGGCCGGTCACCGCGAGCGTCCACGGGCAGGCCGTCCTGGCGGCCCCGTCGGCCGACGAGGACCCGGGCTTCCTCAAAAGGCGTCAGAAGGCTCAGGCCGAGGGGCTCATCGACGCCGATGGCCGAGTCCCGGGAAGTCAGAGCGAGGGAGGCCGCGCATGGCCACACGATGACACGGGATACCGCATCCAGCCCCGGGACCTGGAATTCCTGGGGCTGACGCAGCAGCAGGTGAGGTGGTGGCGCAACTACCAGGCGCCGTTGGGCACGACCCCCCACCAGTTCAAGCGCATGTCGGCTTCCCTGTTCAGGGTCCTGTGCTCCTCCTGCGAGCGCCCGCAGGACTATGACGTACGGCTCCAGGGGTCATGGGCGTTCTTCTTCTCGGGCCGCCACAAGGACTTCCCGACCGAACGGGACCTGGCGGGGCAGCCGGTGGCGCCGGCGAGGTTCCAGGAGTGGATGGGCTCCACACCTCCCGCCGAGCGCCCGGCGCGCCGCCCGTTCGACTCTTTGCACAAACTGGGGATGCTCGACGGGAACGGGAAGCCGCTCGGACCCAGCGACGGGGACTTCCACATCGCGTCCGACGTCATGGTGGCCGAGGCCCGGGCGAAGTGGGACGAGCTGAAGAGCGCGGGCAAGCTCAGCGATGCGGACATCCGCACGGGATTCGTTCATCAGAAATACAGCTTCATCAACCGGACGGCGGTCCGGGAGGCCTTCCCGGAGCTCGAGAAGTGGGCGACCGTATGGGAGGAGCGGCTGGGCCGGCCCATCGCGCCGTCGCTGTTCCCCAGCTCCGGGCCCCCCGACAAGTCTCAGGAGGGGAGCGGGGTCTCCACTCACTTCCGGAACTCCGACTGGGTGGTGACCAACCCGCCGAAGCACTGACCGCCCCGGCTCCGTCCCGGCCGGCCGGGACGCGGTCCACGCCCCCGGCCTGAACGCCGTACCCCCTCCTCGGCCGCCGCCGTTCCCGCTCCGACGGGGGCGGCGGCGGCCGTTTGCGCGAGGTCGGCTCCGGCGTCGACCTCAGGACCGCCGAGGGGGCGAGAGGGAGCAAGAGGGGAGGAGACGAGAGGGGCGAGGGGGCGAGGGGGCGAGGGGGTGAGGGGGTGAGGGGGTGAGGGGAACGATCGATTACGGGTTAGGTTAGGCTCGCCTTACTTTGACATCGCGTCCTCCTCCCCCCTTTCCTGCCCGGAGGGCCGCGATGAAGTTCCCCTCACCCGGGAGGACCCCTCCATGCGTTCGCACCTGCTCAACAACACGACCGCGGACCACTATCGGCACACCGTCTCCGCAGGAGTGGAACGGGTCGCGGCCACGCTCGCCGCCACCGAGCGCCCCTTCAGCGGGATCGGTGTCGACGAGCTCTCCCCCGTCGTCGACGCGATCGACCTCGACCGGCCGCTCGGCGACACCGTTGCCGCCCTCGACGAGCTCGGCGAGGTCTACCTCCGCGACGCCGTCTACTTCCACCACCCCCGCTATCTGGGCCACCTCAACTGCCCGGTCGTCATACCCGCCCTGCTCGGCGAGGCCGTGCTCTCCGCGGTCAACTCCTCCCTCGACACCTGGGACCAGTCCGCGGGCGGCACCCTCATCGAGCGCCGGCTGATCGACTGGACCACCGAGCGGATCGGGCTCGGCCCGGCCGCCGACGGCATCTTCACCAGCGGCGGTACGCAGTCCAACCTCCAGGCCCTGCTGCTGGCGCGGGAGGAGGCGAAGGTCCGGCCGGAGCACTTCACCCGGCTGCGGATCCTCACCTCCGAGTGCAGCCACTTCAGCGTGCAGAAGTCCGCGGGGCTCCTCGGCCTCGGACCGGACGCCGTCGTCTCCGTCCCCGTCGACCGCGACAAGCGGATGCGGACCGTGGCCCTCGCCCGCGCCCTGGAGCGTTGTGGTGCCGAGGGGACCGTCCCGATGGCCGTCGTCGCGACCGCCGGCACCACGGACTTCGGCTCCATCGACCCGCTGCCCGAGATCGCCGCGCTCTGCGAGCAGTTCGCCGTCTGGATGCATGTGGACGCCGCGTACGGCTGCGGGCTGCTCGCCTCCCGTGCGCGGGGCGGGCTGCTCGAAGGCATCGCGCGCGCCGACTCGGTCACCGTGGACTACCACAAGTCCTTCTTCCAGCCGGTGAGTTCATCGGCGCTGCTGGTCCGCGACCGGGCGGCCCTGCGGCACGCGACGTACCACGCGGAGTATCTGAACCCGCGCCGGATGGCCGAGGAGCGGATACCGAACCAGGTCGACAAGTCGCTCCAGACGACCCGCCGGTTCGACGCGCTCAAGCTCTGGATGACGCTCCGCGTCATGGGCGCGGACGGCATCGGGGAACTGTTCGACGAGGTCTGCGACCTGGCCGCCGAGGGGTGGCGGCTGCTCGCCGCCGACCCACGCTTCGACGTGGTCGTCGAGCCGCGGCTCTCCACGCTCGTCTTCCGCTACATCCCGCCCGGTGTCACCTCCCCCGACGAGATCGACCGCGCCAACCTCCAGGCCCGCAGAGCGCTGTTCGCGTCCGGGGAGGCCGTCGTCGCGGGCACCAAGGTGGGCGAGCGCCAGTATCTGAAGTTCACCCTGCTCAACCCCGAGACGACCGTGCACGACATCGCCGCGGTCCTCGATCTGATCGCCGGCCACGCCGAGAAGTACCTGGGAGACTCCCTTGACCGCGCTTCCTGAGCCCCACGACTTCATCGGGATCGGGCTCGGCCCGTTCAACCTCGGCCTGGCCTGCCTGACCGAGCCGATCGACGAGCTGAACGGCGTCTTCCTGGAGTCCAAGCCGGACTTCGAGTGGCACGCCGGGATGTTCCTCGAAGGGGCCCATCTCCAGACGCCGTTCATGTCGGACCTGGTCACGATGGCCGACCCGACCTCGCCGTACTCGTTCCTGAACTACCTCAAGGAACGCGGCCGGCTCTACTCCTTCTACATCCGGGAGAACTTCTACCCGCTGCGGACCGAGTACAACGACTACTGCCGTTGGGCCGCCGCGAAACTGAGCGGCATCCGGTTCGGCGAGACCGTCGAGACCGTGACGTACGACGAGGGCTCCGGGCTCTACACCGTGCGCACCGCCTCCGGTGAGCTGTTCCGCTCCCGGCACCTGGTCCTCGGCACCGGCACCCCGCCGCACATCCCGGAGGCCTGTCAGGGGCTCGGCGGGGACTTCCTGCACAACTCCCGTTATCTGGACGGGAAAGCCGGCCTCCAGAAGAAGAAGTCGATCACCCTGGTCGGCAGCGGGCAGAGCGCGGCGGAGATCTACTACGACCTGCTCTCCGAGATCGACACATACGGTTACCGGCTCACCTGGGTCACCCGCTCCCCGCGGTTCTTCCCGCTGGAGTACACCAAGCTGACGCTGGAGATGACCTCCCCGGAGTACATCGACTACTTCCACGCGCTGCCCGAGGAGACCCGTTACCGGCTGGAGACCGGTCAGAAGGGGCTGTTCAAGGGCATCGACGGGGAGTTGATCGACGCGATCTTCGACCTGCTCTACCAGAAGAACGTCGCCGGCCCCGCGCCGACCAGGCTGCTGTCAAACTCGGCTCTCGTCAGCGCGCGTTACGACGCGGAGGGCGGCGCGTACAGCCTGGGGATGCGCCAGGAGGAGCAGGGCAAGGACTACGAGCTCACCACCGAGGGCCTGGTCCTCGCCACCGGTTACCGGTACGAGCCGCCCGCCTTCCTCGCGCCCGTCACCGGGCGGCTGCGCCACGACAGCCGGGGCCGCTTCGACGTGGCCCGCAACTACAGCATCGACACCACCGGGCGCGGGGTCTTCCTCCAGAACGCCTCGGTGCACACCCACTCGATCACCTCCCCCGACCTCGGCATGGGCGCCTACCGCAACGCGTACATCATCGGCGAGCTGCTCGGCCGCGAGGTCTACCCGGTCGAGAAGTCCATCGCCTTCCAGGAGTTCGCCGTATGAGCCGCCCCGGCAGTCGTCGCCCCGATCAACCCCGCCCCGACACACTCGGCGCCTTCGCCGTCCGCCCGCTGGACCCCGCCGCCGACGCCGCACTGGTGCACGGCTGGGTGACCCACCCCAAAGCCGCGTACTGGCTGATGGGCGACGCCGGGATCGCGGACGTGGAGGGGGAGTACCGGTCCATCGCCGCTCACCCGCACCACGACGCGTTCATCGGGCTGCACGACGGCGCGCCCGCCTTCCTGATCGAGCGCTACGACCCCACCGAGGTCGAGCTGAAAGGGCTGTACGAGGCGGAGCCCGGCGACATCGGGATGCACTTCCTGGTCGCCCCCACCGACACCCCGGTGCACGGCTTCACCCGGGCCGTGATCACCACCGTGATGGATTTCCTCTTCGCCGACCCGTCGGTGCGCCGGGTCGTCGTCGAGCCCGACGTCACCAACAGCGCCGTGCAGGCCCTCAACAAGGCCGTCGGTTTCGACGTGCTCCGGGAGATCGCCAAACCGGAGAAGAACGCCCTGCTCAGCGCCTGCACCCGTGCGCAGTTCGAAGCAGCAGTTCGAAGCAGCAACCGGAGGTAACGACCGATGACGACCGCCCTCACCGACAGCGTCGCCCACCTCTCCCCGGGGCGCTGGGCCACCGCAAACCGACTGCTGGTGCGCAAAGCACTGGCGGAATTCAGCCACGAACGGCTGCTTGCCCCCACGCCGCTCGGCGACGGTCGCTACACCGTCCGTAGCGACGACGCCTCCACCGAGTACCGTTTCACCGCACGCCTCTTCGCCCTGGACCACTGGCAGATCGACGCCGAAAGCATCACCCGGCACCGGTACGGCTCCGAACTCCCCCTGGACACAGCAGAGTTCCTCATAGAGCTGCGACACACCCTCGGGATCTCCGCGGAGGTCCTGCCGGTCTACCTGGAGGAGGTCTCCTCCACTCTGGCCGGAACCGCCTACAAACTCACCAAGGAACCGGTGACCTCCGGCCAGCTCGTCGCCGCCGACTTCCAGGCCATCGAGACCGGGATGACCGAGGGCCACCCGTGCTTCGTCGCCAACAACGGGCGGCTCGGCTTCGGCGTGGACGAGTACCGGGCGTACGCCCCCGAGACGGCCTCGGAGGTCCGGCTCGTCTGGCTGGCCGCCCACCGGGACCGGGCCACCTTCACCGCGGGCGCCGGCCTCGACCACGAGGCGCTGGTCAAGGGTGAGCTGAGCGAGGCGGCCCGGGAGCGGTTCGACGGCACGCTGCGCGGGCTCGGCCTCGACCCGGGCGACTACTTCCTGCTGCCCGTCCACCCCTGGCAGTGGTGGAACAAGCTCGCGGTCAGCTTCGCCGGAGAGCTGGCGGCACGGCATCTGGTGGTGCTCGGCGAGGGCGAGGACGGATACCTCGCCCAGCAGTCGATCCGCACGTTCTTCAACACCGACCACCCCGAGAAGCACTACGTCAAGACGGCGCTGTCGGTCCTGAACATGGGCTTCATGCGCGGTCTCTCCGCCGCGTACATGGAGGCCACACCCGCGATCAACGACTGGCTGGCCGGTCTGATCGAGCGCGACGACCTGCTGCGCGGCGCCGGGTTCTCGATCATCCGGGAGCGGGCCGCGATCGGCTACCACCACCGGTCCTACGAGACGGCCACCGTCAAGGGCTCCCCGTACCGGAAGATGCTGGCCGCTCTGTGGCGTGAGAGCCCCGTGCCGGGGCTCCGGTCCGGCGAGCGGGTCGCGACGATGGCCTCGCTGCTCCACACCGACCACGAGGGCGGCTCGGTGGCCGGGGCGCTGATCGCCGAGTCCGGCCTGGAGCCGCGGGTGTGGCTGCGGCGCTACCTGGACGCCTATCTGGTGCCGGTGCTGCACAGCTTCTACGCCTACGACCTCGTCTACATGCCGCACGGCGAGAACGTGATCCTGGTCGTGGAGGACGGTGTCGTCACCCGCACGATCTTCAAGGACATCGCCGAGGAGATCGCGGTGATGGACCCGGACGCGGTGCTGCCGCCGCAGGTCGAGCGGATCCGGGTCGAGGTCCCCGAGGACATGAAGGCGCTGTCGGTCCTCACCGACGTCTTCGACTGCTTCTTCCGCTTCCTGGGCGCGGGTCTGGACACCGAGGGCGTCCTGGACGAGGACGCCTTCTGGCGGACGGTCGCCGCCTGTGTGCGCGACTACCAGGCATCGGTGCCGTACCTCGCGGAGAAGTTCCGGAGTTACGACCTGTTCGCGGCGGACTTCGCACTCTCCTGCCTCAACCGCCTCCAGCTGCGCGACAACCAGCAGATGGTCGACCTCGACGACCCGGCCGGAGGGCTCCAGTTGGTGGGTCGCCTGAAGAACCCGATCGCCGGGTTCTGAGCCCGGCCGCCGGATCGCGGCGGCCCTCCCGACCGGTGAGCGCCCGGGGACGGTCCCCCGGGCGCTCCCCTTCCTCGGTGCGGCCCGGGGGCGGGCTGGCAGAATCACGGGCATGGCAGAGATCATCCAGCGGGACGGAACATGGACGTTCGACGGGGACACCGTGCGCATCGTGCCGGGGGGCAAGGCGCACCCGGTCCGGCAGGAGCTGGGTGAGATAGCCGTACCCGTGCAGGCGGTGGCGGGCGTCTCGTTCGAACCGGACCGCAAGGGCGGGCGGCTGCGGCTGCGGCTGCGCGGCGGCGCCTGCCCGGTGCTGCGGGCCGCCGACGGCCGGCTCAAGGACGGCGCCGACCCCTACGTACTGACCGTGGAGAAGGACCGCACGGGTGTCGCGGAGTACTTCGTCGACGAGGTCCGCAACGCGCTGCTGATCGAGCAGGTGCCGGACGGCCCCGTGGACCGCTTCCTGCTGCCGGGCCCCGCGCTGCCCGTCTCCGGCGGGGGCGGCGACGGCACGGCGTCCTTCGACGGCGAGAGCGTCCGGCTGACCTGGAACTGGAAGGCCGAGGAGTCCAAGACCGCCGGGGGTCCGACCACCTTCCCGCTGTCGCGGATCGCGGGCGTGCGGTGGATGCCGTCGATCGGCCTGGAGAACGGCTATCTGCGCTTCGAGCCGGTCGAGGGGCCCGTCTCGGCCCCGCCGAAGTACGACACGTACGCCCTGGATCTGTGGGGGATGTCCAAGAAGGAGCACACAGCGGTCCTGGTCGCCGCGGCGGTGCTGATGCGGCTGCCCGGGGCCCGTGCGCTGCCGGCCGCCCCGGAGGCGGTCCCGGCCCTGGCCAAGGCGGCCGAGCCGGCCCCCGCCGCCCCGCCCGCGGGCGACCACGACGCGCTGCTGCGACGGCTGCGGGAGCTGGGCGAGCTGCACCGGGCCGGAGTGCTCACCGACGAGGAGTTCAGCACCGCGAAGCAGGCCGTTCTGCGCAGCATGTGACGCGATCAGGCAGCCTTCCCGGCCCTACCTGCCCGATATCGGGCAGATTTCTTGCATAAGCACGCCTCGGCAAGCAATATCGACGGGTGCTTGAACGCCGCTCGTCCCATGACGACCTCATCGATCACCTCGTACGCTCCACCGCGCTCCAGCGCGGCGAGGCGGCCCGGGTGATCCTCGACGTGCTGGCGTACTTCGACGAGAGCACCGACGACTTCGTCCGGCGCCGCCACCGCGAACTGCAGTCCGGCGGCCTGGTCAACACGGAGATCTTCGAGCGGATCGCAGCCGAGCTGCCGCACCGCGCCGTGGCGCCGCCGGAGCTCTCGCTCCGCCAGCTGCGCCGCATCGTCTACGGCTGACCGGCCGCGGCCGGCCAGCGGGCGCCCGTGCGGGGCGTCGAACGGAAATGCGTGTACGTCGATGGAGGGGCAGAGAACACATGTGCGGAATCGTCGGATACATCGGTAGGCGTGACGTCGCTCCGCTGCTGCTGGAAGGCCTGCAGCGGCTGGAGTACCGGGGGTACGACTCCGCGGGCATCGTCATCACCGGCAAGGCGGCGGCGGGCAAGCCGGGCACGCTGAAGATGGTCAAGGCCAAGGGCCGGGTCCGCGAGCTGGAGGCCAAGGTCCCCAAGCGCTTCGCCGGCACCACCGGCATCGCCCACACCCGCTGGGCCACCCACGGCGCGCCGAGCGACGAGAACGCCCACCCGCACATGGACGCGGAGAACAAGGTCGCCGTCGTCCACAACGGGATCATCGACAACGCCTCCGAGCTGCGCGCCAAGCTCACCGCCGACGGCATCGTCTTCCTCTCCGAGACCGACACCGAGGTGCTGGTCCACCTGATCGCCCGCGCCCAGGCCGAGACCCTGGAGGAGAAGGTCCGCGAGGCGCTGCGCCACGTCGAGGGCACCTACGGCATCGCCGTGCTGCACGCCGACTTCAACGACCGCATCGTGGTCGCCCGCAACGGTTCCCCGGTCGTCCTCGGCATCGGCGAGAAGGAGATGTTCGTCGCCTCGGACGTCGCCGCGCTGGTCGCCCACACGCGCCAGGTCGTCACGCTGGACGACGGCGAGATGGCCACCCTGAAGGCCGACGACTTCCGTACGTACACCACGGAGGGCTCGACCACGACGGCCACGCCGACCACCGTGGAATGGGAGGCCGAGTCGTACGACATGGGCGGCCACGACACGTACATGCACAAGGAGATCTCGGAGCAGGCCGACGCCGTGGACCGCGTCCTGCGCGGCCGGATCGACGACCGGTTCTCCACCGTGCACCTCGGCGGGCTCAACCTGGACGCCCGCGAGGCGCGCGGGGTGCGCCGGATCAAGATCCTCGGCTGCGGCACCTCGTACCACGCGGGTCAGATCGGCGCCCAGCTGATCGAGGAGCTCGCCCGCATCCCCGCCGACGCCGAGCCGGCCTCCGAGTTCCGCTACCGCAACCCGGTCGTGGACCCCGACACCCTGTACGTCGCGGTCTCCCAGTCGGGCGAGACGTACGACGTGCTGGCGGCCGTCCAGGAGCTGAAGCGCAAGGGCGCCCGGGTCCTCGGCGTGGTCAACGTGGTGGGCTCCGCCATCGCCCGTGAGGCCGACGGCGGCACGTACGTCCACGCGGGGCCGGAGGTCTGCGTGGTCTCCACCAAGTGCTTCACCAACACCGTGGTCGCCTTCGCGCTGCTCGCCCTGCACCTGGGCCGGATCCGTGACCTCTCGGTCGCGGACGGCAAGCGGATCATCGACGGGCTGCGCAGGCTGCCGGAGCAGATCAGCGAGATCCTGGCGGGCGAGGACGAGATCAAGCGGCTCGCGGCGGAGTACGCGGACGCCAAGTCGATGATGTTCATCGGCCGGGTGCGCGGCTACCCGGTGGCCCGCGAGGCCTCCCTGAAGCTGAAGGAGGTCTCGTACATCCACGCCGAGGCCTACCCGGCCTCCGAGCTGAAGCACGGCCCGCTCGCGCTGATCGAGCCCGCGATGCCGACCGTGGCGATCGTGCCGGACGACGACCTGCTGGAGAAGAACCGCGCCGCGATGGAGGAGATCAAGGCCCGCAGCGGCCGCATCCTCGCCGTGGCCCACCAGGCGCAGGAGAAGGCCGACCACACCATCGTCGTGCCGAAGAACGAGAACGAGCTGGACCCGATCCTCATGGGCATCCCGCTCCAGCTGTTCGCCTACCACACGGCCCTCGCGATGGGCCGCGACATCGACAAGCCGCGCAACCTGGCGAAGTCCGTCACGGTCGAGTAGAAGGCGGGACACAGAACCTTGGGCCCCGTACCGTCGCGACGACGGTACGGGGCCCAACGCGTGCCGCTACAGGGCCTCCTGGCGGCCCCTCAGGAAGCGCTAGGGCGGCCGTCGGGGAATGCCGGGGGCCTCAGGGAATGACGATGACGGGGCGTTGCGCCCGGCGGGCGAGGCGGCCGGCCACGGACCCGAAGATCCGCCCGACGATGCCGTGCGTGGAGCCCACGACGATGGCGTCGGCGGCATACTCCCGGCCGACCTCCTCCAGTTCGTGGCAGATGTCGCCCCCGCGCTCCACCAGCACCCAGGGCACCTCGGAGAGATAGTCCGCGCAGGCCAGCTCCAGGCCGAGGACCTCGGTGCGGTGATCGGGGACATCGACGAAGACGGGGGGCTCGCAGCCCGCCCAGACCGTGGTCGGCAACCGGTTGGCGACGTGGACGATGATCAGGCCGGAGCCCGACCGGCCGGCCATGCCGATGGCGTAGGCGAGAGCCCGCTCGCTCGACGTGGAGCCGTCGAAACCGACCACGACTCCGTGCCGGAAGGCGGGATCGCACGCATGGCGTGCTTCTTCGACCGTCCGCGGCTCCGACCCTGGGTCGGCTACCGGCTTGCGGTCTTTGGGTTCAGGGATTTCGTGACCGGCCATCGGTGTCTCGGCGAAGAGAGTCCTCGTGAGGAGGGAACGGTTTCGAGAGGTGCATCAGCTGGTGGTGAAGCTCTGTCCGGGAATCATCTTCCCAACCCCATACCCCCAAGGGTACGGCGTCACTCCTCCACCACCCAGACCCCCGCAAAAGCGTGCGCGACGCTGGAGGGAGCATGCCCGAGCCTGTCCGCGATGGCAATGCCGGTTGTGTCGTACACGGGCCTCGGAGGGGGCGAACACCGTCGGCCGTCCTGTTTTTCGCGACGGCCGGCGGTCGCCCGGCGGACCCGGCGGCGAGGCTCTCACCCGGTCCCTGTTGGCCACACCGCCACCGGACCGCCACCCCGGGACAGGACGCCGCGACGGGCCCCCCGCGATCACCGTTCGAGCCGAACCCGGCGACGACGCCCTGACCGGCGGCCGACAGGGCCCGGACCGCCGGCCGGCCGGGCCCGCCCGACCGCCCCCGGCCGAGGCCCGACACCCGCGGTTCTCGTGTCCCACGGCCCATCGGTCGGTAATCCGGCCCTGCGGAACCTCGCCCCGGTCCACGTCGCGACGGCCCGCGACACCCCTCCGCGGCGGTCCGAACACGCCATGGTTCACGTCGGCGAGGGAGCGCACCGGCGCGGCCGTCAGGCGGCGGTTGTGCGCCCGGCGTGACCGGATACAGCACACGCAACCGATGGTTTTAAGCCAACTTCACCTGGGTGCCGAACCCTTCGCGGGATGGC
This sequence comes from Streptomyces sp. CNB091, assembly GCF_000377965.1. Classification (NCBI taxonomy): domain Bacteria; kingdom Bacillati; phylum Actinomycetota; class Actinomycetes; order Kitasatosporales; family Streptomycetaceae; genus Streptomyces; species Streptomyces sp. CNB091. The sequence goes on from NZ_KB899001.1 coordinate 305,427, forward strand.
CGGACACCCCACCGCCCACCAGGCAGGAACGGACCGCGCGGTACGCTTTCACCCGACGCGGACGGGCCACGTTGTCGAAGGGCACTTCCCTGTGCGCTTCGCGAGTGAAACGCTTCGTGATCGAACGCTTCACGCCACGTTTCCTTATCGACATTGAGCTGGTGGGGGAAGGTGTCACGGCGGGACCACGCGACGCAGTAGATTCGATCTTGGAAATCGGAGACTGGGGACACGTGCGACACCGAGGGGAAACGTGCAGGAGCGACAGGCCCGTAAGGACCAGGGAGACGCGAACACCGAGGGGGGCTTAGCGTCATGAGCCAGGACTCCGCCGCCGCGACGGAGGCCGCACGCAAGCTGACCGGGCGGCGACGCCGGGAAGTCGTTGCCGTGCTGCTTTTCAGCGGCGGCCCTATCTTCGAGAGCTCCATCCCGCTCTCCGTTTTCGGAATCGACCGGCAGGACGCGGGAGTTCCCCGCTACCGCCTGCTGGTCTGCGGCGGCGAGGAAGGACCGCTGCGCACGACCGGTGGGCTCGAACTCACCGCGCCGTACGGCCTGGAGGCGATCAGCAGGGCCGGCACCGTGGTGGTGCCCGCCTGGCGGTCGATCACCTCGCCGCCGCCCGCCGAGGCACTGGACGCGCTGCGGCGCGCCCACGAGGAGGGCGCCCGCATCGTCGGTCTGTGCACGGGAGCCTTCGTGCTCGCGGCCGCCGGCCTGCTGGACGGCCGGCCGGCCACCACACACTGGATGTACGCGCCGACGCTGGCCAAGCGCTATCCGTCGGTGCACGTCGATCCGCGCGAACTGTTCGTGGACGACGGGGATGTGCTCACTTCCGCCGGCACCGCCGCCGGGATCGATCTCTGCCTCCATATAGTCCGCACCGACCACGGCACGGAAGCCGCGGGGGCACTCGCCCGCCGGCTCGTCGTGCCACCGCGGCGCAGTGGTGGGCAGGAGCGCTACCTGGACAGGTCTTTACCGGAGGAGATCGGCTCCGACCCGCTCGCCGAGGTCGTGGCCTGGGCCCTGGAGCATCTGCACGAGCAGTTCGACGTGGAGACGCTCGCCGCACGCGCCTACATGAGCAGACGGACCTTCGACCGCAGGTTCCGTTCGCTCACCGGCAGCGCACCGCTGCAGTGGCTGATCACCCAGCGGGTGCTCCAGGCGCAGCGGCTGCTGGAGACCTCCGACTACTCGGTCGACGAGGTCGCCGGCCGCTGCGGCTTCCGCTCCCCGGTCGCGCTGCGCGGGCACTTCCGCCGCCAGCTCGGCTCCTCCCCCGCCGCGTACCGGGCCGCCTATCGGGCCCGTCGTCCGCAGGGGGTGGCGGAGAGCGCCGCTACGGTGGTCGAGACGATGGTGCCCAGCCAGGGACCACCGTCCGGACGCCGGGGCTCGCCCCTGTCCTCCGCGGCCGTCGCCGTGGCGGCGTCGGTGGGGTCCGGGGAGCTGTCCCTGCCGGGCCCTGACGCGTACGTCCCCGGACGCCCGGCCCTGCCGGGACAGCGGAGCGCCCCGTAGGGTGGGGCGCATGAACGACCGCATGGTGTGGATCGACTGCGAGATGACCGGGCTCTCGTTGACGGACGACGCACTCATCGAGGTGGCCGCCCTGGTCACCGACTCGGAGCTGAACGTGCTCGGCGAAGGGGTGGACATCGTGATCCGCCCGCCGGACGCGGCCCTGGAGACCATGCCCGAGGTGGTGCGGCGGATGCACACCGCCTCGGGCCTCCTCGACGAGCTGGCCGGGGGTACCACCCTGGCGGACGCCGAGGAGCAGGTCCTGGCCTACGTCCGTGAGCATGTGAAGGAGCCCGGCAAGGCCCCGCTCTGCGGAAACTCGGTCGGTACCGACCGGGGGTTCCTGGCGCGGGACATGCGGAAGCTGGAGGGCTACCTCCACTACCGGATCGTGGACGTGTCCTCGGTCAAGGAGCTGGCCCGGCGCTGGTATCCCCGGGCGTACTTCAACAGCCCGGCCAAGAACGGCAACCACCGGGCGCTGGCGGACATCCGTGACTCCATCACGGAGCTCCGCTTCTACCGGGAGGCGGTCTTCGTGCCGCAGCCCGGCCCGGACTCCGAGCGCGCCAAGGAGATCGCGGCGCGCTGGTCGGCTCCGGCCGCACCGTAGGAACCCGCTGGTCACGGGCGCGAAAGCGCCCGTGGACCGGCCCCGGGAAACGGGGGCGCGAGCACCCTCCCGGACCCTGTACACTTTTTCTCGGCCGGTCGGAAACGACCGGGCGACATGGTGGGTATAGCTCAGCTGGCAGAGCACCTGGTTGTGGTCCAGGATGTCGCGGGTTCAAGTCCCGTTACTCACCCTTGAAGGGGAAGCCCCTGACCTGCGGAAACGCGGGTCAGGGGCTTCTTCGTGTTCCAGGCTGGCCAAACCACGGCCAAACGCGGCCGGCTTTTCGACCTGACGTGCGCCCCATGGCAACGATCAGGAAGCGGGTCCGCAAGGACGGAACGGCGAGTTACCAGGTCCGCTGGCTCCAGGGAGGGCGCGGCGGTACCTGGGAAGCCGAAGGGTTCGAGGACGTGGAGCAGGCCGACGCGTTCAAGAAGCTCGTCGACGCCCACAAGCAGCGGTGGCCCTACGGGTGGGTCCCCGGCCGGGGCTTCGTCGAGCCCGAGGACCCTGACGACGTGCTCCTGACCGGCTGGGCCCGCGCTACGTCGACCGGCTCACCGGCATCGACCCGCGGACCCGGGACGACTACCGGCGCGAGGTGGACCGGCACATCTCCCTCGTGGTGCACACCACCCGATCGGGACTGGTGATGCCGGCCACGATCGGGAACATCACCGCTGACGACGTCCAGGACTGGGTTCGGCTTCAGGAAGCAGGCCAGCCGGACGCGAAGGCGGGTCGGTGGATCCGTCGACCGGCCTCGCCGAAGTCCACAGCCAATCGCCACGGCCTGCTGTGGTGCATCGTGCAAGCGGCGATCGATGCCGATCCCCCGCTGCGCACCAAGAACTGCTGTGCGAACACCCGCCTTCGCGCGTGGACGACGGGACGTCCGAGGAGATGGTTTTTCTGGAGCAGGAGGAGTACTAACTCCTCCGCAAGCACCTCCCCGACCCAGCGGCGCGAGACCTCGCCGACTGGTTGATCGGTACAGGCATGCGCTGGGGCGAGGCTACGGCCCTCCAGGTACAAGATCTTCGACTTGGCGGCCCGTACCGACAGCCAACGTCCAGAGGGCCTGGAAGAGGTCCCCCAGGGGCGCGCAGAGCTCCTTCTTCCTCGGGCCCCCCAAGACCAAGAAGGCCCGCCGTTTGGCCGCTCTTGCCCCGACGCAGGTGGACCTCGCGCAGAAGCTGACGCATGGAATGCCATCGGAGGCCTTCGTCTTCCGCACGCCGACGGGCAAAGCATGGAGGCATGCCAACTTCTACAACCGGAAATGGATACCCGAGGTCCGCTAGGGCTAGCTCGAAGAGCAGCGGCCCCCATCACGCGTCACGGGAGTGTCACCGGCAGTCGGCGTCTGTCGCTGACAGCCGCATCATCGCCTCTTCTGCCGGCGCCGAGTACCGGAACTGCTCGTGTAGTAGTTGACCTGCTGCGGGGTGAACAGGTCGGTCACGTCGCCGCAGGTGTCGAGCTCGAGGGGGTAAGGGCTGAGTGATGTTCGCGGGCCCTGGCCCCCTTCTGCCTCGACCAGTGGCGGAACAAGGGCTGCAACGAGACCGGACGACGGCGTAGCGAACTGCTGCGGCACAGATCAGGCCACCGCCCCATCTCTCATCTCGCACAGCACGTCCGCGAGCCGGTGGATGCCCTCGGCAATCACCTTGTCGTGCGCGCTCAGGCTGAGGCGCAGGCACCGGGTTGCGTGGTCGGCGAGGCTGGTGGTCAGCAGCGGATCCACGAAGAAGTGCCGCCCCGGTACGACGAACACATACTTCTCCTTGAGCCGCTCGTACAGCGCAGTGTCCTCGAACCAAGGGTGGTTCACCCACAGCCAGCAGAACATGCCTCCGTCCCCAGAGTGCATGCGCCAGTCGACATCTGTTGGCATAAGTTCGTTGAGCAGTTCCTCAACGAAGTGCTTCTTTTCGCGGTAATGCGGCGAGATCGCATCGCGGGTGGTCTTGTCGAGGCGCCCATCGGCCAGTACCCGGGCAAGGGCATGCTGGGCAAGTTGGGGAGCATGGAGGACAGAGTTGGACATAAATGCTGCGAGAGGTGCTATGTATTTCGGGTTGCCGATCGCAAAACCAACTCGCTCGCCGGGCAGTCCGGCCTTCGATGCGGAGAAGCAGTTAACGACGCTGTCGTTCCACATCGGCTCAGTGTGTACCTCCGCGATCCGGGGGAAAGGCGCTCCGTAGGCGTTGTCGACGAACAGTGGCACCTCACGCTCCGCGGCAAGCGCCGTTAGCTCGTCCAAATCGGCTCTGCTCAGGGCGCGTCCCGTGGGGTTGCACGGACTCGAGATCAGCAGCATGCCGATGTCCGAGCGCCGCCGCAGCGCCTCGATGTCCAGGGCGTAGCGGAAACGGTGGCCTTCCTCCCGATGGACCAGCGGGGCGACTCCGGCGATGCCGTCATCGTGCATGCACAATCCCTGGTAGCCGGTGTAGTCGGGCACCATGGGGAGCACGATCCGCCGCTCGCCGTGGGCTCCCGGGCCGGCGAAGAGGGCGGCCGCCGCAAAGCAGACCATCTGGCTACCGGGGCCGACGGCGATGTTCTCAGGGCCGAGCTGCCAGCCGTAAGCCCGGTGGAAGTAGTCGGCAACTGCCGCCACGAGGACATGGCTGCCACGGGATGGCCCGTAGCGGCAGCCAGCCTCATCGAAATCGTCGGCGATTGATTCCGTCAAGGCAGCCCGCCACATATCACGCACAGCGAGAATAGGGGCGGGATTACCCACGCTCAGGTTCAGCCATTCGTCAGCCGAAGCCTCGACCGTGCTCGCGGCGACGTCTTCCATGATGCTGCGCAGGCCGGAAAGCCCAGCCATCTTGGTTCCGCTGAGCGACAACTGCATTATTTTCTCCTCAACACCGTGTGACACGACCCATGACCTTGCGTCATGAGAGAGCCGAAAATGTGCTCTGCCGCGTGAGAGGGAGGTCGGTCGAGGGAACCGCGGGGCGATACCTCACGACGACCGAGAGCACGGCAAGACGAAGGCAACGGCGGAAACCGTAAGAGCTGTTACGAGCTCTAAGAGGATGTCTCACGTGGCGCTTTGGTGGTGCGGCATGATGCTGCACCGTGAGGGTTGATCTGTCGCGTCGGCTGGTTCCGGACGAACTGTGGGAGCTGACAGCTCCGTTGTTACCGAGATTCACGTCCCGTCCGCAGGGCGGGGGTACTGCTCCGGTGGACGAGCGAGCGGTGTTCGCGGCCGTGGTGTACGTGCTGACGAGCGGGTGCGCGTGGCGGTATCTGCCGGAGTCGTTCGGCGTCTCGCCGGCCACCGCGCACCGTCGGTTCA
>NZ_KB899002.1:0-299942 GCF_000377965.1 Streptomyces sp. CNB091
CCAGTTCGAACCTGGTCGTCCGCTCGCAGAAGGTGGGGGATTCTTTCCGAGCCCCCATCCCTGGTGGAGTGGCCGAGAGGCGAGGCAACGGCCTGCAAAGCCGTCTACACGGGTTCAAATCCCGTCTCCACCTCCAAGGACGATTAGCTCAGCGGGAGAGCGCTTCCCTGACACGGAAGAGGTCACTGGTTCAATCCCAGTATCGTCCACTGATCCGCAAGGATCCCCGCGCGATTAGCTCAGCGGGAGAGCGCTTCCCTGACACGGAAGAGGTCACTGGTTCAATCCCAGTATCGCGCACGCAGTAACAAGTAACACGCAGGTTCGCCCCTGCGCGATTAGCTCAGCGGGAGAGCGCTTCCCTGACACGGAAGAGGTCACTGGTTCAATCCCAGTATCGCGCACCACCGAGAACCCCGGTCGTCTCCACGACCGGGGTTCTTTCGTCGTGCGGTCCGCCCCCTCCGTGCCCCGGTGGCGCGCAGGCCGCCGAGGCACGGAGGGACGGAGGGACGATCAGAACGATCAGGACGAGAACAGCATCCGGCCGAAGCCCTTCTGACGGTGGTGGCCGTAGTGCCCGCCATGCCCGCCGTGACCGCCGTGCTGCGGCGCGCCCCAGGCGGGGGCGGGGGCGTGGGCGGCAGGCGCGGCCGGGTAGGCCTGCGGGGCGGGGGGTGCGGGCGGGGCCTGCTGGGACCACTGGGACTCCAGGCGGGTGAGCGACTCCAGCTCGCCGTAGTCGAGGAATATCCCCCGGCAACCGCTGCACTGCTCGATCTGGACGCCGTTGCGGTTGTACGTGTTCATCTGCGCGCGACACTTCGGACACTGCATCATCGGCTCGGCTCCTCGCCCTCGTTGTGCCGTCGCCGGAATGTCTGCCCGGCGACGGTCCGTTCACCCTACGACGCGTGGTCGGCGGCCAACTCGGGCGGCAACGTAGCGATTCGGGCACAGGATTCGATCATCAGCTGTTCGAGCTCGTCCGGATCCCGTTGCTCCGCGGCGCACTTGGCCAGGGCGAGCGCCGCCGTCTGCACCGTCAGCGCGCGGGCCGGGACGTCCAGTTCGGGCCAGGGGTCCCCGGCGGCGGGCACCGCGGGCCCCCCGGCGGACCGGTAGGCGTCCAGGAAGGCGGACCAGTCCTCGGGGGGCAGGAGTCCGGCGGCGTACCAGGCGGCGGGCCGGCCGAGGTCCCAGGCCGGGTCGCCCGTTCCCGCGTCGTCCACGTCGATGAGCAGCCAGGGCCCGTCCGGAGCGGGGTGGCGGACGAGTTGGCCGAGGTGCAGGTCCCCGTGGCACAGGAAGCCGGCCCTCCGGGCGGGTGCCGGGGCCTCGCCCCGGGCCCAGGCCGGCAGGGCCCGCCAGCCGGCCAGCACGGGCAGGACGGCCGGGTCGCCGGGAATCGCGGCGGACATCCTGGCGACGGCCCGCGCGGCCTTGGCCGGTCCACGCATCGGCGGGAGCCGGAACGGGGGCTCCGTCCGGTGGAGGCGGGCGAGCAGCACCGCTGCCTCGGCCCAGGGGGCGGCGTCGGGGTCGGTGGGGTCCACGGGCGCGCCGAGCGGCCAGAGGGTGACCGGCCGCGGGGCGGGAGTGGAGTGCCCGAAGGGCTCCGCGTACCCCGGGGCGGTGAGCGGCGGGAGCAGGATCCCGGTGAGTCGCGGGGCGGCGGCCAGGGCGATCCGGGCCGCGAGCGCCTCGCGGTCGGTGTCGGCCGCGTGGGCCTTCGCGACGATCGCGCCGCTGCGGACGACCGTGCCGTCGGGCCGGTCCGCGAGGACCTGCGGCGGCTCGCACACGCAACGCGCCCCGGCGGGGTGGGAGAGGCGGTGCGCCAGGGTGCCCAGGTCATGGACGACTGAGGTCTGGGTGGTGGTCAACGGCTCCCCCGGCGGCGGTCGGCCCGGCCGTGGCACCGGTCCCGCCGTGAGCGTAACGCGAGAGCCCGCCCGGGGCTCCGACCCGGTCGGGAAGCCTCTGCCCGGGCCGGAGTCCCTGGTGCCTGCCCCTCCGGGGCCGGCACGTCAGGACACGTCCCGGGGCGGTCGGTGCCGTGTGCGTCGGCCCGGCGGGGGAACTCACGGGCCCGGACCCGGGCCCGGACAGCGCGATGCCCGGTCAGCTCCCCAGCTGACCGGACAAACGCTGCCGTCCGCCGCACCCCCGTCCCCACGGGGCTGTTGGCCGGATGTGCGGGTCCGGACCGCTCTTCCGGACCCCGGGCGCCGCTCAGCGCCCCAGCATCACCGCCACGGACGACGCCTGTGTGACCACCGCTTCCCAGCCGCCGAAGACGACCGCGAGCAGGGCCGCCAGGGGAAGGACCATCGCCGTCGCCACCAAGGGGTGACGGGTGCCGGACGAACGGGTGCCGAACGCGGCGTACGCCCTGCGTCCCTGCGTACGGACCATGGTCCGCGTTGCCGTGTCCGACATGGTTCCTCTCCTGACCTGATGGGGAGCGGCGGGCGTGTGACCTCGGGGGACGAGTGCTGCGCCCGCCGCTTGACCTCAACATTAGGTAACCGGCGAGCACGGGGCGTCATGCCCGCGTACCTAATCCCGGGCCTCCCGGAGGATGAGCCGTCGTCGATCGGCGTACTCCCCTGGGTGGAGACGGACCACCGGAGGTTGGGGTCATCCCGGAGGGGATGCCCGGACCCGTCCGGCACGCTTCCGGTGCCTGTCGGCCTGCCCCGGGGGCGTGCGCGCCGGGTGACTTCACTCACGCCCACCGCCCCGGCGGGCTGCCGCCCCGGGGCCGGGCCCCCTGCGGGACACCACCACGCCGCGGGCCCGGGCGGCGGTCACGGCCTCCGGGACGGCCGTGCCCGCGCGTTCCCGCGGTGGTCCAATCTCCCCTGCCCGGCGGCCCTTTGAGCGGACCGATCGGTCGAGGGGCCCGGATCCACCGCGCCCTGCCCCCTCTTCACCTCTCCCGCCCGGCACGGACAATCGAATCCCCCGCGAGGGCGCGGCCTCTGAGCGCGCCGGGCGCGGGGTACGTAAGCTGTGCCTCGTCAGGCGGACCAGGCAGCGGGGATGGGCAGACGATGGCGATGATGCGGCTCCGGCGCGAGGACCCGCGTCTCGTCGGCTCGTTCCGGCTGCACCGACGGCTCGGCGCGGGCGGCATGGGCGTCGTCTACCTCGGCTCCGACCGTCGCGGTCAGCGGGTGGCGCTCAAGGTGATCCGGCCCGACCTGGCGGAGGATCAGGAGTTCCGTTCGCGGTTCGCGCGCGAGGTGTCGGCCGCCCGGCGGATCCGCGGCGGCTGCACGGCCCGGCTGGTCGCCGCCGATCTGGAGGCGGACCGCCCGTGGTTCGCCACGCAGTACGTGCCCGGCCCCTCGCTCCACGACAAGGTCGCCGAGGAGGGCCCGCTGGCCGCCGCCGAGGTCGCCTCGATCGGGGCCGCGCTCTCCGAGGGTCTGGTGGCGGTGCACGAGGCGGGGGTGGTCCACCGCGATCTGAAGCCGTCGAACATCCTCCTCTCCCCCAAGGGCCCCCGCATCATCGACTTCGGCATCGCCTGGGCGACCGGGGCGAGCACGCTCACCCATGTCGGTACGGCGGTGGGGTCACCCGGCTTCCTCGCGCCCGAGCAGGTCCGGGGCGCGGCCGTGACGCCCGCGACGGACGTCTTCTCGCTCGGCGCGACACTGGCGTACGCGGCGATGGCCGACTCCCCCTTCGGGCACGGCAGTTCCGAGGTGATGCTGTACCGCGTCGTGCACGAGGAGGCGCAGCTCCACGGGGTGCACGACGCGTTGGCCCCGCTGATCAGCGCCTGTCTGGCGAAGGACCCGGAGGAGCGGCCCAGCACGCTGCAACTGTCCATGCGGCTCAAGGAGATCGCGGCGCGCGAGGCGCAGGGGCTGCACGAGAGCCGGCCGCCCGCCCAGCGCTCGGCCCAGGAAGCCGACCGGCCGACCGGCCGGATGGCCGACCCGTACGCCGATCAGCACACCCGCCGCTCGGAGGGGCCCTCCGCCTCGCGCCCCCAGCCGGGCAGGCGGGGCGCACCCGCGCGTCCGGGGTCGCCGCGCACCGGTGGCTCGCGCCCTCAGCAGGCTTCGCGTGACACGACGCGCTCCGGGAAGCGGCAGGGGTCCCCGGCCGGGACGAACGGCCGGCCGGGGACCCGCTCCGGGGGGCGCACGACCTCGGCGGGGCGGCGTCCGGCCAACCCGCGGCTGCTGCGCCAGCGGCTGGTGGTGTTCGTCGTGGTGACGCTGCTGGTGGCGCTGGGCATCGCGGCGGCGCAGGGCTGCCAGGGGCCGGCGCGTGGGCTGGGCGGCGGGACCGGGACCGGGGCCGAGCAGCAGTATCGGGTGCCGCAGACGCCGGCACAGGCACAGGCCGCGCAGGAGCCGCGGGCGTCCTGACGCCGGGACAGGCCGGGGCAGGGTTTTGGCTCCGGGACAGGCGGGGCGGCCGTGCTCAGCTCTCGGGGCGTCCCGTGGCCACCGCGTAGAAGGCGACGGCCGCCGCCGCGCCCACGTTCAGTGAGTCGACGCCGTGTGCCATCGGGATGCGGACCCATGCGTCGGCGGCCATCAGAGCCCGCGTGGACAGCCCGTCGCCCTCCGCGCCGAGCATCAGCGCCACCCGGTCCAGTCGGTGCGGGGCCGCCTCGTCGATGCTGGTCGCCTTGGCGTCCGGGGTGAGGGCGAGGAGCCGGAAGCCGGCCTCCCGTACCCCTTCCAGCGCCTTGGGCCAGGCTTCGAGCCGGGCGTAGGGGACGGAGAAGACCGCGCCCATGGAGACCTTGACGGAGCGCCGGTAGAGCGGGTCGGCGCAGTCCGGGGAGAGCAGGACCGCGTCCATGCCCAGGGCCGCCGCGCTGCGGAAGATGGCGCCGATGTTGGTGTGGTCGTTCACCGATTCCATGACCACCACCCGGCGCGCGGTGGCGAGCAGTTCGTCGGACGCGGGCAGCGGCTTGCGCTGCATGGAGGCGAGCGCGCCGCGGTGGACGTGGTAGCCGGTGACGCGTTCGGCCAGGTCGGGGGCGACGGCGTACACCGGGGCCGGGACCTCGTCGATGACGTCGCGCATGACGTCGACCCACTTGGCCGAGAGCAGCATCGACCGCATCTCGTACCCGGTCTGCCGGGCGCGCCGGATCACCTTCTCGCCCTCGGCGATGAAGAGGCCTTCGGCGGGTTCGCGTCGTCGTCGCAGCTCGACGTCGGTCAGGCCGATGTAGTCGCTCAGCCGCGGGTCGTCGGGGTCGTCGACGGTGATGAGTTCTGCCACAGGGTGATACTGCCTTGTCCGGTGTGTGGTGCCAACGCCTGGGATGAAGATGGGTAACCGCGGGTTACTTCACGCCCGGTCGCCCGGCCGGTTCCGGCCGGTCCCCGGTGCGGAGTGCGGGCCGACCGCGACGACCTCGCCGATGACGATCACGGCGGGCGGGCGCACGTCCTCGGCGACCGCGCGCTCGCCGACGTCCGCGAGGGTCGCGTCGACCCGGCGCTGAGTGGCGGTGGTGCCCTCCTGGACGAGGGCGACCGGCGTGGCCGGGTCCTTGCCGTGGGCGATGAGGGCGGCGGCGATGGCGCCGATCTTGTCGACGGCCATCAGCAGGACGAGGGTGCCGCGCAGCCGGGCGATGGCCTCCCAGTCGACCAGCGAGCGCGGGTCCTCGGGGGCGACATGACCGCTGACCACGGTGAACTCATGGGCGACGCCCCGGTGGGTGACCGGGATGCCGGCCGCACCGGGGACGGAGATGGTGCTGGAGATCCCGGGCACGACCGTGCAGGGGATGCCCTCGGCGGCCAGCGCCTGGGCCTCTTCCATGCCGCGGCCGAAGACGAACGGGTCGCCGCCCTTGAGCCGGACCACGGACTTGCCCGCCTTGGCGTGCTCGATGAGCGCCTGGTTGATCGCCTCCTGGGCCATGAACCGCCCGTACGGGATCTTCGCGGCGTCGATCACCTCGACGTGCGGCGGGAGTTCGTCGAGCAGGTCGCGGGGGCCGAGGCGGTCGGCGATGACCACGTCGGCCTCGGCGAGGAGGCGGCGGCCGCGCACCGTGATCAGGTCCGGGTCGCCGGGGCCGCCGCCGACGAGCGCGACGCCGGGGGTGCGGGTGCGGTGGTGCGGGGCGGCGAGGGTGCCGTCGCGCAGGCCCTCGACGATGGCGTCGCGGATGGCGGCGGAGTGCCGGGGGTCACGGCCCTGGGAGGTGGTGGTGAGGACGGCGACGGTCACGTTCTCGCTGCGGCCGGTGGCCGGGGTCCAGGCGGTGGCGGCCTCGGCGTCGTCGGCCCGGACGCACCAGGTACGGGTGCGCTCGGCCTCGGCGGAGGCGGCGTCGTTGGCCGTGGTGTCGGAGGAGGCGATCAGGGCGTACCAGGTGTCGGCGAGGTCGCCGTCCTGGTAGCGGCGGCGCTCCCAGCGGATCTCCCCGGCGTCCGCCATGGCCTCGACGGAGGGTGTCGCGGAGGGGGAGACCAGAGTGATGACGGCCCCGGTGGCGATGAGCTGCGGCAGCCTGCGCTGCGCGACCTGACCGCCGCCGACGACGACGACGCGGCGGCCGTGCAGACGCAGTCCTACGGGGTACGCGGGGTGGTCGGCGTGACCTGCGCGGTCGGCGTGACCTGCGTGCTCGGCGTGGGCTGCGTGCTCGGCCATGGCGGTACGGGCTCCTCGTGCGGGTGCTGCGTAGGGCCGCTGCGGCGGTGGAGCGGCTGTGACGTGCGGAAAGCTGAGGTCTGGGTCGGGAACACGATACGGGGTGGGGGGCGCCCGCGGCGGGCCTGTCCCCTCCCCCGCCCCTTCCCGGGACCGGAGCTCCGCCCCGGTCCCCCTTCGTCCTCAAGCGCCGGACCGGCTGGATTCGGGGCTCCGCCCCGGACCCCGCTCCTCAAACGCCGGAGGGGCTGGTCGGGCGGCTACTTCTCCGTCACGCCCGCCGAGTCGAACGTCGCCACTTCGTGCATCGCGCGCGCCGCGCTCTGCACGATCGGGAGCGCCAGCAGCGCGCCGGTTCCCTCGCCCAGTCGCAGGTCGAGGTCGACCAGCGGGCGCAGGCCCAGCTTGTTGAGCGCGGCCACGTGGCCGGGCTCCGCGCTGCGGTGGCCGGCGATGCAGGCCGCCAGCGCTTCGGGGGCGATGGCACGGGCCACCAGGGCCGCCGCGCCCGCGCTCACGCCGTCCAGGATCACCGGCGTGCGCAGGGAGGCTCCGCCCAGGAGGAAGCCGGCCATCGCCGCGTGCTCCAGGCCTCCGACCGCCGCGAGTACACCGATCGGGTCGGCCGGGTCCGGCTGGTGCAGGTCCAGGGCGCGACGGACGACGTCGACCTTACGGGCGTGCATCTCGTCGTTGATGCCGGTCCCCCGGCCCGTCACCTCGGAGGCGTCGGTCCCTGTGTACACGCAGATCAGGGCCGCCGACGCGGTGGTGTTGGCGATGCCCATCTCGCCGGTGAGCAGGGCCTTGTTGCCTGCCGCCACCAGGTCCCGGGCGGTCTCGATGCCCACCTCGATCGCCGCGAGGACCTCTTCGCGGGAGAGTGCGGGGCCCGTCGTGAAGTCCGCTGTTCCCGCGCGTACCTTGCGGGGCAGCAGACCCGGGGTCGCCGGCAGGTCCGTCGCCACGCCCACGTCCACGACGCAGACCTCGGCGCCGACCTGGGCCGCGAAGGCGTTGCACACCGCTCCGCCGCCCAGGAAGTTCGCCACCATCTGGGCGGTGACCTCCTGCGGCCAGGCGGTGACGCCCTGGGCGTGTACCCCGTGGTCGCCGGCGAAGATCGCGACGGCCGCGGGCTCCGGGATCGGCGGCGGGCACATCCGGGAGAGCCCGGACAGCTGTGCGGAGATGATCTCCAGCATGCCGAGCGCGCCGGCGGGCTTCGTCATCCGCTTCTGGCGTTCCCACGCCTCGCCGAGCGCCTTCGCGTCGAGCGGGCGGATCGCGGAGATCGTCTCCTGGAGCAGGTCGTGCGGCTCGGCGCCGGGCAGCGCGCGACGGCCGTACGTCTCCTCGTGGACGACCCAGGACAGCGGGCGGCGCTTGGACCAGCCCGCCTGCATCAGCTCGGGCTCCTCAGGGAACTCGTCGACGTAACCGACGCACAGGTAGGCCACGACCTCCAGGTGCTCGGGGAGGCCGAGCGCGCGGACCATCTCCCGCTCGTCGAAGAAGCTGACCCAGCCGACGCCGAGGCCTTCGGCGCGCGCGGCGAGCCACAGGTTCTCGACGGCGAGGGCCGAGGAGTACGGGGCCATCTGGGGCTGAGTGTGCCGGCCGAGGGTGTGACGGCCGCCGCGGGTGGGGTCGGCGGTCACGACGATGTTGACCGGGGTGTCGAGGATCGCCTCGATCTTCAGTTCCTTGAACTGCTTCGCCCGGCCCCTGGGCAGCGACTTGGCGTAGGCGTCGCGCTGGCTCTGGGCCAGTTCGTGCATGGAGCGGCGGGTCTCCGCGGAGCGGATGACGACGAAGTCCCACGGCTGCGAGTGGCCGACGCTCGGCGCGGTATGCGCCGCCTCCAGCACCCGGAGCAGGACCTCGTGCGGAATCGGGTCGCTGCGGAAGCCGTTGCGGATGTCCCGGCGCTCGCGCATGACCCGCAGGACCGCTTCCCGTTCGGCGTCGTCGTAACCGGGGGCGGGCGGGGTGAACGGCTCGGCCTGTCCGGCGGGTTCTGCGGCTTCGGTGGGCCCTTCGATCTGCTGTGCCGCCTCCGACTGCTGTGCCGCCTGCGGTTGCTCTGCCGACTCCGACTGCGGCGGTGCCTCGGTGTGCTGCGGTGCTTCGATGCGCTGCGGTGCTTCAGCCTGTGCCTGGTGGTCGGCGGCGGGCGCCTGGTGGTCGGGCGCGGGCGGCTCCGGGAGCTCCGGTGTCTCGATGACCTCGGGGCCGGTGCCGTCCTCGGCCTCGGGCGCGGCCACGTCGTCCGCTGCTGCCGCCGTTGCGCCGGCGGGCTCGGGGGCGGGGGCGGGGGCGGGGGTGGTTTCCTGCTCCGTTACGGGGAGTTGCTGGGCCGTCGGCTCCTGCGCCTCCGTTCCCTCAACTCCCTCCGCTTCCTCCGTCGCGGGCTCGGCCGACTCCACCGATCCCACAGGTTCCACCGACTCCACCGGCTCCACAGCGACGGGCTGCACGGGCTCGGGAGCGAGCGGCTCGGGAGCCGGCTCCGGCGCAACCACTTCCGGGGCCACAACCGCTTCCGGGGCCACAGCGGCTTCCGGAGCAGCGAGGGCTTCCGCGCTCTCGGTCACCGCTGCCGCCGGGGCCGGCTCAGGAGCCGGTTCGACGGGCCGCTCCTGCTCGGGCACCACTGCCTCGGGCTGTACCACCGGCGCGACGAGAGGCGTTTCCTGTGCCGGGGCCTGGGCCTCGGGGGCCGCGGCCTCCACCGGGACGGCCTGGGCCTCGGGCTCCGGGGCCGTGGCGGCATCGTGCTGCGCCGCCATCGGCTCCGACGGCCCGGATGGGGCCACCTCGTCGGCCGGAGCCTGAGCGGGTGCCTCTGCCGGAGCCTCCGGCCGGGCCGCCTCGGGCTCCGGGACGACGACGGGGCCGGCGGGGGGCGTCTCCACGGCGGCCGGCTCGGGGACGACCGTTTCTGCCGGGGCTGCCTGCGGGGCCTCTTCGGGCTGCGCGGCGGCGGCGGGCTGCTCCGGCCGCACCGGCTGCTCGATCGGGGCCGCCGAAACCGCCGCCGGGGCGGGCACGGCCACCGGCTCGGCCGGCAGTACCGGCTCAGCCGACTCGGTCGGCTGTACCGTCTCGACCGCCTCAGCAGTCTCGACCGGCGGAACCTCCTGAACCGGCTCCTCGGCCTCGACCACGGCCTCGGCCTGTTCGACCGCCAGGGCCTGCTCGACCACGACGGGCTCGGCCGCCGGCTGCTCGGCCTCGACAGCCTGAACCTGCTCCGGCTGCCGAGCCGTGTCGGCCTGCGCCGGCTCCACGATGACCTGCTCCGGCTCCGGCTGCGGCGGCTGAGCCCCCCACGGGGCGCCGGCCTGCGGCGGGATCTCGCCCAACTGCGGGCCGGGCAGGGCCGAGGGGTCCTCGGCCGGGACCTCGACGTGCGCGGGGCCGGCCGTCGGCGGGCCCGCGTGGCGTGCGGGGGCGGCGGTCCGGGTGGCTCCGGCGGGGCCACGGTCGGCCAGCGAGCGCACGACGCCGCCCTGCGTACCCCCGTACGTCGGGGCCTCGGCGGAGGCGGGGCCCCGGTGCAACGGGCGGCGGGCGGGGGCGGTCGCGGTGGCCGCGCCGACCGGTGCGGGTGCCGGGTTACGTACGCCGTCGAGGTCCACGGAGCCGGAGTCGCGGCCACCGGACTCATGGGTGCTGTGCGTCTCGGCGGGGGCGGCGGGAGCGAACTGGCCCTGCTGCGCGGGGAGCTGCTGGGCCTGGGCCTGGGGCGCACCCTGTTGGAGAGCGGCGGGCTGCGCCACCGCGGTCTGCGCGGCGGACTGGCCCTGCGCGGGGGCCGGGGCTGCCTGCGGGTCGCTCCAGGCGCCCTGGGAGGTCGGCATCAGCAGAAGGTCGTCGTCCTCGGGAGTGTGCTCGGAGGGGTCGAGGAAGGTGTACGCGTCCGGGGCGGGGATGCCCGGCTGCTCCACCATGCCTGCGTTCTCCGGCAGTCCCTCGCCCGGGATCTGGCCGGTGTCAGTCATGCGTACCCCTCGCCCATCGTCAGTGCTCCTTCGGCCCTTCGCCCGGGACGCCGAACCACGGCACGCCGGTGCTCGTCATCAAGAACGAGCGGGCTCGCCGCGCGGCACGAAACGCCCGCGGGGCTTCCTATTCTCGCGGCCGTTCGCCGCCGCGGCAGGCTGTTCCGCCACGGCTCACTGTGGACTGCGCCACGTTGCGCGTCCCCCGGGTTGTGCCGTACCACAGTGCGGACCAAAACGGTCCACTTTTCCGGACATTGACGAACGAAGCGACGAACGGCCGGGTGCGGTACAACAATCCGCCAGCCTACCTTCCGCACCGGGCCGAGCGGGTCAGGGGGCGAGGTCCGAACGGCGTCCGGACAGCAGGAACACGACCGACCTCTCGCGCTCGGTCCAGGCGGTGGTGTCCAGGTCGACGGACTGGAGCAGCGCGCATTCGACCGTGTAGCCGTTGCCGGTGAGCGCCCCGCCCAGGGCCTCGGCCTCGTCGCGGGTCGAGGCGTGGGTCACGATGCGTTCGGGGCGGCGGTCGGCGACCGCCGTGGCCACGGGGACTCCGCCGCCGCCGATCCGTACGACGTCCGGTTCGGGCAGCCGCTCCAGGACGTGCGGGGCGCGGCCGCGGACGACCTGGACGGGGACGCCGAAGGCGCGGGCCGCGGCCTCGGTGCGGGCACAGGCGGCCGGGTCGTCGTCCACGGCCAGGACCGCCGCGCCGAAGCGGGCCGCCTCGACGGCGAGGGCGCCGCTGCCGGAGCCGATGTCCCAGACCAGGTCGCCGGTGCGGGGGCCGAGGCGGGCGAGCTGGGCGGCGCGCAGGCCGGGGAACTCGCCCTCGCCGGACTCCTGCATCCGCTCGGCCCCGGCGGCCCGGTAGGCCTCCGCGGGCAGGGCCCAGCCCCGTATCCCCTGGGGGTAGGCGGGCTGGCGGCCGGCGATCCAGGCGCCGGCGGCGGTGGTCTCGGGGCCGCCGCCGATGACGATGACGACGTTGGGGTCGCGCCAGGCGTGGTCGGCCGCCTTGTCGGAGGTGAGGACGGTGACGCGCTCGCGGGCGGCGCCGAGTTCCTCGCAGATCACGAAGGTGCGGTGGACGCCGTCGAGGAGCAGGGCCAGTTCGGCGGGTCCGGCGCCCGGTGAGGTGAGGACGGCGACCTTGTGGTGGGCCCGGCAGACGTTGACCGCGCGGCGCAGGGTGCGGGGGTGGGCGACGACGACCTGGGCGTCGTCCCAGGGCATGCCGGCCCGGGCGAAGGCGGTGGCCACGGAGGAGACGGCGGGGACGACCTCGACCTCCAGGCCGTGTTCGCGGGCGCGCAGGGTGCGGACGACGCCGAAGAAGCCGGGGTCGCCGTCGGCGAGGACCACGGCGCTGCCGCGGTGTCCCGCGATCCTGCGGGCGGCGAGGTCGACGCTGCCGAGGCGGATGCGTTCGGCCTGCGGGGGCACTTCCGGCAGGGCGAGGTGGTGGGCGGCGCCGGCGACGAGCGTGGCGGCCGAGAGCGCGGCCGTGGCCGCTCTGGTCAGTGGCGAGCCGTCCCAGCCGATCACCGTGACCCGGTCGGCCATCGTCGTCTGTCTCCTGAGGTGTCGGAGGGGGCGGGGCGCGTACGCCCGTGCGGTGCGGACGTTTCCCGTGCGGCGTTTCCCGTGCGGCGTTTCCCGTGCGGCGTTTCCCGTGCGGTGCCGGGCAGGGGTGAGAGTACCTGGTCCGGACCTCGGGCTCGCGGCAGGCCTCGGGCTCTACTTCCAGGTGTTGTACGTGCCGTAGTCGCCGGCGTCGGCGAGCTGTTCCGCGACCCCTTCGAGGTCCTCGGGGAGGAGTCCCCAGACGATCAGGTCGGTGCGGATGTCGGTCCAGCCGCCGTCGGTGCCGTTCTCGGTCCGGGTGCGGGCGATACGGGCGTTGCGCAGGACGCCCTCGCTGATGCAGCCGAGCTTCTGGGCGACCTGCTGGGAGGCCGTGTTGTCGGCGGGAGTGCGCAGTTCGATGCGTTCGAAGCCCTGGTCCCGGAAGAGCCACTGGGCTATGGCGAGCACGGATTCGGTGGCGTACCCCTCGCCGCGCGCCCAGGGGGCGGTGATGTAGCGGACCTCGGTGGAGCGGGTACGCCAGTCGGTGTCGAGGAGGCGGACGCTGCCGACGAGCCGCTGGGTGAGGAACTCGGTGACGGCGAGGGCGATGCCGTGGCCCCCGGTGCGCTCGGCAGAAGCGATCCTGCGTACCCAGCGTTCGGCGTCGACCTGGGTGTACGGGTTCGGCCCGTCCATCCACGCGACGACCGCCTCGTCGTTCATCATCTCGATGTACGCGGGGATGTCGGCCATCTCGAAGGGGCGCATCACCAACCTGTCCGTGCTGATGGAGATGGACGGAAAGGTGGTAGTCATGCGCAGCTCCATGCCGAAGACCGGTGAAAAGCACAGCATGCAGCATCGGGTGCGTGGTGCGCATGGGCGGGGCCGCACGACGGAGCCCCGCGCCTCCGGGAGGGAAGTGCGGGGCTCCGTCGGCAAGTGCCGGGTGGGCGTCAGGACTTGGCGGGGGCGCCGAAGGCCGGGATGATCGAGCCCTGGTAGGTGTCCTCGATGAACTTCTTGACCTCGTCGGAGTTGAGGAGCTTCGCGAGCTTCTCGACGCGCGGGTCCTTCTCGTTGCCGTCCTTGACCGCCAGGATGTTGGCGTACGGGTTGCCCTCGGCCTTCTCCAGGGCGAGGGAGTCCTCACCGGGCTTCAGGTCGGCCTCGATGGCGTAGTTGCCGTTGATGACGGCGGCGTCCACGTCGCCCAGCGCGCGAGGCACGGTGGCGGCCTCCAGCTCCTTGAACTCCAGGCCCTTCTTGTCGGTGATGTCGCTCAGCTTGGCGCTGGTGCCGACGCCGTCCTTGAGGGTGATGAGGCCGTTCTCGGCGAGCAGCTGGAGGGCTCGGCCGCCGTTGGTGGTGTCGTTGGGGACGGCGACGGTCTGGCCGGCCTTGATGTCCTTGAGGTCCTTGACCGTCTTGGAGTAGAGGCCCAGCGGCTCCAGGTGGACGTCGGCCACGGGCACGATGGTGGTCTTCTGCTTCGCGTTGAAGTCGTCCAGGTAGGGCTTGTGCTGGAAGAAGTTGGCGTCGACCTGGCCGTTCTGGGTGGCGGTGTTCGGCAGGACGTAGTCCGTGAACTCCTTGACCTCCAGGTTGAGGCCCTCCTTCTTCGCCAGGTTCTTCTTGACGAAGTTCAGGATGTCGGCGTGCGGCGTCGGGGACGCGGCGACGACCAGGGCCTTGGAGGTGTCGGCGTTCGCGCCGGTCTCGCTCTTGGCGGCCGGGTCGGAGGCCGTGCCGCAGGCGCTCAGGCCCAGGGCGAGGGCGGCGGCGGAAGCGACGGTTGCGGTGATCTTGATGTTCTTGCGCACGAAAAGTGCCTCTTTCTTGTGGTGGTGCGCCCGGACAAGGAGTTCGAGCTCGGTGGGACAGAGAGTTCTGGGGAGGGCCGGGCCTCAGGAGGCGGTGCGGCCGCGGCGGGCCAGCAGTCGGACGGCGAGGTCGCCGATCAGCTGGATCACCGTGACGATGACGACCAGGAGCGCGACGGTGACCAGCATGAACCGGTTGTCGAAGCGCTGGAATCCGTTGGTGATGGCCTGGGAGCCGAGCCCTTCGCCGCCGACCGCGCCGGCCATCGCGGAGTAGCCGATGAGCACGATGAGGGTGGTGGTGACACCCGAGACGAGCGAGGGCAGGGCCTGTGGGAGGAGCACCTTGCGGACGATCGTGGGGATGGAGCCGCCCATCGACTGCACCGCCTCGACGAGTCCGTGGTCGACCTCGCGGATCGCCGTCTCGACGAGCCGGGCGAAGAACGGGATGGCTCCGACGGCGAGCGGCACGATCATCGCGGTGGGACCGATGAAGGTGCCGACGACCCAGGTGGTGAAGGGGATCAGGGCGATCAGCAGGATGATGAACGGCAGGGAGCGGCCGATGTTCACGATCACGCCGACGACCTTGTTCACCAGGGTGTTCTGGAGCAGTCCGCCCTTGTCGGTGAGGACCAGGAGGATGCCGAGCGGCAGTCCGCCGGCGACGGTGACCAGCGCGGACCACAGCACCATGTAGAGGGTGTCGACGGTGCCCTGGGTCAGCAGGGGCTGCATTTCGGACCAGGTCACTTGACGACCTCCTTGGTGAGCGCGGCGGACGTCTGCTCCGGCACTACGGGGGCGGGCGCATCGGTCCCGGCGCCGGCCGCCGGGTCGGTCGCGTCCTCGACGACCTCGGCCTGGAGGCCCTGCTCGCGCAGGAAGCCGATGGGAACGACGTTCTCCTCGAAGCGGCCGGGCAGCTCGATGCGCATCCGGCCGATCTGCTTGCCGCCGACGGTGTCCATCGCGGCGCCGAGGATCGAGATGTCGATGTTGTACGTACGGGAGAGCTGGGAGATGACCGGCCGGGAAGCCGATTCCCCCTGGAAGGTGACGTCGACGACCGTACGGTCGGGGCCGGAGGCGGTCCCGCCGACCGGGAACAGCTCGTGGGCCAGTTCGGAGCCGGGGGTGGCGAGGAGTTCCGCGACGGTCCCGGACTCGACGATCCGGCCGCGCCGCATGAGGGCCGCGGAGTCGCAGACGGTCTTGACGACGTCCATCTCGTGGGTGATGAGCAGGACGGTCAGGCCGAGCTGCTGGTTGAGGTCGCGCAGCAGCTGGAGGACGGAGCGGGTGGTCTCGGGGTCGAGTGCGGAGGTCGCCTCGTCCGAGAGCAGCACCTGGGGGTCGCCCGCCAGGGCGCGGGCGATGCCCACGCGCTGTTTCTGACCGCCGGAGAGCTGGCCGGGGTAGACCTTCGCCTTGTCGGCGAGGCCGACCAGGTCGAGGAGTTCCCCGGCCTTGCGGGTACGTTCCCGGCCGGAGACGCCGAGGATCTCCAGCGGCAGCTCCACGTTGTCCAGCACGGTGCGGGAGTCGAGCAGGTTGAAGTGCTGGAAGACCATGCCGATGCGGGTGCGGGCCCGGCGCAGCTCGGCGCTCGCCCGCCGGCCGCGGCCGGCGAGGGCGGTGAGGTCCTGGCCGGCCACCGTCACGGTGCCGGAGGTGGGGCGTTCCAGGAGGTTGACGCAGCGGATCAGGGAGGATTTGCCGGCGCCGCTCTGTCCGATGACGCCGTACACCTCGCCTTCGCGGACGTGCAGGTCGACGCCGTCGAGTGCGGTGACCTCACGGTCGCGCGACTGGTAGACCTTCGTGAGGCCCGTCGTGGTGATCACAGGGGTTTCCGTCACTGTCGAGTGCGCGGCGCGGTGTCCGCCGGGCACGGGGCATTCGTCTGAAGAGACTTTTCGGGCTGGTCGGCCGGGTGTCTCGGCACGGCTGTACGCGGCGGTCGGCCGGGGCAGCGCATGCGCGGGCGCGCTCGTTCCGCAGGGGGCGGACGGCGCAGGCTCGGTCTCGCTTCGGGGCGCGAGGCTCAGGCGGGGGCCCTCAGAAGGCGCGCATTCGACACATACAACGAGCACCGGGCGTGCTGATCGCCTCGGTCGCAAGGGTGCGGCTGCTCGTCGTGGTCATGGGCCAAGTAAAACAGACGTGAGGTCTCCGCGATCCCTGCTGTCCGCATAGCGGACAGTACTGGATGGCCGGACGCTGACCTTCCGTTTACGCCGGAAGGCGCGCGGCGCACCGCTGTGACCTGCGATGACAGGGTGATCGCCGGGGCGGCTTCAGGAGTGACCGGGTGGCCGGGGAGCGGAACCTCGGCCGCCGGTTGTGGCCAAGGCCACGATGGGGGCCCCGGTGCGGTGGCCGCCTCCGTGGTGGCCGGGGCCGCACGCGGGCGGGCGTTCCGTCCGTAATACCCTCGACTCATGCTTGACGCCCTGACGGTCGCGGTCGCCGTGACCGCGCTCGCCCTCGCCGCCTGGTGCGGACATGCCGCCTACCGGGACCAGCCGACGAAGGACTGGCACTTCATCGGGATGGCGGTCGTCTCCGTGCTGGCGTTGGCCCAGTTGGCCGTGGGCGTCGTGCAGCTGGCGCGCGGGGAGCGGCCGGAGCAGGGAATGGCGGTGTTCGTCGCCTATCTGATCGGTTCGTTCGCCGCCGTGCCCGCGGCCGGATTCCTGTCGTTGACCGAGCGGACCCGCTGGGGTTCGGTCACCGTCGCGGCCGGCGCGGTCGTGCTGGCGGTTCTGGAGGTCCGGCTCTATGACATCTGGGGAAACTGACGTGAGCGACACCGACCGCCCCGAGGTGGCCACGGCCCCGAAGCCGTCCTTCGAACTGGGCACCGGTCCCGGCCGGGTCCTGGTGTGGTTCTACGGGGTGTTCACGGTCGCGGCGGCCTCGCGGACGATCGTCGAGATGGTCAGGGGTTTCGACCGTGCGCCGCTGGCGTACACGCTCTCGGCCGTCGCGGCCCTGGTGTACGGCTTCATCACGTACTCGCTGGTGCGCGGCGGTGAGAAGGCCCGCCGGGCGGCGCTGGTGTGCTGTGCCGCGGAGCTGCTCGGTGTGCTGGTCGTCGGCGCGTGGACGCTGGTCGAGCCGGCCGCCTTCCCGGACTCGACGGTGTGGTCGGACTTCGGGATGGGCTACCTCTTCATCCCGGTGATCCTGCCGGTCACCGGGATGATCTGGCTGCGCCGCGCGAAGACGGTCGCGGTCTAAGGACCTGTCGACGCCGTTTCGGCCCCGCCGCGCGGCGCACGGTCAGGCGCTGGCCACGTAGTCCCGGTCGGCGGCGTCCTTCTCCAGCAGGACCATCCGGACGCCGTCGGCTCCGGTGACGGCCCCGACCTGGGCGTATCCGGCCCGCCGGTAGAGCCGCAGATTGCCCTCGCTGCGGTGTCCGCTGTGCAGCCGGAAGCGGGTCGCCGCCCGCTCGGCGGAGAGCGCGGACTCGGCAGCGAGCAGCAGCCTGGCACCGAGGCCGTGACCCTGGAGCCGGGGATGGACGCAGAGCTTGCCGATGAGGCCCGTGCCGTCCGGGTCGGTGCCCCCTCGGACCGAGCCGACGACCTCGTCCCCGAGCCGGGCCACGAACACCAGGTCGTCGGCGACTTCGGAGCGCAGGGACGCGAGGCTCTGGACGAGCGGGTCGATCCGGTAGTTGTCGTAGAGCTCCGCCTCGCGCTGGAAGCAGAGGTACTGAAGTCTGAAGATCTGCTCGACGTCCTGTGCCGTCGCCGCCGAGATGGTCACGCTCATGCCCATGTGTGCACGCCTCCCGCTCACCTGTTCGCCGGTTGCCTACCGCTCCCTTCCCGCACGGAAGGAGCGACAACCTCCGCAGCCAGCATTCTGCGCAGACATCCAAGGCAACGGGAACGGATCGGGCCCAAGCTCCCCTGTGACATACCCAACTCCCCTGCGATTTCCCGGTAGGTCGGGTCGCTGGGGGCCAGCATCGCCTCCAGCAGCCGGGGGCAGCGGCCAGGCAGCCGGGCCAGCGCGGAGCGCAACGCCCGGCGTTCGGCGGCCCCGAGGGCGGCGCGTTCCGGGCAGTCGGCCGGTCCGGCGGCGGGTTCCGTTCCGGCGTACGGGCGTTCCCGCCGGGCCGTCCGGCGGCCTCGGCGGGCCTCGCCCCGTACGGTGTCGCGCACCCAGCGGGCCGCGTCGGCGGGTGGTCCGGCGGCGGCCGGGCGCTCCAGCAGCCGCACCCAGACGCTCTGTTCGAGGTCGGCGGGGTCGAGCCCGGCGGCCGGGGCCTCGGCCCTCGCCTCCGCGCGCACCAGGGGTTGTAAGGCGCGGACGACGAGGGCGGTGGAAGCGGCCGGGCCGGTGTCGTGATCGGGAAGCGTCATGCCCCGGCGGACGTGCCGGGACGGCCACCGGTTGCCCCGGGCGGCGCTCCACCACCCGACCGGGGTATGCCGGGGCGGGCGGCTGACGGCGCACCCCGGTACGAGTGGTGCGCCGCGCCCGCCTCCGTACCGGGTCAGCGCCCGGCGTGGTCCGCCGCCGCGAGCAGCGCCGTGTCCGGATGGTCGGCGAAGATGCCGTCGATGCCGGTGGCGAGGTAGGCGGCGCAGGCGCCGAACACGTCACCGTAGGCGTTGGGGTCGGTGCCACGCCGGAAGTCGGCGGGCAGGAAGCTGTTCTCGTTGCGCAGCGTGTACGGGTGCAGCCGCAGGCCCTTGGCGTGCGCGTCCCGCACCAGCGTGGTCGGGGTGGTGAGCCGTCCCGAGGCGTCCTTGGGGATGACGAGGTCGAGGGTGGGGCCGATGCCCTGGGCGAAGGAGGCCATCCACGCCAGCCCGGCGGGGGTCACCAGGTCGGCGACGGTGCGCGGGTCGCCCGACTCGACGAAGTCCCAGGGGCGCTCCTTCGGGCCGGAGAGCAGGACGATGCGCGGGGTGTCGACGAGGCGCGCGAGGCGCTGGACGGAGCCGGGCTCGAAGGACTGGAGGATGAGCGCGGAGTTCCGGCGGTCCCGGCCGTAGCGGCGCAGCAGCCGGGCGAGCGGCTCCTCCAGGCCGAGGCCCAGCTTGCGGAAGTAGGTGGGGTGCTTGGTCTCCACGTACAGCCAGACCGGCCGGGAGCGCTTGCGGCCCTCCTTCTCCGCCCAGCGCAGCACCTCCTCGAAGGTGGGGACGCTCCAGCGGCCGTCGTAGAGGGTGTTGTCCGGACGGTTGCCCGGGATGCGCTCCTTGGCCCGCAGGGTCTTCAGCTCGGCGAGGGTGAAGTCCTCGGTGAACCAGCCGGTCAGGGAGAGGCCGTCGATGCTCTTGGTCGTCCTGCGGCCGGCGAACTCGGGGTGGTCGGCGACGTCGGTGGTGGCGGTGATGTCGTTCTCGTGGCGGCAGACGAGGTGGCCGTCCTTGGTCGGCACGAGGTCCTGCTCGATGATGTGCGCACCCATGTCGAGGGCCAGCTGGTAGGAGCCGAGGGTGTGCTCGGGCCGGTAGCCGCTGGCCCCGCGGTGGCCGATCACCGTCGGCACGGGCAGGTCGCGCAGCGATCCGTGGCCGCCGCCGTGGCCGCCGCCGTGGCCGCGGCCCCGCTCGGCCGCCTGGGCGGTCGCGGGCAGGCCCAGGGCCGCGGTGCCGAGGACCGCGGCGCCCAGGAGGCTCCGCCGGCCAGGGGTCTTCCACGCACGCTCCGTCATGAATGCTCCTCGCTTGGTGATGTCCGGGACCGGTCGAGCGAGGCCCGATCGTAGGCTGGGAGGTGTACGAGAAGGCGGACCGTCGGCCAACATGGCGGAAACACACGTCAACACCGTGTATCCGCTTCGTGAACCCGATGTGCGATCAGGGCATACCCGCGAGTATCGTCCTCACCTGCACCGACCATCACCCGTCGGCACCGGCCACCGCCCGTACGACCCATTCCATCGCGGCCGGCCAGGCCACGACACCGGAGGAACCGTTGTCCCGTCTCACGGTCATCAAGGCAGTGCTCGGACCGATTCTGCGCCTGATGTTCCGCCCACAGGTGGAAGGCGCCGAGAACATTCCCGGGACCGGGCCGGTGATCCTCGCGGGCAATCACCTCACGTTCATCGACTCGATGATCATGCCGATCTGCTGCGACCGGCCGGTGTTCTACATCGGCAAGGACGAGTACGTCACGGGCAAGGGCCTCAAGGGCAAGCTGATGGCCTGGTTCTTCACCGGCTGCGGCATGATCCCGGTGGACCGGGACGGCGGCCGGGGCGGGGTCGCGGCGCTGATGACGGGACGCAGGGTGCTGGAGCAGGGTCAGGCCTTCGCCATCTACCCGGAGGGCACCCGCTCCCCCGACGGCCGGCTCTACCGGGGCCGTACGGGCATCGCGCGGCTGACGCTGATGACGGGCGCTCCGGTGATCCCGTTCGCGATGATCGGGACCGACAAGCTGCAGCCGGGCGGCGCCGGCCTGCCCCGGCCGGGCAAGGTCACGGTGCGCTTCGGTGAGCCGATGGAGTTCTCGCGCTACGAGGGCATGGACCGCGACCGCTATGTGCTGCGAGCGGTGACCGACTCGGTGATGGCCGAGGTGATGCGGCTGTCCGGCCAGGAGTACGTGGACATGTACGCGACGAAGGCGAAGGCTGCCTGACCGCCCGTACGACGGTTACGGAGAAGGCCGCCCGGCCCGTACGACGCTCACGGCGAAGGGTCCGCACCCCTGAGGTGCGGACCCTTCGCCGTACGGTCACGGGTGCTCGACGCCGTCCTCCAGCTTCTGGCCCCGCAGCAGGAACCAGGAGGCGACCGCCGCCGCCAGCAGTACCGCCGCGCCGATGCCCGCGGCCGACCGCAGTCCGTCGACGAACGCCTCCTGGGCCGCCGAGACCAACGGCCCGGCCTGGGCGGCGGGCAGCGCCCCGGCGGCCTCGACCGCGCCGCCCAGTGACTCGTGGGAGGCCGCCTCGACGTCGGCGGGGATGCCGGACGGGGTCGGGAAGCCCCGGTAGACGCCGGTGACGATGGAGCCGAGCAGGGCGATGCCGAGGGCCGCGCCCAGTTCGTACGCGGTCTCGGAGACGGCGGACGCGGAGCCCGCCTGCTCCTTCGGGACGCTGGAGAGGATCACGTCGGCGGTGACGGTGAAGGCGAAGCCCGCGCCGACGCCGACGACCAGCAGCATGGAGCCGAGCAGCGGATACCCGGTGTTCTGGTCGAGCAGCGTCACACTGCCCAGGGCGAGACCGACCGCGGCCAGGCCGCCCGAGACGACGGAGCGGACCGAGAAGCGGCGGGCGGCGAACCCGGCCAGCAGACCCGCGGTCACCGCGCCGATGGCGGCGGGCAGTTCGGCGAGCCCGGCCTCCAGCGGTCCGCGGCCCTGCACCAGTTGCAGGAACTGGGAGAGGAAGAAGACGAGACCCGACAGGCCGAGGATGGTCAGCAGGTCGGCGAGGACCGCGCCGGAGAAGCCCCGGTGGTGGAAGAGCCGCATGTCCAGCAGGGGCGCGGGCAGCCGCAGTTGCCTGCGGACGAACCAGGTGAGCGCCAGGACGCCGACGACGGCCGCCGCCCCGGCCTCCCAGCTCACCCCGTGCGCGGCCGCCTCCTTGATGGCGTACACCACACCGATCATGCCGACCAGGGAGAGCCCGACGCTGAGCATGTCCCACGGGCCCGGGGCCGGGTTCTTGGACTCCGGGATCAGCTTGACGCCGACGACGACGAGGACGGCCATCACGGGCAGGTTGATGAGGAAGACCGAGCCCCACCAGAAGTGTTCGAGCAGGGCCCCGCCGACGACCGGACCGACGGCCGCGCCCGCCGAGGCCATCGCGCCCCAGATCCCGATGGCGAGGCTGCGCTCGCGCGGGTCGTGGAAGAGGTTGCGGATCAGGGCCAGGGTGGACGGCATCAGGGTGGCGCCCGCGACACCCAGCAGCGCCCGGGCCACGATCATCATCTCGGGCGTGGTCGCGTACGCGTTGAGCACGGAGACCGCGCCGAACGCGACGGCGCCGACCAGCAGCAGCTTCTTGCGGCCGATGCGGTCGCCGAGGCTGCCCATCGAGACGAGCAGGCCGGCGATGACGAAGGAGTAGACGTCACCGATCCAGAGCAGCTGGGTGCCGGTCGGTTCGAGGTCCTCGCTGAGGAACGGGGTGGCGAGACCGAGAACGGTCGCGTCCACGGCCACCAGCAGCACGGCGAGGACGAGGACCGCGAGCGCGATCCACCGCCCTGGGCGGCGTACGGCGTCCGGGGTGTCCGGGTTCTGGTCGATGCTGGTCATTGCTCTACGCTCCGGCGTGCTCCGCCGAGCAGCAACTCGACGATCATGTGTTGGAAATCCTGTGCGGCGACCCGCCCCGCCTGAACGGCCCAGGCACCGGTGCCGACGAGCCCGTAGAGGGCCTCCGTCAGCCAGGCGGGGGTGAGGTCGATACGGAACTCGCCGCGCTCCTGGCCGCGGCGGAAGAAGGCGGAGACGCGGGCGTCGGCCCGGTCCCAGCCCTCGTTGACCTCGTCGCCCTCGAAGAGCTGGTTCTCGTTGACGAGGAAGGACAGCAGTCCGGCGCTGGGCTCGACGGCCGCGATGAGGCGGCGCAGCCCCTCCTCGGAGGTGTCCTCGTCGAGCCGGGCGGCGTCAAGGGCCGCCTCGAACTCCTGGATGCCGAGATTCTCCAGCGCCTTCACCAGGGCGTCGCGCCCGGCGAAGTGGCGGTGGAGGGTGGCCCGGCCGATGCCCGCCGCCCTGGCGACCTCGTCCATGGTGGCGGTCGATTTACGGGTCAGCAGGGCGGCGGCGGTGCGCAGCACCTGCTCACGGTCGAGAGTCATGAGACAACCATAGCCCAACTGAGACACGTTCGTCTCATTGCGAGGTGCGCGGGTGTGCAGCAGGCGAGGGCAGGCACGAGGGAGGGGCGGAGCGAGGCGGGAAACAAAAAAGTGGCCGGAGGTGAAACCACTCCTTGCCACTCTCAACTTATAGCTCATGGGGGGCCTTGCGGCAAGACCCCCCATATGCCGCAGAATCGTCGGCCGTAGCCGGGACGGTACGCCGCCCCCCGTACGTACCGCAGATCGGAACCGATGCCGTGACACCCCTGACCGCCAGCGCGTTCGACCTCCCCGACCGCCTCTCCTCCAAGGCCGACCCGGCGCTGATCGCCGATGACGAGCAGCACTTCGCGGCCGTCGCCCACTGCCTGGAACAGTCGATCGCCGAGCTGACCGACCGGCTCGCGGCCGAACGCCGGGCGCCCGGCGGAGCGAGCCGGCAGGCGATGGACCGGGATGTGGAGATCCACCGGCTGACCGGTCGGCTGCGCGCCCTGCGGCGGTTCGGCCTCGACCTGTGCCTCGGGCACATGGTCGCCGCGGACGGCTCCGGACCGCTGTACGTGGGACGGCTCGGGCTGACCGACAGCACGGGCCGCCGGCTGCTGCTCGACTGGCGCTCCCCCGCCGCCGAGCCGTTCTTCGGGGCCACCCACGCCGACCCGATGGGCCTGGCGAGCCGCCGCCGCTACCGCTGGGCCGGCGGCCGGATCAGCGACTACTGGGACGAGGTGTTCGCACCGGAGGGCTTCGCCGGTCATGCCGCGCTGGATGACCAGTCGGCGTTCATCGCCAGCCTGGGCGGCAACCGGTCGGCCCGGATGCGCGATGTGCTGGGCACCATCCAGGCCGACCAGGACGCCATCATCCGGGCGGGCTCCCGGGGCGCGCTCGTCGTCGACGGCGGGCCCGGCACCGGGAAGACCGTCGTCGCCCTGCACCGCTCCGCCTTTCTGCTGTACTCCGACCCGCGCCTGGGCCACCGCCGCGGTGGCGTGCTGTTCGTCGGGCCGCACGAGCCCTATCTGGGGTACGTCGCCGATGTCCTGCCCAGCCTCGGGGAGGAGGGCGTGCAGACGTGCACTCTGCGGGACCTGGTCGCCGAGGGGGCGGAGGCGGGCGCCGAGACCGACCCTGAGGTGGCGCGGCTGAAGGCGTCGGCGGAGCTGGTGAAGGCGGTCGAGCCGGCCGTGCGGTTCTACGAGGAGCCGCCCGCCACGGGTGTACGGGTCCAGACGCACTGGTCCGACATCTGGCTGAGCGCCGCCGACTGGGCCGCGGCGTTCGGGGCGGCTGACCCGGGCACACCCCACAACGAGGCGCGGAAGGTGATCTGGGAGGAGCTGCTCACGATCCTCGTGGACAAGCACGACGGCGACGCCCCGGAGGAACAGTTGCGGGCCTCGCTGCGGCGCGACCGGGAGCTGTTCGCCCTCTTCGACCGCGCCTGGCCGCTGGTCGAGGCGGCCGACCTGGTCGGCGACCTCTGGTCCGTACCCGCCTATCTGCGTAAGTGCGCCCCCTGGCTGACCTCGGAGGAGGTCGGGCGGTTGCAGCGCCCGGACGCCCACGCCTGGACGGTGTCCGACCTCCCTCTCCTGGACGCGGCACGGCAGCGGCTCGGAGACCCGGAGGCGTCCCGGCGCAGACGTCGTCACGAGGCGGCAGCCGCCGCTGAGCGGGAGCAGATGGACCGGGTCGTCGAGAGTCTGCTCGCCGACGAGACCCTGGCCGACGCGGACGCGGACGGCGAGGGTGCGCTGGTGATGCTGCGCGGGGCGGATCTCCGGGAGTCCCTGGCAACCGCCGACCGGCCGAGCGGCACCGAACCCGACCTGTTGGCCGGGCCGTTCGCGCACATCGTCGTGGACGAGGCGCAGGAGCTGACCGACGCCCAGTGGCAGATGCTGCTCCAGCGGTGCCCGTCCCGGAGTTTCACCGTCGTCGGGGACCGTGCGCAGGCCCGGCACGGGTTCACCGAGTCGTGGCAGGAGCGGCTGGAGCGGGTCGGGCTCGACCGGATCACCCTGGCCTCCCTGACCATCAACTACCGGACGCCGGAGGAGATCATGGCGGAGGCGGAACCGGTGGTCCGGGCCGCGCTCCCCGACGCCAACGTGCCGGTCTCGGTCCGCGGCAGCGGCATCCCCGTCAGGTACGGCTCCGTCGCGGACCTGGACGCCGTCCTCGCCGGGTGGCTCGCCGCGCACGACGACGGGATCGCCTGTGTCATCGGCGACCCCGCGTTCCGGGCGACGCCCCGCGTGCGGTCGCTGACCCCGGAGCTGTCCAAGGGCCTGGAGTTCGACCTGGTCGTCCTCGTCGACCCGGAAAACTTCGGCGCGGGCGTCGAGGGGGCGGTGGACCGCTATGTCGCGATGACGCGGGCGACCCGGGAGCTCATCGTCCTGACGAGCTCCTGAGGCGTCGGGGCCGGGCCGTCGGGGGCGGCCCCGCGTGCGGGCTTCAGTGCCAGGGCAGTCCTGCCCGGTGCCGCCAGTACGCCTCCGGCTCCTCGACCAGGGCGTCGAGGCCGGCGCGCTGCTCGTCGTCCAGGTCGACGACGGCGGCGTGCAGATTGCCGGAGAGCTGGCCCACCGTGGCGGCGCCGGAGAGCACGACGTCCGCCCAGGGCTGGTGCAGGACCAGCGCGAGGGCGACCGCGTCGCCGCCCACGCCCGCGGCGGCGGCGATCTCCTGGAACACGGCGGGGGCCTCGGCCCCGGCGAGGCGCCCGTTGGCCATGCCCTCCTTGACGATCACGGTGAGCCCGGCGTCGTGGGCCTCGGCCAGCGCGGGCGCGGCCGAGGTCTCCAGGGCGTTGTAGGTGGCCTGGACCGTACGGAAGAGGGGTTCGCCGTCGACCGTGACGGCGAGGGCGGCCCGGATCGCGTCGGCCTGGGCGGGCCCGCTGGTGGAGAGGCCGACGGTGACGCCGTCCGCGGCCAGGGCGGCGAGCCGGCCGAGCAGCTCCTTGTCGGTGAGCGCGGGGCTGTCCGGGGTGACCGAGTGGACCTGGTAGAGGCTGAGCCGGTCGCCGAGGAGGGCCCGGGTCTCGGCGTACTGGCGCTCGAAGGCGGTGAGGCTGTGGTCCTTGACCTCGTGTTCCTCGGCCTCGGCGGCCCAGTCGGCGGTGTAGGTGTACCCCCACTTGCTGCCGACGACGAGGTCGGTGAACGAGGGCCGGGCGTCCAGCCACTCCCCCAGGAACTCCTCCGCGCGGCCGTAGGAGCGGGCGGTGTCGACGTACCGGACACCCTGGGCGTAGGCGGCGTCCAGCAGTTCGTGGGTGCGGGCGCGCAGGGCGTCGGGGTCTCGGTCGGCGGGCAGGTCCCGGTCTCGGTGGAGATTGATGTAGCCGGGCCTCCCGACGGCGGCAAGGCCCAACCCGATGTGGGCGGTCGGGGTCGTCGCGGCGGCCAGGGCGGCGAAGGGCATCGCGGGCTCCTCGGGGTCGGGTTTCGGTTACTCCTACCCCGGTGAGCGCGCGATGCTCTTCGTCCATCCGGTGCGGCACGGCTCCCCGCGCGCACCCGACCGGCCTCCCTACTGGCGGGCGGTGGCCCAGGCGTGCTGGGCGGCCAGGTCTTCCTTCACCTCGGCGAGCTGTACGGCGACGGCGGAGGGGGCCGTTCCGCCCCGGCCGTCGCGGGAGGCGAGGGCGCCCCGCACGTTGAGCACGGTGCGGACCTCGGGGGTGAGGTGCTCGGAGATCCTGGCGAACTGTTCGTCGGTGAGCTGGTCGAGCTCGATGCCCTGCTGCTCGCACTCCTTGACGCAGGCGCCGGCCACCTCGTGCGCCACCCGGAACGGAACGCCCTGCTTGACCAGCCATTCCGCGATGTCGGTCGCGAGCGAGAAGCCCGCCGGGGCCAGCTCCTCCATGCGCTCGCGGTTGACGGTGAGGGTGGCCATCATCCCGGTGAAGGCGGGGAGCAGGACCTCCAGCTGGTCGCAGGAGTCGAAGACGGGCTCCTTGTCCTCCTGGAGGTCCCGGTTGTACGCGAGCGGGAGGGCCTTGAGCGTGGCGAGCAGGCCGGTCAGGTTGCCGATGAGGCGGCCGGACTTGCCCCGGGCCAGCTCCGCGATGTCCGGGTTCTTCTTCTGCGGCATGATCGAGGAGCCGGTGGAGAAGGCGTCGTGGAGGGTGACGAAGGAGAACTCCTTCGTGTTCCAGATGATGACCTCCTCCGCGATCCGGGAGAGGTTGACGCCGATCATCGCGGTGATGAAGGCGAACTCCGCGACGAAGTCCCGCGAGGCGGTGCCGTCGATGGAGTTGGCGACCGAGCCGCGCTCGAACCCGAGGTCGGCGGCGACCGCCTCCGGGTCGAGGCCGAGCGAGGACCCGGCGAGGGCCCCGGAGCCGTACGGGGAGACGGCGGTGCGCTCGTCCCACTGGCGCAGCCGCTCGGCGTCCCGGGACAGGGACTGCACGTGGGCGAGCACATGGTGGGCGAAGAGCACGGGCTGGGCGTGCTGGAGGTGGGTGCGGCCCGGCATCGCGACGTCCGCGTGGGCCTCGGCGAGGCCGACCAGGGCGCTCTGGAGATCGGCGATCAGGCCGCCGATGGTCCGGGCGTGGTCGCGCAGGTACATCCGGAAGAGCGTGGCGATCTGGTCGTTCCGCGACCGCCCGGCCCGCAGCTTGCCGCCGAGGTCGGCGCCGAGGCGCTCAAGGAGTCCGCGCTCCAGGGCGGTGTGGACGTCCTCGTCGGCGACGGTCCCGGTGAAGGAGCCGTCCGCGACGTCCGCTTCGAGCCGGTCGAGCCCGGCGAGCATCCGGGTCAGCTCGTCCTCGCTGAGCAGGCCCGCCTTGTTGAGCACGCGTGCGTGGGCTCGGGAGCCGGCGATGTCGTACGGCGCGAGCCGCCAGTCGAAGTGGACGGACGCGGACAGCTTGGCCAGCGCCTCGGCCGGTCCGTCGGCGAAACGCGCGCCCCAGAGCCGGACGTCACCGTTGTTGCTGCTCACTGCGTACTCCTCAAAAAGGCAAAGGCCAAGGCCGGAACATGGGCCAGGGTGCGGATATGCGGCCGCCTCCCTGCCGCGTGACGACGGGGAGGCGGCTGTACAACGAGGGAGGGTCAGGCGAGGTAAGCGTCAGGCTATGCCTGCAGATCACGCTTCGCCGCGATCTTGGCGGAGAGGCCGAAGATCTCGATGAAGCCCTGCGCCTTGGACTGGTCGAAGGTGTCGCCCGAGTCGTAGGTGGCGAGGTTGAAGTCGTACAGCGACTCCTCGGACTTCCGGCCGGTGACGACGGCGCGGCCGCCGTGCAGGGTCATCCGGATGTCGCCGGTGACGTGCTGGTTGGCCTCGTTGATGAAGCCGTCCAGGGCGCGCTTCAGCGGGGAGAACCACAGGCCGTCGTAGACCATCTCGCCCCAACGCTGCTCGACCTGCCGCTTGTAGCGGGCCAGCTCGCGCTCGACGGTGACGTTCTCCAGCTCCTGGTGGGCGGTGATCAGCGCGATCGCGCCGGGCGCCTCGTACACCTCGCGGGACTTGATGCCCACGAGCCGGTCCTCGACGATGTCGATCCGGCCGATGCCCTGTGCGCCGGCCCGCTCGTTGAGCTGCTGGATCGCCTGGAGGACGGTGACGGGACGGCCGTCGACGGCTACGGGCACGCCCTCCTTGAAGGAGATGACGACCTCGTCGGCCTCGCGCTGGACGGCGGGGTTGTCGGTGTACTCGTAGATGTCCTCGATCGGCGCGTTCCAGATGTCCTCCAGGAAGCCCGTCTCGACGGCGCGCCCGAAGACGTTCTGGTCGATGGAGTACGGGGACTTCTTGGTGGTCGCGATCGGGAGGTTCTTCTTCTCGCAGAAGGCGATCGCCTTGTCCCGGGTCATCGCGTAGTCGCGGACCGGGGCGATGCACTTCAGGTCGGGGCCGAGTGCGGAGATGCCGGCCTCGAAGCGGACCTGGTCGTTGCCCTTGCCGGTGCAGCCGTGGGCGACGATCCCGGCGTCGTGCTTGCGGGCGGCGGCGACGAGGTGCTTGACGATGGTCGGCCGGGAGAGGGCCGAGACCAGCGGGTAGCGGTCCATGTAGAGGGCGTTGGCCTTGATCGCCGGGAGGCAGTACTCCTCGGCGAACTCGTCCTTGGCGTCCGCGACCTCGGCTTCGACGGCACCGCAGGCGAGCGCGCGCTTGCGGATGACGTCCAGGTCCTCGCCGCCCTGGCCGACGTCCACGGCGACGGCGATGACCTCGGCGCCCGTCTCCTCGGCGATCCAGCCGATGGCGACGGAGGTGTCCAGGCCGCCCGAGTAGGCGAGAACGACGCGCTCGGTCACGGGTTTCTCCTTACGGTGCAATCACTGTTAGGCATAACTATGCGGTCCACCGTATTGTTTGTCAAAAGAGCAGGTCAGCGCAGCGTGCTCGGCCGTACGGGCGCACGGAGGCGGCAGGCGGAGTGAGCGTGCCGTCCGGAGTGAGCGGCTGGGCCGTACGGAGCAGGTCCGGTGGGGCGTGCCCGCCGGCCGCCGTACGGTCCGGAGCATGCGCAGATCACTGGTGACCGCCGCCGTACTCCTCGCCCTGGCCGGCTCGCTCGGGGCCGGGCCCGGCCGGACCGACGCCCCTCCCCTGCCGTACCGGCTGGCGGACACGGGCGGCGGTTCCCAGCTGATCACCGCCGAGGCCCCGGACAGCCGCTCCACGACGGGGACCGTGACCTGGTGGGAGCGGCGCGGGGGCCGGTGGACAGAGGCCGGGTCGGCGCCGGCGCGGTTCGGGGAAGGCGGGCTGGCCGAGGGGAAGGCCCGGGAGCAGGGCACCGGCACCACGCCCACCGGCCTGTACGACCTGCCGTACGCCTTCGGCACCGAGGACGCCCCGGCCGGCACGACGTATCCGTACCGCGAGGTCACCGAGGACTCCTGGTGGTGCCAGGACAACGACGCGCGCGCGTACAACCGCTGGGTGGAGCCACGTCCGGCGGACTGCCGGGCGGCGGAGGCCGAGCACCTGGTCTCCTACGGCACGCAGTACGCCCGCGCCCTGGTGATCGGCTTCAACTACGACCGTCCGGTACGGGGCAGGGGCGCGGGAATCTTCCTGCATGTGAACGGGCGCGGGGCGACGGCCGGGTGCGTCTCGGTCCCGGCCGACGCCATGGCGGAGATCCTCGCCTGGGCGGACCCGGAGCGCGAACCGCACATCGCGGTCGGCACCTCCTCGGGCCCCACCGCGATCACGCGCTACTGAACGGCCCCGGGCCGCCCGGCGTCGTCCGCCGGTGCCGGGCAACCGGCGGTGGAGGGCCGACGGCTGCCGTACGTCACACCTGCTCGGTGCGGAGTTCGCGCGGTGGCTGGAGCACGGTGTCGTCGTACTCCACGTCGGTCACGTTGATCTTCATGTACTGCGACCCGGAGAACACCCAGTACTTGTTCGGTTCGCCCGGCAGGGGAAGCGCCGCGTCGAATCCGTCGCTGAATCCCTCCGTCGATCCCAGGGTCTTCGGCCAGCCGTCCCTGACGGCCCGCCTGTTGATCTCGATTTCGCCGCCCAGGGTTCCGTCCTCGTTCAGCCGCGTCCGGACGTACTGGGAGCCCGAGAACACCCAGACCTGATGGGGGTCGTCCGGCACCGGAACGATGGCGTCGACGCCATCGCGCGAGATACCGCCGAAGGCTTCCGACCAGTCGCTGATGGGGCGGGGGCCCGCCTTCAGACTGTCGTAGTAGGAATAGTGGGGGTCGACCCTGATGTGCATGTATCTGTCCCGGGAGAAGAGCCAGTACTCGTCGGCCCTTCCCGGAACGCGGAGCACGGCATCGATTCCGTCCCGGAAAGCGGGTTGCTTCCCGATGGTGTTCCACGCGTCCAGCCCGGAGGGTTCCTTCAGGTTCTTCCGTACCGGGTAGCCGTCGGTGGAGAGCCTGACGCGGAGGTACTGGTCGCCGGTGAACAGCCAGTACCCGCTCGGGGCGTGCCCTACCGGGTCGTCCGGCACCGGCATGACCGCGTCGATCTTCACTTTGCCGCTGGGCAGTTCGAAGACGGCCTCACCGGTTTCGGGGGGCGGGGGCTCGCTGGATTCCCCGTCGCCCTCGGTGTCCCCGTCCGGACTCCTGGGCGCGGCCTCGTCCCCGTTCGCGCCGTTCTCCTTGTCCTCGGGCCGCAGGACCCAGGAAAGCGCCCCGCCTCCCGCTGCGATCCCGGCGAGGGAGAGGGCGGCCAGCGCGCCGCGTCGGCTCATCCTCGGGGACGCCGGCCGGGTTCCGGGGCCAAGGGTGGATGCTGCTGAGCCGCCACCGCCCGGGGCGGAGGCGCCGACGGCGGTCTTCGCTTCGTTCACGGCGATCGGCCCCTCCGTGGGCCGTGCCGTGCCGGGAGCTGTGGGCATGCTGTCCGCGGCCCGCGGCGAGAAGGCGACTCTGGGGTCGTTCAGCCGCGCGAGGAGTCGGCGCAGATCGGAGTCGAGGGGACCCGTGAGCCAGTTGTCGAAGCGGTGCGTGCCGAAGTGCCGTCCGAGGGCCGCGACCGTTGGCCGCCGGTCCGGCTGCTTGTCCAGGCAGGCCGCCACGGTCCGTGCCAGGTCTCCGGGGACGCTGTCCAGCCGGGGGGCGTCGTTCATGGTGCGGTACATCAGGACCTGCGGATGACCGGTTCCGAAGGGGCCGTTGCCGGTCGCGGCGAAGACGAGGACGCTGCCGAAGGCGAAGACGTCCGTCGCTTCCGTGATCTCCGAGCCCATCGCGAGTTGTTCGGGGGCCATGAATCCGGGGGTGCCGAGGACGGCACCGTACGTCGTCAGCACGGTGTCGATCGCGGAGTAGGCGATCCCGAAGTCGATGACGCGCGGCCCGGCGGAGGTGAGGATGATGTTGGAGGGTTTGAGGTCGCGATGGACCAGTCCCTGGTCGTGCACGGCGGAGAGTGCCTGCAGGAGACCTGAGGCCAGCAGGGTGACGGTGTGTTCGGGTAAGGGCCCGTAGCGGTCCACGACGACGGTCAGGGAGAGGCCCGGTACGTACTCGGTGGCCATCCACGGCACATCGGCCTCGGGGGCGGCGTCGATCACCGGTGCCACGAACGGTCCACCGACCCGTTGGGCCGCGGCCACTTCGCGGGCGAAGCGCTTCCGGAAGCTGCCGCCGTCGGCGAGTTCGCGCCGCGCCGTCTTCACCGCCACCGCCCGCCCGTCCGCGGCCCGGCCGAGATAGACCCGGCCCATACCGCCCGTGCCCAGCCGCTCGATGATGCGGAAAGGTCCGACCTGGCGCGGATCGTCGTCCGTCAATGGCTGCATCGGAGCCCTCTCTGCCTCTGTGATCACATGTCGCACAGTATTTCTCACGAGCATCGAACGAGGCCGAATTGAGGGTTGGTTGAGGTTCTCTTTCTGGTTGGTCAGGTCCGGCTCACGGCCGGATCCCCGACGGCGGAGGCCGACGGGTCCACAGCCGCAACAGCGACCGGGCCAAGGTGACGGCACGGGCGGACGCGGCCGACGCGAAGCGCGGCCGCATCCGCCTGCGCTCCATCGTCGACGACCGCCTCCCGGCTCGTCCGCACCGAACCCCTGGACGACGAGAAGGGTTTCACCGCAGCGGCGTTCCTCGCCCGTGCGAGGGTGGGGTCCGCCGCCCACGGCATCAACCCATCCGGCCCTCGTTACGCCTGACGGTCGTTCTGAGCGAGCCTCAGCAGGTGGTCGGCGAGCGCCTGGCCGCCGTTCGGGTCGCGGCTGATCAGCATCAGCGTGTCGTCGCCCGCGATGGTGCCGAGGACGTCGTGCAGTTCGGCCTGGTCGATGGCCGAGGCGAGGAACTGGGCCGCGCCCGGCGGAGTGCGCAGCACCACGAGGTTGGCCGAGGCCTCCGCCGAGATGAGCAGCTCGGCCGAGAGCCGACGCATCCGCTCCTCCTTGGCCGAACCGCCCAGCGGGGCCTGCGGGGTGCGGAATCCGCCCTCGCTCGGCACCGCGTAGATCAGCTCGCCGCCGGTGTTGCGGATCTTCACCGCGCCCAGCTCGTCGAGGTCGCGGGAGAGCGTCGCCTGGGTGACGCTCAGCCCGTCGTCGGCGAGAAGCTTGGCCAGCTGGCTCTGCGAGCGGACCGGCTGCCGGTTCAGAATGTCCACGATCCGGCGGTGGCGGGCGGTGCGGGTCTGCGGCACGGACGGCCCGCCGTGCTCGGATTCCTGCGCCTCGGTCATCGTCGTCGCCTCATTCTCCGGAGGGTCATGCTCCGGATCGTCCGTCCCCGTATGCCGCGTCGAGAGCGCTCGGCAGGATCTCCAGGAACGCGTCCACCTCCGCGTCACCGATGATCAGCGGCGGCATGAGCCGTACGACATCGGGGGCGGGCGCGTTCACCAGGAGGCCGGCTCCCTGGGCCGCCTGCTGCACCTGCGGTGCGAGGGGTCCGGTGAGCACGATACCCAGCAGCAGGCCCGCGCCGCGGACGTGGGAGACCAGTGGGTGTCCCAGCGCCTCGACGCCGTCGCGGATCTTCTCCCCGAGCCGCTTGACCTCGGCGAGCACGCCGTCGGCCGCGAGGGTGTCGATGACGGCGAGCCCGGCGGCGCAGGCGACCGGGTTGCCGCCGAACGTCGTGCCGTGGTGCCCCGGCTTCAGCAGGTCGGCCGCCGGTCCGAAGGCGACCGTCGCGCCGATCGGCAGTCCGCCGCCGAGGCCCTTGGCGAGAGTGACGATGTCCGGCTCGACTCCCTGGTGGGCCTGGTGCTCGAACCACTGGCCGCAGCGGCCGACGCCCGTCTGGACCTCGTCCAGGACGAGCAGGGTGCCGGTCGCCCGGGTGATCTCCCGGGCGGCCTCCAGATAGCCCTTTGGCGGGACGACGACGCCGTTCTCGCCCTGCATCGGCTCGATGATGACCAGCGCGGTGTCGGTGGTCACCGCGGCCTTCAGCGCGGCGGCGTCCCCGTAAGGAACGTGGGTGACGTCACCGGGCAGCGGGCGGAAGGGCTCCTGCTTCCCGGGCTGGCCGGTGAGGGCGAGCGCGCCCATCGTCCTGCCGTGGAAGCCGCCGTCGGTGGCGACCATATGGGTGCGCCCGGTGAGCCGCCCGATCTTGAAGGCGGCCTCGTTGGCCTCCGCGCCGGAGTTGGCGAAGAAGACCCGCCCCTGACGGCCGAACAGCTGGAGCAGCCGCTCGGCGAGCGCGATGGGCGGCTCGGCGATGAACAGGTTCGACACGTGTCCGAGGGAGGCGATCTGGGTGGAGACGGCCTCGACGACGGCGGGGTGGGCGTGTCCGAGGGCGTTGACCGCGATACCGCCGACGAAGTCGAGGTGGCGGGTGCCTTCCGCGTCCCAGACGTAGGCGCCCTCGCCGCGGACGAGCGGCAGCCGGGGCGTGCCGTAGTTGTCCATGAGCGCGCCCTGCCACCGCGAGATGAGTCCGGCAGTCTCTGTGACGGTCTCTGCGCCGGTCATGATTCCCCCCGTTCAGGCCCTGTGTGTACGTCGATGGGGGCGTCCGGCACGACCATCGTGCCGATGCCCTCGTCGGTGAAGATCTCCAGCAGGATCGAGTGCTGGACGCGGCCGTCGATGACGCGGGCGGTCTCGACGCCGTTGCGCACGGCGTGCAGACAGCCCCGCATCTTGGGGACCATGCCGCTGGACAGCTCGGGCAGCAGCTTCTCCAGTTGGCTCGCGGTGAGCCGGCTGATGACGTCGTCGCTGTTGGGCCAGTCCTCGTACAGGCCCTCGACGTCGGTGAGGACCATCAGCGTCTCGGCGTTCAGCGCGGCGGCGAGTGCGGCGGCCGCGGTGTCGGCGTTGACGTTGTAGACGTGGTGGTCGTCGGCGGAGCGGGCGATGGAGGAGATGACCGGGATGCGGCCGTCGTCCAGCAGCGCCTGGATGGCCCCCGTGTCGATGGCGGTGATCTCGCCGACCCGGCCGATGTCGACGCGCTCGCCGTCGATGGTGGGCCGGTGCTGGACGGCGGTGATGGTGTGGGCGTCCTCGCCGGTCATGCCGACGGCGAGGGGGCCGTGCTGGTTGAGGAGGCCGACGAGTTCACGCTGGACCTGTCCGGCGAGCACCATCCGGACGACGTCCATCGCCTCGGGGGTGGTGACCCGCAGCCCCGCCTTGAACTCGCTGACCAGGCCCTGCTTGTCGAGCTGCGCGCTGATCTGCGGGCCGCCGCCGTGCACGACGACGGGCTTGAGGCCGGCGTGCCGCAGGAAGACGACGTCCTGGGCGAAGGCGGCCTTCAGCTCCTCGTCGATCATGGCGTTGCCGCCGAACTTGATGACGACGGTCCTGCCGTGGTGCCGGGTCAGCCAGGGCAGCGCCTCGATGAGGATCTGCGCCTTCGGGAGTGCGGTGTGCTTCCGCGCTGTGGTCATGAGCTGTACGCGCTGTTCTCGTGGACGTACTCCGCGGTGAGGTCGTTGGCCCAGATGACGGCCGACTCGGCGCCGGCGGCGAGGTCGGCGGTGATCCTGACCTCCCGGTAGCGCATGTCGACGCGTTCGCGGTCCTCGCCCACGCTGCCGTTCTTGCAGACCCAGACGTCGTTGATGGCGACGTTGAGCCGGTCCGGCTCGAAGGCGGCCCGCGTGGTGCCGATCGCGGAGAGGACCCGGCCCCAGTTGGGGTCCTCGCCGTGGATGGCGCACTTGAGGAGGTTGTTGCGGGCGATGGACCGGCCGACCTCGACGGCGTCGTCCTCGGTGGCCGCGTTGATCACCTCGATCCGGATGTCCTTGGACGCGCCCTCGGCGTCGCCGATGAGCTGCCGGGCCAGGTCCGCGCAGACGGCCCGTACGGCCTCGGCGAACTCGCCCTGTTCCGGGGTGATGCCGCTGGCGCCGGAGGCCAGCAGCAGCACGGTGTCGTTGGTGGACATGCAGCCGTCGGAGTCGACCCGGTCGAAGGTGGTCCGGGTGGCCTCGCGCAGGGCGGCGTCCAGTGCGGGTGCGGGGACGTCGGCGTCGGTGGTGAGGACGACGAGCATGGTGGCCAGGCCCGGGGCGAGCATGCCCGCGCCCTTGGCCATGCCGCCGACGGTCCAGCCCTCGCCGCCCGCGACGGCCGTCTTGTGCACGGTGTCGGTGGTCTTGATGGCGATGGCGGCCTTCTCACCGCCGTGTTCGCTGAGCGCGGCGGCCGCCTGCTCGATGCCGGGGAGCAGCTTGTCCATGGGGAGCAGCAGGCCGATGAGCCCGGTGGAGGCGACGGCGATCTCGCCCGCGCTGTGGCCGTCCAGCACTGCCGCCGCCTTCTCGGCGGTGGCGTGGGTGTCCTGGAAGCCCTGGGGCCCCGTGCAGGCGTTGGCGCCACCGGAGTTGAGGACGACGGCGGTGACCTCGCCACCCTTGAGGACCTGCTCCGACCAGAGCACCGGGGCGGCCTTGACGCGGTTGGAGGTGAAGACGCCCGCGGCGGCGCGGCGCGGGCCGTCGTTGACCACGAGGGCCAGGTCCGGGCCGCCGCTCTCCTTGATTCCCGCGGCGATGCCCGCCGCGGAGAACCCCTGTGCTGCCGTGACGCTCACGGTGCCACTCCGATCGTCGAAAGACCTGTGTCCTCGGGGAGTCCGAGGGCGATGTTCATGCTCTGGAGGGCGCCGCCCGCGGTGCCCTTGGCGAGGTTGTCGATGGCGCTGATCACGATGATCCGCCCGGCGGCAGCGTCGTACGCGACCTGGAGCTGGACGGCGTTGGAGCCGTACACCGCGGCGGTGGCGGGCCACTGCCCCTCGGGCAGCAGGTCCACGAACGGCTCGTCCGCGAACGCCTTCTCGTACACGGCCCGCAGGCCCTCCGCACTCACGCCGGGCTTGGCCTTCGCGCTGCACGTGGCGAGGATGCCGCGGGGCATGGGCGCGAGGGTGGGCGTGAAGGAGACGGTGACCGGCTGCCCGGCGGCGGCGCTGAGGTTCTGGATCATCTCCGGCGTGTGGCGGTGCCCGCCGCCGACGCCGTACGGGGTCATGTTGCCCATCACCTCGGAGCCGAGCAGATGCGGCTTGGCCGCCTTGCCCGCACCCGAGGTGCCGGACGCGGCGACGATCACGGCCTCCGGCTCGGTGAGGCCGGCCTCGTACGCCGGGAAGAGCGCGAGGGAGACGGCGGTCGGGTAGCACCCGGGCACGGCGATGCGCCGGGTCCCGGCGAGCGCGGCCCGCCCGCCCGGCAGCTCGGGCAGGCCGTACGGCCAGGTCCCGGCGTGCGGGGACCCGTAGAACGTCTCCCAGTCACCGGCGTCCTTCAGCCGGAAGTCGGCCCCCATGTCGACGACGAGAACCTCCTGCCCCAACTGCTCGGCGACGGCGGCGGACTGCCCGTGCGGAAGCGCCAGGAAGACGACGTCGTGGCCGGCGAGCACCTCGGCGGTGGTGGGTTCCAGCACCCGGTCGGCCAGGGGCCGCAGATGCGGCTGGAGCGAGCCGAGCGTCTGCCCGGCGTTGGAGTGCCCGGTGAGGGCGCCGATCTCGACGTCCGGGTGCGCCAGCAGAAGACGGAGCAACTCCCCGCCGGCGTAGCCGCTCGCCCCTGCCACTGCTGCTCGTACCACCATCGGTAACCCTCCTGATCGATGGCATGACTATACGCATCGACGCACTTTTATGCAAAGGTGTACCGGCTGCGGGCAGCGGCCCGTCGAGACCGAGCGGCTGAGCCTTCGGGAAGCCGTACGGGAGGCGGGGCGAGCGGGCTGTTCCGGAGACATGAAGGCCGCGGTCCGTACTCCGCAGACCCTGTTCAAGCTCACACCCATGGCACTCGCATGGGAACAGATCATCGTCGACTCCTCCGACCCCATCACCCTCGGGCGCTGGTGGGCCGAGGCTCTCGGCTGGGCAGTGATCGACGAATCGGAGGAGATCATCGAGATCGGGCCCGAGCCGGACCGGATGCCGGGGCTGCTCTTCGCTCCCGTCCCCGAGGGCAGGACGTCGAAGAACCGGCTGCACCCCGACTTCCGCCCCGACGACCAGGAGGCCGAGGTAGCCCGGCTGCTCTCCCTCGGCGCCCGGCGCCGCGACACCGCGCAGGACGGGCAGCGCTGGGTGACCCTCCTCGACCCGGAGGGCAACGAATTCTGCTTCCTGGGCGAGCGGAGGAGCTGAGCGGGGCCGGGCAGCCGTTCGGGCGGAGGTTGCCTGACGCTTTCGCCCGCCCGCAGCCGCCCCCGCCGCTGTCTCCCCGAGGGCGACAAGAACACGATCTGCCCCCAGGACATCGGCCGGCTCGACCGGGCCGCACCACGACAACGGGACATGCCCCTTGCTCAGCGTCATACCCTGACAGGGGGAGGCTCCGAAACGGCGCTTCCGACCTTGGCGGTCGGCGGGCCGATATGAGCGCCGAAGCCGGCCGCGCGGTGCCGCCGTTGCCCGGCGTGGGGAGCGTCGCGGACACCTTCCTCTACGCGTTCGTCGTGCCCACGGCTCCCCTGGCGTGGGACGAGAGGGAGCGCTGCTGCCCGGTGCGCACGTCTGGGCCCGGGAGCTGTTCCACCGTCTCGCCGCCTTCGGCGAACCGGGCCTCGTAGGCCT
This sequence comes from Streptomyces sp. CNB091, assembly GCF_000377965.1. NCBI lineage: Bacteria > Bacillati > Actinomycetota > Actinomycetes > Kitasatosporales > Streptomycetaceae > Streptomyces > Streptomyces sp. CNB091. The sequence goes on from NZ_KB899002.1 coordinate 38,388, forward strand.
CCCGGCCGAGGAGGTCCACGGTCCGGGCCGAGACGCGGTCGACGTCGTGCCGCTCCCCTGCGGGCAGCGGCAGCCCGACCGCGTCCCTGGCCGCCGCCGCGGCTCCCAGGTACCGGGCTGCCCCCTCGGGCCGCCCCCTCAGCAGTTCCGCTCCGGCCAGCCCTTCCAGCGCCAGCGCGACCGACCGCGGGTCGCCGGTGGCGCGGGCCACCGACAGGCCCTCGCGCTGCAGGCGCAGGGCCTCGTCCGCGTCGCCCCGCAGTTCGGCGATGAACCCCAGCTCGACCAGGATCAGCGGGGGCGTTCCCGGTTCGTACCCCACCCGCCGGTGCAGTTCGAGTACCTGGCGCAGGTGGGCCTCGGCCGCGTCGAGTTCGCCGGCTCTGCGGGCCCCCAGCCCGAGCCCGATCTCGGCGTACTGTTCCCCGAACGTGTCCGACTGCTCGGCCGCGAGGCGGCGCGCCCTCTCGTGCAGCTCCCGGGCCCCCGGCAGGTCGCCGGTGAGCAGCGCGAGCCGTCCGAGTCCCGAGAGCTGGAAGGCGACATCCCGCCACAGGCCGAGGGCCTCCGCCATGCGCAGCCCTTCCCGGTACAGCCGCCCGGCGTACGCGTAGTCGCCGACGGCCTCCGCCAGGGTCTGGAGCGGAACCATGGCCTGGAGCTGCCCCCACTGGTCGCCCAGGTCCCGGAAGAGGGCGAGACTCCGCTCGCCGTCGTGCCGCACGGCGCCGAAGTCCCCGCGCAGTTTCGCGTGGTAGGTGTGGCTGCCCAGGGCCGCGGCCGTGCCCCAGCTGTCGCCGAGCGACCGGAAGCCGTCCAGGGCGCGGGCGACCAGCTCCTCGCTCGGTGCCATGTCCCCGATGCCGTAGAGGGTGGAGGCCAGGAACCACTGGGACCTGGCCCGTCCGGCGGGGTCGTCCACCGCCGCGTAGGGCCGGAGCGCGGCCTCGTAAGCCGTCCGGGGATCGGTGCTGCCGTGGATCGTCAGCCGGAAGCCCCCCAGCCAGGCGGTGGCCCGAGCCACCGAGAGGGCGCGGGCTCCGGTGTCCTCGGGGGCCGGGGGGCCGGCGTCTTCGGCCGTCGACAGCGCGAGGGCCAGGGACCGCTCGGCCTCGTGGTTGCGGCCGCGCAGGCGCCAGTACCAGGCCAGGGCGTTCACCAGCCGCAGCGCCCGGTCCGCGTCCCCTCCCTGTACGGCGCTGTCGAGCGCCGCCCGTATGTTGGCGGTCTCAGTGTCCAGGCGGCGCAGCCACTGCCGCTGACCGTGGCCCCGCAGATGCGGGTCGGCGCGCTCGGCGAGCTCCGTGTAGTACGCCCGGTGCAGCCGCCTCGTCCCGTCGAACTCGCCGCTCCCCCGCAGGCGTTCGACGCAGTAGGCCGCCACCGATTCGAGCAGCCGGTAACGGGGGCCGTCGGTTCCCTCGGACATGACGACCAGCGAGCAGTCCACCAGCCGGGCCAGCAGGTCCATCACCGGGGCGCGATCGGGCCCTTCGGTCCCGCAGACCGCCTCGGCCGCGTCCAGGGTGGCTCCGTCGCCGTGCACGGCCAGCCGCCGCAGCACCGTGCGTTCCTGCTCGTCGAGGAGGCCCCAGCTCCAGTCGATCACCGCCCGCAGGGTCCGATGCCGTTCCGGAGCGCCGCGCGAGCCCGCCGCGAGCAGCGGGAACCGGTCGTCCAGACGGGCCTCCAGCTCGGCCACCCCCAGGGACCGGACCCGGGTCGCGGCCATCTCCAGGGCCAACGGGATACCGTCCAGGCGGCGGCAGATCGAGACGACCGCCTCCACATTGCCGCGGTCGAGGACGAACCGGGGGGCCGCCGCCTTGGCACGCGCCTCGAACAACCTTACCGCGCTGAAGCGGCGTACGGCCGCCGGGCCGAGATCGGCCCCAGGGCCGGGGCGCCGCAGCGGCGGTACCTCCTGGAGGTGTTCGCCGGTGATCCCCAACGGCTTCTGACTGGTCGCCAGGATCCTCAGCCGGGGTGCGGCCTTGAGCAGACGCTCGGCCAGCTCGGCGACCTCCTCGATCACGTGCTCACAGTTGTCGAGGACCAGCAGCGCGGGTTCGTCGCCCAGCGCGTGCGCCAGTCGGTCCACCGGTGAGAGCGGCGCACCCCCGACCGGGTTCGGGACGGAGTCGTCGCGCAACCCGAGCACCGCGCCGACCACCTCGTGCACCCCGGCGGGCGGAACGGACGTCCCCGGCCGCCCCGTCCCCCGGGGCGGGTCGAGCACGGCGAACTCGGCAAGACGCACCCCGCCCGGGAACCGGTCGACGACCTGGGAGGCCATCGCCAGGGCGAGCCGCGTCTTGCCGACACCGCCCGCCCCCGTGAGCGTCACCAGCCGGTTGGCGGCCAGCAGTGAGCGGAGCTCGTCCATCGCCCCGGACCGGCCGATGAGCTCGGTGAGGGCGGCAGGGATGTTCGTCGCCGGACGCACAGCACTGGTCGTGGGCGAGGGAGGCGCGGTCAGCCGGGGGTCCTGGTCGAGGATCGACCGGTGCAGCGCCGCCAGTCCGGGGCTGGGGTCCACCCCGAGGTTCTCCGCCAACTGCTCGCGCAGCTCAGCGTAGCTGCTCAACGCCGCCCCCTGCCGGCCCGCGAGGTACAGGGCCCGGACGTGCGCGGTGCGCAGCCGCTCGCGCAACGGGTGCTGGGCGACCAGGTCGCCCAGCTCGTCGGCGACCAGCGCGTGATCCCCCAACTCCAGCCGCGCTTCCGCCTGTTCCTCCAGAACGGTCAGCCGCTGTTCGTCCAGCCGGTCCCGTGCGGCACGGGCGAACTCCTCGTCCGCGAAGTCGGCGAAAGCCGGCCCACGCCACACGGCCAGGGCGTCCGCGAGCAGCGCCGCCCGCTCGCGCGGGTCGCCGGCGGACCGGGCTCCGGCCGCCAGCCGGTGGAACCGGCCGGAATCCACCGCGTCCCCGTCCGCGCGCAGGCGATACCCCGGGGCAAGGGAGACCACGAGCTCACGCCCCCCGGGCTCGGCGTCCTCCAGCGCGCGGCGCAGCTGCCAGACCTTGGTCTGGAGCACCCCTGTCGGGTTGCTGGGCAGTTTGGAGCCCCACAGCTCGTGGATCAGCCGGTCGGCCGAGACCGGCCGCCCCTGCTCGACCAGGAGGAGGGCCAGCAGCGCGCGGACCTTCAGCTCGGGTACGCGGACCGTCCGCCCGTCCGTCGTCCACACCGCCAAGGGACCGAGCACACCGAAACGCATGTGATCACGCTATCCCGGCGAGGGGGCGATCGACAGGCCCTCGCGGTCCTGCCACCGGTCGAGACCGAACCGGGAGAAGTCCGGGAGCGGCCGGGCGCACAGTGGCGGCCGGGAGAAGCCGGCCGACCGAAGGAGACCCGGATGCCCGAGCGCAGGCTGCGCGTGGCCGTCATCATCGGCAGCGTCAGGTCCGGCAGGTTCGGCCCCGCTCCGGCCGACTGGATCGCCGCCGAGGCCGCCAAGCGCGGCGACCTCGACGTCGATGTGATCGACCTGGCCGAGGCGTGGCTGCCCGACGTCCTCCCCGAGGCAGCCGGGTCCCCCGCCCCGCAGGCGGTGCGGGACCTCGCACCGTGGCTGGCGGCGTCCGACGCGTTCGTGATCGTGACACCGGAGTACAACCACAGCTTCCCCGCCTCGCTGAAGAACGCCATCGACTGGTACGTCGACGAGTGGAAGGCCAAGCCGGTGGGCTTCGTCTCCTACGGCGGCATCGCGGGCGGTCTGCGGGCGGTGGCGCAGCTGCGCCAGATCTTCCCCGGACTGCACGCCGTCACGGTGCGCGACTCCGTCGCCTTCCCCGACTGCCGGGAGCAGTTCGACGACCGGGGCCGACCGATGGACCCCGAGGGCCCCCTCGCCGCGGCCACGTCGATGCTCGACCAGCTGACCTGGTGGGGACGCATGCTCCGGGACGCCCGCGCCGAGGGCGCCTACCCGGGCTGAGCCGCCCGCGGAACCCGCACGTACGGAAACCACGTACGAAATCCACGTACGGAAACCACGGAAGGAACACCGCATGTCATCGAAGGCCGCCGCGCCCTCCGCGCCCAAAGCGGGCGCCCGGGAATGGACCGGGCTGGCCGTGCTGGCCCTGCCCACGCTGCTGATCTCACTGGACCAGAGCGTCCTCTTCCTGGCCCTGCCGCACCTCGCCGAGGCACTGGAGCCCACCGGGACCCAGACGCTGTGGATGATGGACATCTACGGCTTCATGATCGCCGGCTTCCTGATCACCATGGGCACGCTCGGCGACCGGGTGGGCCGCCGCAAGCTCCTGATGATCGGTGCCGCCTGCGTCGGTCTCACCTCCCTGCTCGCCGCCTACTCCACCAGCGCCGAGACGCTGATCGCCACCCGCGCGCTGCTGGGCATCTCCGCGGCGACGCTGATGCCGTCCACCCTCGCCCTGATCAGCAACATGTTCCACGACCCGCAGGAGCGTGGCCGAGCCATCGCGGTGTGGGCCAGCTGCTTCATGGCCGGCACCGCCCTGGGCCCCGTGGTCGGCGGTGCGCTCCTGGAGTACTTCTGGTGGGGCTCGGTCTTCCTGCTGGGCGTGCCGATCATGGTGATTCTGCTGGTCCTGGCGCCGATCCTGCTGCCCGAGTACCGGGACGCCGAGGCAGGGAAGGTGGACCTGCTGAGCGTGGCCCTCTCGCTCGGCACGATCCTGCCGGTCATCTACGGTCTCAAGGAGCTCGCCAAGTACGGCTGGGACCCGCTGGCGGCCGGGGCGGTCCTGGTCGGTCTCGTGGTGGGCACACTGTTCGTCTCGCGGCAGCGGAAGCTGGAAAGCCCGCTGCTGGACCTGCGCCTGTTCAGCAGCGCCTCGTTCAGCTTCGCGCTGGTGGTCCTGCTGGTCTCGATGGTCGCCATGGGCGGGTTCTACCTGTTCATCACCGGCTACTTCCAGATGGTCGAGGGACTGTCCCCGATGGAGGCGGGGCTGTGGATGGTGCCCTCCGCCATCGCCTCCATCATCTCCGCGCAGATCGCCCCGACGCTGCTGAAGCGGCTGCCGCTCGGGCTCGTCGTCGGCATGGGCCTCGGCATCGGCGCGGTCGGCTACGTACTGATCGCCTTCGTCGACCCGATCGGCGGACTGCCGCTGCTGGTGTCCGGTTTCATCGTCGTGTTCTTCGGCAGCGGCCCCGCCGGGGCGCTCGGCACCAACCTGGTGGTCAGTTCCGCCCCCCCGGAGAGGGGCGGATCCGCCGCGGCGCTCTCCTCGATCAGCGGTGACCTGGGCGTCGCCCTGGGCATCGCAGCCCTGGGCAGCGTCGGCAGCGTCGTCTACCGCAGCCAGGTCCAGGTGCCCGAGGGGCTGCCCGAGGAAGCCGCCCGGGCCACCGGGGACAGCCTGGAGAGCACCATCGTCGCGGCAGGCCGGCTCTCCCCGGAGCTGGGCGACCAGGCGCTGGCCGCCGCCCGTGACGCGTACACCGGTGGGCTGAACATCGTCGCCGTCGTCTGCGCTCTGGTCGCCGCCACCACCGCGGTCATCGCGATGACCGCCCTGCGGGGCGTGGGCTCCCCCAAGGCCGACCCCGCACAGGATGCCCCCCAGCACGTCCGGCCGCCCGTGGCTCCGTAGGGGGTCACGGACGGCGGCGGGTGCAGCGGTGGTTCAGGGGTGGGCGACGGTTCGGTATACGACAGTGCGTCAGTGCGTCAGTGCGTCAGTGGAAGACGACCGAACGCACCTTCAGCCGCTCCGAGGCCCCGCCGGTGTGCGGGCGGAGGGGGAAGGAAGCACCCTCGCAGTCGACGTCCGTGAAGACCTCCGCCCAGGCGTCCGTGCGGTTCTTCGGGGAGTGCCCGGGCTCAGGGTTCTCCAGGCCGACGCCCGGGAGGTTGACGCACTCGCCGCTGGGCGGGCTGTTCAGGAAGCCGGTCGCCTCATACCCCTCGACGGTCACGTAGTCGTAGCGGAACTGCCCCTCGGCGGCCGAGGCGGAGGAGGGGACGGCGGCGAGCAGCAGAGCGGCGCCGAGAGCGGCGACAAAGGTGGAGCGGAAGCGCATGGGTGAAATCCTTCTGGTGATGAGGGTGTTGCCGTGGCCCTCTTCCCGGCAGGCAGGGCCGGTCGCGGGTGGGGCCGGGCGGGGAAACGTGTTTCCGCAGGCGCGCCGACGCACGGGCCACCGAGGTGACGGCGTCGTGACACTGCGCACATATGGTGACACACAAAGCGACGGGTCATGATCCGGAGCCGGCGCGGGGCTCGGCGAGCAGTGGCACGACAGGTGCGTCGACGCCCGGCGGAGAATCGCGCCGGGCCCGCCCGGTGTCCTCCCCGGGGACATGACGGAGCCGTGCGGTACGGAACGTAGAGCGGAGGAAGGTCGTCCCATGCGCCCACCGCACGACCACCCCGCGCCGCCGAGGAGTGGGAGCCCTCAACCCGGCCTCGCCGCAGCGACGTTCGCCGTCCTGCGGCGGCGGGGGACCCTGGCGGGTGAAACGGCGCGCGTCGTCGGCCTGTCCGGGCTGGCCGGGCTACTGATGACCGGCGCGGTCTTCGCACTCGCCTGGCCCGTCTTCACCCGTATGCGCGACCAACGCGTCTGGTACCACCAAGCCGAGGACCCCTGCTTGCACGACCACACCGACCTGGCGTCGGTCGCCCTGGGCACGCTCCCGCTCTTCCTGCTTCTCCTCGGCGTCGGCAGCGCGGCCCTACAGGCTGTGTGCTCCCGGGCTGTCGCGGCGGAGTCTGCCGACTGCACCGCGACAGCCCGGGAAAACCGCTCGTGGAGCCCGGTGCCCGGACGGCTGCGACCGGTGCTCGCCGTGTACACGCTGCGTGGCCTGATCGTCTGGCCCCTGCCCCTGCTCGTCTTCGCCGTGTCGGACCGGCTCACCGGCTACCACCTCGACACCCCGGAGCCCCTGGAACGCGGATCGTGGCCCCATACGCTCGTCATGGTCTCCCCCGCGGCCGCCCTGTTCATCGCCGTGCTGCTGCGCCTCGCGCTCGCCCTCGCCCCGGCGGCCGCGGCCGCCGGTCTCGGCCCCCGCGCGGCCCTGCGCCGTTCCTGGTCGCTGACGTGGACACGGGCCGGCGCGGCCCGCGTCGGCCCTCGCGCTGCCGTCGGCCGCTCTCGCCGCCGGGGTTTTCCGGCTGGTGGCACAGATCGCCCTGCCCCTGCGGCCCCTCGTCCGCGACCTCGTCGAACAGGCCACGGGCAACTTCTTCGCCGCGTACTACGCCGGCATCCTCGCCCCCGTCATCGTCGGGCTCCTGATCGCGGCGGCCGTGACCCTCCCCGTCACGTGCACCGCCTTCGCGGTCCTCCACGACCGGCTGCGGGTTCCCTCCGCCTCGCCACGGAGCCCCGGGGACACGGCTGCCTGCCCGCCCGACCGGGTCCGAGCCACGGCCATCACGCCCTACGGCACGTTGAACCGGACGAGCGCCTCGGCGACCGGGGTGCCGCTGCGCCGCGCGTACGTCAGCCGCTCGCGCACCTCACTCGGGGTCCGTGGACGGAATCCGGGCCCGCCGCAGCAGCTCTTGTGGAACCCCACACCCGCGTTCAGCAGGACAGCGAGGGCCCGCCAGGCCGCGGAGTCCCGCCTCCTCGGCGCCGCGAACGCCGAGCCCACGTGGATCATCGGCTCCGCACAGCGCGGACAGTTCCGCTGCCTTGCCCGGTCGTGGGGCTGCTTGAAGGAGGCCCGGCAGGGGAGGCAGACGTACGAGGTTTTCCCATGGCTCACCGGCCCAGCCTAGGGATCACACCGGGAGAGGGCCATCGACTTCTCCGGACCTGGCCCTGGTCCAGGGCCGGATGGTCCGGGTGGGGGCGATACTGGTCGCAGCAGTCGCCCCGCCGCCGAACCGGCTCCTGGCCGGGGCGGCCGGCGGGGCCCGCCTTGCCGATGCCTCTGAGGGGAGCCGTTCATGACCACGGCGAAAGACCTGTTCATCATCGCCATGGATCCGGTACCGGAGCACACCGTGGGGCAGGGCGACCTGTCTCTCGCCCTCGCGGGAGCCGAACTGCTCGATCTCATCGGTACGGGAACCGTCACCGTGGACGGCGACCTGATCGTGCCGGACGGGCCGTCGACGCCGGACGACCGGCTTCTCGGCGAGGCCGCCGCACTGATCACCCGGCAACCGCCCCACGAGCGGATCGAGGACTGGCTGTGGCGCCGCGGCCGGGACCTCGCGGCCACCTACCAGGACGCTCTGGAGAAGGACGGCGAGCTCACACAGAAGAGGAGCGGCCGACTGCCCTTCGGCCCCAGGCGCGTAGAGCTGGTCGACACCCCCGGCCGCCGCCGGGCCATCGACCGCCGGGAGGAGAGGGAGCCCGTCCTCGCCGCCCTCGCGTCGGCCGTGGGCATCGACGACGGGCGGTCCGGCGACGACGAACCCGGCCTCGACGACGAGACGGTGACGACCGTGGTCGCCACCGTCCACGAAGCGGTGATGGAGCTGGAGGCCGTACGCCAGCGGCGCACCATCGAGAACACGGCTTTCGCCAACGTCTGGCGCGGCCCGTGAGCCGGGCCCCCGGCCGAGGCACACGGCAGGGTTGACCTTGACACGGTGACAAGCTCTTCACTGCTTGCCGAGGAGGTGGTCTCGATGACGGTCACGGGACACGACACGGACACGGACACGGTACGAGCTCTGCGGGGGCTGGAGGACGACCGTGCGTCGGTGCGGCTGCGCGCGGCTCTGGCGGTCGGCTCGGCGCCGGACCCGCGCTGCGTCGGCACGCTCGTCGCGCGGTGCGCGGTCGAGCCGGAGTTCTTCGTACGGGACATGCTGACCTGGGCGCTCACCCGTCACCCGGTGTCCGTCACCCTTCCCCCGCTGCTCCGCGAGCTCCGCTCCGAGCGCACGCGGGCGCGGAGCCAGGCGCTGCACACGCTGTCCAAGATCGGGGACCGGCGGGCGTGGCCGGCGATCACCCGGGCGCACCTGACCGACGCCGACGACGAGGTGGCGCGGAGTGCCTGGCGGGCGGCGGTGGTACTCGTACCGGACGGAGAGGAGGCCGCGTTGGCCGTACTGCTGGCGACGCAGCTCGGGCGCGGCGGGCGGGAGACCCGGCTGAGTCTCAGCCAGGCGCTGGTCGCCCTGGGAGACGCGACGGCGCCGGCACTGGCCGCCGCGACGAGGAGCCCCGACCCGCTCGTCCACGCGCACGCGCTCGCCACCCAACGGCTGCTGCGCGACCCGGACGCCGGATTCACGCTCGCCGTGGAGGAGGCGAAGCGCGTCGTGGCCCTCGGCGGCCCCGGGGACACCGGGAACACCGGGAACACCGGGGACGGCTCCGCTGGCTCCGGTCACTCCGGGGAGGAAGGTCCCTAAGGCATGTTGATCGGTGAAGTCGCGCGGCGGTCCGGAGTCAGTGCCCGCATGCTCCGGCACTACGAGTCGCTCGGTCTGGTGCGGCCGTCGGGCCGCACGGGGTCCGGTTACCGGGAGTACTCCGGGAAGGACATCCAGCGGATCTTCCATGTCGAGAGCCTGCGGGCGGTGGGGCTGTCGTTGCGCGAGATCGGGCGTGCCCTCGACGACCCCGGCTTCGCACCCTCGGCACTCGTCGACGACCTGATCCGTCGGACGCGCGAACGCATCGCGGTGGAGACCGAGTTGCTCACCCGGCTGCATCGCGTCCACGCCACGGATCCGGCCGGCTGGGAGGACGTCCTCCAGGTCGTCACGCTCCTGGGGGCGTTGGGGTCCACGAGCGCCGACGCCCGCCAGCGCGCCGCCCTCGCCTCGGTGGACGAGGTACCGGTGGAGGCCCTGGTCGAGGCGGCGCTCGGCGAGGGCGACCCGCAGGTGGCCGGGGCCCTTCGCTGGGCGCTGGCGCGATCGGGCGGCCGCGGCCCGGCGCTGCTGGCGGAGGGGCTCGGCTCACCGGAGGCCGCGGTGCGGGAACGCGCCGTACGGTCCCTCGCCGAGATGCCCGGCGGTGAGGCCACCGCGCTGCTGCGGGACGCCCTGGCGAGCCCCGATGCCGTGGTCCGCGGCTGCGCCGCCCTGGCCCTCGGGACGCGCGGCGAGGCCGATGCGGTCCCGGCGCTCGTCGACCTGGTCGTGGCGGGGACGAACGACACCGATGCGGCCGACGCGCTGAGCCTGCTGGCCGGCGACGACACGGCGGCGGACCGGATCGCGGCCGTGCTCATGGACCGCCTCTCCCGGGACACCACCGGCGCGTCGGCGCGCGGGCGGCTGACCCAGGCGCTGGCGGGCGTCCCGGGGACGGCTTCCTCACGTGCTCTCCGGGAGCTGCTGCACGACGAGGACCGCGCCGTCGCGCTGACCGCCGCCTACCTTCTTCAGCTGCGCGACGTGGGGTGACGGACCTCGCCCGGGACGTCGCCCGCGACGTCGCTCGGGACCTCACCCGGGACCTCGCCCGCGACGTCGCTCGGGACCTCACCCGGGACGTCGCCCACGGAAACCGGTGCGGCGTGTGGCGTGGTGTCGTCGTGGGGCGGGGGGTCGGTCGGCGGCCGGTCCAGGAGCAGCGGAATCGCCAGGACGGGCAGCAGCCAGACGAACACGATGAGGCGGTGGCCCAGCAGTTGGTCGAGGTTCGGGTGGCCCGCCTGGTTGAGGAGGCCCGCCGCCCCTGCCGCCAGGGCGACGGGCAGCACCACGGAGCGCCGTCTCAGCAGCGCCCAGGCCGAGAGCGCGAGCAGGACGGGGAGGACCGGGTAGGTGGCCTGGCGCCGGAGCCACGCCGACCAGAAGACCCGCTCCTGGACGAAGAACTCGGGCCAGGGGTCGGGCCGGTCGGGGCGCTGGTAGTGGTGGGTCAGCAGGTCCTGGGCGCTGTCCTCGCCCATGGGCCAGGACAGGAGATGCGCCCCGGCGTAGACGATCGCCGCCAGCGCACCGCACAGTCCGGCCGCCCGGAGTGCGGGGGCGAGCGCCCGTCGCTTCCACCGGAGCCACCCGGCCCGGGCCAGGAAGACGCCCGCGAGAGCGGCCGCCAGCAGCAGTGCCTGCGAGTAGCGGACGAGGAACATCAGGGCGAGGCCGCCCGTCACGAGCGCCGTGCCCGTACGGGGCCGGTCCCGCAGCAGCAGGACGCAGCCGAGGGCGACCGCCGTGCCGAGCGCCAGGGAGAGCCCGTCGCTCAGGGGGTTCATGGCGACGGTGCCGGTGGGCAGGGCGAGGTACAGGGCCTGCCCGGCCAGCCCGGCCCGCCGGGAAGCCCCCGCGGCCCGCAGGGTGAGCAGGACGCAGACGCTTCCGGCCAGCGCGACGACGAGCCCGGCGAGCCAGAGACCCCAGGTCGCTCCGAAGGCGGCCACGAAGGGGACCAGGAACAGCGGATAGCCGGGCCTGGCCTCGAAGATGGCCATGAAGCGCTGGTTGGCGAACGGTGCGGTCATCCCCGACGTGTTGCCGTGGTCCGACCAGTACGCGACCGAGTCGTTCAACCGGCGTACGCAACTCTCCTCCGACTCTCCCGCGGCCTTCCTGCTGGTCCAGGGGATGAAGTCCAGTTGGTGCTGGCCGCTGGCGCAGGAGTAGTCGATGGCCAGCCGGCCCGCCTCCTGGCGGTCCGCGCCGCTGAGGCTCAGGGCGTAGGAGAGGTAGTTCTTCGTGTCGGGCGAGGCCCGACCGGTGACGGCTGTCAGCTGGAACCCGGCGAAGGCCACGGCGATGAGCAGCATCCCGACGAGGCCGAGGCGCTGGGCTCTGCGGGTGCTCGGCAACGGCCCGCGCGCGGTCGACGACCACCTGCGGATGTTCGGGATCGGTCTGCGGATGTTCGGCATCGGACGGACGCTCCCCTGCATACGGCGGTTGCCCCATCAACGAGACAACCGGCGTGTGGTGGCGTTCGCGGGCCGAATCCGGATGCGACGCCTCGCGGGCCGGAGCTCGGTACGCTACCGGTCCCGCGGCTTTCCGCGCTTGCCGCCCTGGCCGCCGGTCCGGCCGCCCGACTGGGGCTTCCTGCCCGCCGCGGACCTGTTCCGGGCGCCGCCAGCGCCACCGCCCGCCCCAGCCCGCTTGGCCTTGTTGTCCTTGCCCTTGTTGTCCTTGCTCTTGTTGCCCTTGTCCTTGCCCTTGTCCTTCGCTTTGTTCTTCGCCGGACGCGGCGGGGTGGCCGCGCGGCCACGGGTGCTGTTCACGGTGCGCCCCCGGACGATCCCGATGAACTCCTCCACCAGGTCGGGGGTGGCCTCCGCCTCGGGCCAGGACAGGGCGACGCGTGACTCGGGAGCGTCCGGGACCGGACGGTAGGTGAGGTCCTTACGGTGGTGGAGGCGGGCCAGGGACTGCGGGACGAGGAGGACGCCCACGCCCGCCGCCACCAGCTCGATCGCGTCCGCCGTGGTCGCCGGGCGCTCGACGGCGGGGCGGCCGGGCAGGGTCTCCCAGGCGAGGAGGTCGTCCAGCGGGTGCAGCACGATCTCGTCGGACAGCTCGGCGAGCGACACCTCCTCCGCGGCGGTCGCGACGTGGTCCTTGGGGATCACGACGACGGTCGTCTCGGTGTAGAGGGGGATGGCGCTCAGGACGTCCCGGTCGACCGGGAGCCGTACGAGACCGGCGTCCGCGCCGCCGTCCGCCAGCAGCTCCGGCGCCTCGGCCGCGGTGGCCTGGACGAGTTCCAGAGAGGTGTGGGGCAGCCGCTCGCGCCAGACCCTCACCCACTTGGTGGGCGTCACGCCGGGAACGTACGCGAGCCTGAAGGATGAGGGGATGTCCGAGCCTGTCACGGAACCAGGCTACCGGCAGGTGGTCGGAGGTATGTCCCATGGTCGATACCCTGGACCCATGACGTCGCACAAGACCGCCCAGACCATGAAGCCCGCCACGGCGGCGAAGAAGCTGGGTGTGTACCTCCAGGCCACCCCCGCCGAGTTCCAGGAGGGTGCCGTCTCCCGCACCGAGCTCAACGCCCTCCAGACCGACCCGCCCGCCTGGCTGGTGGAGCTGCGCCGCACCGGCCCGCACCCCCGCCCGGTCGTCGCCGCGAAGCTCGGCATCTCCATCGCGGGGCTCGCCCGCGGCGGGGTCACCGAGGCGCTCACCACCGAGCAGATCGACGCGCTGAAGGACGAGATGCCCGAGTGGCTCGAGAAGGAGCGCGCCACGCAGGCCGAGGTGCGCAAGGAGTCCGCCCGGATCAAGGAGCGCAACGCCGAGCGGGCCGCGCAGTCCGGCCGACAGTAATCCCATCATCGGTAATCCGGCCATCAGCGGACCGGCGGACGAACGCGCCTGGCGTCAGGGGCGACGGCCCCGTCCCTGAGGGAACTGGCCCAGGTTCACCGCACGGTGAATCGTCCCGGCCAGTTCCCGCGCGTCCTCGGTGAACGTGTCCACCCGGATCTTCCGCGCGTCGCGCAGTTCGATGGCGAAGCCGAAGCCCGTCCCCCGGGCCTCGGCGAGCGGGCGTCCGTCCTCGGTCGAGGCGGAGCCGATCCGCTCGATGTCCGTCCAGGGGATCAGCGTGGCGTTGCCCGCGACCCGGTGGGTGAGCCCCCGCTCGTGGACGTCGAAACACTGCTCCCGGGTGCGGCGGGCCTGTATCAGGCGCCACACTCCGAGGCCCAGCCCGACCAGTCCCACCCCGAGCAGCAGGCCCGCCAGTTCGGGCGCGCCGTCGGTGGTCCCGATGGAGGCGATGGTCACGGGCGCTCCCAGGGCGGCGCCGACGGCGCCGACGACCAGAAGGATTGCTGCCAGGCGCAGACGTCTGCTGCCGTCCGTGCGGTGCTCCCGGACGAATCCGCCCAGTTCTCGTGCGGCATCGGTGCGTCGCATCACGTCTCCCCCGTTGTGGACACGTCAAATTATGCCCGAGTCCGGGGTACGTGGCAGGGAAACCGGCGGCCGCACACCACGGGCCCGTGGCCGGGTTCCGCCCCGCCGACGCGTACGTCGGTGGAACGGCCCCGCCACGGGCCCGTCGGGTTATCGGACCGGTCAGAGAACGCCGGACTTGTCGATGGTGACCTTGGCGCGGGTCTTGCCGCTGGAGGAGCCGAGCGCCTCGATCTTGCGGACCAGGGCCATGCTGTCGTCGTCGGCGACCTCACCGAAGACCACGTGCTTGCCGTCCAGCCACGGGGTGAGCACCGTGGTGATGAAGAACTGCGAACCGTTGGTGTTCTTCCCGGCGTTGGCCATCGAGAGCAGGCCCACACGGTCGTGCTTGAGCGTGAAGTTCTCGTCGGCGAACTTCTCGCCGTAGATGCTCTTGCCGCCGGTGCCGTCACCGCGGGTGAAGTCGCCGCCCTGGAGCATGAAGTCCGTGATGACGCGGTGGAAGGAGGAGCCGGCGTAGCCGAAGCCCTTCTCGCCGGTGGCGAGCGCGCGGAAGTTCTCCGCCGTCTTAGGGACGACGTCGTCGAACAGGTTGAACGTGATCCGCCCTGCGGGCGCATTGTCGATGGTGATGTCGAAGTAGACCTTGGTTGTCATGGTGACATCCTCACATTCCTGGCAACCGCAGGCGAAACCCGGGTTGGCTCGGCACCGCGGACGACCTGTTCCGCTCACCTCGCGGTGGTCTCCCCGTGGGCCGCTCGGACGGCGTCCACCAGGGCCGTCCCGCGCGGGGCGTCGGGGAGCTGGGAGCCCATCCGGTTCATGACGTACCCGACGGCGATCGGTGCATCCGAGCCGGCCGGACGCAGGAGCCGCCCGCACCGTCGCGGCCGAGCGCCCGTGGGCCGGGGCCGGGGCCGTAGGAGCGGTTCGCACCGCTCGGCCAGAGGTCGGGGGCGCGTTGGAAGGGGCTGCACACCAGGCCCTGGCCGCCTCCCCGGCCCCGCCCGGGTCAGCGGATGCCCGCCTCCAGGCTCAGGCTCCAGCGGCCCGGCAGGCCGGTCAGCGTGATGGTGGACAACGGACGGACGTCGACGTTCCAGTACGCGGAGGGCGGAGCGTTCAGGGCGTAGACGAGGGCGGCCCTGATCACGGCGGGTTCGGCGACCGCGACGACGAGGCCGTCGGCGGCGGGACGGGTGTCCAGCCAGCCGCCGACCCGCCCGATGAAGCCGAGCATCGACTCGCCGCCGTGCGGCGCGCTGCGCGGGTCCGCCAACCAGTGGTCCACGGCGGCCGGTTCCCGGGCGGTGACCTCGCCCAGCGTCAGCCCACGCCAGCGGCCCATGTCCCAGTCGCGCAGGGCCGGCTGCGCCATGGGCGCGAAGCCGAGGGCGTCCCCGGTGGCACGGCTGCGCGGGGTGGGCGAGCAGTACCGCAGCTCGGCGGCGCCGAGCGGCACGAGCCTGTGGGCGACGAGCTGCACCTCGTGCCAGCCGGCCTGATCGAGCGGCCGGTCGTCGTCGAAGCGTTCGGCCAGCCGGGAGGAGCTGCGCGCCGCTGCGACCAGGGAGACCCGAAGCGTCATGGCGGGATCGTGGGGCCGAACGCCTGTTTGGTCAAGAGGGCGCGCACGTCGGGGCGCGCCGCGTCAGCCGCCCAGGAGCCCGTCGAAGGCGGTACGAAGGCGGCGGACGCCCTCCGCGATCTCGGCCGCCCCGGAGACCGCGGCGAAGCTCAGGCGGACGTGGCCGGCCGGGGGTTCGGCGCAGAAGTAGGGGCGCCCGGGGGCGATGGCGACGGAGGCGCGCAGGGCGGCCGAGACGACGGCCGGCTCGTCGGTGGCCGCTCCCGCGGCGCCTCCGGGGAGCCGGAGCCAGAGGCTGCCGCCGCCCGCCGGGAGATGCGGCAGCGCGAGTTCCGGCAGCTCGCCGCCGAGAGCCGCCGCCATGGCCGTACGGCGGTGCCTCAGCTCGGTGGCGACGGCGGCGAGGTGGCGGTCCCAGGACGGGGAGCCGACGAGTTCCAGCGCGGCTTCCTGGAGCGGCCGGGGCACGAAGAAGCTGTCGACGACCTGGATGGCCCGCAGGCGCTCCAGCACCGGCCCGCGGGCGGCCAGGGCACCGACCCGCAGGCTGGGCGAGGTGACCTTGGTCAGCGAGCAGACGTGGACGACGACGCCGTCGGGATCGTCGGCGGCCAGCGGCGCCGGAAGCGGTCCGGCGTCGTCGTGGACGAGCCGGCGGGCGAAGTCGTCCTCGACCACGAAGGCCCCGGCCGCGCGGGCGATCGCCAGGACCTGGGGGCGGCGGGAGGGGGCGAGGGTGGTCCCGGTGGGGTTCTGGAAGAGCGGCTGGGTGACGAAGACCCGGGCGCCGGTGGCCCGGAAGGCGTCGGCGAGCAGCTCGGGCCGTACCCCGTCGGCGTCCATCGGCACGGGGACGGGGCGCAGCCCGGTGGCACGGGCGGCGGCGAGCATCCCGGGGTAGGTGGGCGACTCCACGAGGACCGGGGCACCGGGCGGGGCGAGCGCGCGCAGCGCGGTGGCCAGGGCGCTCTGGCCACCCGCGGTGATCAGGACGTCGGTGCCCGAGACGGCGGGGCCGATCTCGCGGGCGAACCAGGAACGCAGTTCGGGCAGTCCGTCCGTCGGGGGGCGGCCCCAGGCGCCGGGCCTGCGGCCCGCGCGGGCCAGGGCCGCGGAGAGCGCCCGCTCGGGCTGGAGGGAGGCGTGGAGGTAGCCGCCGTTGAACTCGATGACGCCGGGCGGCGGCGCGGCGAGGGTGACCAGCACGCCGGAGGCGTCCACGGTGCGCGGCACCACCTCGGGCCCGCCGTCGCCGCTCAGCGACACCTCCTGCCAGGACGTGTCGCCCGGCGCGGGCGGCGCGACGCGCGGATGCGCCCGGAAGGCGCCGGAGCCGGGGCGGGTGACGACGAGCCCCTCGGCGGCGAGCTGGGCGATGGCGCGGGAGACGGTGACGGGGCTGACCCGGAACCGCTCGACGAGCGCGCGACTGGACGGCAGCTTTCCACCAGGAGAGTAGCGGTTCAGATCCCCCCGCAGGGAAGTAACCAGTTCGGCGACGCTGCTACGCTCTTGCATGAGAGCAGATAATAGCGCTATCCCGTCGTCGTCGATAGCGGTTGCCGAGTCGGTCGGCACCCCTCGGACCGCTCGGGCGATCCCGTCGGAAGCGGCCACGGCTTCGGCCGCGGACAGGTCGGGAGGCAGCCCCGCGACGGGGTCCTCGGCCAGCCGGAGCGGCACCGTGCTCGCCGGGCTCGGCGTGGTGGCGTTCTCGCTCACCTTCCCGGCCACGGCCTGGGGGCTGGAGAGTTTCGGCCCCTGGTCCCTGGTCGCTCTGCGCAGCGTGCTCGCGGCCCTGATCGCGGGCAGTGTGCTGCTGGCCGCGCGCGTCCCGTTGCCCGAACGCCGGCACTGGGCCGGCCTCGCGGTCGTCGGGGGCGGGGTGGTGGTGGGCTTCCCCCTGCTGACGACGCTGGCCCTGGAGACCTCCACCACCTCGCACGCGGCCGTGGTCGTGGGCCTGCTGCCGCTGACCACGGCGGTGCTGGGGTCCCTGCGCACCGGCGAGCGCCCTTCACGCACGTTCTGGACCGCGGCTCTCGCCGGGGCCACCGTGGTGATCGCCTTCACCGTGCAGCAGAGCGGCGGGGCTCTCGCCCCCGGCGACCTGTACCTGTTCGGCGCGCTCCTCGTGTGCGCGGCCGGGTATACCGAGGGCGGCCGGCTGGCCCGACTGATGCCGGGATGGCACGTGATCGGCTGGGCCCTGGTCCTGTGCCTGCCGCTCGCGGTGGCGGGCGCCCTGGTGGCCCTGCCCCTCGAACCCGTGCACCTGAACGCCCACGGCGTCCTCGGCCTGGTGTGGGTCGCCGCCGGGTCGACCTTCCTCGGGCTGTACGTCTGGTACCGGGGCATGGCGGCGATCGGGGTCGCCCGGGCCAGTCAGCTCCAGCTCGCCCAGCCGCTGCTCACGCTCGTGTGGTCCTTCCTCCTGCTCGGCGAGGAGATGTCCGCCGCGGCTCCGGTCGCGGCGGTGGCCGTGCTCGTCTGCATCGCCGCCACCCAGCGGGCCGGCCGCGGCGCAGCGGGGGAATCCCGGCGCGTACGGTCATAGACTTGTCGACACGGACACCGTCTCCCCCTGTGAGGAGGGCGCTCCCGATGGAGGCACACACGGGCGACCGGCTGCTGATGCACGGCAGGACCGTGGGACAGCACGACCGGGTCGCCGAGATCATCGAGGTGCTCGGCGACGGGGGCGCTCCCCCGTACCGGCTCCGCTTCGAGGACGGCCGTGAACACCTGATGTCACCGGGCCCCGACAGCGTCGTCCAGCACAGGGAGGCGCCGAAGGACGGGCCGTAGCGGCAGGATGCGCGGTGGCCGGGGCCCGCACACCCGTGCCCCGGCCCCCGCGCGCCCGTCAGCCATGCGCTCATGCGCTGCCCTCAGCCATGCGCTGCCCCGGTCGGCCCGGCCCCCGCGCGCACCGCCGGAGACCGGACCCGGGACCCGGGACCCGGATCACCTCGCCGAAGGGCGCCCGCGGTGCGGATACGTGCGGCCCCGGTCCGGATAGAGCCGGACCCGGTCCGTGTAGTGGTCGGCCACCACGCGTCGCATCGCGCCGATCCGGTCCGCCATCACGCTCTTCCCGGAGAAGAAGACATGGCCGCCCACCTCCGCGTGGTCCCGGGCGAGGGTGAGGTGGCGGGAGAGCTCCGCCGGGTCCTGCCAGGGATCCGCCTGGGCGGGGTCACCCGCCTTGTACAGCGCCTCGCCCACGTACAGCTCGACGCCCGTGCCCCGGACGGTCCGGCTCCACCAGGCGAGGACCTTGGCGTAGTCGGCGGCGGCCTGGCCGACGTGCCAGTAGATCTGCGGGCAGATGTAGTCGATCCACCCTTCCCTGACCCACTTGCGGGTGTCGGCGTACAGGTCGTCATAGGTCTGCACTCCCGCCCGGGTGTCCGAACCCAGCGGATCGGTCGCCGCGTTGCGCCAGACCGCGAAGGGGCTGACGCCGAAGCGGACGTGGGGCTTGATCTGCCGGATCCGCTCCCCCGTCTCGCGCACGAGCCGGTCGATGTTGTCGCGCCGCCAGGCCGCCCGGTCGGCGAAGCCGCCGCCGTACCGCTCGAACTCCGCGTCGTCGTCGAAGGTCTGACCGGCCACCGGATACGGGTAGAAGTAGTCGTCCCAGTGCACCGCGTCGATGTCGTAGCGCCGCACGGCGTCCAGCATCGCGTCCTGGACGAAGCGGCGGACCTCCGGCAGCCCGGGGTTGTAGTAGAGCTTCCCCCCGTACGGCACGACCCAGCTCGGGTTCAGCCGGGCCGGGTGGGAGGCGGTGAGGCGGGTGGGGTCGGTGTGGTTCGCCACCCGGTAGGGGTTGAACCAGGCGTGCAGTTCCAGGCTCCGGTCGTGCGCCGCGCGCACCGCCGTGCCGAGCGGGTCCCAGCCCGGGTCCTTCCCCTGGGTCCCGGTGAGGCAGGCGGCCCACGGCTCGTGCGGCGAGGGCCACAGGGCGTCGGCGGTCGGCCGGACCTGGAACACCACCGCGTTGAGCCGCAGCTCGACCGCCCGGTCCAGATACGCGAGCAGCTCGGTCTCCTGTCGCGCCGCCGTGAGCCCCGGCTTGGACGGCCAGTCGATGTTGGCGACCGTCGCGATCCACATACCGCGCATCTGACCCGGCGCCGCGAACCCTCCGCCGCCCCCTCTCCTCCCCGCCGGCGAGGCGACCGCGTCACCGGCCGACGTCATCGCCGCCAGCAGTCCGGCCGCACCCAGCACGAACGCCCTCCTCGCCACTCCCGTTCGCCTCATCCTGGCCCACCTCTCTCCACCATGTCCCGCTCCAACGTCGATAGCTCTACGTAACCGCATCATTCCCACCCGTGGCCGCCATGACCCGCGGGACGTCCGCAGCGGCATTCGGAGTAACGTCGTGGGGTCGAGGCGGGCACCGGAATCACACGGGACCCTGCGATACGGAGAACGGCGAAAGGCACGAGGTGACGGACTCTATGGCCGACATTGCACGCGTCGGAGTGGTGGGCTGTGGCCAGATGGGCGCAGGTATCGCGGAGGTGTGCGCGCGCAGCGGCCTCGAAGTGAAGGTCGCCGAGACCACCGGCGAAGCGCTGGAGATCGGCCGCACCCGTCTGTACAACTCCCTCTCGAAGGCCGCCGAGCGCGGCAAGATCAGCGCGGAGGAGCGGGACGAGACCCTCGGCCGGCTGAGCTTCACGACCGACCTCGGGGAGTTCGCCGACCGCGACCTCGTCATCGAGGCCGTCGTGGAGAACGAGCAGGTCAAGACCGAGATCTTCCAGGTGCTCGACCAGGTGGTGACCCGGCAGGACGCGATTCTGGCTTCCAACACCTCCTCGATCCCGCTGGTGAAGCTGGCCGTCGCCACCTCGCGCCCGGACCGGGTCATCGGCATCCACTTCTTCAACCCGGCCCCGGTGCAGAAGCTCGTCGAGCTGATCCCGGCGCTGACCACCTCGGACGAGACGATCGCCCGCGCCGAGGCCGTCGTGCAGGACGTGCTCGGCAAGCACCCGATCCGCGCCCAGGACCGGTCCGGCTTCGTCGTGAACGCGCTGCTGATCCCGTACCTCCTCTCCGCGATCCGGATGTTCGAGTCGGGCATCGCCAGCCGAGAGGACATCGACAACGGCATGGAGATGGGCTGCGCCCACCCGATGGGTCCGCTCAAGCTGGCCGATCTGATCGGCCTGGACACCGTGGCCTCGGTCGCGGACTCGATGTACGCCGAGTACAAGGAGCCGCTGTACGCCGCTCCCCCGCTGCTCCAGCGCATGGTCGACGCGGGCCGCCTCGGCCGCAAGACGGGGTCGGGCTTCTACCCGTACGGCTGACCGCCCGTCCGCGGGCCCGGCTCTCACGCCGCCGGGCCCGAAACCCCGGGCCTTTCGGCGCTGTCGCAGCCTTCCGTGCATGTACTGCGAAAACTCCCTCGGATGTCCCTCCGACGGAGCTGAAAAGTCCCTGGTGACTCAGACCTGGGACCTACGCATGACGAGACCGTGAGCGATCATGCCACCGGATGCCGCGTGCTGCCGTCGGGTGATGTCATGCCTGATCAGAGCACACGCAACGGGCTGCCCCCTGTTACCTCGTGCTGCAACCACACCAGCGGGATCTTTAACTACACCGATGACCAGGAAGCACTGAACCGCTACGAGACGCGCCCGCCCGAGTCACTGGTGCAGATCGCCACGTCCCACACGCCCACCTTCACACCGGGTTCGGGCTGGGCGTGGGCGTATTCCAACACCAACTACGTCCTCGCAGGCTTGATCATCGAACGGGCCACGGGCCGCGCGCTCGCCGAGGAGATCACAGAGCGGATCTCGCACCCGTTCGGCCTGACTGGTACGTACCTGCCGCACGGCAGCGACCCGACGATCCACGGGCCCCACTCCCGGCACTACACGAAGCTGTTCCGAACCGACCCCGGCGCGCCGGTCCACGACGGCACCGAGCTCGATCCATCCATGTTCCGGGCAGCCGGCGGCATGATCTCCACCGCCGGGGACCTCAACCGGTTCTTCCGTGCCTGCTGGGGGGCCGGATAGTGCCACCCGACCAACAACGCGACATGTTCACTACCGTGCCCACCCGAGACTGGATTCCCAACGCCGCCTATGGCCTCGGCATTTCCTCAGTGAGCCTGCCCTGCGGGGAAACGGTCTGGGGTCGCGCAGCGGGCGCAGGCCGCCGTCGACCGGGGTAGAGGAACGGAAGCTGTAGCGGCCGAGCACGTTGAGGTTCCGTGCTTGAGCATGCCGCGGCGGGGGCTAGGTGTGGGTTCGTGTCCAGCTCGAACCGGCGCCGCCGCAGAGGTTCACGGAGGATGCTACGGTTTCCGTGGACGTGGCGACCATGCCACTCATGGAGATCGGAGGAGATGCGCGATGACGGTCGTGGTGACCACCGCTGTGTGCGGTGCCCGACTCGTTCGCATCTCTCGGGTCTCGGCCTGACCTTTCCCCTGCCTGCCTCCCCTCCGCGGGAGTGGTTTCGGCATGTCTGCCGTCCGGCGGGACCCCCTTTCGAGGGTCTCCACTTTGTTTCATCAACACACTTCACACCCATCTGCTCTCTCCCATCCTTCGCGCCTTCTGACGCCGGCCGACTACGGCTGGGACACGGAGCGTGAGCGGTCCTTCGCCCCGTCGAGGGACGAGGGACTGATCCCGGGCCGTGTCGTGCGGGCCGAGCGCGGTCTGTGCGACGTCGTCGCCGAGACCGGCCCCGTCCGCGCGATGGTCCTCCCCTCTTCGGGCACCGGTGACCGGCTGACGCCGTGCACCGGCGACTGGGTGGCCGTCCGTCCGGCCGGCCGGGCGACCTCCGCCACCGTGGTGGAGGTTCTTCAGCGCCGGACCGCCGTGGTCCGCTCCACCGCCTCCCGCACCTCACAGGCCCAGGTACTGGCCGCCAACGTCGACACCGTCGCGGTGGCCGTCTCCCTCGCCGACCCGCTCAAGCTCGGGCGGGTCGAGCGAATGCTCGCCCTGGCCTGGGACAGCGGTGCCACACCCGTGATCATGCTCACCAAGGCCGACCGGTGCACCGACCCCGCCTCGGCCGCGTCCGAGGTGGCCGAGGCGGCCCCGGGCGTGGAGGTGCTGGTCACCAGCGCCGCCACCGGTGAGGGTCTCGACGTCCTGACCGCGGTCCTGTCGGGCACGGTCGTCCTGCTCGGGCCTTCGGGCGCGGGCAAGTCCACCCTCGGCAACCGCCTGCTGGGCGAGGACCTCCTGGCCACCGGCTCGGTACGCGGCAGCGACGGCAAGGGCCGGCACACCACCGCGTGGCGCGAACTGGTGCCCCTGCCCCACGGCGGGGTCCTGCTGGACACCCCGGGCCTGCGCGGCGTCGGCCTGCACGACGCCGACGATGGCCTGGACCATGTCTTCGCCGAGATCACCGAACTGGCCCGCGACTGCCGCTTCGCGGACTGCGCCCACACCACCGAGCCGGGCTGCGCGGCGACGGCGGCCGTCGAGGACGGCCGCCTCACCCGGCGGCGCCTCGACAGCTACCACCGGCTGCAACGCGAGAACACCCATGCCACCGCCCGCACGGACGCGCGCCTGCGCGCCGAGCTGGAACGGCCGATGAAGCAGATCTCGCGCCAGGTGCGCGCCCTCAAGCGGTCCCCCCACTTCAAGGCATGACGGAAAGGAATACGGTCATGGACCTTCCCCGCATCTTCACCATCCGCGAGAGCGGCCACCGCATCCACAACCCGCTGACCGCGGACAAGTTCGCCACTCTGGGCGAATCCCTCCGCCTTCCCGCCGGGACCCGGGTGCTCGACCTGGCCAGCGGCTCGGGCGAAATGCTGTGCACCTGGGCTCGCGACCTGGGCTTCACCGGCACCGGAGTCGACATCAGCACGCTCTTCACCGAGCAGGCCCAGGCCCGCGCCGCCGAACTCGGCGTCGCCGAACAGGTCGCGTTCGTCCACGGTGACGCCGCCGGCCATGTCGCAGAGCAGCCGGTCGATCTGGCCGCCTGCGTCGGCGCCACCTGGATCGGCAACGGCGTCCCCGGAACGATCAAACTGCTCCAGCGCAGCCTCCGCCCCGGAGGAATGATGCTGATCGGCGAGCCCTTCTGGCGGCAGACCCCGCCGGACGAGGAGACCGCCAAGGCATGCCACGCCACCTCCATCTCCGACTTCCTGCTCCTCCCCGAACTCATCGAGCAGTTCCAGGAACTCGGGTACGACGTCGTGGAAATGATGCTGGCCGACCAGGACAGCTGGGACCGCTACGCCGCGGCCCAGTGGCTCAGCATGCGCCGCTGGCTCGACGCGAACCCGGAAGACGAACTCGCCCCCGAGGTACGGGAAGAACTCACCACCGAGCCCGCCCACTACGCCCGCTACGGACGTGAGTACCTCAGCTGGGGCGTCTTCGCCCTCATGAAGCGCTGACCCACCCGTCCCGTGTGGGTCCCGACGTCATACCGTCCGGGCCTCGCACGGGACACCACATCACCGCGGCGCAGCTCGACACGTCGGTCACGCGTGAAGGGGTGACTACGGCGGCGAGGGCGATCCTCCGCGACCCCTTCGTAGCGCCCTATGCCGGGCTTGCGTGACAGGCGGGTTATCTGACGTAGGGTCACGCGGCCGGGGGCCTCGTGGCCGAAGCGGACCTTGCCGGCCTTCCGGCCTCGTCCCCGGCGGAGGCCAGGGCGAGGGATCCACCGCCGCCGCCCGAGTTGCCGCCCGGCGCGGGCGTCACCAGTCCCCGCCGGGCTCCGCGACGCACACCGACGTACCCGAAGCTCCCGCAGCCGTGGACCGCATCGCCTCCAGGCCGTCGACACGGATCACGCTCTCGATCCGCCCTCGTCCTCGACCACTGTCACGCTCAGCACCGGCACGGCCTCCACGCCCGGTATACGCACCGAGGTGCGCCAGGGGAGGTGCGGCCCCTCGACCACCCCTTCACCCGCATCGCCGGGCCCCGTAACGTAAGAAATCTCGCTCACGCCCGCACCGGCGACCAGAACTCGACCTCGAAGGACCCGGCCGCAGCGTCCGCGGACGGCAGACTGAACGCGTCGGCCCCGCTCACCGCGCCCCGCAGAAGCCCCGGGTCATTCCACCGATCGCTCATCACGAACGTCCCTTTCGCATCACGATTCGCTCCGCTCGCCGCCTTGCACAATTTTCGAGCGGGACGTTCTCACGTTTCCGTGTTCAGTCTGACGGAATCGTCACGATCGTCACCTGGCCATCTATCAGGCATTCGATGAGCACTGAACCGCCGATCGGATGGATCCAGAAGTGCGGGCCGGCGTCCAGGATGTCCCGCGCATGCCGGACTGCGACATCCGCAGGCATGACCACGGTTGGCATCGCATAGTTTCCCCAGATGATGGCGACCCGCTCGCCTCGCTGCACGTACGAGGAGAGCATTTCCACCGCCATACTCACCCAGTGCTCCTCGTCGTCCCACCAGAGGCGCTCTTCGTACGGAATGGATGTGAAGTCGATCACGTCGCCCGCGCCGGCCGGGAACCTGCTCAGGCCGATCGCCGTCAGTTCGCTGTTCTCAGCGAGATTCAACTTCACGACCTGGCGACCGTCATCGTCGCGAGGGTCGTTCATGAATTTCGGAAGATACTCCGGGTTACTCGCGTAGGAATTACCGTCGGTCATACGTTCCGCCTCAGCCAGGTCGACATTCCGCCACCGGGGGACCTTATCGCTGTCTTGCGAACCGATGCGCGACCTTGTCGTAGCCGAAGGTGGACTTGGTGGTGCCGTCGATGCCGGTGGAGGTGATCTCCTTCAGCCGGTTCGAACCGCCCGCGTCGGCGCCGTAGCTGTAGGTGCGGGTGATGTCCTTGGCGACGTTCCCGGCGGGGTCGTGCTCGACCATCTTGGTGCGGTTGCCGGACGCGTCGAACTCGTAGGTCTGCCAGTACGCCTCGATGGATGGCCGCCTCGGGCCGGCTCGGCCGCAAGACCGGCTCCGCGATGCGCTGTCGGGAGCCGGTCCCGGTCACCCCGGGCCGGCTCCTCGCGCGTGCGGGGTGCTCGTGCGTGCGGGGTGCTCGTGCGCGGCCGGGTCAGCCCAGTCTCAGGTGGTGCAGCATCAGCAGGGCGGCCGCCATGTTCGCGGCGGGCACCTCGCCCCGGGCGATCATGTCCGGGACCACCTTGAGCGGTATCCACTCGCGGCGCGAGGACTCGAAGGCGTCCTGCGGGGGCCCGGTCCAGTGGGCCTCGTCGGACCAGAAGAGGTGGTGGCGGGCGTCGGTGAGGCCGTTCGACGGTTCCACGGTGAGCAGCGGGCGCAGCTCGCCGGGGCGCCAGCCGGTCTCCTCCTCCATCTCGCGGGCCGCCGCCAACGCGATGTCCTCGCCGTCCTCGACGACGCCCGCGGCCAGTTCCCACCCCCAGCTGTCGGTGATGAACCGGTGCCGCCAGAGCAGCAGCACCTCGTTCGCCTCGTTGACGACGGTGGCGGCCGCGACGGGTCGCAGCCGGATGACGAAGTGGTCGAGGCGACTGCCGTCGGGGAGCTGGACGTCCGCCAGATTCACCCGGAACCACGGGTTCTGATACACATTCCGTTCGCTCAAGTTCGTCCACTGCACGGTTCTGCCGCCTTTCGACATGTTGGGGTCAACATGTCAACAGGCTCGGCTGTCACGGGGAGCGGACGACGGGGCGTCGGCAGAGCTCACAGAGGCACGCGGAGCGCCTCGTCGATGAGGTCGGTGGTCCCCACCGCGTCGGAGCAGCCGCTCGCGGCCAGTTCGCTCCGGACCTGCCGCAGCCGGTCGCGCAGCCGCTGGGACTCCATCCCCCGGGCCCTCATCGCCATTTCGGCAGCTGTACCGGCCGCGCGGTCGGCCTCGCCCTGAAGCAGCTCGATATGACTCAACATCGCGAGACGGTGCACGCGCCCCCGGTCGTGCGCCGGGGCGCGCACGGCGGAGGCCGCGTGCTCCCGGGCGGCGGGCAGGTCCCCGAGACCGAGCAGCGCCTCCGCCACCTGGACGTCGACCAGGCCCGGCTGGACGTACCCGGTCTCGTCCGGCTCCCGGCCGGTGTGGATCCGGCCCGCCTGCGCCTCGGCCCGCCCGATGCAGGCCCGGGCGTTCGCCGCGTCACCCAGCCGGGCGTACGCCTTGGCCTGCATCGCGTGCAGATCGGCGGCGAGGGCAGGGGTGATGTGACCGCCGGCGGCCCGCAGCGCGGCCTCGGCGAAGGCGATGGAGCGGCGGTAGTCGCCGAGGAACAGCGACTGGGTGACCAGCAGCGCGATCACATAGCCGCCCAGCCCCCGGTCCCCACTGGACTTGGCGAGCCGCAGCGCCTGGTGGAAGTAGCGCTGGGCGAGTCCGTGGGCGTCGGAGTCGTAGGCGCAGATGCCCGCCACCGCCACGAGTCCCGCCGTCGCCCGGTGCAGGCTCCGGCCCAGCGCGTCGCTGTAGCCGCCGCGCAGCAGCGGCGCGGCCTCGGCGTTGAGGAAGCGGACGATCCGGGATCTGGTCGCGAGGCCGCCCGTCTTGCGGTACATCTGCTCGTAGTGGTCGCGGGCCGACTTGAGCATCGCTATGTCGCCCGCGCTGACCCGGCCCGGTCCCGGCCGCGAGACGTCGGTGTCCTCCGGGGGGTTCTCCCACTCCCAGACCGGCATCACCGCCGGCGTGCCGGTGACGGCGGGCACGGTGGCCAGGTGCGGGCGCTGCTGTTCGTCGGAGCGCCACAGGGCGGTGGCCCGCTCGACGAACCCGCCGAGGGAGCCGCTCCCGGCGCCGCCGTCCGCCCCGGCGGAAGCGGCCGACGCGCCCATCCCGACGTCGTCGAGCCCGACGGGCCGACCCAGCCGGCCGGCCAGCACCTCGCAGATCAGGTCGGGCACCTGCCCCCGCGGGCGCTGGCCCTTGAGCCAGCGGGAGACCGCCGTGTGTTCGTACCGCAGGCTCAGCCCACGGGTCAGGCCCGCCCGGTTGACGTGACCGGCGAGGCCCGCGCGGGACACACCGGCCTCCTCGATCAGGGCTTCGAGCAGGACATTGGGCTCCATCGTCCCCCCAGGTGCGTGTCGCAATGAGCCTAGTGGAGCACGATTCACACGGGGTGTGAACGGAATGCCCGAACCCTCCTGCTGTGCGCTCTGCCGCGCGGGTCCCGGGCTCGGTTGAATGAGCTCCCTCGCAAGAGGCGGCCGGGTCGTCGGCTCCCCCTCGTAACGGCCTACGACCCACACCCGCGCCGTCCGCGCTGCTGACCTGCCCGACACTCCGAGGCAGCGCGGACGGCGCCCGGACCGCACGGCCCACTGACCGACGACGAAGGAGGGTGGCTGCGGAACGGACACCGGAACCGCGTTCCTCCCGGTTCCGGTGCCGGCTCCGGCGTGTGGTCCCTCCGTCGCTCGGCGGGATGGAGAAGGGGCGTATCCGGTGGCCGGATACGCCCCTTCTCAACGTTGCGGCACGGGCTACGCGCCGCGCAGCACCGCGCCCGTGCGCTCGGCGGCCAGGGCCACCGCGCTGTCGCGGGCGGCGGACGCCTCCTCGACGGTCAGGGTGCGGTCGGCGGCGCGGAAGCGCAGCGCGTACGCCAGGGACTTGTTGCCCCCGCCGATCTGCTCACCGGTGAAGACGTCGAACAGCCGCAGCGATTCGAGGAGTTCACCCGCGCCCTCGCGCAGGGCCCGCTCCACGTCGGCGGCCGGGACGTCCCCGGCGACGACGAGCGCGACGTCCTGGGTCGCCACCGGGAAGGTGGAGATCCGGGGCGCCTGGAGCGCTCCGTCGACGGCCTGCTCCAGGACGTCCAGCTCGACCTCGGCGGCGCAGGTCCGCTCGGGCAGGTGGAGCGCCTTGATGACGCGCGGATGCAGTTCGCCCGCGTGTCCGAAGAGGGTCTCCTCGCCGTTCACGGTGACGTAGAGCGCGGCGCAGCGGCCCGGGTGCCACGGGGCGTGCCGGTCGGCGCGGACGATGACCTCCACACCGGCCTCCGCGGCGATCGAGCGAGCGGCCTCGACGGCGTCCGCCCAGGTCGCCGGGGTGCCCTTGCCCCACCAGCCGGACTGCTCGCGGGCGCCCGCGAGGACGACGGCTGCGCGGCGCGGCTGACGCGGCAGGGCCGCGTCGAGAGAGGCGATCTCCTCGTCGGTGGGCCGGCGGTCGACGGGCAGCCGGACCGCCTGCGTCTCCTGGCCCGTCGGCCTGAAGACCAGACCGGTCTCGAAGAGCGCCAGGTCGTGGCTGCCGCGACCGTCGTTGCGCCGCAGGGCGCCGAGGAGGCCCGGCAGCAGCGTGGTGCGCAGCGCCGGCTCCTCGTCGGAGATCGGGTTGACGAGCTCGACCGTGCGGCGGCGGGCGTCGTCCGCCTCCAGGCCGAGCTGGTCCAGGACCGCGTCGCCGATGAACGGGTAGCTCAGCGCCTCGACGTAACCGGCTCCGGCCAGCACCCGACCGATGCGGCGGTGCAGCCGCTGGCGGTCGGTGAGACCACGCCCGGAGGGGGGCGTGGGCAGCGTGGAGGGCAGGTTCTCGTAGCCCTCAAGACGGATGACCTCTTCGGCCAGGTCATTCGGCTCGTTCAGGTCGGGCCGCCAGGACGGGACGGTGACGATCAGCTCGTCCTGCCCGTAGACGTCGCAGCCGACCTGCTGGAGGCGGCGGACGACGGTCTCGCGGCCGTAACCCATACCGGCGACCCGGTCCGGGTGGTCGGCGGGCATCGCGATGGTGCGCGGCGCGGACGGGGCGGTGATCTCGGTGACCCCGGCCTCGGCGGTGCCGCCCGCGAGGAGGACCAGCAGATCCACCGTGCGCTGCGCGGCAGCGGCGGCGGCCTGCGGGTCGACGCCGCGCTCGAAGCGCTTGGACGCCTCGGAGGACAGCTTGTGGCGGCGCGCGGTGCGGGCGATCGAGATCGCGTCGAAGTGCGCGGCCTCGATGACGACCTCGGTGGTGAGGGCGTGCTCGCCGTCCACGTCGGCGATCTCGGTGTTGGCCCCGCCCATGACGCCCGCGAGGCCGATGGGCCCGCGGTCGTCGGTGATGACGAGGTCCTCGGCGTCCAGCACGCGCACGGTGCCGTCCAGCGTGGTGAGCTTCTCGCCCTGCGCGGCGCGGCGCACGCCGATCGGCCCCTCGACCCGGGTGCGGTCGTAGGCGTGCAAGGGCTGGCCGAGCTCCAGCATCACGTAGTTGGTGATGTCGACGGCCAGCGAGATCGGCCGCATCCCGGCCTTCTGGAGGCGGCGGCGCATCCAGATCGGGGAGCGGGCCTCGGGCTGGAGACCGGTGACGGTGCGCGCGGTGAACCGGTCGCAGCCGATCGGGTCACTGATCTTGACCGGGTAGCCGTACGCGTTCGGCGCGGGCACGTCCAGCAGCGCCGGGTCGCGCAGCGGCAGCCCGTACGCGATGGCGGTCTCCCGGGCGACACCGCGCATCGAGAGGCAGTAGCCGCGGTCCGGGGTGACGGCGATGTCGAGGACCTCGTCGACGAGCTGGAGCAGCTCGATCGCGTCGGTGCCGACCTCGTGCTCCGGCGGCAGCACGATGATGCCGTGCGTTCCGTCGTCGCCCATGCCGAGCTCGTCGGTGGAGCAGATCATTCCGTGCGAGGTCTTGCCGTACGTCTTGCGGGCGGCGATCGCGAAGTCGCCGGGCAGGACCGCGCCCGGGAGGACCACGACGACCTTGTCGCCGACCGAGAAGTTACGGGCGCCGCAGACGATCTCCTGCGGTTCGCCGGTGCCGTTGGCGGCGCCGACGTCGACCGTGCAGAAGCGGATGGGCTTCTTGAAGCCCTCCAGCTCCTCGATGGTCAGGACCTTGCCGACGACCAGGGGGCCCTTGAGGCCCGCGCCGATCTGCTCGACGGTCTCGACTTCGAGGCCTACGGAGACGAGCTTGGCCTGTACGTCACGGCCGGTCTCCGTCGCCGGCAGGTCGACGTACTCCCGCAGCCAGGAAAGCGGGACGCGCATCAGATCTCCATCCCGAACGGCCGGGTGAACCGGACGTCACCCTCGACCATGTCTCGCATGTCTTCGACGTTGTGGCGGAACATCAGCATCCGTTCGATGCCGAACCCGAAGGCGAATCCGCTGTACTTCTGGGGGTCGACGCCGCAGGCGACGAGCACCTTGGGGTTGACCATGCCGCAGCCGCCGAGCTCGATCCAGCCCTCGCTGCCGCAGGTACGGCAGGGGCGGTCCGGGTTGCCGACGGACTCGCCGCGGCAGACGTAGCAGACCATGTCCATCTCGGCGGACGGCTCGGTGAACGGGAAGAAGTTCGGCCGCAGCCGGGTCTTCATGTCCGGTCCGAAGAGCGCCTGGACCATGTGGTCGAGGGTGCCCTTGAGGTCGGCCATGGTGAGGCCCTCGTCGACGGCGAGCAGCTCGATCTGGTGGAAGACCGGGGTGTGCGTGGCGTCGAGCTCGTCGGTGCGGTAGACCCGGCCGGGGCAGACCACGTAGACGGGGGGCTTGCGCTCCAGCAGCGAGCGGGCCTGGACCGGGGAGGTGTGCGTACGCAGCACGACGCCGGACTCGTCGCCCTCGGTCGCCTTCCCGTCGGGCGTGGTGCCCTGCACGAAGAAGGTGTCCTGCATCTGGCGGGCCGGGTGGTCGGGCACGAAGTTCAGGGCGTCGAAGTTGAACCACTCCGCCTCGACCTCCGGGCCCTCGGCGATCTCGTAGCCCATGGCCACGAAGACGTCCGCGACACGCTCCATGATGGTCGTCAGGGGGTGGCGGGCGCCGGCCGGGACGCGGTCGTAGGGCAGCGTGACGTCCACGGCCTCCTCGACGAGCACCCGGGCGTCCCGCTCGGCCTCCAGCTCCGCCTGGCGGGCGGCGAGCGCCTTGGAGACGGCTCCGCGGGCCTGGCCCACGCGCTTGCCCGCCTCGGCCTTGGCCTGCGGGGGCAGGGCGCCGATCTCGCGGTTGGCGAGGGACAGCGGCGAGGTACCTCCGGTGTGCGCGGTCTTCGCCTGGGCGAGCGCGTCGAGGTCGCCCGCGGCGGCGAAGGCGGCGAACGCCTCGTCCCGCAGGCGCTCGATCTCTTCCGGTTTCAGTGCCTCGACCTCGACTGGGTCGTACGACTTGTTCGGTGCCGACATCTCTTCCCGTGCTTCCGATTGGCTGGTGGCGCGACCCCGCTCGACGACTGGAGGACGCAAAGGTGCCAAAGGTCGAGTCTAAAGGCCGCAGGACGGTCGGGGAGCCCGTGGGCCGCTCAGCCCTCCCGTCGCCCACCACGGCCCTGCCTGATTGCTACGCAAACCCCTCTACTTCAGATAGGCGGGCATGCTCACGGGCAGAATAAATCGGAACCGGGCTCCGCCGCCGGGTCCCCGGTCGACGGTGATGGTGCCGCCGTGGGCCTCGACGATGCCCTTGACGATGTAGAGGCCCAGGCCCGTGCCGCCGCGCTTGCTTCCCCGCCAGAAGCGGGTGAAGACACGGCCCATCGACTCCTCGGGGATGCCGGGGCCTTCGTCGCTCACGGTGACAGCCGTTCCCGTCTCGTCGTCCGCCCCCGGCGCGGGTGCCGGGGCGATCTCAATGGTGACGGTTCCCTCGCCGTGGCGCACCGCGTTTTCCAGGAGGTTGCCGAGGACCTGGTCGACCTTGTCGGGATCGGCCCACAGGGCCGGCAGGGGTCCCCGGGCCCGGACCCGGAAGCGGTCGGGTGCCTGGCCGCCCGTGATGAGCGCCTGGATGTGCCGTGCCACGGCGGCGGAGACGTCGACGGGCTGGCGGCGCAGCTCCAGCCGGCCGGAGTCGATGCGGGAGATGTCGAGCAGTTCGGCGATGAGCCGGGTGACCCGGCCGGCGTCCGCGTCGACGGTCTCCAGCATCAGCCGCTTCTGGTCGTCGGTGAAACGTTCCCACTTGGCGAGCAGCGTGGCGGTGAACCCCTTGACGGAGGTCAGCGGGGAGCGCAGTTCGTGGGCGACGGTGGCGATCAGCTCGGCATGGCTGCGTTCGGTACGCCGGCGGGCCTCGGTGCCCCGCAGCGAGACCACGACCCGTCGCACCGGGCCGAGGGGGTGCTCGCGTACGTAACGGGCGGAGACCAGCACCTCACGGCCGCCGGGCAGCAGCAGGTTGCGCTCGGGCTGGGCCTTGCGGGTGGCGAGACCGCCGTACGGGTCGGTCAGCTCCCACCAGCGCTTCCCCTTGAGGTCCTCCAGCGGGAGGGCGACGTCCAGGGGGCGTCCGATGGCGTCGGCGCGGGGGGTGGCGGTGATGCGGGCGGCGGCGGTGTTGAAGCAGACGACGCGCCCGCTCGCGTCGGCGACGACGAGACCGTCGGGAAGGTCGTCCGGGTCGATGCCGGGGGCTTCCTGGCGGAGGCCGGCGCCGAGGCCGTCCGGACCGGCCGCCGACCCGTCCGGCTCCTCTTCCGCAGCGCGTGCCGCGGTGGTGTGCGCCGGTCGCGGCGAGCTCATGCCGACAGCCATCTTCCCGTATCCCCACCTCTCGAACCGGTGCAGTGGGCCCCCGAGTTCGTCACCCTACTAGGCGGTGGTGAACCGGCGACACCCTGTGGGGGCGCGGAGAGGAGTGCGCCGGTGGGAGGGGCGCGGGAATGGCTGGGATCGTGTGCTGACGGGGCGTCGGAGCGGCGCCGCGCTACGCGTCGGGGGTGCGCCGGGGACGCTGCGCGCGGGCGGAGGCGTACAGGCAGACGGCGGCGGCGGTGGCGAGGTTGAGGCTCTCCGCCCTGCCGTGGATGGGGACGCGGACGACGGCGTCGGCGAGCGCGCGGGTCTCCTCGGGGAGCCCCCAGGCCTCGTTGCCGAAGACCCAGGCGGTGGGGGTTCCCATGGTGCCCGCGTCCAGCTCGTCGTCCAGGTCGGCGGCCCCGGCCCCGTCGGCGGCGAGGATGCGCACCCCGGCGTCCCTCAGGCCCCGCACGGCCTGTTCGACGGGGACGCCGACGGCGACGGGCAGGTGGTAGAGCGAACCGACCGAGGCCCGTACGGACTTGGGGTTGTAGAGGTCGACCGAGGCGTCGGTCAGGATCACCGCGTCCGCGCCGGCCGCGTCCGCGCAGCGCAGTACCGTCCCGGCGTTCCCGGGGTCCCGCACGTTGGCCAGAACGGCCACCAGGGTGGGTTTCGCGGCGAGGATCTCCTGGAACGGGGTGTCCAGGAAGCGGCAGACGCCGATGAGGCCCTGCGGGGTGACGGTCTGCGAGACGTCGGCGAGGACGTCGTCGTCGGCCAGGTGCACCCGGGCGCCCGCGGTGTGGGCGGCCTCGACGATGTCGGCGTACCGGTCGGCGGCGTCGGGCGTGGCGAACAGCTCGATGAGCGTCGGCTCGCCGTCACCGCCCCGGTGGGCGGCGGCCTCGCGTACGGCCTGGGGCCCCTCGGCGATGAACCTGCGCTCCTTGCCGCGGAAGTTGCGGCGGGCCAGCCGGCGGGCGGCGGCGACACGGGGAGAACGCGGGGAGATCAGTTCGGGGGTGCCCATGGTCGGCGGCGAGCCTCTCTGCGTACGGCTGTGGCGGTGTGGGGGTGTCGTCGGCCGGTGTGTGCCGTCGGCGGGTCCAACGCACCGGACCCGCAGGCGGCGTACGCCTGCGGGTCCGGTGCGTTACCTGGAAGGGGGGCCTGGATCAGGCGGCCTTCGGGGCGTTGACGTCGCTCGGGAGGGCCTTCTGAGCGACCTCGACGAGGGCGGCGAACGCGTTGGCGTCGTTGACCGCGAGCTCGGCCAGGATCTTGCGGTCCACCTCGATGTTGGCGGCCTTCAGACCCTGGATGAGGCGGTTGTACGTCATGCCGTTCTGGCGGGCAGCGGCGTTGATGCGCTGGATCCACAGCTGACGGAAGTCGCCCTTGCGCTTCTTGCGGTCGTTGTAGTTGTAGACCAGGGAGTGGGTGACCTGCTCCTTGGCCTTGCGGTACAGACGCGAACGCTGCCCGCGGTAGCCCTTGGCCGCCTCGAGAATTGCCCGGCGCTTCTTGTGGGCGTTGACTGCCCGCTTGACGCGTGCCACTTGTTAACTCCTTGTAGCGGGGCCGTGGGTGTCTTCACACGGCCCGGAAACGAATTGGTCCCGGTGTGATCGAGGTCGTGCCTCCGGGGCGAGCCGGAGGCCGAGCCTCACTTGCCGAGAAGCTTCTTGATCTTCTTGGCGTCGGCCGGAGCCACGACGACCGTGCCGGTCAGCGAGCGGGTCTTCTTGGACGACTTGTGCTCGAGAAGGTGGCGCTTGCCGGCCCTCTCGCGGAGCACCTTGCCGGAGCCGGTGATCTTGAAGCGCTTGCTGGCACCGCTGTGCGTCTTGTTCTTCGGCATCGCGCCGTTCTCTCCTCGTCAGTGGCGCCCCTCACGGTGCGGGGCACCGGACTGCAGGGGCGTCAGATCTCTATGGGATTCCGGGGGGACCCGGGGCCGCCTGGATGGCAGCCCCTGAGGTCACGTCTCGGAGGGTGTCTCGGCCGGAGCCTCGACCGCTTCGGCCGGAGCCTCGGCGGTGTCGCCCTCGGTCGGCGCGTCGGTCGTACCCTGACGCTCGGCCTTGCGGGCGGCCTGGGCCTCACGGGCCTCGGCCATGGCTTCGGTCTTCTTCTTGTGCGGGCCCAGAACCATGATCATGTTCCGGCCGTCCTGCTTCGGGTTGGACTCGATGAAGCCCAGGTCCTCCACGTCCGAAGCGAGACGCTGGAGCAGTCGGAAGCCCAGCTCGGGGCGGGACTGCTCACGACCACGGAACATGATCGTGATCTTGACCTTGTCGCCCTGCTTGAGGAACCGGACGACGTGACCCTTCTTGGTGTCATAGTCGTGCGGGTCGATCTTCGGCCGGAGCTTCATCTCCTTGATGACCGTGTGCGCCTGGTTCTTGCGCGCCTCACGGGCCTTCATGGCCGACTCGTACTTGAACTTCCCGTAGTCCATGAGCTTGCACACGGGCGGACGGGCTGTCGCCGCCACCTCGACCAGGTCGAGGTCATACTCCTGTGCGAGTTCCAGGGCCTTGGCAAGCGGAACGATCCCGACCTGCTCGCCGCTGGGACCGACAAGTCGGACCTCGGGAACGCGAATCCGGTCGTTGATGCGGGGCTCGGCGCTGATGGATCCTCCTCGGTAGCACCACGCGACCGCCTGGCGGACAGCCGCGTAACGTCTTACTAACGTCAAGACCAACCGAGCCGGGAGCACAAAAAATGCCCCGGACGGGACACAGGCGGGGCTCCAGGAACTACCGGAACACCGCCGCGGTCAACCGCGGGGCGCATCGGACGGCTCCATCGTCCGTACGGAACGATGGGGACCGTCTGACCGGTGACCCGCCGTCCTGTGAGGACGGTCAGGTGGGAGATCGGAGCCTCCACTTGTGGGCCGGGCACATAGATGTCCGGCCGGTCGTTACACAAGGTTAGCAGCCCGGCCCCGGGGGCGCTAATCCCCCGCCTCCCCCGCCATCGCCTCCCTCTCCGCCCCGGCGGGTCCCGAAGCGGCTCCCGGGCGCGGGAGGGCGGTGGCCTGGCCTTATCGTGTGGGCATGAGTGACGCGACCCCCAGCAGTGAGAACCCCGGCTTCGACGACATGGCCCGCGACATCGCGGAGGTCCCCGCGGTCGAGGTGATCGTGACGGTCGCCGTCAACCTGATGAGCGCAGCCGCCGTGAAGCTCGGCCTCACCGAGGAGGGCGAGGAGCACAAGGACCTCGACGAGGCCCGCAAGCTGGTCCAGGCGCTGGCCGGACTGCTGGACGCGAGCGCCACGGAGATCAGCACCTTCCACGCCTCCCCGCTGCGCGACGGCCTGAAGTCCCTCCAGCTCGCCTTCCGTGAGGCGTCGCTGGTGCCGGACGAGCCCGGCCACGGCCCCGGCGAGAAGTACACCGGTCCCGTCTACGGCTAGCCTCCCGCCCCTCCCCCGTACACCAGGAAGCCCGCCGTCCCCCCGTGGGGCGGCGGGCTTCCGCGTGGGTACGGGGCGCGGCGTTCGTCAGATGGCGTCCTCGGTCTCCGTGGGCAGGACGTTGGGGTAGGGGTGGGTGAGCCGGTGGGCGTAGGCGGCGATCGCTCCGCCGACCAGGGGCGCGAGGATGAACAGCCAGAGCTGGGAGAGGGCCGCGCCGCCCGCGAAGAGCGCCGGGCCGAAGCTGCGCGCCGGGTTGACCGACGTGCCGGTCAGCGGGATGCCCACCAGGTGGATCGCGGCGAGCGCCAGGCCGATGGGCAGCCCGTCGAAGCCGGTGACCGCCACCTTGTGGGTCACCGCGAGGACCACGTAGACGAGCAGGAACGTCAGGACCACCTCGGCGAGGAACGCGCCGCCGATGTTGATGCCGACGGCCGACCGGTCGTCGTAGCCGTTGGTGCCGAACTCGCCACTGGTCTCCAGCCCCGGAATCTGCTTCGCCAGCAGGAACAGCAGGGCCGCGCCGACGACCGCGCCGAGGAACTGGGCCACCCAGCGCTCGACGGCCGTACGGATGCCGATCCGGCCCGCCATATACATGCCCAGCGTGACCGCGGGGTTGACGTGGCAGCCGGAGATCGGGCCGAGCGCGTAGGCCAGCGCGAGCAGGGTGAAGCCGAAGGTGAGGGCGATGCCCACCGTGCCGAGGTATTCGACGGCGACCACCGCGGACCCCACGGCGAAGAACACCAGCAGCACGGTGCCGAGGAACTCTGACGCCACGATCCGCTTCTGCATGGAACCACCTCGCGAGCTTGATCGGTTGGTCGGATTTCTCCGCATTCCCGACAATTCTCACGGCGGCGGGCGCTTGGCGCGCGCCGACCGGGTCGCCCCGGTGCGGCCCGCCGCGTCAGCGGGCGAAGAGGGGCTCCCCCTGCATGGGCGTGCCGGCGGGGAGAACGGCCAGGTCCAGGCCGCTCACCAGCCGGGCTCGCAGCACCTCGCTGGCCGACAGCGCCTGCGCGATGCGGCGGGCCGCCTCGGCGGGCACGGCGTCGGGCGCGAGGACGAGGGCGAGGGTGCCGTCCGCGCTGCCGGGCCCGAGGTGGGCGCGGACCACGGCGGGGTCGGCGGCCACGGTCTCCCGTACGGCCGCGATGACGGCGGGGTCCTGGAGCGGGTCGGTGCTGGTGCGGTTCTCGGCGAGGGCCAGGAGCGCCTGACCGCTCAGCTCGAAGGCGACGGGTCCGGCGAGGTCCAGCACGACGGTGTCGGCCTTCTCGTGGGCGGCGGCCTGGAGCGCCTGGTGCAGCGGTACGGCCACGGGGCGCGCCTCGGGGTCCCAGAGCGCGAGCGCCGCGGTCGAGGTGAAGGCGGGGAGCGCGCGCCGGCCGCCGGCCCGGAGGGTGGGCACGGCCATGTCGCTGGTCTTCTCGCGGCGGAGCCCGTTCTCGTCCTCCTCGACCTCGCCGAGCACGGCGACGACGGGAACCAGGAGCCGGGCGTCGCGCAGGGCCGTGAGGACCGGGCCGACGGCACTCCGGTCGCGGGACCACGCGTCCAGGGCCCTGGTCAGGGCGGGGGACGCCGAGCCGTCGTCGTCGGAGAAACCGGGGTCCGGGATGTTCTTGAGCTCCACGGCACGAGGGTAGTGCCTGGGGTCCGGCCGCCTGCCCGCAGGTGGGGCGGGCGCGGGGCTCAGCGCCCGGTGACCCCGGCCAGCAGGCCGGCCACCTCCTCGCGGGCGTGGGCGACGGGGTTCGGGAAGACCTTCAGTCCGTGGGCGACCAGGGCCCCTTCGTGCAGCAGCATGAGCGTCCGGCCCAGCCGGTCGGCGGCCTCGGGGCCGAGGCCCTCGACGCCCCGGGCGAGCCGGGTGAACAGGCCCAGCATCCACTGCTTCTGGCCGGTGATGACCGCGTGCGCCGGGTGGGACGGGTCGCTGATCTCCGCATGGGCGTTGACCATGCTGCACCCCTTGGAGCCGTTCTCCGCCATCCAGGCGCGCGAGGCGTCGAAGACGGCCAGGACCCGGGCGCGCGGCGCGGGCGGCGCGGCGTCGAGGCGCTCGGCGAGGAAGGCGCGCCAGCGCTCGTCGCGGTCGGCGAGGTACTCCACGACGATCTGCTCCTTGGAGCCGAAGCGGTCGTAGAGGGTCTTCTTGGTCACCCCGGCCTCGGCGGCGATCAGGTCCACCCCGACGGCATGGATGCCCCGGTCGTAGAAGAGCCGCTCGGCGGCCGCCAGGGCCCGGCGCGCGGCAGGCGTCATGGTGATCCGGCGCAGTTCATCGGAAGTACCCATGGCAGCGAGTATACCGATCTGTATAGTCGAGGGCAGGTATACCGATCTGTATAGCGAGGTGCGTCATGAACGTCCTGCTCCCGGTCGCCTTCGTGCTGTGCTGGAGCTCCGGGTTCATCGGGGCCAAGCTCGGCGCCGGCAGCGCTTCCGCCCTCACGATCCTGATGTGGCGGTTCCTGCCGCTGACGGTCGTCCTGGCCGTGGTCGCGGTGACCGTGGCGCGCGCCTCCTGGCGGGGCATCGGCGCCCGGGACGTGGTCCGGCAGGCGGTGATCGGCGCGTTGTCGCAGAGCGGCTATCTGCTGACCGTCTACTACGCGATCCACCTCGGGGTCTCCACGGGCACCACGGCCCTGATCGACGGGGTCCAGCCCCTGGTGGCGGGGGCGCTGGCCGGACCGCTGCTGCGGAGTCACGTGACCCCCCGGCAGTGGCTCGGCCTGTGTCTGGGGGTGGCCGGGGTCGTCGTGGTGACGACGGCCGACGCCTCGGCCGCCGCCGGGGTGGCCGGGTGGGCCTACGCCCTGCCGTTCGCCGGCATGCTGTCGCTGGTGGCGGCCACCTTCCTGGAGAGCCGTTCCGCCACCCGGGTGGCCCCTTCGGTGTCCCTGACCGTGCACTGCGCCGCCAGCACCGTGATCTTCACCGCGCTCGCCGTCGGCACGGGGACCGCGCTGCCGCCCGCCGAGCTCGCGTTCTGGGGCGCGGTCGGCTGGCTGGTCGTGCTGTCCACCTTCGGCGGGTACGGGCTGTACTGGCTGATCCTGAGGCGCTCGGGCGTCACGGCGGTCAACACGCTCATGTTCCTGATGGCCCCGGTCACTGCGGTGTGGGGAGCCCTGATGTTCGGGGAGCCGTTCGGCCCCCGGACCGTGCTTGGCCTGGCGCTGGGGCTGGTGGCGGTGGTCGTGGTGCACCGCGGGGCCGCCCCGCGGTGCGACGGACCCACCGGTGATCAGGCTCGGAAGACGGCCGCGCGCGACCGGTCGGACGCGGTGTCCGGGGCGAGCCGGTGAGTCGGTGAGTCGGTGAGTCGGTGAGTCGGCGGGGGCCGGTCCGGGCGCGGTGCGTTCAGCGGCGGCCGGTCCGGGCGCGGTGCGTTCAGCGGCGGCCGGTCCGGGCGCGGTGCGTTCAGCGGCGGCCGGGGGCGTTCCGGCCGCGCCACAGAACGACGGCCGCGGCCAGCAGCGCCGCGCCGAGGCCGCCGGCGAGCGGGGCGGCCCAGTTGGCCGTCGCGTCGGCGGTACGGGCCGGGGCCGGGCCATCGCCGAAGTACCGCCCCCGGTGTCCCGCCGGGGCGGCCTTGGCGTCCAGGTCGGCCGGACGCAGCCGGGAGCCCTCCTCGATGGCCTCCGCCGGGTCGACGATCCCGTAGCCGCGGGCGTCGTCGCGGCCCTCGGCGGGGGCGTCCCGGGCGGTGTCGGCGAGAAGCTTCTTGATCTGGGCCGGGTCCAGGCCGGGGTGGGCGGCCCGGACCAGGGCGACCGCGCCGGAGACGAACGCGGCGGCGGCCGACGTACCCCACTCGATGTAATAGTGCCCGTCCGGGTTGGCGACCACGATGTCGACGCCGGGGGCGCTGACGGTGGCGTACCAGCGGCGGGTGGAGAACGAGGCGTGCGTGCCGTACTCGTCGACCGCGGCGACCGCGATCACCCCGGGGTAGGCGGCCGGGTAGGAGATCCGGTCCCCCTTCTCGCCGCCGTTGCCCGCCGACGCGACGACGGGGACGCCCTTGGACAGGGCGTACTGGATGGCCGCGTCCTCTCCGGGGTCGGGGTGAGCGGACTTGCTGTCGTCGCCCAGGGAGAGGTTGATGACGTCGGCGCCGTTGTCCGTGGCCCAGCGGATGCCGTCGGCGAGGGCGGGGCCGCGGGACTTGCGGGCCTTGGCGCGGGCGGGGTCCTTGGACTCCAGAATGACCCGGACCGGCAGGATCCGGGCCTCGGGGGCTATGCCGAGGACGCCGTCGGAGCGTCCGGGGCCGTTGCCGCGTCCGGCGATGATGCCGGCCATCGCGGTGCCGTGCAGGGCCCAGGAGGAGTCGCC
Organism: Streptomyces sp. CNB091; assembly: GCF_000377965.1. Taxonomy (NCBI): domain Bacteria; kingdom Bacillati; phylum Actinomycetota; class Actinomycetes; order Kitasatosporales; family Streptomycetaceae; genus Streptomyces; species Streptomyces sp. CNB091. The sequence goes on from NZ_KB899002.1 coordinate 79,002, forward strand.
GCGGGCGGCGCCGAAGCCGACGAGGTCCTTGCCGGGGAGCACCTGGCCCGTCAGGTCGGGGTGGGCGTCGTCGACCCCGGTGTCCAGGACGGCGACGGTGACGCCCTGGCCCCGGGTGGTCTCCCAGGCCCGGTCGGTGTGCAGGGCGTCCAGCGCCCACTGCTGGTCGCGGATGGCGTCCGCGTGGGCGGGTGCGGCGGGGGTGAGCGCGAGGACGGCGGCGGCGCAGACCGCGGCGAGGACGCGGTGGGGTCGTCGGGTCATCCGGGCGGCTCCGTGAGTTCGGCGATGTGCGTGCGCAGCCCGCGCTCCACGCGGTCCGCGATGCCCTTCGCCTCGTGGCCGAGCCCGGCCTGGGCGATGTCCGTCGTGGTGCCCGGGGCCATGGCGGCGGGCGCGGGCTGCGGCTCGGCGACGGTGCGGCCGTCCGCGAAGCCGGAGACGGCGAGGACGACGACCGGGATCTCGGTGAGCGGGTTGACCGTCCAGCTGGCGCGCTGCCCGTCGCCGAAGGAGGCCGCCGGCGTGCCCTCGGGAGCGTACGTACGGGGCATGAGGTCCTTGCGCGCGCCGAGCTTCTGCTCGGTGAACCGGGTGTGCAGGGCCCGCATACCCGCGGCGTCGGCCTCGGTGAAGACCAGGCCGACGGTGGTGACGGCGGAGCGGGTGGCGTCGGTGTAGGTGGCGCGCACCAGCCGCTCGCAGCCCACGGAGCGGAGCGTGGTCAGGAGCAGCGGGTCGAGCCCGCTCTCGCAGGTGCTGTCGGCGGCGACGGCGACCCGGGTCCAGGTGCGGTGGGTGCCACCGGGGCCCGCGCCCTTGCCCTGGAGGGCGCGCGGGAAAAGCGTGTCGACGGGGACGCTGTGCCAGGCGCCGCGTGCGGCGGTGTACGGGTTCCCGGTGGTCTCGGCCGAGGAGTCGCCGGTCAGCCAGGCCCCGGTGGCCGCCCCGCCGATCAGCCCGAGGCCGAGCACGACGCAGGCGGCGGCCGCCGCGGTACGCCACCGCTGCCGGGGGCGGACCGGCCGCAGCCGGGTGGTGGTCTCGGCAGGCGTCTCCGGGTAGCCGTAACGGACCGGCGTCCGGTAGCCGCCGGGGGGCGGCGGAACGGCTCCCGGCGCGGGCGTCAGGTCGACGGCCCCGACGGGCCTGCGCCGGGTGACGGGCGGTGGGCCGTCGGGCGGGCCGGGAAGCGACGGGCTCGGCGAAGCCGCGGGGGGCGGGCCCGGCTGCTTCGGGGTGGGGATCGTGGAGGGCTGCGGGGGCGCGGGCGCCCTGGGGTGCGTGGGCCGCTGGGCCGGTGCGGCCTGCGGGGCGGGGGCGGCCGGTGCGGCCTGCGTCCCGGGTCCGGCCTGCGGGGCCGGCCCTCCCTGCGGGGCGGGGGCTGTCGGTGTCGCCTGCGAGGCGAGTCCGGCCTGCGGGGCGCGGGCTGCCGGCCCGGCCTGCGGGGCACGAGCTGCTGGTGCGGCCTGCGGGGCCGAGCCGGCCTGAGCGACCGGTCCTCCCTGTGGGACCGCCCGGGCGGAAGGGGCCGGGGCAGGGGCTGCCGGTGCGGCCGGACGGGCTGGTGGGACGGCGCGGGCCGCCAGGGTGAAGCGGGCCGGCGGGGCCTTCGGGTCCGGCGCGGCAGTCGCGGCAGGCGCGGCCGGACGCGTCGGCGGTACGTGGTGGGCCGGTGCGGCCGGGCGGGGAGGGGAAGGGTGCTGGGCCGACTGCTGGGCCGCAGCAACCGCCGTGGCCGGAGACGCTTCCTGCCGGGCCGGAGCAGCGGCCGTGGCCGAAGACGCTTCCTGTGGGGCCGGAGCCGGCGGGTGGGCCGGTGCGGCCTGAGCCGTCTGCGGAGCCACCGTCGGCCGAACCTGCTGAGGCGGCGCGGTCCGTGAGGCGGGCGTGGGCATGGAAGCGGGTGCCGGAGGGCCGGCCGACGTCGTGGGAGGGGTGGTCGGGCGGGGCGGCACAGGGGCGCGCTGCGCTTCGGTACTCATCCGGCCCCCTGCATACACGTCCTCGTACCGACCACGGATCACCGCCGCTGACAGGCCCGTTGGTGCTCGCGTGCACGTCACTCTACGGGCTGCGGGCGGGCGGCGGGGAACGGGACGCCCCGGTCGGCGCAGAACTGTCGCGATCAGCCCCCTACCCAGCCGTAGCGGCTCTCTGGCAAGCTGCGGCCATGACTGCCCGCGCAGCTGACCGGACCCGCTACGACCGGGCCACCGCCCATCTCGACGCCCCGATCGCGATCGTCGACCTTGAGGCGTTCGACGCCAACGCGGACGATCTGGTGCGGCGGGCGGCCGGGAAGCCGGTCCGGGTGGCGAGCAAGTCGGTGCGGTGCCGGGCCCTGCTGGAGCGGGTCCTCGCGCGTCCCGGGTTCGCCGGGATCATGTCGTACACGCTGGCGGAGTCGCTGTGGCTCGCGCGGGCCGGGTTCGACGACGTCCTGCTGGCCTACCCGTCGGCCGACCGGTCCGCCTTCGCCGAGCTGGCGGCCGATCCCGAGCTCGCCGGGGCCGTGACCGTGATGGTCGACGACCACGCCCAGCTGGAGCTGATCGACGCCTCCCGGGCGGGCGGCCGGGAGGAGATCCGGGTCTGCCTGGAGCTGGACACCTCGCTGCGGATGCTGGGCGGCCGGGTCCGGATCGGGGCGCTGCGCTCACCTCTGCGCTCCCCCGCGCAACTCGCCGAGCTGGCCCGCTCGGTGGCCCGCAGACCGGGCTTCCGGCTGGTGGGGCTGATGGCGTACGAGGGGCATGTCGCCGGGGTCGGCGACGCGCTGGCGGGGCGACCGCTGCTGTCCCGGGCGATCCGGCTGATGCAGTCGGCCGCCCGCAAGGAGCTGGCGGTGCGCCGGGCCGAGGTGGTCCGGACGGTCCGCGCGGTCGCACCGGAGCTGGAGTTCGTCAACGGTGGCGGGACCGGCAGTGTGCAGCACACGGCCGCCGAGGCCGCGGTGACGGAGATCGCGGCGGGTTCGGGGCTGTACGTGCCCCGGCTCTTCGACAACTACACGTCGTTCACCGGCCGGCCGGCGGCCCTGTTCGCGCAGCCCGTGGTGCGCCGGCCCGGCGTCGGCGTGGTGACGGTACTCGGGGGCGGCTATCCGGCGTCGGGTCCGGCCGGCGCCGACCGCTCGCCGGTGCCGTATCTGCCGGAGGGGCTGCGCTACGGCGCGCAGGAGGGCGCGGGCGAGGTACAGACGCCGCTGCGGGGCTCCCCCGCCGACGACCTGCTGATCGGCGACAAGGTGTGGTTCCGGCACGCCAAGGCCGGGGAACTGTGCGAGCGCTTCGACGCGCTGCACCTGGTCGAGGGCGACAGGGTCACGGCGAGCGTTCCGACGTACCGGGGCGAGGGGCAGACCTTCCTCTGACCTCGGGCCGGCGGGCCGGCCCTCGGGCCCGCTGGCGATACGGGCTTCACGCGCGATGCGGGCTTCACGGGCCGATGGACGCGCCCACTCCACCGCTCGTCGCGCTGTCGCCGAGCGGGCGGATGCCCCGGGTGATGGTGTCCATCAGGGACAGCGGCAGGCCGGGTGCCCCGGCGTCGAAGGCGAACCGGACGATCACCGGTGTCCCGGCGCCGACCGAGGAGGGGAAGACCAGGGACTGCACGTACCCGCCGGGCCCCTTGCCGGTGGTGACCTGCCAGCGCACCAGGTAGCCGGTGCGGCCGGCGACGGTCAGCTCCTGCGTCTTGAGCACCTTGTGGGACGTGATGCCGCCGTGGGTGCGCCGGCCGAGGCTGTCCTCCTCGTAGGCCTTGTCGGCCGCGGTGACGATGTCGGCCTCGGCCAGGGCTCTGACGTCGGTCTCGCCGCCCCGGGCGGTGCGGGTGGTGACCGTGCCGTGGTAGCAGAACGCCGCGCCTCCGGGGCAGTCGTAGGACTGCTCGGTGCGGATGGTGGCGGCGTCGTCGGAAGTGCTCTCCGGCTTCTCCCAGCCCTCGGGCACCGGCAGGGTGACCCCGTTGAGCTGGTCGACGAGGACAGTGGGGTCCTCGTCCGAGTCGGAGTCCTGGGCCGGCTCGGCGGAGGAGGCGGTGGCCGTGGGGGCGGTGACGGGGGCCTGGGGCGAGGCGGTCGTCGTCGGAGCCGCGGGGTTACCGCCCTCGTCGCGCCCGAGCAGCACGGCCCCGGCGACGGCCGCGCCCAGGACCAGCACCCCGGAGAGCGTGATCGCCAGGACCTTCGTCCGGGGGCCGCCGCCGGCCTCGTCCCGGGGGCCGCGCCGCTGCGGGAGCGGAGGCGACGGCGGGCCGAACGCCGCGGGTGCGGGCGGCTGTCCCGGTGCGGCGTGGGCAGCGTCGGACCGGCGGGTGTGCGCGGTCCAGGCCGTCCCGTCCCACCAGCGCTCGAAGCCGGGTGCGCCCGTGTCCGGATACCAGCCGGGCGGCGTCGCGTAGCTCATGCCCCCACTCTAGGGTCCGGCTCCGACACGGCGGCCGGGGTTCGGAGGGTTCGCGGGGTCAGGCGTCGCGGCCGGTCAGGGACAGCAGGTCGCGGGCGGGGCCGGTGGGGCGGTGGCCCCCGGGCCAGACCGCGCGCAGTTGGCGTCGCAGCCGTACGCCCGCGATGGGGACCTTGACGAGGCGTCGGGACGACAACTCCTCGCCCAGGGCCAGTTCGCTCAGGACGCAGGGGCCCGCGCCGCTCTCCGCCGCGCCCTTGACCGCCGTGGTCGAGGAGAGCTCCAGCAGGGGCTGGGCCAGTCCGCCGTGCACGGCGAGCGCCGCGTCCAGGACCTGGCGGGTGCCGGAGCCGTGTTCGCGCAGGATCAGCGGGGTGGCGGCGAGTTCGCCGGGCAGCAGTGGGGTGCGGCGGCGGGCCCAGGGGTGGCTGGGGGCGACCACGACGACGAGGCGGTCGTGGGCGATGACGGTGCCGTCGAGGCCCTCCGGTATCGACAGGCCCTCGACGAAGCCGAGGTCGGCCTCGCCGGTGACCAGGCGGCGGGCGACGGCCGCCGAGTTGCCGACGAGGAGCGAGACCGCGGTGTCCGGCCGCTCGCCGCGCAGCGCGATCAGCCAGCCCGGCAGCAGGTACTCGGCGATCGTCATGCTGGCGGCGACCCGCAGCCGGGAGTCGCGGCGGTCGCGCAGCGCCTGGGCGCCGGCGTCGAAGGCCTCCGCCGCCTCGACGACCCGGCGTGCCCAGTCGGTGACCAGGGCGCCCGCGTCGGTGAGCCGGGAGCCGCGTGGGGAGCGGTCCAGGAGGGCGACGCCGAGCTGGCGTTCCATGGACCGGACGCGGCTGGAGGCGGCGGGCTGGGTGATGCCGACGTCCCGTGCGGCCCGTCCGAGGCTGCCGTGCCGGGCGACGGCGAGCAGCAGTTGCAGCGCCCCGAGGTCGGGGACCCGGTGGGAGAGGGAAACGTGGGGTGCGTGTGCGTCGTCGCCGGTCATAAAGCCAGCTTATGACCTCATAGGCGCGGGGTCCCTGGTGGGCGGGGGCCCCGCCGCGAAGAATCGTGGCATGACCATCTTTCCGGTGACCCGGACCGCCGCACCGTCGCCGCCCGCCGCGCTTCCGACCCGCCCGGCCAAGGCGCCCGGGGACGCGACGCGGCTGCCGTCCCTCCGGCACATCGGCCCCAACTGGTACGCGAGTGTCATGGGCACCGCGATCGTCGCGAGCGCCGGCGCGATGCTTCCGGGGGACGTTCCCGGGCTGCGGGCCGCGTGCACCGTGGTGTGGGCGCTGTCGGCCGTGCTGCTGCTGGCCGTCCTCGCCGCCCGTGCCGGGCACTGGCTCCGCCACCGCGACCAGGCCCGCGCCCATCTGCTGGACCCGGCCGTCGCCCCGTTCTACGGCTGTCTGTCGATGGCGTTGCTGGCCGTCGGCGGGGCCACGCTGACGGTGGGCCAGGACGTGGTGGGGGCGCGGGCCGCGCTCGCGGTGGACGTGGTGCTGTTCGTGGCGGGTACGGCGATCGGCCTGGTAGCCGCTGTCGTGGTGCCGTATCTGATGGTCGTACGCCACCGCCCCGCGCCCGGAACCGCGTCGCCGGTGTGGCTGCTGCCGCTGGTCGCCCCGATGGTGTCGGCCTCGCAGGGCGCACTGCTGGTGCCGCACGTCGCCGCCGGACAGGGGCGCGAGGCGCTGTTGCTGGCCTGCTACGCGATGTTCGGCCTGTCGCTGCTGGCCACGCTGGTCGTACTGCCGCTGGTCTTCTCCCGGCTGGTCCACCACGGTCCGCTGCCGCTCGCGCTGACCCCGACGCTCTTTCTGGTGCTGGGCCCGCTCGGACAGTCGACGACCGCCGTCAACCAACTGGCCGCCGTCGCCCCGGGGGCGGTCGGGGCCCCCTACGCCTCCGCGTTCGGCGCGTTCGCCGTGCTGTACGGGGTGCCGGTGATGGGCTTCGCGCTGCTGTGGCTGGCCCTGGCGACCGCGATGGTGGTGCGGGCCGCCCGGAACGGCATGGGGTTCGCGATGACGTGGTGGGCGTTCACCTTCCCCGTCGGCACGTGTGTGACGGGCGCGGCCGGTCTGGCGCGGCACACGGGGCTCGACGCGCTGACCTGGCTGGCGGTGGGGCTGTACGTCCTCCTGGTGGCGGCCTGGGCGGCGGCCGGGACGCGGACGGCGCTCGGGGTGCTCAGCGGAGCGCTGACGGCAGCGCCCGTGCCGCCTCGGCCAGCGACGGCCCGTACCACGTGAGCAGCCGCCCGTCGACGAGTGCGGCGGGCAGGGCGGGGAAGGCCTCGGGCCCGTCGTCCGCGGTGAAGCGGTAGGGCTCGTCGGGCAGCACGATCAGCTCGGCCCCGGAGGCGTTCAGCTCGTCGAGCGGGATGCGCGGGTAGCGCTCGGCGTGGTCGGCGTACACGTTGCGGATGCCGAGGCGGGCGAGGAGGTCGCCGGCGAAGGTGTCGTGGCCGAGAACCATCCAGGGCCTCCGCCAGATCGGTACGGCGGCGGGGCGCGGGCTTCCGGAGGGCACGGGCAGCGCGGCCCAGGCGGCCTCCGCCTCGTCCAGCCAGCGGGGCCGGGCCAGCCCGCAGCCGTCGACGAGGACCCGGTGCAGTTCGGCGAGTGCCTGATCCAGGGTGCGGACCTCGGTGACCAGGACGTCGAGTCCGGCCGTCCGGAGCGCTTCGAGGTCGGGGGCCCGGTTCTCCTCCTCGTTGGCGATCACGAGGTCGGGGGCGAGGGCGGCGATCGCGGCCACGTCCGGGTTCTTCGTGCCGCCGACGCGGGCGGCGGTGAGATCCGCGGGGTGCGTGCACCAGTCGGTGACCCCGACGAGCAGCCCGGGTGCGGTGTGGGCGACGGCCTCGGTGAGCGAGGGGACCAGGGAGACGACACGCACGGACGGGCCTTTCGCTGGAGGAGGGGCGGATTCTCCCCGTACGGACGGCCCCGTACGGACCCGTACGGGCTCGGCACCGTACGGACGGCGTACAGGCTAAGCACCGTACGGACGGCGTACGGGCTCAGCGGCGCGAGTCGAACGTGGCGTCGATGTGTTCGGCCACCGCGACGACCAGCAGCCGGGTGCCGGGCACGGTGGCGCGCCAGCGGTGGCGGACCCCGCCGGAGAGGAACAGGGTGTCGCCGTGCTCCAGGCGGTGGACCTGGCCCTCGGCCTCGACGTCCACGGCGCCCGCGACGACGTACATCAGTTCGTCGTTGCGGTGCTGGAACTCACGGCCGAGGTCCGGTTCGCCGGTGAACTCCAGGGCGCTGAGCTGGTGCCGGCCGCGCACCAGGCGGCGTACGCCCTCGCCCCCCTCGACCCCTTCGGCCCGGACGACGTCGACGGCGCGCGCGGAGTCGGCGGCGGCGTGAAGCTTCTTGGTGGTGGTCTCCAGCGCCTCGGCGACCCGGTCCAGGGAGCGGGCGCTGGGGCGGGCGCGCTCGTTCTCGATCTGGCTGAGGAAGGGCACGGAGAGGCCGCTGCGCGCGGCGACCGCGGCCAGCGTGAGTCCCAGGGTTCTGCGCCGTCGGCGGACGGCGGCGCCCACCCGCGGTGTGTCCTTGTCGTCCATGTCCCGGCTCCCTCCCGCCTCCGCCATCCTCCCGGTTGCCAGCACCTTACGCACATGGTTGCGCACGACGTCCGGTAAACGCCCCCGGGCAGCCGGAAGGGGTGGCCCCGCCCGAAGGCGGGGACCACCCCTCACGACCTGCTGCTTTCGTGCCCGTGGGCCCTTACTGGGGCGCCATGGTGTCCGCGATGCCCGGGTTGTCGTCCATCCAGGCCTTCACGGCTTCCTCCTCGTGACCCACGCCGCGCTTCTGGATCTCGTTCTCCAGGCCACCGAGCTGCTTCTCGGTGAGCTTGAAGTCCTTGAACCACTTCGTCAGCTGCGGGTACTGCTTCGGGAACTCCTTGGAGGCGATGGTGTGCAGGCGGTCGCCCTCACCGAACGCCTTCTTCGGGTCCTTCAGCTTGGTCATGCCGTACTCGTTGTACGCCCAGTGCGGGGTCCACAGCAGGACGGCGATGGGCTCCTTCTTGGCGTACGCGCGCTTCAGCTCGGCCAGCATGCCGGGCGTGGAGGAGTCGAGGACCTCGTACTCCTTGTCCAGGCCGTAACTCGGCAGGACGTTCTTCTTGAGGTTCTCCATGGTGGCGGTGCCGGGCTCGATGCCGACGATCCGGCCCTTGAAGTCGGAGCCCTTGCCCTTGAGGTCGTCGAGGGTCTTGACGTCCTTGACGTAGTCGGGGACGGCGACCTCGATGGAGGTCGGCCCGTACCAGGAGCCGAGGTCGGTCAGCTTGTCGCCGTACTTGTCCCAGTAATTCTTCTGGGTGTACGGCAGCCAGCCGTCGAACTGCACGTCGATCTGGCCGCGTGACATCGCGGCGTACATCGGGCCGACCTCGAACTGCTTGAGGTTGATCTTGTAGCCGCGCTCCTCCAGGACCGCCTTCCACAGGTACGTGGCGGCGATGTCCTCCTCCCAGGGGAACCAGGCGACCTCGACGGCACGGTCACGCTCGTCTTTGCCGCCGTCGGCCTTGGCGTCCTTCGGGACCGGGGACCACTTGTCGGCGACGCCCGGGTTGTCCTTCAGCCAGGTGCGGACGGCTTCCTGCTCCTTGCCGGAGCCGGACTTCTGGATCTCGGCCTCAAGGCTGGTGAGCTGCTTCTCGCTCATCTTGAAGTCCTTGAGCCACTTGCTGACCACGGGGTTCTCGGCGGAGAAGCCCTTGCGCGCCAGGGTGTGGACGCCGTCGCCCTTGCCCCAGAGACCCTTGGGGTCCTTCAGCTTGGTGAGGTCGTACTCGTTGTACGCCCAGTGCGGCGACCAGAGCGGAACCACGATCGGCTCCTTCTTGGCGTACGCGCGCTTCAGCTCGGCCAGCATGGACGGCGTGGAGCCGTCGATGAGCTTGTACTCCTTGTCCAGGCCGTAGCCCGGCAGCAGCTTGTCCTTGAGCAGGCCCATCTCGCCGGCGCTCGGCTCGATGCCGACGATCCGGCCCTTGAACTCGGACGCCCGGCCCTTCAGGTCGTCCATCGTCTGGACGTCCTTCATGTACGCGGGGACGGCGAGCTCCAGCGAGGTCGGGGCGTACCACGCTCCGAGGTCCTCCAGGCGGTCCTTGTACTTCGCCCAGTAGCTGGCGTGGGTGACCGGCAGCCACGAGTCGGTCTGGAAGTCGATCTGCCCGTTGGCCATACCGGTGTACAGCGCGCCGGCCTCGTACTGCTTGACGTCGACCTCGAAGCCGCGCCGCTCCAGCATCTCCTTCCAGAGGAACGTGGAGGCGATGCCCTCGTCCCACGGGATGTAGCCGATGCTGACCTTCTTGCCGTCGCCGATCCGCGCGACCTGGCCGGCGGTGTCGTCCTTCGAGCCGCCGAACATGCTCATGCTGCCCGCGACGAGCGCGAGGACGACGATGCCGACGGCCGCGACACGGGGCTGCGGACGGTAGGTCCAGATCTTCCAGCCCTCGGCCATGGCCTGGGCCTTGGCGACCGCGCGGCGGCCCAGCGGGGAGACCTCGGCGCCGAGCGCGCCGGTCATCCGGTCCAGGTACATGGCGAGGATGACGATGGAGATGCCCGCCTCGAAACCGAGGCCGACGTCGACGTTGCCGATGGCGCGGTAGACGGAGCCGCCGAGGCCGCCGCCGCCGACCATGCCCGCGATGACGACCATGGACAGGCCGAGCATGATGACCTGGTTGATGCCGGCCATGATCGTGGGCAGGGCGAGCGGCAGCTGGACGCGCAGCAGCGTGTTGCGCGAGGTGGTGCCGAAGGCCTCGGCCGCCTCGACGAGTTCGCCGTCGACCTGGCGGATGCCGAGTTCGGTCATCCGGACGCCCGGGGGCAGGGCGAAGATGATGGTGGCGATGATGCCGGGGACCACGCCGACGCCGAAGAAGATGACGCCGGGGATCAGGTAGACCATGGCGGGCATGGTCTGCATGAAGTCCAGGACCGGCCGGGTGATCGCGCTGACCGTCCTGGACCGGGAGGCCCAGATGCCCAGCGGCACGGCGATGACCAGGGTGACCAGGGTCGCGACGAGCACCAGGGTGAGGGTGTCCATCGCTTCGTCCCACAGTTCGACGGAGTCGATGAGGGCGAACCCGACGAAGGTGAGCAGCGCCGCGGGCAGGCCGCGCAGCCACCAGGCGATGACGGCGACGATGCCCGCGAAGAGCAGCGGTGCGGGGGCGGACAGGACGGCTGCTATGCCGTCGAACATGCCGCTGACGATGGAGCTGATGGCGTCGAAGAGCCAGGCGAGGTGGGTCTGCAGCCAGTCGACCGCGGAGTCGACCCATTCGCCGAGGGGGAGCCTAAACACTGGCCACCTTCTTCGCGCCGTCCGCTGCCGCGGGTTCGGTGTCGCGAGGGGGCTCGGCCGGGGTCATCGGCTCACCGAGGACGGCGAGCAGCCGGGAGCTGGGGACGACGCCGACGAGCTTGCCCTTGGCGTCGGTCACGGCGACCGGGTTCGAGCTCTGCGAGCAGGGCGTGAACAGGTCGATGATCGGCGTGGACTCCGGGACCGTGGCGGGGGCCGCGGCCAGCACGTCCTGCGGGGTGCGCAGTTCCTTGCCGTCCGCCGCCATGGTGCCCATCACGGTGTGGGCCTCGGCCATGATCGCGCCGGCGGTGAGGACCCGCGAGCGGTCGACGTCCTGGGTGAAGGAGGCGACGTAGTCGTTGGCCGGGGTGACGAGGATGTCCTCGGCGGTGCCGAGCTGGACGATCTCCCCGTCGCGCATGACGGCGATCCGGTCGCCCAGGCGCATGGCCTCGTTGAGGTCGTGGGTGATGAAGACGATGGTCTTCTTCAGGCGCTTCTGGAGCTCCAGCAGCTGGTCCTGCATGTCACGGCGGATCAGCGGGTCGAGCGCGCTGAAGGACTCGTCCATGAGCAGCAGGTCGGCGTCGGTGGCCAGCGCGCGGGCGAGGCCCACGCGCTGCTGCATACCGCCGGACAGCTCGTCGGGCCAGGACTTCTCCCAGCCTTCGAGGCCGGTCATCCGCAGCGCCTCGGTGGCGCGCACCTCACGTTCCTCGCGCGGCACGCCCTGGACCTCCAGGCCGTACGCGGCGTTGTCCAGGACGCTCCGGTGGGGGAAGAGCGCGAAGTGCTGGAACACCATGCTGATCTTGGTGGAGCGGACGTGCCGCAGTTCGCGGGGGCTCAGGGCGGTCAGGTCCTGGCCGTCGAAGAGCACCCGGCCCGCGGTGGGGTCGAGCAGACCGTTGAGCATCCGCAGCAGGGTGGACTTGCCCGAGCCGGACAACCCCATGACGACGAAGATCTGCCCCGGCTCCACGGTGAACGAGGCGTCGATCACCGCTGCGGTCGTTCCCTCGGCGCGCAACTCGTCGCGGTCGGAGCCGCTCTCGAGCTTCCGCACGGCCTCATCGGGTCGTCTTCCGAAGACTTTGTACAAGTGTTCGGCTTGCAGCCTGGACACATACACCTCACGCGTTGAACCGAAAAACGGTCTGCCACCCCCTCCGGCAGACCGTGGAGCGGTGCGGGTTCTGTCCGCGTGGCACATGCACTAGTTGAAAATGCGACGTGGTTCGCTCCGGTGGCGCGCCTGCCCTCGCTTACACAGCCCAAACACAACAGTGACCCACGTCACTGACCTGCGACGGAGCGACAGTAAGCGGTTACCCGGAGCGACTGTCGGTGCGGTGGGGCATCATCGGGTCTGTGACGCGACGCCTGATGCTCCTCGACACCGCCTCCCTCTACTTCCGCGCCTACTTCGGCGTACCCGACTCGGTGCGCGCGCCGGACGGTACGCCGGTGAACGCCGTGCGCGGCCTCCTCGACTTCATCGGCCGCCTGGTGCAGGACCACCGGCCGGACGATCTGGTCGCCTGCTGGGACAACGACTGGCGGCCGCAGTGGCGGGTCGACCTGATCCCGACGTACAAGGCGCACCGGGTCGCCGAGGAGACGCCCGCCGGGCAGACGGACGAGGAGGAGATCCCCGACACGCTGTCCCCGCAGGTCCCGATCATCGAGGACGTGCTGGCGGCGCTCGGGATCGCCCGGGTCGGCGTCACGCCGTACGAGGCGGACGACGTCATCGGCACCCTCGCGGGGCGGGCGACCGGGCCGGTGGACATCGTCACCGGCGACCGCGATCTGTATCAGCTGGTCGACGACGCCCGCCAGGTGCGCGTGCTCTACCCGCTCAAGGGCGTCGGCACCCTTCAGGTGACCGACGAGGCCTGGCTCCGCGAGAAGTACGGCGTGGACGGCGCGGGCTACGTCGACCTGGCGCTGCTCCGCGGCGACCCGAGCGACGGGCTCCCGGGCGTCCCCGGCATCGGCGAGAAGACGGCGGCGAAGCTGCTGGACGCGTACGGCGATCTCGCCGGGATCATGGCGGCGGTGGACGATCCGAAGGCGAAGCTGACGCCCTCGCAGCGCAAGCGGCTGGACGAGTCGCGCGCCTATGTGGCCGTCGCGCCGAAGGTGGTCCGGGTGGCCGGGGACGTCCCCCTGCCCGACTTCGACCCGGCGCTGCCCCGCGAGCCGCGCGACCCCGCCGCCCTGGAGGCGCTGGCGGAGCAGTGGGGGCTGGGCGGAGCGCTTCAGCGGCTCCTCACCACCCTTCAGCACTGAGGTGTTAACTTAGGCATACCTAAGCTCAAGTTTTCGAATCAGGGAGTACCTCGTGGCAGAGCGGCCGGCGCGGCAGGGACCCAAGGCTCAGGGGGCGCAGGTCGTGCGCACCGAGCAGATCACCCCGCACATGGTGCGGGTGGTCCTCGGCGGCGAAGGGCTCGCGGACTTCGCCCTCTCCGGCTTCACCGACCACTACATCAAGCTGTGCTTCGCGCCCGAGGGCGCGGACTACGCGCACCCGTTCGACATGGCCGCGATCCGGGAGCGGTACCCACGCGAGCTGTGGCCCACCACCCGTACGTACACGGTGCGCTCGTGGGACCCGGCCGCCCGGGAGATGGCCGTCGACTTCGTCGTGCACGGCGACGCGGGACTCGCGGGACCGTGGGCGCAGCGGGCCCGGGTGGGTGAGCAGGTGACCTTCCTCGGCCCCGGCGGCGGTTACGGTCCCGAGGCGTCGGCGGACTGGCACCTGCTGGTCGGCGACGAGAGCGCGCTGCCGGCGATCGCGGCGGCGCTGGAGCAGATGCCGTCGGGTGCGCTGGTACACGCCTTCGTCGAGGTGTCGGACGCCTCCGAGGAGCAGAAGATCGTGACGCCCGACGGGGTGGCCGTGACCTGGCTGCACCGTGGCGACCGGCCCGTCGGCGAGCTGCTGACCGCCGCCGTGAAGGGGCTGGACTTCCCGGAGGGCGAGATCCAGGCCTTCGTGCACGGGGAGGCGGGCTTCGTGAAGGAGATCCGGCGGTATCTGCGCGTGGAGCGGCAGATCCCCCTGGCGCGGCTGTCGATCTCGGGTTACTGGCGTCTCGGCCAGAACGACGACGCCTGGCGCGCCGTCAAGCGCGAGTGGAACGAGCAGGTGGAGCGCGAGCAGGAGAGCGGCACGACCGCTCCGTAGCACCCGCCCCGACGCCGGCCGCCCCCTGGGTCATCTGCCGGGCCCGCGCCGGGCGGCCCTGCCGAACGGACCACCGGGCCCTGTCCGCCGTATCTGCGGCGGACAGGGCCCGCACTTCGGGGGTGGCCCGACGCGTGGCGGCCGCGCCGGGGCCGCCCACGCACACCGCAACGCACCCGCCGGGCCGCACACCGGGCCCGCACCGGGGTCAGCCCGCAGGGCCCGGCTCCGCACCGCCGCCCCCGGCCCCGCCGCCCCACTCCCCGCCCGCGCCCTCTTCCGTGGCGCGGGAGTCCTCCCGATCGACCGGCCCCGAGAGGTTCTGCGGGGACTCGAAGCGCCGGTAGGACACATCGATGTGCGCCAGCCTCCGCAGCGCGCCGAACATCGCCTCGCCGAGGACGGTGCCCACGACGACGCTCTCGACCAGGTCCTCGCGGGCCACCCGCCGCTGTACGTAGTCGAGGTCGGCGCGGGCGAGCGGCTCGGCGGCATCCGCGTAGACGTCCAGCAGGGCGATGTATCCGCCGTGCCCAGCCCTGCGCAGCGCGGCCAGCACCCCCGCCAAGGACTCGGCGGCGGAACCCCGCTCGTCGGCATGCCAGCCGCGCCGCAACAGCAGCCCGGCCACCTCCTCCCGCGCCTCCTCCAGCTCCGGCCCCGCGCCCTCCCCACCTGCCGGGGTGACGCCGTCCGCCGCGATGCCGAGGACCTTGTGCACCGGCTGTTCGGGGTCGTCCATGACCGCCAGGACCTCACCGATGCCGGCGAGCGAGAGGCCGCCCACATCCAGGAGCGCCCGGATCAGGCGCAGCCTGCGCTCGTGCCCGGGGCCGTAGTGGGCCTGATTCGGGCTGGTCAACTCCCCTGCGGGCAGCAGCCCTTCCCGTAGGTAGTACTTGATCGTCGGCACCGGGACCCCGGACCTGCGACTCAATTCACCGATGCGCACCGTGTGTTCGCCCTTTCACCCTTGCCAGAAACCGCCCTCATCATAGACAGTCCCTCTATCGGATAGCAGACAGCGCGACTATCCAATACTCACCGCATCAACACACAGGGGGTCCCTCATGTCGTCATGGCGTTCCTGGCATCGTCCATTAGTCGTCTTCTCCGCCGCGATGGCCGTCATGGCCCTCGTTTCCGCCGTGGGCCTCGTGGTCGACGACCGGGTCCTGGTGGGGGCGCCGATCTGGGCGAAGCCGTTCAAGTTCGCCGTGTCCTTCGCCGCGTACGGCCTGACCCTGGCCTGGATGCTGGCCCATCTCACCCGGGGGCGGCGGGCCGGCCGGTGGGCGGGGCACGTCGTCGCCCTGACGAGTCTGACCGAGATGGTGCTGATCACGGTGCAGGTCGTCCGGGGCCGACGCAGCCACTTCAATTTCGCGACCACGTTCGACGCGGTGCTGTGGGACGCGATGGGGGTGACCATCGTCGTCCTGTGGGCGGCCACCCTGGTGATCGCCGTCCTGCTGCTGCGCACCCGCCTCGCCGACCGGGCGACGGCCCTGGCCGTCCGGGGCGGGCTGCTGATCGCCCTGGCCGGTGCGGCCCTCGGTTTCCTGATGCCGCTGCCGAGCGAGAGCCAGCGGGCGGCGGGGAACCTCGACACCGCCGACATCGTCGGCGCGCACTCCGTGGGCGTACCGGACGGCGGCCCTGCCATGCCGCTGACCGGCTGGTCGACGACCGGCGGAGATCTGCGGGCCCCGCACTTCGTGGGCATGCACGCCCTCCAACTGCTGCCGCTCCTCGTGATCGTCCTGGTGCTCCTCGCACCCCGCTTCGCCCCGCTGCGCGACGCCGGGGTGCGGCTGCGTCTCGTGCGGGTCGCCGTGACCGGCTACGCGGCGCTCGTCGCGCTCATCACCTGGCAGGCGCTCCGGGGGCAGCCGCTGATCCACCCGGACGGTGCCACGCTGGCCGCCGCCGGAGCCGTCCTCGCGGCGGTGGCGTGCGCAACGTGGAGCGCGCTGCGCACGGCCGCCCCGGACCACCCCTCCTCCAACACCGCCGACGACAGGGAGCCCGTGGCATGACCGGCGCACTGTTCGAGATCACGTTCTATCTGGCCGCCCCGTTCTGGCTGCTGATGATCTTCGCCCCCACCTGGTCCGGCACCGCGCGCGTCGCCGCCTCGCCGCTGACCGTGCTGCCCGTGCTCGCCGTCTACGTCGTCATGGCCGTGCCGGTGTTCCCGGAGCTCTGGACGGCGGTGAGCAGCCCGGACCTCGACGCGTTCCGTGATCTGACGGCGCTGGCCGGCGGCGCGGGGACCATCTGGGCACAGGTGCTCGCCTGGGACCTGCTGCTCGGTCAGTGGATGTACCTCCAGAGCCGGAAGCTGGGGCTGTCGCCCCTGCTGATGGGGCCGCTTCTGGTCCTGACGATCCTGCTGTCGCCGTTCGGGCTGGCGATCTTCCTCGCCGTCCGCGCCGTCCGCCTGCGACGGCGCGAAACGCCCACCGGCTGAGTCACGTCCTCCCGGGGCCCGGTCTGCGAAGATCGCGGGCATCCGACCAATCCGTACGGCCGTCGGCTCCGAATCACTGCCGGAAGCGACGATCGTCCCGGGAGGAAACCCGCGTGAAGGAAGCCGTACACATCAGTGGGGTGCCCTCGCCCGGCCCCGACCTCCAGGAACTCCTGGTGCGGGTCGCGCGGGGCGACCAGGACGCGTTCGCCTCGGTGTACGACGCGGTGAGCGGGCCCGTGCTCGGCCTGGTGCGCAGCGTGCTCCGCGATCCGGCCCAGTCGGAGGAGGTGGCGCAGGAGGTGCTGGTGGAGGTGTGGCGCACCGCGCCCCGTTTCCGGGCCTCCCGGGGCAGCGCGATGAACTGGGTGCTGACCGTGGCCCACCACCGGGCAGTCGACCGGGTCCGCTCGGCGGAGGCCGCCGCCGCCCGGGAGCACAAGGCGGCGCTGCTGGACCGGACGCCCGCCTTCGACGAGGTGTCCGAGCAGGTCGAGACCCGGTTGGAGAGGGAACAGGTACGGCGCTGTATGCGCACCCTGTCCGAGCTGCAACGGGAGTCGGTGACCCTGGCCTACTACCGGGGCCTGACCTACCGTGAGGTCTCCGAGCTGCTCGCCGTGCCGCTGGGCACCATCAAGACACGACTCCGCGACGGCCTCATCCGCCTGCGCGACTGCCTGGGGGTGAGCGCATGAGTACGGCCGAACTGCACACGCTGACCGGTGCCTATGCCCTGCACGCGCTGCCGGACTCCGAACGGCAGGCGTTCGAGCGGCACCTGGAGGACTGCGAGGCCTGCACCCAGGAGGTGCGGGAGCTGTCGGCCACCGCCGCCCGGCTCGGCCTCGCCGTCGCCGAGACCCCGCCGCGCGAGCTGCGCGACCGCGTGCTGCGGGAGATCACGACCGTACGCCAGGAGGCTCCGGCGCCCGGCAGACGGGCACGGACCGGCGGGGGCGGACGCACCGCCGGCCGGTGGTACTCCTACGCGCTCGCCGCCTGCGTCGCCGCGGCCGCCGCGTTCGGCGGGGTCGCGGTCTGGCAGAACCAGGTGGCGCAGGACGCGCGGCAGGAGGCGAACCAGGCGCAGCGGCAGAACGAGCAGCTGGCCCAGGTGCTCTCGGCCCCGGACGCGAAGACCACGTCGAGTGAGCTGACGGGCGGCGCGCACGGCACCGTCGTCGTCTCGCGGAGCCAGAACCGTGCCGTGTTCCTGGCCTCGGGGATGGACCGGCCGCCGAGCGGCAAGGTCTACCAGCTCTGGTTCAACGACGAGGGCACGATGCGCTCGGCCGGCCTGATGGACCCGAAGGCGAGCGACGACGCGGTCCTGCTGGACGGGCCGGTGGACCGGGCGTCCGGGATGGGCATCACGGTCGAGCCCGCCGGAGGCTCCGACGAACCGACGTCGTCCCCGGTGGCGTTGATGAACTTCCCGACGGCCTGACCGCTCACCTGCCCACTCACCCACGAACCATGCAAGGGAGCGTTTGTTCCATGAGTGTCGCGGTGGTGCTGTTCACCTCCGATCTGCGGCTGCACGACAACCCGGTGCTGCGTGCCGCCCTGCGGGACGCGGACGAGGTCGTCCCGCTGTTCGTCCGGGACGACGCCGTCCACCGCGCCGGGTTCGACGCGCCCAACCGGCTGGCCTTCCTCGCCGACTGCCTGGCCGCCCTGGACGCCGGACTCCGCCACCGGGGCGGCCGGCTGGTCGTCCGCCGGGGCGAGGTGGCCGAGGCGGTGAGGCGGGTGGCCGAGGAGACCGGGGCGGCCGCCGTGCACGTCGCCGCCGGGGTCAGCCGGTACGCGACGCGGCGCGAGCAACGGATCCGGGAGGCCCTGGCGGGCACCGGCGGCGAGCTGCGCGTCCACGACGCGGTGGTCACCGCGCTCGCGCCGGGCCGGGTGGTCCCGACGGGCGGCAAGGACCACTTCGCGGTGTTCACCCCGTACTTCCGCCGTTGGGAGGCGGAGGGAGTACGGGGCACACTGACCGCTCCCCGCACGGTGCGGGTGCCGGACGGTGTGGCGAGCGACCCGCTCCCGGACCGGGACACCGTCGAGAACCTCTCCCCCGGCCTCGCCCGGGGCGGCGAGGAGGCGGGCCGCAAGCTGGTGACAGCCTGGCTGAACGGGCCGATGGCCGACTACGCGGACGGCCACGACGACCTGGCCGGCGACGCGACGTCCCGGCTCTCCCCGCATCTGCACTTCGGTACGGTCTCCGCCGCCGAACTGGTCCACCGTGCCCGGGAGAAGGGCGGGCCCGGCGGCGAGGCGTTCGTACGGCAACTGGCCTGGCGCGACTTCCACCACCAGGTCCTCGCGGACCGGCCGGACGCCTCCTGGTCCGACTACCGGCCGCGCCACGACCGCTGGCGCTCCGACGAGGACGAGATCGACGCCTGGAAGTCCGGGCGTACGGGCTATCCGCTGGTGGACGCGGCGATGCGGCAGCTCGCGCACGAGGGCTGGATGCACAACCGGGGCCGGATGCTGGCCGCGAGTTTCCTCACCAAGACGCTGTACGTGGACTGGCGGGTGGGCGCCCGGCACTTCCTGGACCTGCTGGTCGACGGCGACCTGGCGAACAACCAGCTCAACTGGCAGTGGGTGGCGGGCACCGGCACGGACACCCGGCCCAACCGCGTGCTCAACCCGGTGATCCAGGGCAAGCGCTTCGATCCGCGCGGCGCCTACGTACGGCGCTGGGTGCCGGAGCTGGCGGAGCTGGAGGGGGCCGCGATCCACGAGCCCTGGAAGCTTCAGGGCCTGGACATTGCGGGCCTGGACTACCCGGACCCGGTGGTGGACCTGGCCGAGGCCCGGGCCCGCTTCGAACGCGCCCGGGGCCTGGACTGACCGGACGACGGCACGACGCACGAGGAGGGCCCCGTTCCGCAGGCCCGCGGAACGGGGCCCTCCTCGATGTGCTCAGGCCCGGCGCGGCGGCCGGGGGAAGAAGCCGCTCGTCCGCGCCACGTAGGCGTCGAACCCGGGCCGGTCGGCCATATGACGCTCCAGCAGGGCCGCGCCGCTGCCCTTGGTCAGCAGGAAGCTCATCACCAGCGGGGCGACGACGGTGACGGCAGCGGCGGCGGGGGCCTGGCAGACGAAGAGGAAGAGGCCCCACCAGACGCAGAAGTCGCCGAAGTAGTTCGGGTGGCGGGTCCAGGACCACAGCCCCCGGTCCATGATCTTCCCCCTGTTGGCGGGGTCGGCCTTGAACCGGGCGAGCTGCGCGTCGCCGATCGCCTCGAAGGCCAGACCGACCGCCCACAGGAGCGCCCCCGACCAGGCCCACCAGGCGAGCGGCGCGGTGAGGTACTGCGCGGCCTGCACCGGGAGCGAGACCAGCCAGACCAGCGCCCCCTGGAGGAGATACACCTTGCGCAGGGCGTAGAGATTCGGGTTGCCGGGAGCCTTGGCCAGCATCTTCTCGTAGCGCGGATCCTCTCCGTGGCCCCGTCCGCGCCGGCCGATGTGGACGGCGAGGCGCAGCCCCCAGACCACGGTCAGCGCCGTGACCAGGAGCCGGCGGCCGTCGTCGCCGTCGCCCGCCGACAGGCCGTAGGAGACCAGGGCGACGACGGCGAACCCGATGCCCCAGGCGACGTCGACGATCCGGTGCACGCCCTTCTTCAGGGCGACGGCGAAGGTGACGAGCATGACGCCGAGCGCGGCGATGGCCGCGCCCGCGAGCCCGCTCGCGAACGCGGACCAGCCGAAGCCGCTCACGGGCTCACCTCCGGGGCACCCGGCGCGTACCAGTCGCGCCGGGTGGGCGGCATCGCGGCGGAGCCGACCGGGTCGGGCCGTACGGAGAGGATCTGGTCGACGCCCATCCGGCGTTCCTCGAACGCGAGCGCGCCGCCGACGAGGTAGAGCCGCCACACCCGCGCGGTCTCCTCCCCCACCAGCGCGACGAACTGTGCCCAGCGCTCCTCCAGGGTGCGCCGCCAGGCCTCCACCGTCCACACGTAGTGCTCGCGCAGCGATTCGACGTCACGCACCTCAAGACCGGCGCCCTCCAGCAGGGCGACGGTCTCACCGAGCGGCCGCATGTGCATGTCCGGGGCGATGTACGACTCGATGAACGCGCCGCCGCCCGGCGCGGTCGTCCCCCGGGACATCTGCTGGACCAGGGCCCGGCCCTTCGGCCGCAGCACGTCGTGCAGGATCGCGGTGAACGCCGGGTACTCGGCGTCCCCGACGTGCTCGCCCATCTCGATCGTGGACACGGCGTCGTACGCGCCCCGGGTCTCCGGCCGCCCCGCGATGTCCCGGTAGTCGATGTTCAGCACCTCGACGAGCTCGCCGAGGCCACGTGCGGTGACCTGCTCCCGTACGTACGCGGCCTGTTCGGCGGCGAGGGTGACGGCGGTGACGCGGACACCGTGGCGCTCCGCCGCGTACAGGGTCAGCGAACCCCAGCCGCAGCCGATGTCCAGCAGCCGGGCGCCGGGGCGCAGTCCGAGCTTGCGGCAGATCAGCTCCAGCTTGTCACGCTGCGCGTCGGCCGGGCCGTAGCCGGGCGCCTCGCTGGTCCAGTAGCCGCAGGAGTACGCCATCGTCTCGTCGAGGAGCAGCGTGTAGAAGGCGTTGGACAGGTCGTAGTGGTGGCTGATCGCCGCCCGGTCCCGGGCCTTGCTGTGCAGGGCCCCGCGCAGTCCGGCGCGGGCGGCGGGCACCGGTGGCCGGGGGCCGACCGCGCCGAGCCGCAGGGCGAGGCCCGCCGCCCTGAGCCGGTCGGCGAGGGCGGGCGCGGGCGCGGTCAGGCCGCGGTCGCGCGCGGCGCGGCGCATGGCGCGCAGCCCTTCGCCGAGATCGGTGTCGAGGTCGATGTCGCCGGTGATGTAGGCCTCGGCGAGGCCGAGTTCGCCCGGCTCCCACAGCAGGCGGCGCAGCGCTCTGCGGGTCCGCACATGGACGGTGGGGGCGTCCCTGGGCCCGGTCTCGCTGCCGTCCCACATCCGTACCCGGACCGGCGGCGGGCCGCCGAGGAACCGCTCGATCAGCGGTTCGACGCGCTGGGCGGCCCCGGTCGGGGTTCGCCGGGCGGGGGGTTGGGGTGCGGTGGTGGTCACGCGGTCTCCTCGCGGGTCAGAAGCAGCTGCTGCACATCGAGATAGCCGGAGCGGAAGCCCGCTTCGGAGTAGGCGAGGTAGAAGGTCCACATCCGGCGGAAGACGGCGTCGAAGCCGAGGGCGTCGACCTCGGCCGCCCGCCCGGTGAACCTCTCCCGCCACAGCCGGAGCGTCTCGGCGTAGTGCGCGCCGAAGCGGATGCGCTGCGTGGTGCGCAGGCGGGTGTGGCCGGTGGTGATCCGCTCCACGGCCTCGGTGGAGGGCAGCAGTCCGCCGGGGAAGATGTACTTGTGGATCCAGGTGTACGTGGAGCGGCTGGCGCGCAGCCGGTCATCGGGCATCGTGATGGCCTGGAGGGCGACCCGCCCGCCGGGGGCGAGCAGCCGGTCCAGGGTCTGGAAGTAGACCGGCCAGAACTCCTCGCCGACCGCCTCGACCATCTCGACGCTGACGATCGCGTCGTAGTCGCCGGTGACGTGGCGGTAGTCGCTCAGCCGCACCTCGACGCGGTCCTCGTACCCGGCCTCGCGGATCCGGGCGCGGGCCAGTTCGCGCTGTTCGGCGGAGAGGGTGACGGTGACGACCCGGGCGCCGCGGGCCGCCGCGCGAATGGCCAGTTCGCCCCAGCCGGTGCCGATCTCCAGGAGGCGGGTGCCCTCGGTGACCCCGGCGGCGTCCAGCAGCCGGTCGATCTTGCGGTGCTGGGCGGCGGGCAG
Organism: Streptomyces sp. CNB091; assembly: GCF_000377965.1. Lineage (NCBI taxonomy): Bacteria > Bacillati > Actinomycetota > Actinomycetes > Kitasatosporales > Streptomycetaceae > Streptomyces > Streptomyces sp. CNB091. The sequence continues at coordinate 101,266 of NZ_KB899002.1, forward strand.
CAGGTCGTGTTCGGCGGGGAAGCCGCGGAAGACGGCGGAGGAGTAGGAGAGCGTCTCGTCGAGGAAGAGGGCGAACAGCTCGTTGGACAGGTCGTAGTGGTGGCTGATGTTGTCCCGGGAGCCTTCGGGGGTGTTCAGCTGCGCGGCGGGCCTGCGCAGCGCCCAGACGCCGCGCAGGCGTTGCAGCGGCCGGGGGACGAGGTCGGCGGCGTGGTCGGCCAGCACGGTCAGCACGCCGACCAGGTCGGGCGCGTCCCACTCCCCCGCCATGTAGGACTCGCCGAAGCCGATGAGTCCGCTCGCGCCGATCCGCCGGAAGAAGGCGTCGGGGTCGCGGATGTCCATGAGCGGCCCGCCGAGGCCTATGGCGTCCCGGCCCGCGAGGCGGGCGCGCAGAGGAAGGCGGCCGAGCGCGTGGCGGACGATGCGCTCGGCGAGGGCGGTCCGGGCGCGGGAGGCCCGGGGCTGCTCGACGATGTCGGGCCAGCGTTGCGGGTCGGTCCCGGGGGTGTGCTCTGCCGGCGGCGCGGAGGTGGGCGCGGTCACTGCATGCCTTCCTGTGGGCGGTGCGGGGGACGGGGCTGCACGGGGAGCCCGCGCAGATAGAGCCGGATGCCGTGCAGGCGGATCGCGGCGGAGACGAGGACGGTGGAGAGGGGGTGGCGCAGGGCGAGCCGCACCAGCTCCCGGGGGGCGGCGGGCCGACGCCGGCCCCGGACGGTCGCGGTGAACGGGCGGGCTCCGTCGCGCTCCAGGTGGATGCTCAGGTCGAGCCGGGGCCCGGGCTCGGGCAGCCGCATCCGGTAGCCGCCGTCCACGGGGAAGAACGGCGAGACGTAGAACTCCTTGTCGGCCACGGCCCGGTCATGCTTGTCGGGGCGCAGGAGGTAGCCGTGGCGTCCGCCGTACGTGTTGTGCACCTCGGCGACGACGCAGAGGGGGCTCCCGTCGGCCCGGTGGCACCAGTAGACGGTGATCGGGTTGAAGACGTGGCCGAACACCCGGGCCTGGGTGAGCATGGTGACGGTGCCCTCGCCCAGCTCCACGCCCCGCGCCCGCAGGAAGCGCTCCAGCCCGGCCCGGATGGTGGGGGCGGTGCCGCCGAAGTGGTCGCGGGGGTCGAACCGGGCCAGCGGTCGCAGGAGGCGGGGCAGCCGGGGCGGCCGGTCGAGGTCGATGAGCCACAGATACGTACGGTGCCGGAACGCGTACCTCGTCGGCCGGTTCCGTACGTGCGTGATCGTGCACGGATAGAGGGCGTTCACCACCTCACCCCCAGGGCCTCCGCGGCCTCGACCCCCGAACGGCAGCCGTCCTCGTGGAACCCCCAGCCGTGGTACGCCCCCGCGTAGGCGGTGACGGGACCGGAGAGGGCGGGCAGGCGGTCCTGCGCGGCGACGGACTCGGGTGTGTAGACGGGGTGCTCGTAGACCATGCGGGCGCGTACGGAGGCGGGGTCGACGCGGTCGGAGCCGTTCAGCGTGACGACGAAGGTCTCGGGCGCGTCGAGCCGCTGAAGCCGGTTCATGTCGTAGCTGACGGTGACGCGGTCGGCGTCGGCGGCGCACGAGGGCATCAGGTAGTTCCAGGAAGCCCTGGCCCCCCGGGCGCGCGGCAGCAGCGTGGTGTCCGTGTGCAGCAGCGTCGGGTTGCGGGAGTAGTGGAACGCGCCGAGCGTGTCGCGCTCGGCGTCGGTGGAGTCGGTGAGCAGCCGCAGCGCCTGGTCGGGGTGGGTGGCGATGACGACGGAGTCGTACGGGGTTCTCGTGCCGTCCTCCGTGGTGATCTCGACGCCGTCCGCGTGCCGGGTGATGGCGCGTACCGGGGTCGAGCTGTGCACGGCGGTGAGCTGCTTGACGAGGAGGTCGACGTAGGCGCGCGAGCCGCCGGTGACGGTGCGCCAGACCGGGGAGCCGCCGACGGCGAGCATGCCGTGGTGGGCGAGGAAGCGGAAGAGGTAGCGGGCCGGGTAGCGCAGGGCGGTGACCGGGTCGCAGGACCAGACGGCGGAGACCATGGGCGTGAGGAAGTGGGCGTGGAAGTAGGGCGAGAAGCGCCCGCGCCGGGCGAACTCCGCCAGCGTCATCCCGCCCGTCCTGCCCGTCTCGCCCGTCCTGCCCGTCTCGCCCGTCTCGCCCGTCTCGCTCGTCCCACCCGTCCCGCCCGCCCCGCCCGTCCCGCTCTCCGGCAGTTCCAGGAGGGCCCGGGCCGCGCGGTGGAAGCGCGGCACCTCGGCGAGCATCCGCAGGTAGGGGCCGCGCACGGCGGAGCGCGGCTGCGCGAAGAGCCCGGCCGGGCCGCGCGCCCCGGCGTATTCGAGGCCGCATCCCTCGCACCGTACGGACATCGACATCTCGGACTCCTGGGTGGCGACGCCCAGTTCGTCGAAGAGCCGCAGCAGACGGGGATAGGTCCGCCGGTTGTGCACGATGAACCCGGAGTCGACACGGTGCACCCGGCCGTCGGACGCGATCAGGTCATGCGTGTGGGCGTGGCCTCCGACGCGGTCCTCCGCCTCGTACAGCGTCACCTCGTGGGCGTTCCGGAGAACGTGGGCGGCGGTCAGTCCCGCCACTCCGGATCCGACCACCGCCGTCCGCCGTCGTTCCCCTGCCATTCCGGCTCCCTCCGGTCCTTCCACACAGGTCGGAGCGCTGCTGGAGCGCTCCTCACCCGGCATTCGTGGCCGGTGGCCGGATGGATTGGTCGGCCGACGGATCTACTCCGAACGGGTGAATGAGGGTCCCGGACCAATCCGCTGGCCGACCGGCGTCGAACCCCTTGTGTGAGAGCAGATTCGGAACGACGCGCGATCGGCCGGGGCACTTCCGCCCCGCCGGTCCCGCAGGCCGCATGCCCCACGCCCCCTTTTCTTTTCTCTTTCTCTCTTCGCACCAGACCTTCGATCCAGGAGAAACGCCATGAACACGCTCCTCTTCCGCCGCGCAGCCGTCGCCGTCTCCGCAGCGGCCGTGCTGCCGCTCGCCCTGACCGCCTGCTCGTCGGACGACTCCTCCAAGGACTCGGCGGCAGGTTCGACCCCCAGCTCGTCCGCGCCGGCGAGCCCCTCGGCCGATGACTCGGCGACCATGGACGAGCCGTTCGGCCCGGCCTGTTCGTCGGTGCCGACGGAAGGCGCGGGCTCGTTCGACGGCATGGCGAAGGACCCGGTCGCCACGGCCGCCTCGAACAACGAGGAGCTGTCGACGCTGGTGGCCGCCGTCAAGCAGGCAGGCCTGGTCGACACGCTCAACAACGCGGAGAACATCACGGTGTTCGCCCCGACCAACGACGCCTTCGCCAAGATCCCGAAGGCCGACCTGGACGCACTGCTGGCGAACAAGGCCGAGCTCACCAAGGTCCTCACCTACCACGTGGTGGGCGAGAAGCTGACGCCCCAGCAGCTGGAGAAGGGCTCCTTCGACACGCTGGAGAAGAGCAAGCTGACCACGGCCGGCTCGGGCGTCGAGTACACCGTGAACGACGCATCGAAGGTCGTCTGCGGCAACGTCCCGACCGCCAATGCCACGGTCTACATCGTCGACTCGGTCCTGATGCCCCCGAAGTAGCCCCCACTGATCCCCCACGGACGAGGGGCGGGGAGCCGCGGTACGCCGCGTCTCCCCGCCCCTCGTCGTGCGCGGGCGCTGCCTACCGTCGGATCGCGGCGCTGACCTCGGAGCACCTGAGAATCCCCACCGATAAAATCGCCCGAAAAGTACACATAAGTGCCAGATAAGAGCACTATGGGGATGAGGGTGCCTGCCACATCGATCCGCGCGGCGGCGGGGCCCGCGAGACGAAGGAGACGAAATCTCATGAGCAACGTCTCACACGCGAGGAGTGACATATCGGGCCACCCCGATGCCTCCGAAATGCGTGCGCGGTACGACCGGGTGATGGGTGGTCGCGATGTGGCGCTGGTGGACGCGCCGGTGTTCCTCGTCGGCCTCTACTGCGCCGTTTCCCCGTGGGTGCTCCACTTCACGGCCAGCCAGCCGGCCCTGGTCACGCACAACCTGGTGATGGGCATCGCCATCGCGGTACTGGCTCTCGGCTTCACGGCGATGCCGGAGCGCATGTACGGCCTGAGCTGGGCGATCTGCGCCATGGGCGCGTGGATCATCGTGTCGAGCTGGGTGGTGGGCAGCAGCCCGGACGCCGGAATCGTGGTCAACAACATCATCGTCGGCGGCCTGACCGTACTGCTGGGCATGGTCTGCGCGGGAGCAGCGGCCAAAACCCGCAAGACCTGACCCCGAAGCACCCAGACGGCCCCGCTCCTCGTCGAGCCCACTCCAGCCCCTCCGGCGCTTGAGGAGCGGGGTCCGGGGCAGAGCCCCGGTTCCGGGAAGAGTGGGGTCTCCCCTGCTCGAACGAAGTTGAGAGCTCGGGGATGGGTAGGGGAACAAGCCCGCCGCAGGCGCACCCGCACGACCCACCCCACGGCCGTCAGCCGACAGAGCTGTACGCCACGACCCCCCGCAACACCGCATCCACCGCCTTACGCGCGTTCTTCGCCACGGAACTCGCCCCCTCTCCCGCATCGCGAGGAGCCGCCGCGGCCACCTGCCCCAGCACATCGATCACCTGCTTGCACCACCGTACGAAGTCCCCCGCCGGCATCTCCGCCTCGCGCAGCACCTCGTCCAGCGTCCGGCCGGAGGCCCACATGTAGACCGCCCAGGCGAAGCCGAGATCGGGTTCACGCTGCCCGACCCCTTCCGTCTGGTTGATCTTGAAGTCCTCCTCCAGGGCGTCCAGCCGCCCCCAGATCCGCACCATCTCACCCATGGCGAGCTTGGCGGGACCGGACGGCAGCTTCGGCGCGACGGCGTCGTCGGCCTGCCGCGCCTCGTACACCAGCGCCGATACGCAAGCCGCCAGTTCAGCGGGGTTGAGCCCCTCCCAGACGCCCTCCCGAAGGCACTCGCTGGCGAGCAGATCCAGCTCCCCGTACAGCCGGGCCAGCCGCCGCCCGTTCGCGGTGACCTCGTTGCCCCGGAGGTAGTCCAGCTCGGTGAGGAGCGCGACGATCCGGTCGAAGGTCCGGGCGATCGTGTTCGTCCGCCCCTCGATCCGCTTCTCCAGCTGCCGGGTGTCCCGCTGCAGTCGGTGGTAGCGCTCGGCCCACCGCGCGTGGTCCTCCCGCTCGTCGCACCCGTGGCACGGGTGGGCGCGCAGCTCGGTCCGCAGCCGCGCGATCTCGCGGTCGTCGGCGGCCGGCGCCCGCCCCTTGCGGTGCCGGTCGGGCACGACGTGCCCGGCCTTCGTCCGCAGCGCGGAGGCCAGATCACGCCGGGACTGCGGCGAGCGCGGGTTGAACGACTTCGGGACGCGCATCCGGTCCAGCGCCTCCACCGGCACCGGGAAGTCCATCGAGGCCAGCCGCTTGACCTGGCGCTCGGCGGTCAGCACCAGCGGACGCGGTCCGTCGTGGTGGTCGAACCCGCGGTGCCCGTTGGCCCGCCCGGCGGGGAGCCCCGGGTCCAGCACGAGGGCGAGCCCCGCGAACTTCCCCGTCGGCACATGGATGACGTCCCCGGCCTTCAGCTTCTCCAGCGAGGAGGCCGCCGCCGCCCGACGTTGCGCCGCGCCCTGCTTGGCCAGCTCCGTCTCACGGTCCTTGAGGTCGCGCCGCAGGCGCGCGTACTCCTCGAAGTCACCGAGGTGGCAGGTCATGCCCTCCTGGTAGCCCTCCAGGCCCTCCTCGTTGCGCTGGACCTGACGCGAGATCCCCACGACGGACTTGTCCGCCTGGAACTGGGCGAACGAGGTCTCCAGCAGCTCCCGCGAGCGGTGCCGCCCGAACTGCTGCACCAGGTTGACCGCCATGTTGTACGAGGGGCGGAAGCTGGAGCGCAGGGGGTACGTACGGGTGCCCGCGAGGCCGGCCAGCGCCGTCGGGTCCATGCCACGCTGCCACAGGACCACCGCGTGGCCCTCGACGTCGATGCCGCGGCGTCCGGCCCGGCCGGTGAGCTGGGTGTACTCGCCGGGGGTGATGTCGGCGTGCTGCTCACCGTTCCACTTGACGAGCTTCTCCAGCACCACGGAGCGCGCGGGCATGTTGATGCCGAGCGCCAGCGTCTCGGTGGCGAAGACGGCCTTCACCAGACCGCGGACGAACAGTTCCTCGACGACTTCCTTGAACGTCGGCAGCATGCCCGCGTGGTGTGCGGCGATGCCCCGCTCCAGGCCTTCGAGCCACTCGTAGTAACCCAGGACGTGCAGGTCCTCGCCGGGGATGGACGCGGTCCGCTCCTCGACGATCTCCCGGACCAGCCGGCGCTTGTCCTCGTCGTTGAGCCGCAGACCAGCGTACAAACACTGCTGGACGGCGGCCTCGCAGCCGGCCCGGCTGAAGATGAAGGTGATGGCGGGGAGCAGGCCCTCGTTGTCCAGCCGGTCGATGACCTCGGGCCGGCCGGGCGTCCAGATCCGGCCGCGCTGACGCCTCTCGCGCTCACGGTCGGCCTCGCGCACCATCTTGCCCCGGCGGCGGTCACGGGGGTTGTAGACGTTCTGGCTCTCCTGCCGGGCGAGACGGACCAGGTCGGGGTTGACCTCACGCCGTCCGGCGCCCCGGCCTCCGTGATCGGTCGCCTCCTCGAAGAGGTCGTACATCTTGCGTCCGGCCATCACGTGCTGCCAGAGCGGCACAGGACGGTGCTCGGAGACGATGACCTCGGTGTCGCCGCGCACGGTGTCCAGCCAGTCGCCGAACTCCTCCGCGTTGGAGACGGTCGCCGACAGGGAGACCAGCGTCACCGACTCGGGGAGGTGAATGATCACTTCCTCCCACACCGCGCCCCGGAAGCGGTCGGAGAGGTAGTGCACCTCGTCCATGACCACATAGCCGAGGCCGGACAGCGACTGGGAGCCCGCGTACAGCATGTTCCGCAGGACCTCGGTGGTCATCACGACCACCGGCGCCTCGGAGTTGACGCTGTTGTCACCGGTCAGCAGACCGACCTTGTCGGCGCCGTAGCGCTTGACCAGATCGGCGAACTTCTGGTTGGAGAGCGCCTTGATCGGTGTGGTGTAGAAGCACTTGCGGCCCTGCTCCAACGCCAGGTGCACGGCGAACTCGCCGACGATCGTCTTGCCCGACCCGGTGGGGGCCGCGACCAGCACCCCCTTGCCCGCCTCCAGGGCCTGGCAGGCCTCGATCTGGAACGGGTCCAGACCGAACTCGTACATCTCGCGGAAGGGCCCGAGGGCCGTCGCCATCTCGGCCGCACGGACCTGAGACGCCTGGTATCGCTCAGCTGGTGAGAGGTCCTCTGTCATCTTGCGTACGAGCCTACCCGTCACCTCTGACACTCAGCCCGATCTTTAAATGCCGCTCGGCCCGTCCCCGCGCCCGGGCCCGGCCGGCGCCTGCTCAGCCCCCGGTGAGCACCCGCACGGCCCCCGGTACGCAGGTGGCGGTGAGCGGCAGCTCGCCCAGCGGTTCACCGTCCGCGTACGCCGTGACCCCGGCCGCCGCCAGCTCGATCGAAAAGACCCGGTGCACGGTGACGGCCGGGTGACCCAGATGCGTGCCCTTGTAGACCTTCGGGAAGACCTTGAGGAGCGTGGTGCGGGTGCACCGTCCCACCACGGTCACGTCGAAGAGCCCGTCGTCCATCTCGGCGTCGGCACAGATCCGCATGCCCCCGCCGTACGTGGTTCCGTTGCCGACCGCTATGAGGGTGGCCTCGATCTCGGCGGGCTCTCCCCCGTCGAGCCGGATCCGGTACGGGATCGGCCGGAAGGCGGCGAGTTCGGCGAGGATCGCGAGGTCGTACGTGAACCGGCCGCCGACGAACCGCATCCGGTTGCCCCGGTCGTTGACCCGGGAGTCGAAGCCGGAGGCGAGGACCGAGCCGAACCAGCGCTCCCCGACCCGCCCGAGGTCGATGTCGCGGTGACCGCCCTCCTTGAGCGCCCGCGCGGCCAGCCGCCCGCCGGCGGCCGGGTCGCATATCGGCAGCCCCAGCGCGCGGGCGAAGTCGTTGCCGGTGCCGACGGCGACGACGCCGAGCGGGGTGGCGGTCCCGGCGACGGCCTGGAGGGCGAGGGACACCAGCCCGTCCCCGCCCACGGCTATCAGCGCCCCGGTCCCCGCCGCGACGGCCTCACGGGCCCGGCGCAGGGCGTCGTCGGCGTCCTGGCCCAGCACCGTCACGACGGAGAATCCGGCGTCCCGCAGAGCGGAAGCGGCCGGCTGCGCGGCGTGCGCGCCCCGGCCGCGTCCTGCGGTGGGATTGACGAAGAGGGTGATCTCGCTGGTCACCCGCCGGACCCTACAAGGTCAGGTGATGTCGTCGTAACCGTTCATCCGGTGCGATCCGGGACCGTCCGCCTCACCGGACGCCTGCCCCGGGAGTGCGGGGCGAGAGCCGGAGACACGCTCCACGCTCCCGACGGGCTCGGGCGTCAGATCGAGATCCGATGCCTCGTCGTCACTGAGCTCGGCGTCGGGGTTCCTGCGGTTGCGCCGCTTGTCGTTCAGCAGGGAGAAACCGACGGCGATGAAATAGAGGACCGCGAGCGGCCCGGCGAGAAGCAGCATGGAGATGGGCTCGCCACCGGGGGTCGCGATGGCCGCGAATCCGGTGAGGCCGATGATCATGCCGCGCCACCAGCGCAACATGCGGGTGCCGGTGAGGACCCCGGTCATGTTGAGGGCGATGAGCAGCAGGGGCAGTTCGAAGGCGAGGCCGAAGACGATCACCATGCGGGTGATCAGGTCGAGAAAGTCGTCGAGCGGCAGGAGGTTCGTCACGTTGTCCGGCGTGAAGCCGAGCATGATCTCGGCCGTCTGCGGCAGGATCGTGTACGCGAGGTAGGCACCTGCGGCGAACAGCGGAACTCCCGCGGCCACGAAGCCCAGGGAATACCGCTTCTCCTTCTGGTGGAGACCGGGAGCGACGAAAGCCCAGAGCTGGTACAGCCAGACAGGCGTGGCGAGGAGAACGCCCGCCATGAGGGACACCTTCAGCGCGATGGTGAAGGGCGACAGCAGGCCGTTGGTGGTCATTTCCGCGCACGGGCGGCCGTTGACCATCGTTTCGACGCCGTTCTTGCAGCCGACCGAATCAAGGATCGGCTTCATCAAGAACTCGAAGATCTCCTTATGGAAGAAGGCGGCCCCGATGACGGCGATCAAGATCGCCAGCACGGCCTTCAGCAGCCGGTTACGCAGCTCACGCAGGTGATCGAGGAGAGGCATCCGCCCCTCGTCGTCCTTATCCTGCTTGCGGGCAGACTTGAGCAACCCACTTCCCTCGTCTCGTGCGGCGGCTGTCGGCGGAGCGCGTCAGCTGTCAGCTCTGGGTGGTGGGCTTGGCCTCGCTGACCGGACGGGAGCTGGTGACGTCTCCCGGAGCGGCCTGGATGGTGCGCGCGGTGGTGGACTGCGGGGGCGTCGGGTCCTCGACGGTCTCCGTCGTGGGCGCCGCGGCCGGCGCGTCGTCCTTCTTCATGGCCTTGGCCTCGCTCTTGAGGATGCGGGCCGACTTGCCGAGCGAGCGCGCCATGTCGGGAAGCTTCTTGGCACCGAAGAGCAGCAGGATGACAGCGATGATCAGAACGATCTCGAGGGGCTTCAGATTGCCGATCATGTGCGACTTCCTTCTCACTGAGGCGGCTGGAGGGTGGGCTCGCTACCCGTTCGACCGGGCATACGTCCGATCGTTGCGCTTGGCAGCGATCGTAACCCGCAGGGGTAAACGCGAGGCAATGCCCGTGCGTACTCCTGCTTGCGACCCGCGCCTCCCTAGCCTGGGCCGACCCATGCAGCGTACCCCCCGGTGCGGGCGAACATCAGGCCTCAAGGGCCGTTATCGCAGGCCTTCGCCGGTGGTCGCGAGGCGGGTGGCCGCCCGTTCGAGGTCCTCGGACGCCCGGTTGATCCGCTCCGTGGTGACCGTGACCTGCCGGCCGAGACGCTGGGCCTCGACGAAGACCTTGACGCCGAGCACGCCGAGCACGGCGATGCCCAGGAACCCCAGGGCGATGGCGAGCATGGGCCAGAACATACGACGGTGCCTCTTCCTACGGGGCTTCCTACAGGACTTCCTACGGGGCTTCCGACGAGCGCGGCGGTCGGGTCGCTACTGGGCGGTGTGCAGGCGCAGCGTCCGTACGCCGCCGCCGGTGAGCAGTTCGATGATGCGCTCCCCGGCGGGCTTACGGACCGAGGCGCCGCATTCGGGGCAGGTGAAGGTGTAGAAGGTGGTGCGGCTGGTGGCGCCGATCGCGAGGCGCAGTGCCGCGGCGGCCAGCTCGAAGCGCCCGCGGCAGTCGGGGCAGGCGGCCCGGAAGCGTACGGCGGCGGGTACGGGCACCGGGACGGGTCCGGCGCCGGGCAGGGGCGCCGGGCGGATCCCGGGGGTGGTGGCCGCGAACAGGGGCGTCCGGTTCATCGTCGTCTCCCCTCCTCGGGTCTCAGACCGCGTCCTCGTAGGCGGCGAGTGCCTCGCGGGCGGCCTCGCTGGCGCTGTCCGCGAGCTCCGGCGGGGTGACGATGCGGCCGTCGCCGCCGAGGCGCAGGGCGAGCCGGCGCAGGGAGGCCGGGTCCGGGGTGCGCAGGGTGATCCGCAGGCCGCCGTCGGGGAGCTCGTCGGCGGAGTCGTGCGGGTAGTACTCGGCGACCCAGCGGCCGCCGGTGCCGACCTCGATCACGACTTCCGGGTCCTCGGCGGCGGGCTGGACCAGCCCCGCGGACAGGTCGCGCAGCTCCAGCTCGGGCGGGGCGGCGGGGGCGTCGAGGAGGCGGATCTCGGCAACCCGGTCCAGCCGGAAGGTCCGGCGGGCCTCGGAGAGCCGGCACCAGCCCTCCATATAGGTGTGGCCGACGGCGAAGAGCCGGATCGGGTCGACCTCGCGCTCGGTGAGTTCGTCGCGGGCGGGCGAGTAGTAGCGCAGCCAGAGCCGGCGGCGCTCGGAGATGGCCCGGTCGACGTCGGCGAAGACGCCGCCCTCCGCCTCGAAGGTCACCGAGAGGCGGGAGCTGGCCGCGCCGGACTCGCCGGCCGCCGTCTCCAGCTTGGCGGTGGCGCGGACGAGGGCGAGCCGGTCGCTCTCGCGCAGGCCGGGCAGGGTGGCGACGGCGCGGGCCGCGACGAGCAGCGCGGTGGCCTCGTCGGCGGCGAGGCGGAGCGGCTCGGCGACGTCGTCCGGGTTGTGCCACCAGATCCGGTCGCCGTCGGTGTCGATGTCGAGGAGGTCGCCGCCGCGGAAGCTGGTGCCGCACATGGGCAGGACGTCGAGGTCGGAGATCAGCTCGTCCTCGGTGATCCCGAAGGCGCGTGCCACGTCCTGGACGTGGGCGCCGGGGCGTTCGCGCAGATACGTCACCAGGGACAGCATCCGGCGGGTCTGGTCGATCGCGTTCGTGGCCATCGTTTCCCTGCCCCTAGTCCTTGGCCACGGCACGGAGCCGGTCCACCACATCGGCCCGCAGATCGGCGGGTTCCTCCACGACGACGTCCGGGCCGAACTCCACGAGCCAGGCGTCGAGTCCGTGCCCGTACGGGATCTCCAGCTCGTCCCAGCCGTCGCCGCGTTCCCTCACGGCTATCGCCCGCGACCGCAGCGGGTAGCCGGCTCCGGCGCGCAGCCTGATCCGGGCGGTACGGGTCGCGGTCTCGCCGGCCCAGCTCTCGACGGTCTCGCGGACGGTGACGACGTCGGGCACCTCGGCGCTGAAGGCCCCGGCGCGGGAGCGGACCTTGCCGGTGATGCGGGAGAGCCGGAAGACACGTTCGGCGCCGCGCTCGCGGTCCCAGCCCGCCAGGTACCAGTGGCCGCGCCAGCACTCGAGGGTCCAGGGTTCGACCTGGCGCTGCTCGGGGCGGGCGGAGTTGGCCTTGCGGTAGTCGAAGGTGACGGGGCGCCGGTCGCGGCAGGCCAGCATCAGGGGCTCGAACGCTGCCTCGTGGACGGGGATGCGGGGTTCGAGGGCGCTGTGGACCTCGTAGGCGTCCTCGGCCTCCGGCATTCCGGCGGCCCGCAGCTTCTGGAGGGCGCCGCTGGCGGCTCCGGCGAGGCGGGCCTGCTGCCAGACCTTGGCGGCGAGGCCGAGGGCCGCGGCCTCCTCGGCGTCCAGGGTGATGGGAGGCAGCCGGTTGCTGTCGCGGCGGGCCAGGTATCCGGTGTCGCCGTCGAGGTTCTCGACGGTCTCGATGACGAGGCCGAGCTCACGCAGATCGTCCTTGTCGCGCTCGAACATCCGGTTGAAGGAGTCGTCGGAACCCGCTTCGAGGTAGGCCTCGATGGATCCGCGGAGTTCGCGTTTGCTGAGTGGGCGCCGGGTCCCCAGCAGGCACAGCGCGAGGTTCATCAACCGCTCGGCCTTGGCAATCGCCATCGACGCCCTTTCTCTTGTTGCTCTACGACCGTCGACCGTACCGCCCCGGGGTGTGGGGACCAAAAGGCGGGCCGCCGACCGGAGAACGGTGACGGGACCCGCCGGAGAGCGGTGAGGGCCCCCGCCGTGCGGCGGAGGCCCTCATGCGCACAACCGGAACGGATCAGACCGCTACCAGGTCGCAGACGAAGATCAGCGTCTCGCCCGGGGCGATCTTGCCGCCGCCGGCACCGCGCTCGCCGTAGGCGAGGTGCGCGGGGATGATCAGCTCGCGGCGACCGCCGACCTTCATGCCCTGCACGCCCTGGTCCCAGCCGGAGATGACCTGGCCGGCGCCGAGCTGGAACTGAAGCGGGGTGCCGCGGTTCCAGGAGGCGTCGAACTCCTCGCCGGTGGAGAAGGCCACGCCCACGTAGTGGACGGAGACGGTCTGGCCGGCCTGGGCCACCGGGCCGTCGCCCTCCCAGATGTCCTTGATCTGCAGGTCGGCCGGCGGCTCGCCACCCGGGAAGTCGACCTCGGGCTTCTCGATGCTCACGGAAACTGCTCCTCTAAATGATGAACTGGACAACCGGGACAGTCTTACACCTTGGCGAGGACGTCCACGGCGAAGACCAGGGTGGAGTTCTTCGGGATGGCCTGCTGCTGCTGGTCTCCGAAGGCCTGGTCCGGCGGGATGACGAGCAGCACCCGGCTGCCGACCTTCTTGTCGACCAGGCCGTTCTTCAGGCCCTTGAGGGTGACCTGGGAGAGCGGGAAGGTCTGGGTCTTGCCCGTGGTGTACGTGTTGTCGAACTCCTTGGCGCCCTTCCAGATCATGCCGACGTAGTTCACGACGACGCTGTCGGACTCCTTGACGACCTCGCCGTCGGACTCCAGGACGTAGTTGGAGACGAGCTTCTTCGGCGGGTCGCCCTTGGGGATGGTGACCGTCGGGGCCTTGCCGTCGGTCTTGACTCCGACCTTGGGCAGGTCGACGTTGTCCTGGGCGACCTCGGTGCCCTTGGCGGAGGCCGGGATCTGGGTGGCCTTCAGGATGTCGACGACGAACACGAGCGTGGCGTTGGGCTTGATGTCGCCCTGGCCCTGCTCGCCGTAGCCGAGCTCCGGCGGAATGACCAGCTCGACGCGGCTGCCGACCTTCTGGCCGACCAGGCCCTTGTCCCAGCCCTGGATGACCATGCCCGCACCCAGCGTGAGGTCGAAGGGCTGCTTGCGGTCGAAGCTGTTGTCGAACGGCTTGGTGGAGTCCCACGCCTGGCCGAGGTAGTTGACCTGGATCGCGTCGCCGTTCTTGAGCTTCGCGCCGTCCCCCTCGCTGAGGACCTCGGTCTTCAGCTCCTTGGGCGGGTCACCCTCCCCCTTGGAGAGGGTGGGCTTCTCGCCGAACTTGGCGCCCGCGGTGATCGCGGGGACGCCGTTCTTGGACGAGGCGGAGTCGGAGGCCTTGTCGTCGCTGCCGCACGCCACTGCCGACAGCAGCAGGAGGGGGGCGAGAAGAAGGCCGGCAATTCGGCGCACTGGTTCCTCAGATCTCAGGGGGCACGGTGAATCGGTCCCGCAACACTCTAGGCCCTTTGATCCGGTGGGGGCCGGACCCCGCACGGACGGCCCCGGCCCCCAGAACCGGTGGGTCCTGGGGGCCGGGGCCGTGCCGCGGTGACGTCGGCTCACATGCCGGCGATCAGCTTCTCCACCCGTTCGTCCACGGAGCGGAACGGGTCCTTGCACAACACCGTGCGCTGCGCCTGGTCGTTGAGCTTGAGGTGGACCCAGTCGACGGTGAAGTCCCGCCGCTGCTCCTGGGCCCTGCGGATGAAGTCGCCGCGCAGCCGCGCCCGGGTGGTCTGCGGGGGCACCGACTTGCCCTCGAAGATCTTCAGGTCGTTGCAGATGCGGGCGGTCTGCCCCTTGCGCTCCAGGAGGTAGAAGAGGCCTCGGCGGCGGTGGATGTCGTGGTAGGCGAGGTCTATCTGGGCGACCCGCGGATTCGACATGGTCATGTTGTGCTTGGCCCGGTACCGCTCGATGAGCTTGTACTTCATGACCCAGTCGATCTCGGTGTCGATCCGGTCGAGGTCCTCGGCCTCGATCGCGTCCAGGGTGCGGCCCCACAGCTCCAGGACCTGGTCGACGGTGCCGGTGCGGATGCCCCGGCGCTCGACGAAGTCCACGGCCTTCTCGTAGTACTCCCGCTGGACCTCGATGGCCGAGGCCTCCCGGCCGCTGGCCAGGCGTACCTTGCGCTGCCCGGTGAGGTCGTGGCTGACCTCGCGGATCGCCCGGATCGGGTTCTCCAGGGTCAGGTCGCGCATCACCGTGCCCGCCTCGATCATGCGGAGCACCAGGTCGGTGGCGCCGACCTTGAGCAGCATGGTCGTCTCGGACATGTTCGAGTCACCGACGATGACGTGGAGGCGGCGGTACCGCTCGGCGTCGGCGTGGGGTTCGTCGCGGGTGTTGATGATCGGCCGGGAGCGGGTGGTCGCGGAGCTGACGCCCTCCCAGATGTGCTCGGCACGCTGGCTGACGCAGTAGACCGCGCCGCGCGGGGTCTGGAGCACCTTGCCCGCGCCGCAGATCAGCTGCCTGGTGACGAGGAACGGAATGAGGATGTCCGCGAGCCGGGAGAATTCTCCGTGGCGGGCGACGAGGTAGTTCTCGTGGCAGCCGTAGGAGTTGCCCGCCGAGTCGGTGTTGTTCTTGAAGAGATAGACGTCGCCCGCGATTCCCTCCTCGTGCAGGCGGCGTTCGGCGTCGACGAGCAGGCCTTCGAGAATGCGCTCGCCCGCCTTGTCGTGCGTGACCAGTTCGGTCACGTTGTCGCATTCGGGGGTTGCATATTCCGGATGCGATCCCACGTCGAGGTAGAGGCGGGCGCCGTTCCGCAGAAAGACATTGCTGCTGCGGCCCCATGACACAACACGGCGGAAGAGGTAGCGCGCCACTTCGTCAGGTGACAGTCGGCGCTGTCCCCTGAACGTGCACGTGACGCCGTACTCGTTCTCCAGCCCGAAAATGCGGCGGTCCATGACTGAACATTACGCCTTATGGCCTGAGCTGAAACCGGGTTCGACGGCTCCGTTTCGATCATTTTCCGATCCCGTCACGACGACGGGCGTACGGGAGGGGGGCGCGAGGACGTTTCCGGTGGCCAGGAGGACCACCAGGGCGGCCACTCCCCCGGCCCCGGCGACGGCGAAGCTCCAGGCCGTCGAGCCGAGTTCGACGGCCGGTCCCGCGACGGCCGTGCCGGCCGCCGCGCCCACGCCGAACGTGGTGACGAGCCAGGAGAACGCCTCGGTCACCGTGCCGCGCGGGGCGTGCCGGTCGACGACGATGAAGGAGCAGGCGATGGCCGGTGCGAGGAACACTCCGGCCAGGGCGGCGAGGGCGGTCATGACGGGCACCGAGGGGGTGAGCGTCAGCGGCAGATAGCCCAGTGCCAGCAGCCCGACGATGACCCGCAGCCGCTTCTCGGGGGCGCCGGCCCACTGCCGCGCCCCGTAGCCGAGTCCGCCGATCAGCGCGCCGAGCCCGAGTGCGGCCATCAGCCACCCGTACACCGATTCCCGGCCGTGGTCGTCCGCGTACGCCACCCCGGCCACCGTGATGGAGCCGAGGGCGAGCCCGACGAAGAAGAACGCGCCGAGCAGGGCGAGGAGCCCGGGCGCGCGCAGGGCGCCGAGCCAGTGCGCCTCACGGGGCGCGGAGCGCCAGGTGCGCGAGGGCGCGGACAGGACGACCGAGAGGGCGCCGAGGACCCCGATGGCGTTGATGACGAGCAGCGCGGCGGCAGGCGACCAGAGCGATACGAGCAGCGTCACCAGGAGCGGGCCGACGGTGAACATGATCTCCTGCGCCACGGCGTCCAGGGCGTAGGCCCGGTGCACCTGGCCCTCCCCCTTGAGGACGCTGGGCCACAGGGCCCGCAGGCCGCCCTCCAGCGGCGGTGTGGCGACTCCGGCGATGATGACGGCGAGGTAGGCCAGCGGGAGCGAGGAGAGGCCGGTGACGGCCAGCAGCGTCATGCCGAGCGCGGAGACCACGGCGGCCGGGAGCTGGACGCGGGGCTGCCCGTAGAGGTCGACCGCCCGGCCGAGCAAAGGCTGCCCGACGGCGGTGGCCAGTCCGTAGGCGGCGGCGAGCACGCCGGCCAGGGTGTAGCTGCCGCCCTCCGCCCGGGTGAACAGCACGATCGCGATGTGCGCGGTGCCGTTGGGCAGCCGCCCCACGAGGGTGCCCGTCAGCAGCCGGGCGGCATGCCGCGCCCGGAGGATGTCCAGATATCCCGCGGCCATGTCCGCCCCTCTCCGCCCCGGCCGGCTGCGCCGCACCCGAGGTGTTACGTATAACGTCGAGGTTCATACGTACCATGTGCGCAGTTCGCGGGTCCACCTCGCGGCGTTACGGAAACATCCCGCACGGAGGCACGAGTGACCAGCGCGCAGCAGCCCGGGCCCGCCCGGCCCACCAGCCGCGACGTGGCCCGTGCGGCGGGCGTCTCCCAGGCGACGGTCTCCCTGGTGCTCGGCGGGAAGTGGCCGGGCAGGGTGTCGGAGGCCACGGCCCAGCGGGTCCGGCACACCGCGGCGGAGATCGGCTACCGGCCCAATCTGGCGGCGCGCAGTCTGCGGCTCGGCCGCACCAGGACCGCGCTCCTGGTGGTTCCCGCGCTCACCAACGAGTTCTTCGCGCGGGTGTACGCCGGGGCCGCGGCGCTCGCCGCCGAGCACGACTTCGGCGTGGTGCTCTACCCCTCGCCCGACGGCACGGGCCCGGCCCGGGACCCGTTCGCCTCGGCCCGCGCCGCGCTCGACGGGGTCATCGCGTCCTCGATGGCAGCCGACGCGCTGGGCGCGCTGCACGGGGCGGATCTGCCGCTGGTGATGCTGGACAGCGACCCCTCGGACACCGGACCCGCCGCCCGTGTGAACCTCGACATCACCGACGGGATGCGGCAGGTGACGGGCCACCTGCTGGGGCTCGGCCACCGCCGCTTCCTGCATCTGGCGTCCGCCGTGGACACCTGGACGTTCGCCGTGCGCGCCGAGGCGCTGCACGACGCGCTGGGAGCGGCGGGGGACGTGACGGTGCGCACGGTGCGCGCCCCGCTGGAGGTCCGGGCGGGGCGCGAGGCGGCCGAACAGGCTCTGTCGGCCTCCGGGGACCGGCCCACCGCGATCATCTGCGACGACGACATACTGGCCGCCGGGGCCTGCAAGGCGGCCCGCAGGCTCGGGCTGCGGGTGCCGGACGAACTGTCGGTCACCGGATTCGACGATCTGGCGCTGGCCACCGCGCTGGAGCCGGAGCTGACCACGGTGCGGCTGCCGGCGGAGCAGGTCGGGGAGCGGGGCATGGAGGCGCTGCTCGCGGTGCTGGACGGCCGCCCCGTCGAGCGGGGCGGTCTGCCGGTCCGGCTCGTCGTACGCGGCTCCACGGCGCAGCCGCCCGCCGCCCGGACATGACGGTGCCCCCGGGCCGGGACCCGGGGGCAGAGCGCCCCGAGGGGCACCGCTCGTCCCCTACTTGTCCGTCTCCTCCGTGGAGTCGGGAGTGCTGTCGGCACGGTCCGCGCCGTCGGCACCGTCCGTGATGTCGGTGTCCTCGGTGTCGGACGGGGCGTCCGTCGGCGTGCTGCCGGCGGTCTCCGTGTCCAGCAGCCGGGCCAGCTGACGGCCGACGATCCGCTTGAACTTGCGCTGCTGCGGACGGGTGCGGTCCAGGACCGCGACCTCCAGCCGTTCCGCCGGGATCTCCCGCTCGCCGCCGCCCGGCTCCCGCGAGAGCGCCTGGACGGCCAGCTTGAGCGCCTCGGCCAGCGTCATCCCGTCGCGGTGGCGCTGATCGAGGAAGGTGCTGATCTGTTCGGAGTTGCCGCCGACCGCGACCGAGCCGTGCTCGTCCACGATCGAACCGTCGTGCGGCAGCCGGTAGATCTGGTCGCCCTCGGCGGCGCTGCCGACCTCGGCGACCACCAGCTCCACCTCGTACGGCTTCTCGGCCGCGCTGGAGAAGATGGTGCCGAGCGTCTGGGCGTAGACGTTGGCCAGCCCACGGGCCGTCACATCGTCCCGGTCGTAGGTGTATCCACGCAGGTCGGCGTAGCGCACGCCGCCGATGCGGAGGTTCTCGTACTCGTTGTACTTGCCGGCGGCCGCGAAGCCGATCCGGTCATAGATCTCGCTGAACTTGTGCAGAGCGCGGGACGGGTTCTCGCCGACGAACACAATGCCGTCGGCATACTGCAGCACAACGAGGCTGCGACCACGGGCGATGCCCTTGCGGGCGTATTCCGCCCGGTCGGCCATGGCCTGCTGGGGTGAGACATAGAACGGCGTCGACACCGGCTATCCGTCCCTTTCTGTCAGTGACGAGTGCGTCTGGAGGCTGGAGGTCCGGATCAGAGCAGCGCGGCGCGCGGGCCGTCGGGCTGCTCGAGTCGGCGTTCCAGGATGGAGCGCGCGATCTCGGAGGACTCCTGGTCGTTCAGCCTCCGGAAGCCTTCGTCGGTGATGACGGTGACGATCGGGTAGATGCGGCGGGCCACGTCGGGGCCGCCGGTCGCCGAGTCGTCGTCCGCCGCGTCGTACAGCGCCTGCACGACCAGGGTGAGGGCCTGCTGCTCCGTCAGGTCCTCGCGGTAGAGCTTCTTCATCGCGTTGCGGGCGAAGATCGACCCGGAGCCGGTGGCCGCGTAGCCGCTCTCCTCGGTACGGCCGCCGGTGACGTCGTAGGAGAAGATGCGGCCCTTCTCGCGGTCGACGTCGTAGCCGGCGAAGAGCGGCACCACGGCGAGGCCCTGCATGGCCATGGCGAGGTTGCTGCGGATCATGGTGGAGAGGCGGTTGGCCTTCCCCTCCAGGGAGAGCTGGGCGCCCTCGACCTTCTCGAAGTGCTCCAGCTCCAGCTGGAACAGCTTGACCATCTCCACGGCCAGTCCGGCGGTGCCGGCGATGCCCACCGCGGAGTACTCGTCGGCCGGGAAGACCTTCTGCATGTCGCGCGACGCGATCATGTTGCCCATGGTGGCGCGCCGGTCGCCGGCCAGGACCACGCCACCGGGGAAGGACGCCGAGACGATGGTCGTCCCGTGCGGCGCCTCGATGGCCCCCTGGAGCGGCGGCAGACTCCGGTTGCCCGGGAGCATCTCGGGCGACTGGTCGGACAGGAAGTCCATGAACGAGGACGAACCCGGCGTCAGGAAGGCAGCTGGTAGACGCCCGGTGCTACGAGTGTTGGCTTCCACGCGTTTCCCTCCAGGTATGCGATGGCCCTGCGCAGGAGAGTCAGGATCATCCCCCGACTTGCCGATGGCCGAATTGCCGTTGAAGCAAGTACGTACGTCACGGACCCTACCCGCCCGGCGGGAGTGATCCACATGTTCGGAGGGGGTTATCCGCACCGATCCGGCGAGACCGGGAAACGGCCCCGGATCGGCGGGCGGGGGGTGACGACGCACGCCCTGGCGAACGCCGTCACCCCCTCCCCCGTTGTCCGCGCGCATATCCGCGTGAGCACCCGGAACACCTCCGGGGGTTCACAGGGGTGAACTACTGTCCACCCTTTTGAACGAAGGACCGAACGAAGTCTTCGGCGTTCTCCTCCAGGACGTCGTCGATCTCGTCCAGGACCGAGTCGACGTCGTCACTCAGCTTCTCCTGACGCTCCGCGAGGTCCTCGGACGCCTGCGCGTCCTGCGCCTGCTCCTCGACCTCCTCGGTGGAACGTGTCGCCTTCTGCTGTCCGCCGCCGGTGTCCTTGGTCGCCATCTAGCTCACCCCGCTCGGTTCGAAGCAATCGAAGCTCTCGATCAGACCCTACCCACGGGGTCCGACATTTGACCCGGTAGTTGATGCAACGCCCGCGCCTCAGGTGATTGATTCCCAGCCCGGAGGCCTTTCAGCCGCCCGACAGCACCCGGACCAGCTCCTCCGCCGTCCGGCAGCGGTCCAGCAGGTCCTTGACGTGTTCCTTCGTGCCGCGCAGCGGTTCCAGGGTGGGCACCCGCTGCAGCGAGTCGCGGTCCGGCAGGTCGAAGATCACCGAGTCCCACGAGGCCGCCGCGACGTCGTCGGCGTACTGCTCCAGGCAGCGCCCGCGGAAGTAGGCCCTGGTGTCCTCCGGGGGCTTCGTACGGGCCCTGGTGACGTCGTCCTCCTCCAGGAGGCGCTTCATCTTCCCGCGGGCCGCCAGGCGGTTGTAGAGGCCCTTGTCAGGCCGTACGTCCGCGTACTGGAGGTCCACCAGATGCAGCCGGGGCGCGTCCCAGTCCAGCGCGTCGCGGCGGCGGTAGCCCTCCATGAGCTCCCGCTTGGCGATCCAGTCCAGCTCGCCCGACAGGCTCATCGGATCGGTCTCCAGCCGGTTGAGGGTGTCCTCCCAGCGGACCAGGATGTCCTTGGTCTGCTCGTCGGCGTCCGCGCCGTACCGCTCGTCGACGTACTTGCGGGCCAGCTCGAAGTACTCCATCTGGAGCTGGACCGCGGTGAGCGTCCGGCCGCTGCGGAGCGTGATCAGCTGCCGCAGGTCCGGGTCGTGGGAGACCTGGTGCAGGGTGCGCACGGGCTGGTCGACCGCGAGGTCGACGTTGATGAAGGCGTCCTCGATCATGGACAGCACCAGGGACGTGGTGCCGAGCTTGAGATAGGTGGAGATCTCCGAGAGGTTGGCGTCGCCGATGATCACATGGAGCCGGCGGTACTTCTCGGCGTCGGAGTGCGGCTCGTCCCGGGTGTTGATGATGGGGCGCTTGAGCGTGGTCTCCAGCCCGACCTCGACCTCGAAGTAGTCGGCGCGCTGACTGATCTGGAAGCCGTGCTCGTTGCCGTCCTGGCCGATGCCGACCCGGCCCGCGCCCGTGACGACCTGGCGCGAGACGAAGAACGGCGTCAGATGGCGCACGATGTCCGAGAACGGCGTCTCCCGCTGCATGAGGTAGTTCTCGTGCGTGCCGTAGGAGGCGCCCTTGTTGTCGGTGTTGTTCTTGTAGAGGTGGATCGGCTGCGCGCCCGGGATGGCGGCCGCCCGCTCGGCCGCCTCCGCCATGATCCGTTCGCCGGCCTTGTCCCAGAGCACCGCGTCGCGCGGATTGGTGATCTCCGGGGAGCTGTATTCGGGGTGTGCGTGGTCGACGTACAGCCGGGCGCCGTTGGTGAGGATGACATTGGCCAGGCCGATGTCCTCGTCGGTCAGCTGACTGGAGTCGGCGGTCTCGCGGGCGAGGTCGAAGCCTCGCGCGTCACGCAGCGGGTTCTCCTCCTCGAAGTCCCAGCGGGCGCGGCGCGCCCGGTGCATCGCCGCCGCGTAGGCGTTGACGATCTGGGACGAGGTGAGCATGGCATTGGCGTTGGGGTGGCCGGGGACGGAGATCCCGTACTCGGTCTCGATGCCCATTACTCGCCGTACGGTCATGCGGCCCTCCTTGCCCGGCGTCGGCCCCTCCGGGGACGACGCTCAAGTACCGCTGCTGTGTCCGGTGCGTGTGCGGTGCCCGTCACCGCACTGCGCGACTCGGCGGTACCGCAGAGCCTAGAGCGCCTCTGCGCCGGTGGGGAGCTCCATTACGACATTGCTCCGGCTCGGCCGGAACGGGGGAATGAAACCGGCTGCGGAGGCCCCTGGGGGCTTCCGCAGCCGGTCCGCGTATTACAGGTATTGGCCGGTATTGGCCACCGTATCGATGGAACGGCCGGTGTCCGCACCCTGCTTTCCGGTGACGAGTGTGCGGATGAAGACGATCCGCTCACCCTTCTTGCCGGAAATCCTGGCCCAGTCGTCCGGGTTGGTCGTGTTCGGCAGGTCCTCGTTCTCCTTGAACTCGTCCACGCAGGCCTGCAGGAGATGAGCGACCCGCAGCCCCTTCTGGCCCTGTTCCAGGAATGCCTTGATGGCCATTTTCTTCGCCCGGTCGACGATGTTCTGAATCATCGCGCCGGAGTTGAAGTCCTTGAAGTAGAGGACTTCCTTGTCGCCGTTGGCGTACGTGACCTCCAGGAAGCGGTTCTCCTCGGACTCCGTGTACATCCGCTCCACGACGGACTGGATCATGGCGTGGGCGGCGGCCGGCCGGGAGCCGGTGTGCTCGGCCAGATCGTCCGCGTGTAGCGGGAGCCCCGGGGTGAGGTACTTCGCGAAGATGTCCTTCGCCGCCTCGGCGTCCGGACGCTCGATCTTGATCTTCACATCGAGACGGCCGGGTCGCAGGATGGCGGGGTCGATCATGTCCTCGCGGTTGGAGGCGCCGATGACGATGACGTTCTCCAGGCCCTCCACACCGTCGATCTCGGCGAGCAGCTGCGGGACGATGGTGTTCTCCACGTCGGAGCTGACGCCGCTGCCGCGGGTACGGAAGAGGGACTCCATCTCGTCGAAGAAGACGATGACGGGGGTGCCCTCGCTCGCCTTCTCCCTCGCACGCTGGAAGACCAGGCGGATGTGCCGCTCGGTCTCGCCGACGTACTTGTTGAGGAGCTCGGGGCCCTTGATATTGAGGAAGTAGCTCTTCCCCGCGGGCTGCCCGGTGACCTCGGCGACCTTCTTGGCGAGCGAATTGGCGACGGCCTTGGCGATGAGCGTCTTGCCACAGCCGGGCGGACCGTAGAGCAGGATGCCCTTCGGCGGGCGGAGCTCGTGCTCCTTGAAGAGGTCGGGGTGCAGGTACGGAAGCTCGACCGCGTCGCGGATCAGCTCGATCTGGTCGCCCAGGCCGCCGATCTTGTCGTAGTCGATGTCCGGGACCTCTTCGAGGACCAGCTCCTCGACCTCGCTCTTGGGGACCACCTCGTAGACGTAACCCGACCTGGAGTCCAGGAGCAGGGCGTCGCCGGAGCGGATGGTGATGTCCAGCAACGGCTCGGCGAGCCGCACCACCCTCTCCTCGTCGGTGTGCCCGACCACCAGGGCGCGCTCGCCGTCCTCAAGGATCTCCTTGAGGGTGACGATGTCCCCGGCGCGCTCGAACTGCATGGCCTCGACCACGTTGAGCGCTTCGTTGAGCATGACCTCCTGGCCACGCCGGAGGTCGTCGAGCTCGACACTGGGGCTCACGTTCACCCGGAGCTTGCGGCCCCCGGTGAAGATGTCGCAGGTGCCGTCCTCGTTGGCCTGCAGGAAGACGCCGAAGCCGGCCGGCGGCTGCGCCAGCCGGTCGACCTCCTCCTTGAGGGCCACGATCTGGTCACGCGCCTCACGGAGCGTGTTGGCGAGCCGCTCGTTCTGTGCGGACACGCCTGCCAGGTTCGTCTGCAACTCGACGATCCGCTCTTCGAGAATCCTCGAGTGACGCGGAGAGTCGGCGAGCTTACGTCGCAGGACGGCGATCTCCTGCTCGAGATAGGCAACCTGGCCGGCTGGGTCCTCTGACCCTCGCGCGGGCCGGATGCCGCGGTTGATGTCGTCGTCGTGGGCTGCCACGGTCCTCACCTCCTCCATGGGGAGCTGGACGCTTCCTGACCCTACCTGGGTGGGTGGTGATTGAAACCCCTAGATCACAAAGACTGCGGGGTGTGTCCGATCTTCACCCTTGCGCTCTCCCTCACGTCAAGGGAATACCCACCCTTCGCCACCGGAAAGCCGCCGGTTGTATCGTCGAACTGTTCAACACCCGTCAGGGCTGGCTCCAATTGGTTCAGATACGCAGGAACGGCAGGACACATGACCGTGCAGCAGGACTCGCCGGGCGACAGTGACACGCAGGACCTGGAGGTCTGGATCGACCAGGACCTCTGTACGGGCGACGGCATCTGTGTGCAGTACGCCCCCGACGTCTTCGAGCTGGACATCGACGGCCTGGCCTATGTGAAGAGCGGCGACGACGAGCTCCTGCAGAGCCCGGGGGCGACCACGCCGGTGCCGCTGCCGCTCCTCCAGGACGTCGTCGATTCGGCCAAGGAGTGCCCCGGGGACTGCATCCACGTGCGGCGCGTCAAGGACAGCGTCGAGGTGTACGGACCCGACGCCGACTAGCCGGTACGGGGGGCTCGCGCCCCGAGCCGGCCGGAGCCTCGCGGTGCGCGCTCAGACGCTGCGTGCGAGGTCCCCGGAGGTGCGGACGAACGCCTTCCCCTTCCACCGCCAGGAGGCCTGTTCCTCCTGGTCGGGGCAGCAGCGGGGCACGTCGAGCGAGGAGTAGCCGAGCAGGGTCGCCGAGACGAGGCCGTCACGTACGGCGAAGTCGCCGACGGTCTTCCTGTCAGCGGGGTCCACCAGGGTCGCCACGACCCTGGGTGCGGCCCCGCTGCTCCGTGTCAGGACGTAGATGCCGCCGGGCGGGGTCCCCGATCCGGCGTCGCAGTGCACCACGGCGACGGTTTCCGGCCGTCCGTCGCCGTCGAGGTCCCCGGAGGCCTTCTTCGCGACGGTCGTCCCGGCGCCGCCGCACTCCAGCGGGAACTCCGCGCCGGCCGGGTCGGGAGCGGGCACGGGGGCGCCGTGCTGCGTGGTGGCCCGCTGCTCGGGGGCCGTCGCGGTCGCGGTGGCCGTACGGGGCTGGAGCAGCCCGGCCAGTGCGACGACCCCGGCCATCGCCGCGGCCGTGGCGAGCCAGTGCATCGGCTTGGCGGCGGTGTGGGCGAGATCCGGGAGCGCGGGGGTCTGCACGCGGTATGTCTCCTGATGGTTCCTGGAAGCCCGGTGAGGGGGTGGGGACACCTCCGAGGGGTTGCCGGCATCGTGCCACACCTCACACCGGGGCGGAACGGCGGGGGCAACGAAAAGGCGCCGCCGCGCAGTTCCCCGGTCGGTCGGGGAACTGCGCGGCGGCGCCGGTACGTTGGACGGGTCAGCCGCGGTCGGCGGCGGAGCCTCCGCGGCTCTGGCTGCCGGGTCCGTCGTAGTCGTCGCCGTAGGCGCCCTTGGACGGGCGGCGGCGGCGCAGCGGCGGCTCGACGCCGTCCGCGAGGCGGCGGGCGGTGACCAGGAAGCCGGTGTGGCCGATCATCCGGTGGTCGGGGCGGACGGCGAGACCCTCCACGTGCCAGTTGCGGATCATCGACTCCCAGGGCTGCGGTTCGGCGAAGCAGCCGATCTCGCGGATGGACTCGACGGTGCGCGAGAGCTGGGTGGTGGTGGCCACGTAGGCGCAGAGGATGCCGCCGGGCACCAGGGCCTTGGAGACGGCCTCCAGGCACTCCCAGGGGGCGAGCATGTCCAGCACGACGCGGTCGACGTCGGTGTCGGAGAGGTTGTCCTGGAGGTCGCCGACGGTCAGCTGCCAGGCCGGGTGCGGGGAGCCGAAGTAGCGCTCGACGTTCTGCTGCGCGATCTCGGCGAAGTCCTCGCGGCGCTCGTAGGAGTGCAGCATGCCCTGCTCGCCGATGGCGCGCAGCAGGAAGGTGCTGAGCGAGCCGGATCCGACCCCGGCCTCCACGACGCGGGCGCCGGGGAAGATGTCGGCGAAGGCCAGGATCTGGCCGGCGTCCTTGGGGTAGACCACGGCGGCGCCGCGGGGCATGGACAGGACGTAGTCGGGGAGCAGGGGGCGCAGCGCGAGATAGGCGACGTTTCCCGTGGTGCGGACAACACTGCCCTCGGGAGCACCGATCAGCTCGTCGTGCGGGAAAGAACCCTTGTGGGTGTGGAAGTTCTTTCCGGCTTCGAGCGTGAAGGTGTAGTGGCGGCCCTTGGGGTCGGTGAGCTGTACCTGGTCCCCGACCTTGAAGGGCCCACGTCGGCGGGCGGCACCGGTCGGTTCAGACATGTGACCAGCCTACCGGTGATTCCCGGGCCGCCG
Organism: Streptomyces sp. CNB091; assembly: GCF_000377965.1. NCBI lineage: Bacteria > Bacillati > Actinomycetota > Actinomycetes > Kitasatosporales > Streptomycetaceae > Streptomyces > Streptomyces sp. CNB091. Next base: position 127,362 of record NZ_KB899002.1, read on the forward strand.
ACCGCGCAGGCCCGCAGCCGCCGACCGCCCGGGCCGCGGCCGCCGACCGTCCGGGAGGGCCGTCAGGCGCCGGGGCGGGCCATGGCCTTGACGAAGGCGCGCTCCACGTCGGCGGTGGAGAGGACTCCGTAGATCTCGCCGGTCTCCTCGACGACCAGGTACTCGGTGGCGGGGGTGGCCTTGAGCCGGTCCAGGAGGGCTTCGCCGGCCAGTTCCGCGGGGACCTTCATGCCGTCGGTGAGGTCCTGGGCGAGGCCGCTGACGGCGACCCAGGGGCGGCGGTGTTCGGGGACTCCGACGATGGCGGCCTCGCGGACGACGCCCTTGGGGTTGCCCTGTCCGTCGACGACGACGAGGGCGCGGGCGCCCGCCTCGTTGGCCCGGCGCAGCGCTTCGGAGAGCGGGGTGGCGGACTCGACGGGGACGGCGCGGCGGGTCAGGGTGCGGGCCCGGAGGTCGGGCAGGTGCTCGCGGAGGCGGGCCATGCGCAGGCTGTTCCCGGCGCCGGTCCAGATGATGCCCGCGAGGATCGCGGCGAGCAGCGCGTCCATGACGGTCTCGACGCCGCCGATGTTCTGGGCGGTGCCGCCGAGTGCTCCGGTGTGGGTGAGCAGCGGCAGTCCGACGAGGACGACGACGGCGAGGCCGCGGCCGACCCAGGCGGCGGCGATCGTGCCGCTCATGGGCTTGCCGGTGATCTTCCAGACGACGGCGCGGAGCATCCGGCCGCCGTCCAGCGGCAGGCCGGGCAGCAGGTTGAAGGCGGCCACGATGAGGTTGGAGATCATCAGGCCCGCGACCAGGACGCCGGGGACCGTGCCGGGCTCGACGAACTGCATCGCGCCGTAGAAGACGCCGCCGAGGACCAGGGACAGGAGCGGTCCGACGAAGGCCAGGACGAACTCGCGGCCGGGTGTCTCGCTCTCCTTCTCGATCTCCGAGACGCCGCCGAAGAACTGGAGCTGGATGCGGCGGACGGGGAGCTTGTAGCGCAGCGCGGCGACCGTGTGGGCCAGTTCGTGGACGAGCACGGAGGCGTAGAAGGCGATGGCGAAGAACAGGGCGACGAGGTAGCGGGCGGCGCCCAGCTCGGGCAGCACACGGTCGAGCTGGCCGCCGAACACCCAGGTGATCAGCGCGGCGACGACGAACCAGCTGGGGGCGACGTAGACGGGCACGCCGAAGGGCCGGCCCATGAGCAGGCCGCCGCCCGGCTCGGCGGGACGTTTCGGCTTGCCGTTGTCGGGATCGGCGCCGGGGGCCGTTCCCCCTGCGCCGGGCTGCGGCCGCCCGCTGTCGCCGCTGTCGTCCACGGGGTCCCTTCGGTTCGGTGAGTGGCGTTTGCCACGATCATGCAGTGTGCGAGGGTCTGCCGTCGATGGTAAGCCGCTCGCTGTCAGTGGCGGGCCGTAGGGTCTGGAGACATGACTTCCGTGCCGCGGCCGCCCCAGCCGCCTTCGTCCCTGTCGCCGTCGCGGGCGAGCGATTTCATGCAGTGTCCCTTGCTCTACCGCTTCCGGGTCATCGACAAGCTGCCGGAGAAGCCCAGCGAGGCGGCTACCCGCGGCACGCTGGTCCATGCGGTGCTGGAGCGGCTCTTCGACGCACCGGCGGCCGACCGGACGGCGCCGCGGGCGCGAGCGCTGATTCCCGGCCAGTGGGACCGGCTGCTGGAGTCGAAGCCGGAGCTGACCGGGCTGTTCGCCGGGGACACCGAGGGGGAGCGCCTGACGCGCTGGCTGGGTGAGGCGGAGCGGTTGGTGGACCGGTGGTTCTCGCTGGAGGACCCGACGCGTCTTGAGCCGGCGGAGCGTGAGCTGTTCGTCGAGACGGAGCTGGAGTCGGGGCTGCGGCTGCGCGGGGTGATCGACCGGGTGGACGTCGCACCGAGCGGCGAGGTCCGGATCGTCGACTACAAGACGGGGAAGGCGCCGCGGCCGGAGTATTCCGACGGTCCGCTGTTCCAGATGACGTTCTACGCGCTGGTGATCTGGCGGCTGAAGGGCGTGGTGCCGCGCCGCCTCCAGCTGGTCTATCTGGGCAGCGGGGACGTGCTGACGTACGACCCGGTGGTGGCGGACCTGGAGCGGGTGGAGCGCAAGCTGCTGGCGCTGTGGGAGGCGATCTCGCTGGCGACGGAGACCGGTGACTGGCGGCCCCGGCCGACGAAACTGTGCGGCTGGTGCGACCACCAGGCGGTGTGTCCGGAATTCGGCGGGACTCCCCCGGTATACCCGCTGTCGGTCCGCCCGGCGGATTCGGGTGAGGATGGCCAGGGCAGAATGGGACCGGTCCAGGCCGAGGCCGGCCGTGCCGTGGCCCTTGAGGGCCCTTAAGGAGTTCCTGTGGCGATCCGCGTCCTTCTGGTCGATGACCAGCCTCTGCTGCGCACCGGTTTCCGGATGATTCTGGAGGCCGAAGGCGATCTGGCGGTGGTCGGTGAGGCCGGTGACGGTCTGCAGGCCATCGAGCAGGTGCGGGCGCTGCAGCCCGATGTGGTGCTGATGGACATCCGGATGCCGCGGATGGACGGCGTGGAGGCCACGCGTCAGATCACCGGCCCCGGGAAGGACGGCCCGGCGAAGGTGCTGGTGCTGACCACCTTCGATCTCGACGAGTACGTGGTGGAGGCGCTGCGCGCCGGGGCGAGCGGCTTCCTGCTGAAGGACGCTCCGGCGGCGGAGCTGGTCCAGGCGATCCGGGTGGTGGCGGCAGGGGAGGCGATGCTCGCGCCGAGCATCACGCGCCGTCTGCTGGACAAGTACGCGGATCACCTGCCGTCCGGTGAGGACCCGGTGCCGGACGCCCTGCACACGCTGACGGACCGTGAGGTCGAGGTGCTGAAGCTGGTGGCGCGGGGCCTGTCCAACGCGGAGATCGCGGCGGATCTGTTCGTCAGCGAGACGACGGTCAAGACGCATGTGGGCCATGTGCTGACGAAGCTGGGCCTGCGCGACCGGGTGCAGGCCGCGGTGTACGCGTACGAGAGCGGGCTGGTGCGTCCCGGCGCACAGTAGCGGCCCCGCACACCCGCACCACAACACACACGCACACGCACACGCACACGACGAAGCCGTCCGGCCCGCCCCCGTCCTGGAAACAGGAGGGGGCGGGCCGGACGGCTTTCCGGTCAAGGTCTCAGACGTTGGGCCGGTTGAGCTCCCAGAGCTGGAGTTCGGAGGTGGCGCTGACGGAGCGCTCCACACCGGCGATCCCGTCGCGGGAGGCCACGTACTGCTTGCCCTGCCAGATCGGCAGCACCGGAACATCGGTGGCGACGATGTCCTGGAGCTTCTCGTAGGTGGGGCCGGCGGCGGTGCGGTCGGTCTCGCGGCGGGACTGCGGGATGAGGACCTTCTGCGCCTCGCGCGAGCGGTAGGGCGAGTTGAGGAAGTTGTTCTCGTCCAGGAAGGGCGCGGTGTAGTTGTCCGGGTCCGGGAAGTCGGGGAACCAGCCCATGCCGTAGGCGGCGTAGTCGCCGCGCTTCTGCTCGGGGCGGTACTGCGACCACTCCTTGCCCTGGACGGAGACGTCGAAGAGGCCCGAGCTGTTCAGCTGCTGCTGGATCGCCTTGAACTCCTCGGCGGTGGCCGGGCCGTAGTGGTCGCTGGTGTAGTGCAGGGTGAACTTCACCGGCGTCTTGATCCCGGCGTCGTCGAGGATCGCCCGGGCCTTGGCGGCGCTGGGCTCGCCGTACTTGTTGAAGAAGGCGTTGGTGTGCCCGGCGATGCTGGACGGGATCAGCGAGTACAGCGGTTCGGCGGTGGTGCCGTACACCTTGCCCGCGATCGCGCCCCGGTCGACGAGCTGCGCGATGGCCTGCCGGACGGGCTTGCTGACCGCGGGGTCCTTGGTGTCGAACCCGAGGTAGCTGATGGCCAGGCCGGGCAGCTCGGTGAGCTCGATGCCCTCCTCCGGCTCCACGAGCATGTCGCGGGCCTGCTGGGGCGACATCGCCCGGGTCATCATGTGGATCTTCTCCTCGTCGAGCGCCTTGCCCATGGCCTCGGCGTCGGGGAACAGTTCCATCTCTACCTTGTCGTTGAGGACCTTCAGCTCGCCCTTGTACGAGGGGTTCTTGGTGAAGGCGATCTCGACGACCCGGCCGTCCTCGACCCGCGGCTCCATGGTGTACGGGCCGGAGCCGTTCACCTGGAAGCCGGTGCGGCCCTTCTTCGCCGGGTACTGCGCCTTCGGGACGATGCCGGCGGCGGGGGTGGCGAGTTTGTACGGGAAGGTCGCGTCGGGCGCGTTCAGGTGGAAGATCACCTGGTCGTCGCCCTTGGTCTCGATCATGTCGATGTTGGCGAGGAGTCCGACCGGCCCGCTGTCCGCGTCGATGTCGATGACGCGCTGGATGGAGTGCTTGACGTCCTCGGCGGTGACGGGCGCCCCGTCGGCGAAGGTGAGGCCCGCCCGCAGGGTGCAGCGGTAGCTCTCGTTCGCGGTGTCGGTGAAGGTGCAGCTGCGGGCGGCCTCGGGCACCGGCTCGCCACCGCCGCCCGGCACCGTGGTCAGGGTCTGCACGGTCTGCCGCAGGACGTTCCAGACGCCCGCCTCGTAGCCGATGGCCGGGTCGAGCGGCGCGGGGTTCTCCTTGGAGGCCACGAGCTGGTCCGTGGTGCCGACGACGATGGCTCCGTCGCCACCGGCGCCGCTGTCCGTGCTGCCGCAGGCGGCGAGCACGGGGGCGAGCAGGCCGACGACGGCCGGCAGCACCAGGGTCTTGCGGTTCATCTGGACGTTCTCCCTCATCCCGGCAGGTGAGGAATCCAAGCTAGTAGCCGCGGGTGGCGCCTCCGACCGCCCGGCGGGCGGCTCCCACGCCTCCGGCGACCGGATGGGATGACATACACCCACGATTACGGACAGCTCATCCGATCCCGGCAGCCCTCCGCAGACCCCCAGGTGAGGAAGGTCACCTGTCGGACCTCTTCACAGGGGCACCCCGCAACTGATCCACATCCACGGAACGTTGCCGGAACGCACACGAGGACGACCAGGAAATCCACTGTTCGTTCACAAGTGCGCGGCGGGCGCGGGTGCACGCCCGGCGCGGGTCAGCCCGTTCCGCCCGCCTGGGTGATGAGCTTGCGCAGGAAGGCGAGGTCGACCTCTTCGAGGGAGCCGACGACCACACGTCCGGCCGCGGGCGCGATCGGGGCGACGGAGGGCACGGCAACGACCCGGCAGCCAGCGGCCTCGGCTGCGGCCACTCCGGTCGCCGTGTCCTCGATGACGGCACAGCGCCAGGGGTCGGCCCCGAAGCCCGCGGCCGCGGTGAGGTAGGGCTCGGGGTGGGGCTTGGTCCGGGCGACCTCGTCCCCGGCGACGGTGAGCGCGAAGTGGTGGCGGCCCACCGATTCCAGCACCCGGTCGATGATCCGGCGGTGGGAGGCGGAGACGAGCGCGGTGGGCACCTCGTACGCGGCCAGTTCGGCGAGCAGCCGCTCGGCGCCCGGCATCAGCGGCACCCCGCGCTCGATGCGCTTCTCGAATCCGTCGTTGAGCAGCACCGTCAGCTCGTCCAGCCGGACGTCGGCGCCGGTGACGTCGATGAGGTAGCCGGCGCTGCGGGTCATCGGACCGCCGACGACCACGTCCCGCCAGGCCTCGTCGAGCTGGTGCCCGAGGCCTGCGAAGACCTCCTTCTCGACGTCCCACCAGAAGCCCTCGGTATCGACCAGGGTTCCGTCCATGTCGAGAAGGACCGCCTGCAGGGCGGCGCCTTCGGCCGTGCGGGTCAAGGACGCGGGGACCGTACTGGTCATCCGGCACACCTTCCGTAAGGGACGAGAAGGCCGGCCGCCATTCCCGGAGAACGGGAGGGCGACCGGCCTGCACTGGACCGACCAGTGTACGACGTGTCCGGCCGCGGCGCGCGAAGGGCGCGAGGCCGCGGCGGAATACGGGGTTACCGCGCGTTGAAGTACTTCGCCTCGGGGTGGTGGATGACGATGGCGTCGGTGGACTGCTCCGGGTGGAGCTGGAACTCCTCGGAGAGGTGCACGCCGATGCGTTCCGGCTGGAGGAGATCGGCGATCTTGGCCCGGTCCTCCAGGTCCGGGCACGCCCCGTAACCGAGCGAGAATCGTGCGCCGCGGTACTTCAGCGCGAACATGTCCTCGACGGCCGCCGGGTCCTCCCCGGCGAAGCCGAGCTCGCTGCGGACCCGCGCGTGCCAGTACTCGGCGAGCGCCTCGGCGAGCTGGACGGAGAGGCCGTGCAGCTCCAGGTAGTCGCGGTAGGAGTTGGCGGCGAACAGTTCGGCGGTGGCCTCGCCGATCCGGGAGCCGACGGTGACGATCTGGAGGCCGATGACGTCGGTCTCGCCGGATTCCTCGGGGCGGAAGAAGTCGGCGAGGCAGAGGCGGCGGCCACGGCGCTGACGCGGGAAGGTGAAGCGGGTGCGCTCGGAGCCGTCCTCGTGGAGGAGGACCAGGTCGTCGCCCTTGGAGACGCAGGGGAAGTAGCCGTAGACGACGGCCGCTTCCAGGAGGTTGTTGGACTGGAGGTGGTCGAGCCAGCCGCGCAGGTGCGGGCGCCCCTCGGTCTCCACCAGTTCCTCGTACGTCGGTCCATCGCCGGTCCGGGCCTGCTTGAGGCCCCACTGGCCCTTGAAGAGCGCCCCCTCGTCGAGCCAGGAGGCGTAGTCCTTGAGCGGGATGCCCTTGATGACGCGAGTGCCCCGGAACGGCGGCTCGGGGATGGGGTTGGTGGTGGAGACGTCCGAGCGCACCGAGCCCTCGGGCTCCTCGACCTCCAGGATTGCGGTGTCGACGTCCTTCTTGGGGACCCTGCGCTGCTTGAGCTCGGGCAGGACCGCGCCCGGCACGCCGCGCTTGACGCCGATGAGCGCGTCCATGAGGCGCAGGCCCTCGAAGGCATCGCGGGCGTAGCGGACCTCGCCCTCGTAGATCTCGTGCAGGTCCTGCTCGACGTAGGCCCGGGTCAGCGCGGCGCCGCCGAGGATCACCGGGAAGTCGGCGGCCATCTTGCGCTGGTTGAGCTCCTGGAGGTTCTCCTTCATGATCACCGTCGACTTCACCAGGAGGCCGGACATGCCGATCACGTCCGCGCGGTGCTCCTCGGCTGCTTCCAGGATGGCGGAGACGGGCTGCTTGATACCGAGGTTGACGACGGTGTAGCCGTTGTTGGAGAGGATGATGTCGACGAGGTTCTTGCCGATGTCGTGGACGTCGCCGCGGACGGTGGCGAGCACGATCGTGCCCTTGCCGTCGTCGTCCGTCTTCTCCATGTGCGGCTCCAGATGGGCCACCGCGGTCTTCATGACCTCGGCCGACTGGAGGACGAACGGCAGCTGCATCTGGCCGGAGCCGAACAGCTCGCCGACCACCTTCATGCCTTCCAGCAGCGTGTTGTTGACGATGTCGAGGGCCGGGGTGTCCTGGAGGGCCTCGTCCAGGTCGGCCTCCAGGCCGTTCTTCTCGCCGTCGATGATGCGGCGCTGGAGGCGCTCGTCCAGCGGGAGAGCCATCAGCTCCTCGGCCCGGCCCGCCTTCATCGACTTCATGTTGACGCCCTCGAACAGCTCCATGAGCTTCTGGAGGGGGTCGTAGCCCTCGGCGCGGCGGTCGTAGATCAGGTCGAGGGCGACCTTGACCTGCTCCTCCTCCAGCCGGGCGATCGGCAGGATCTTCGAGGCGTGCACGATCGCGGAGTCCAGGCCCGCCTTGACGCACTCGTCGAGGAAGACGGAGTTCAGGACGGTCCGGGCGGCCGGGTTCAGACCGAAGGAGATGTTGGAGAGGCCCAGCGTGGTCTGGACGTCGGGGTGACGCCGCTTCAGCTCACGGATCGCCCCGATCGTGGCGATGCCGTCGCCCCGGGACTCCTCCTGTCCGGTGCAGATGGTGAAGGTCAGGGTGTCGATGAGGATGTCCGACTCGTGGAGGCCCCAGTTGGTGGTGAGGTCCTCGATCAGCCGCTCGGCGATGGCGACCTTGTGCTCGACCGTACGGGCCTGGCCCTCCTCGTCGATCGTCAGCGCGATCAGGGCGGCGCCGTGCTCGGAGGCCAGGGCGCTGACCTGCGCGAAGCGGGATTCGGGGCCGTCGCCGTCCTCGTAGTTCACCGAGTTCAGCACGGCCCGGCCGCCGAGCTTCTCCAGGCCGGCGCGGAGCACGGGCAGTTCGGTGGAGTCCAGCACGATCGGCAGGGTGGAGGCGGTCGCGAAGCGGCCGGCCAGCTCCGCCATGTCCGCGACGCCGTCACGGCCCACGTAGTCGACGCAGAGGTCGAGCATGTGCGCGCCCTCGCGGATCTGGTCGCGGGCCATCTCCACGCAGTCGTCCCAGCGGGCCTCCAGCATGGCCTCGCGGAACTTCTTGGAGCCGTTGGCGTTGGTGCGCTCCCCGATCGCCAGGTAGGCGGTGTCCTGCCGGAAGGGGACGGTCTGGTAGAGCGAGGCCGCGCCGGGCTCGGGGCGCGGGTCCCGCTCGGTCGGCGTGAGCCCCCGGGCCCGCTCGACGACGGCCCGCAGGTGCTCGGGCGTCGTACCGCAGCAGCCGCCGATGAGGGAGAGACCGTAGTCCCGGACGAAGTTCTCCTGGGAGTCGGCGAGACCGTCGGGGCCGAGCGGGAAGTGCGCGCCGTCCTTGGTGAGGACGGGCAGGCCGGCGTTGGGCATGCACATCAGGGGCGTACGGGAGTGGCGGGCGAGATAGCGCAGGTGCTCGCTCATCTCGTCCGGGCCGGTCGAGCAGTTCAGCCCGATCAGGTCGATGCCCAACGGCTCCAGGGCGGTCAGGGCGGCGCCGATCTCGGAGCCCAGCAGCATGACGCCGGTCGTCTCGAAGGCGAGGGAGCAGATCAGGGGCACGTGGACGCCGAGGGCGTCCATCGCCCGGCGCGCGCCGATGATGCTGGACTTGGTCTGCAGCAGGTCCTGGGTGGTCTCGACGATCAGGGCGTCGGAGCCGCCCGTGAGGAGGCCTTCGGCGTTCTTCTGGTAGCCGTCGCGCAGGACGTCGTAGGTGATGTGGCCGAGCGAGGGCAGCTTGGTGCCGGGGCCGATCGAGCCGAGGACCCAGCGCTGGCGTCCGTCCTTGGCGCCGAACTCGTCGGCGACCTCGCGGGCGATCCGGGCGCCGGACTCGGAGAGCTCGAAGATCCGGTCGGCGATCTCGTACTCGTTCGCGGCGGAGTGGTTCGCGCCGAAGGTGTTCGTCTCGACGCAGTCGACACCGACCGCGAAGTACTCCTCGTGGACCGAACGCACGATGTCGGGCCGGGTGACGTTCAGGATCTCGTTGCAGCCTTCGAGGTTCTCGAAGTCCTCCAGCGTGGGGTCCTGTGCCTGGAGCATGGTGCCCATCGCCCCGTCGGCCACCACCACACGGGTGGCGAGTGCCTCGCGGAGTGCGTCTGCGCGGGTCCGGCTGTCGGCGGCGGATGTCGGCAACGAGGCCATGGATGATCTCCCAGGGATGCGACGGCTGTCGGCTTTGCGTCCTTCTTGGGGAAGGCGCACCTCGCCAGCCTAGCCGGACACCGCCCGGGACCGTAGGGGGCGTCCATGGGACGGACTGCATGCTGTGCGGGTGCGGCGGGTGCGGCCCGGTGGCGGAGACTTTCCCCCGGAGTCCGGCGCAGGTCGGCATCGACCGATAGTGTTCAGCATTGTCGAACCGAGGTGGAGGAGTACGGCGCGATGGCCAAGAACATCCAGTCGCTGGAGCGGGCGGCCGCGATGCTGCGCCTGCTGGCGGGCGGCGAGCGCCGGCTCGGGCTCTCCGACATCGCCTCCTCGCTGGGGCTGGCCAAGGGCACCGCGCACGGCATTCTGCGCACGCTCCAGCTGGAGGGCTTCGTCGAGCAGGACGCGGCGTCGGGCCGCTACCAGCTGGGCGCGGAGCTGCTGCGGCTGGGCAACAGCTATCTGGACGTCCACGAGCTGCGGGCACGCGCCCTGGTCTGGACGGATGACCTGGCCCGCTCCAGCGGCGAGAGCGTGCACCTCGGGGTGCTGCACCAGCACGGCGTACTGATCGTCCACCACGTCTTCCGGCCCGACGACAGCCGCCAGGTACTGGAGGTCGGAGCCATGCAGCCGCTGCACTCCACGGCGCTGGGCAAGGTGCTGTCCGCGTACGACCCGGTGGCCCACAGCGAGGTCATGGAGGCGGAGCGCCGCTCCTTCACCGGGCGCACCGTCACCGCCGCCGACGCCTTCGAGTCGATGCTCGACCTGATCCGGGCCCAGGGCTGGGCCGCCGACGCCGAGGAGACCTGGGAGGGCGTGGCCGCGGTGGCCGCCCCGATCCACGACCGGCGCAGGATGCCCGTCGGGGCGGTCGCCGTGACGGGCGCGGTGGAGCGGGTGGCCCCGGGCGGGACGCTGCGCCCCGAGCTGATCGCGGCCGTGCGCGACTGCGCCCGCGCGGTCTCCCGGGATCTGGGCGCCGGCCGCTTCTGAGGGTCCGCGCGGCCCGTCCCACCCCTCCCCGCGCTCCGTACCGACCTGCGCCCGCCCACGCCCGGGGCCGTCCCGGCCCCTCGGGGTAACGATCGCGTCGCGCACCGAGTCGTGGACCACAGAACCCTTGACGCTTCCTTCACTCGGGGGAAACACTGCCGTTCAGCGGTCGGCATTGTCGAACGCCTAACGGCAATACGCGTTAGGGTGTGACGGTGCCAAGGGCCGGTCAAGCCCTTACAGGTGGGCTGCCCACGCTTCGTGGACGCCCATCTGGGGCGCGGATCACCGGCGGGACCGGTGCTCCGCTCTCCCCTGGACGAAGGACAAAGGAGTCGCGGGTGTCCAGCTCCGACATTTTCATCGGCGAGACCATAGGTACCGCCGTACTCATCCTGCTCGGCGGCGGTGTCTGTGCCGCCGTCACGCTGAAGAGCTCGAAGGCCCGGGACGCGGGCTGGCTGGCCATCACCTTCGGGTGGGGTTTCGCCGTGCTGACCGGCGCCTACCTCGCCGGCGGCGTATCGGGCGCCCATCTCAATCCCGCGGTCACGGTCGGCCTCGCCATCGAGGGCGGCACCGCGTGGGGCGACGTCCCCCTGTACCTCTTCTCGCAGCTGCTCGGCGCGATGATCGGCGCCCTGCTCGTCTGGGCGGTCTACTACGGCCAGTTCCACGCGCATCTGACCGACCCGGAGATCATCGGGACCAAGTCCACCGACGAAGGCATGGTCGACCGGGCCGCCGCCCCGAAGGCCGGCCCGGTGCTCGGGATCTTCTCCACCGGTCCGGAGATCCGCAACGGCGTCCAGAACGTCATCACCGAGATCATCGCGACCGTCGTGCTGGTCCTGGCGATCCTGACCCAGGGCCTCAACGACGCGGGCAACGGCCTCGGCCCGCTCGGCGCGCTGATCACCGCCCTGGTCGTCGTCTCCATCGGCCTCTCGCTCGGCGGCCCGACCGGCTACGCCATCAACCCGGTCCGCGACCTCGGTCCGCGCATCGTGCACTCCCTGCTGCCGCTGCCGAACAAGGGTGGTTCGGACTGGGGCTACGCGTGGGTACCCATCGTGGGTCCGCTCATCGGTGGCGCACTCGCCGGCGGGCTCTACAACCTCGCCTTCGCGTAGACACCCCAGTCCCAGCCGCATCTCTTCACCTCACAGACTTCCGGGAGCACACCGTGACCGACGCACACACCACCGGCACCCACGGCACCGGGCCGTTCATCGCGGCCATCGACCAGGGCACCACCTCCAGCCGCTGCATCGTCTTCGACAAGGACGGCCGGATCGTCTCCGTCGACCAGAAGGAGCACGAGCAGATCTTCCCGAAGCCGGGCTGGGTCGAGCACGACGCGACCGAGATCTGGGAGAACGTCCAGGAGGTCGTCGCCGGCGCCATCGTCAAAGCGGGCATCACCTCCGCCGACGTCAAGGCGATCGGCATCACCAACCAGCGCGAGACCACGCTGATGTGGGACAAGCACACCGGCGAGCCGGTCCACAACGCGCTGGTCTGGCAGGACACCCGCACCGACGCGCTCTGCAAGGAGCTCGGCCGCAACGTGGGCCAGGACCGGTTCCGCCGCGAGACCGGGCTGCCGCTCGCCTCGTACTTCGCCGGCCCCAAGGTCCGCTGGCTGCTCGACAACGTCGAGGGGCTGCGCGAGCGCGCCGAGGCCGGCGACATCCTCTTCGGCACCATGGACTCCTGGGTCATCTGGAACCTGACCGGCGGCACCGACGGCGGGGTGCACGTCACCGACGTCACCAACGCCTCACGCACCCTCCTGATGAACCTGCACCGGATGGAGTGGGACGAGAAGATCCTCTCCTCCATCGGCATCCCGGCCGCGGTGCTCCCCGAGATCCGCTCCTCCGCCGAGGTGTACGGCCACGCCAAGGGCGGCATCCTCGACGGCATCCCCGTCGCCTCCGCGCTCGGCGACCAGCAGGCGGCGCTCTTCGGCCAGACCTGTTTCGCCGAGGGCGAGGCCAAGTCCACGTACGGCACCGGCACCTTCATGCTGATGAACACCGGCTCCACTCCGGTGAACTCGTACAACGGGCTGCTCACCACCGTCGGCTACCAGATCGGCGACAAGCCCCCGGTGTACGCCCTTGAAGGCTCCATCGCGGTCACCGGCTCGCTGGTGCAGTGGATGCGCGACCAGATGGGCCTGATCAAGTCGGCCGCCGAGATCGAGACGCTGGCCTCCTCGGTCGAGGACAACGGCGGCGCGTACTTCGTGCCCGCCTTCTCCGGCCTCTTCGCCCCCTACTGGCGCCCCGACGCCCGCGGGGTGATCGCCGGTCTTACCCGTTACGTCACCAAGGCGCACATCGCCCGTGCCGTCCTGGAGGCCACCGCCTGGCAGACCCGCGAGATCAGCGACGCCATGACGAAGGACTCCGGCGTCGAGCTGGCCGCGCTCAAGGTCGACGGCGGCATGACGTCCAACAACCTGCTGATGCAGACGCTCGCCGACTTCCTGGACGCGCCGGTGGTGCGCCCCATGGTCGCCGAGACCACCTGCCTCGGCGCCGCCTACGCCGCCGGTCTCGCCGTCGGCTTCTGGCCGGACACCGACGCGCTGCGCGCCAACTGGCGCCGGGCCGCCGAGTGGACACCCCGCATGGACGCGGACACCCGTGCCCGCGAGTACAAGAGCTGGCTCAAGGCCGTCGAACGGACCATGAGCTGGATCGAGGACGAAGAAAGCTGACGAGGAGCATCACCATGACCACCCTGCAGAGCGTTCCCGCCCTCGGAACGCACCCGGCCTCCGGCTCGCTGCCGAGCCGCGCCGAGACCCGGGAGCAGCTGTCCCGGGCCACGTACGACCTCCTGGTCATCGGCGGCGGCATCCTGGGCATCTCCACCGCCTGGCACGCCGCGCAGTCCGGGCTGCGGGTGGCTCTGGTGGACGCCGGCGACTTCGCCGGCGCCACCTCCTCCGCCTCCTCCAAGCTCCTCCACGGCGGTCTGCGCTACCTCCAGACCGGTGCGGTCAAGCTGGTCGCGGAGAACCACTTCGAGCGCCGCGCGGTCTCCCGCGAGGTGGCCCCGCACCTGGCCAACCCGCTCACCTTCTACCTGCCGGTCTACAAGGGCGGCCCGCACGGCGCGGCCAAGCTCGGCGCGGGCGTCTTCGCCTACTCCGCGCTCTCCGCGTTCGGCGACGGCGTCGGCCATGTGATCAGCCCGGCCAAGGCGCAGCGCGACGTCCCCGAGCTGCGCACCGACAACCTGAAGGCCGTCGCGGTCTACGGCGACGACCAGATGAACGACGCCCGCATGGCCCTGATGACGGTCCGCGCGGCCGTCGACGCGGGCGCGGCCGTCCTGAACCACGCGGCGGTCACCGGGCTGCGGTTCACCCGGGGCCGGGTCACCGGCGCCGACCTGAAGGACAGCACGGACGGCACCGAGTTCGGCGTCACCGCCCGGCTCGTGCTGAACGCCACCGGCCCCTGGGTCGACCACCTGCGGAAGATGGAGGACCCGAACGCGGTCCCCTCCATCCGGCTGTCCAAGGGCGCGCACCTGGTCCTCAAGCGGACCCGGCCGTGGCGGGCGGCGCTGGCCACCCCGATCGACAAGTACCGGATCACGTTCGCCCTGCCCTGGGAGGACATGCTGCTGCTCGGCACGACGGACGAGGAGTACGAGGGCGACCCGGCGGACGTCGCGGTGACCGAGGCGGACACCGCGCAGATCCTCGACGAGGCGGCGTTCTCCATCAAGGACCAGCAGCTGTCGCGCGATCTGATCACGTACTCCTTCGCCGGTCTTCGGGTGCTGCCCGGCGGTCCCGGCGACACCTCCAAGGCCAAGCGCGAGACGGTCGTCACGGAGGGCCGCGGCGGGATGCTGTCGGTCGCCGGCGGCAAGTGGACGACCTTCCGTCACATCGGCCGCACCGTCATGAACAAGCTGGCCGCCCTGCCCGGGCACCCGCTGGCCGAGGACATGGAGCCGATGAACCGGCTGCCGCGGAAACTCCCGCTGCCCGGCATCGCCAACCCGGACGCGGTGGCGCACCGGCTGCTGATCGACGGCGGGACACCCGGCCCCCGGATGGCGCCGGACACCGCCCGGCACCTGGCCACGCACTACGGTTCGCTCGCCTTCGACATCGCCCGGCTGGCGAACGAGAGCCCGGAGCTGGCCGAGCGCGTCCACCCGGACGCCCCGGAGATCTGGGCCCAGGTCGCCTACGCGCGGGACCACGAGTGGGCCGAGACGGCGGACGACGTGCTGCGCCGCCGGACCACGCTGACGATCCGGGGCCTGGCGACGGACGACGTCCGCGCCGGCGTCGAGAGGCTGCTGGCCGAGAAGGACTGACCTGCTTCCCCCCGTCCCGCGTGGACGGGCGACGGGGGGCGGCTCCCGCGGGAGCCGCCCCCCTCCGGCGTGCGCGATCGCCCCGGCGCACGCGCCACACTCCCGCCACACGCTCGCAACGTGCCCCGGGGACAGTGGAGTTCATGAGATTCTCCGTGCTCTCCCTGATCAGCCACGAACCGCACCCGCTCACCGGTGAACTCCTCCCGGCCGCCGACCGGTTCGAGGAGGTGATCGACGCGGCAGCGGTGGCGGAGCGGCTCGGCTTCGACGCGTACTCCGTCGGCGAGCGGCACGCCGGGGCCTTCCTCTCCTCCAGTCCGAACGTGGTGCTCGGCGCGATCGCGGCCCGTACGAGCACCATCCGGCTGCTCACCGGGGTGACCGTCGTCGCGATCCTCGACCCGGTCCGGGTGGCGGAGGACTTCGCGACGCTCGACCAGATATCCCGGGGCCGGGTCGAACTGGTCGTCGGCAAGGGCGCGGAGGCGGGCCACTTCGACCTGTTCGGGCTCGACGAGGCACGGCAGTGGGACATCCAGAAGGAGAAGTACGAGCTGCTGCGCCGCCTCTGGACCGAGGAAGGCGTCGACTGGGAAGGCGAGTTCCGGCCGCCGCTGAAGAACGTGACCACGGTGCCACGTCCGTACGACGGTCTTCCGCGCATCTGGCACGGCTCGGCCACCAGCCTCAGCTCCCCGGAGCTGGCGGCGAAACACGGCGACCCGCTCTTCACCGCCAACGCCATCCAGCCGCGTGAGGCGTACGCGAAGCTCATCGCCCACTACCGGGAGCGGTTCGAGGCGTACGGGCACGATCCGGCGGACGCCGAGGTGGCGGCGGGATCGGGCGGACTCCTCATCGCCGACAGCTCCCAGGCGGCCGTCGACCGGTACAAGGAGGTGTACGAGGCGCGGGTGCGGCAGGTCTTCAAGCCGGGTCTGGAGGGCAAGGCCGGCTACAACACCCCGTTCCGCACGATCGAGGAGGCGATCGCGGGCGGACCGCAGCTGATCGGCTCCCCGCAGCAGATCATCGACAAGATCCTCGGCTGGCACGAGGTCTACCGCCACGACCTCCAGTCGATCACCGTGGACGGCTTCGGCCTGGGCCGGCCGGAGCAGTCGGAGACGCTCCAGCGGTTCGCGGAGGAGATCGCCCCGGTGGTGCGCCGGGAGGCGCCTTCCACGCTCTGGCAGTGAGCTGATGCACTGTTCGGCCCGATGATCCACTCCTGCTGGCAAGGTTCACCCGGCCGTGCAAGAGGGCTGCGGCGGGGCCCCCCGGAAGCCGTAAGGTTGCTCCGTACGTATGGAGACATCGGAAGGAGGCCCGGGTGATCGAGCTCGAGTCGGTGCCCGAGCTGATCGACCCGGTCATGGTGGCCGCGTTCGAAGGCTGGAACGACGCCGGGGACGCCGCCTCCACAGCGGTCGGTCATCTGGACCGGGAGTGGAAGGGCGAGGTGTTCGCGGCGCTGGACGCCGAGGACTACTACGACTTCCAGGTCAACCGGCCCACGGTGTGGCTGGACGGCGGTACGCGGAAGATCACCTGGCCGACGACGCGGCTGTCCGTGGTGCGGGTGGGCGGGGAGAAGCCCCGGGACCTGGTCCTGGTGCGCGGCATCGAACCATCCATGCGCTGGCGGTCGTTCTGCAACGAGATCCTCGGCTTCGCCCATGAGCTGGGCGTCGAAATGGTCGTCATCCTGGGCGCGTTGCTCGGCGACACCCCGCACACCCGGCCGGTGCCGGTGAGCGGGGTCACCTCGGACGCGGACCTGGCGCGGACGATGGACCTGGAGGAGACGCGGTACGAGGGGCCCACGGGCATCGTCGGGGTCCTCCAGGAGGCGTGCACCCACGCCGGCGTCCCCGCGGTCAGCCTGTGGGCCGCGGTACCGCACTATGTGTCGCAGCCGCCGAACCCGAAGGCGACGCTGGCCCTGCTGAACCGTCTTGAGGACCTGATCGGGCTGCGGATCCCGCTGGGCGAACTGCCCGAGGACGCACGGGCCTGGCAGCTCGGGGTGGACCAGCTCGCCTCGGAGGACAGCGAGGTCGCCGAGTACGTGCAGACGCTGGAGGAGGCGCGGGACACCGCGGAGCTTCCCGAGGCGTCCGGCGAGGCCATCGCCCGGGAGTTCGAGCGCTATCTGCGACGGCGGGACGGCGGCCCCGGGCAGGGGCCGGGCGGCCATGCGACGGAGTCCGGGGACGTGCCGTATCTGCGCGACCCCTCCGGCGGCCGGACCCGCCCGCCGAAGCCGCCGCGTCCGGAGCCGGGGCGGGGGAAGGCCGCCGACGACCAGGGCGCCAAGGGCCCTGACGAGGCACCGGGGAACGACCCGGGCGAAGGCTCCGGGGACACACCCGGCGAGGACTGACCGGGCGGCGGCAGCCCGCGCGCGGGCTGGTTGACGCCCAGGAACAGCGGAGCGCCGCACGGGAGACGATCCCGTGCGGCGCTCCGTTCATGTGTCCGGAGCCGCGCTCCGTCCTACAGCGCGACGCCCAGCAGGGCGTCGACCGTACGCGAGACGACGCCGGGCGCACCCTCGTCCGTGCCGCCCTCCGCGCCCTGGAGCGCGGCCCAGCGGTCCACCGCGGCGAGCGCCGCGGGGCTGTCCAGGTCGTCCGCGAGGGCCTCGCGGACCTCTTCGACCAGCACGTCGGCGGACGGTCCGTCGGGGCGCGAGACGGCGGCCCGCCAGCGCGCGAGGCGCTCGACGGCGTCGGCCAGCACCTGGTCGGTCCACTCCCAGTCGGACCGGTAGTGGCGGGAGAGCAGGGCGAGCCGGAGGGCCGCCGGGTCCACGCCGTCGCGGCGCAGCGTCGAGACGAAGACCAGATTGCCGCGCGACTTGGACATCTTCTCGCCGTCCAGGCCGACCATTCCGGCGTGGACGTACGCCTTGGCGAACGGGTGCTCGCCGGTCAGCGCCTGGGCATGGGAGGCGCCCATCTCGTGGTGCGGGAAGGCGAGGTCGGAGCCGCCGCCCTGGATGTCGAAGCCCATGCCGAGGTGGTCGAGCGCGATGGCGACGCACTCGATGTGCCAGCCCGGGCGACCCTCGCCCAGGGAGGCCCCGTCCCAGCTCGGCTCGCCCGGGCGGGCGGCCATCCAGAGCATCGGGTCGAGGGGGTTCTTCTTGCCGGGGCGCTCCGGGTCGCCGCCGCGTTCGGCGGAGAGCAGGCGCATCGCCTCGGCGTCGAGGCCGGAGACCTCGCCGAAGTGCGGGTCGGCGTCGACGGAGAAGTAGACGTCGCCGTCCAGGTCGTAGGCGGCGCCCGCGTCCCGGAGGCGTTCGACGAGGGGCACGATGCCCGGTATCGCCTCGACCGCTCCGATGTAGTGCTGCGGGGGCAGCATCCGCAGGGCGGTCATGTCCTCGCGGAAGAGCGCCGTCTCGCGCTCCGCGAGCTCGGTCCAGTCCTGACCGTCGCGCACGGCCCGCTCCAGCAGCGGATCGTCCACGTCGGTCACGTTCTGGACGTAGTGGACCTGCCGCTTGGTGTCGAGCCACACGCGCTGAACGAGGTCGAACGCGTTGTAGGTCGCCGCATGACCCATATGGGTCGCGTCGTACGGCGTGATGCCGCAGACATAGATGCGGGCGACGGGACCGGGGTCAAGGGTGATCCGTCCGCCGGTCGCGGTGTCGTGGATCCGAAGGTCGCGGCCCTTGCCAGGCAGGGCGGGGACCTCAGAAGCGGGCCAGGCATGCATGTCATGAGCGTAACCGGACGATGCTTCCGGATACGAACCGGCATCGGAAACCTGTCCGAAGAGGCCCTCTTGCGTGAAACCCGGGGCAGGCGGTACGGCCTGGCCCGGACGCGCGGAGCTCTTACACCGGCGGCCAGGGAATGGGCGGCCACTGGCCGCTCGGCCGCGGGTGCACGGCGCTCCTGACCAGCCCCGCGACCCGCTGCCGCAGGGCCTCCAGTTCGGCCGGTGTGATGAGTTCGGCCATCCGGGTGGCGAGGGCGGTCCCCGGCGCCAGCTCGCCGGTGAGCCGGCCCAGCACGGCCAGCGCCTCCTCGGTCAGCGGCTCGCCCGCCCAGCCCCAGAGCAGGGTCCGCAGCTTGTCGTCCGCGTTGAAGGTGACGCCGTGGTCGATGCCGAAGAGCCGTCCGCCGTGGGCGGGCAGCAGGTGTCCGCCCTTGCGGTCGCCGTTGTTGATCACCGCGTCCAGCACGGCGAGCCGACGCAGCCGGACGTCGTCGGCGTGCACCAGCAGCGCGGTCTTCCCCTCCCCCACGTCCGCGAAGCCCACGGCCTTCCAGCCGTCACCGGGCTCCTCGTCCTCGACGAGTGCCAGCAGCTCGGGGGCGTCCTCGTCGGACGGGGGGCCGTCGATCCAGAGCTGGCACATGCCCTGTCCGTACGGGCCGTCCCGCAGCACGGTCGGCGGCACGAGGTCCCAGCCGGTCGCCCGGGAGATCTCGTACGCGGCGACCTCCCGCTGGGCGAGGGTCCCGTCGGGGAAGTCCCACAGCGGCTGCTCCCCCGCGACCGGCTTGTAGGCGCAGGGGCGCGCCTCGCCCTCGTACGCCACCGTGCAGTGCAGCACCGCGTTGGACGCCCCGCCGACCTGCCCGAGGACGGTGATCGTGCCCTCGGTGAGCAGGGTGAGCAGGTCCGTGTCCGTCAGGCTCCGCGACGGTATCCGTTCTGGCGCGGGCATACGTGTCCTTCCGGATCGAGGGGCAGGCTGCACAGCGGACACGGCGGGCGGCCGGCGTTGACGACGTCCAGGGCCCGCTTGGCGAAGGCGCGGGCCTGGGCGCCGCTGAGCCGGACCCGGAGCATCGGCGGGCCGTTCTCCTCGTCCTGGAGGAGCTTCTCCTCGGCCTCCGCGAGGTCGTCCTCGGAGCCGGCGTCGAGTTCGACGAGGGCCTGCGCCTCGACGATCATGCGCTGCTCCTCGCCGTCCCAGGCCAGGGCCATGGTGCCGACCCGGAACTCCTCCTCGACGGGCACGTCGAGCGGCGCGGTGTCGGAGACGTCGGTCGGGGCCACCGCGGGCACCGGGGAGTTGCCCCCGGTGCGGCGTACGACCTCGTCGAGCAGTTCGTCGATCCGCTCGGCGAGAGCGGTGACCTGGGCCTTCTCCAGGGCGACGCTCGTGACCCTGCCCTGGGAGGACGCCTGGAGGAAAAACGTACGGCGGCCAGGCAACCCGACCGTACCGGCCACGAATCGGTCCGGTGGGTCGTAGAGGAACACCTGACGGGACACGTCCTGCTCCCTTGAGCTTCGATGGTGGTTGAGCGGCGCTACGGCGCGTCCACCCTACTGCCCGGAGCGATCACGGCGCGCCCGCACCGCCCCCGACCGTCGCGTCCGCCGAGCCGTCGTCCGTGGGGGACGCGGCGGCGTCCGCCCCGACGGACTGCTCGCGGGGGGCCAGGGAGGCGAGGTCGCCGGTGTCGCCGAGCCTCAGGACGAAAGGGCGCAGCCTGGTGTAGCGGATCGCGGTGACCGAGCAGGGGTCGACGTGGACACGCTGGAAGAGGTCCAGGTGCATGCCCAGCGCGTCGGCGACGAGGGACTTGATGATGTCGCCGTGCGAGCACATGACGTAGGTGGCGTCCTCACCGTGCTCCGCCTCGACCCGGTCGTTCCAGTCGCGTACGGCGTCGACGGCGCGGGCCTGCATCGCGCGCATCGACTCGCCGCCCGGGAAGGCCGCGGCGGAGGGGTGCTGCTGGACGACGGACATCAGGGGCTCGTCGGACAGTTCGGCCAGCTTCCGTCCCGACCAGTCGCCGTAGTCGCACTCGCTGATGCGGTCCTCGGTGTGCAGGGACAGGCCGGGGCGGGCGTCGAGGAGCGGCTGGAGCGTCTGCCGACAGCGCTCCAGGGGGCTGCTGACCGCGAGGACCGGGACCACCGCGGAAAGCCGCGCGGGGAGGGCCGCGGCCTGTTCGGCGCCGCGTTCGTCGAGGGAGACACCGGGGGTGCGGCCCGCGAGCACTCCAGCGGTGTTGGCGGTCGAGCGTCCGTGGCGTACGAGGATCAGGGTGGGCATACCCGCCAGGGTAGAGGGACGGGAAAGGTGCGTGATGGGCGGTTCGGAGGGAAGAATGCCCGCCGTGATCGTGGACTGTGCCATCTACCGGGACGGGCGCCGCACCGAACGGCCCGACGACTTCTCCGATGCCCTGGACGAGGCGCGGAACGCACAGGACGCGTTCCTGTGGATCGGGCTGCACGAGCCGACGGAGGAGGAGTTCGACCTCGTACGGGACGAGTTCGGGCTGCACCCGCTGGCCGTGGAGGACGCGCTGCGGGCTCATCAGCGGCCCAAGCTGGAGGTGTACGACGACTCCCTGTTCGCGGTCCTCAAGCCGGTCGTCTACGAGCCGGAGAGCGACAAGGTCAGCGCCGACGAGCTGATGGTCTTCATAGGCGACTCGTTCGTGGTGACGGTCCGGCACGGCGAGGGAGCCCCGCTGGCGGCCGTGCGCCGCCGGCTGGAGGCCGAGCCCGAGGTGCTGAAGCACGGCCCGACGGCGGTGCTGTACGCGGTCAGCGACGCCGTCGTGGACCACTACATGGACGTCTCCGGTGAGCTCCAGCTCGACCTGGAGGAGCTGGAGGCGCAGGTGTTCGCCCCAAGCGGCGGCGACTCGAAGAACACCGCGGCGCGGATCTACACCTTCAAGCGACAGGTGCTGGAGTTCCGCCGGGCGGCCGGGCCGCTCACCGCTCCGATGGCCCGGCTCTCGGGGGCGGGCGTGCCGTTCGTCCACGAGCACGCGCAGCCGTTCTTCCGGGACGTGGCCGACCACCTGACGCGCGCCAACGAGCAGGTGGAGGGGTTGGACCGGCTACTTTCGGACATTCTGTCGGCGCATCTGGCCCAGATGGGCGTGCGGCAGAACGACGACATGCGCAAGATCTCCGCCTGGGCGGCCATGGCCGCCGTCCCGACGATGGTGGCGGGCGTCTACGGCATGAACTTCGACCACATGCCGGAGCTGCACTGGGTGTGGACGTACCCGGCGGTGGTCGCGGCGATGGGCTGCGCCGTGTTCGGTCTCTACCGGCTGTTCAAGCGGCGCGGCTGGCTCTGAGCGCACGGCGCACGGCGCCGCCCGCGAGGCGTGCGCCGTTTGCCCTGTGCCCTGCGCCGTGTGCCCTGTGCCCTGTGCCCTGTGCCCTGTGCCCTGTGCCCTGTGCCCTCAGGCGTACTCGCGTTCCGGTGCGGCGGAGCGGCCCAGCGCGTCGCGCCGCCGCGGCATCTCCAGGCTCACCATCCGCCGCCAGCCGACGAGGCGCTCGTACGCGTACACCGCGTGGATGCCCGCGGCGAGAACGGCCGCCTTGGGCCGCGGCCAGCCGAGCACCCGGCCCATGGCGGCCATCACGGCGAGGCTGACGTCGCGGTAGACGCGGATCTCGGCCAGGGCGCACTCGCGCATGGTCCGCTGGATGGTGCGGCCGTGCCCGGCGCGGGCGAGCCCGAGGAGTTCCTCGTGGCAGTAGGCGAGGTGGTTGTCCTCGTCGTGGGAGATCATCTTCACCGCGCGGCCGATGTCGGGGTGGTCGGCGAAGTACCGGCGCAGCAGGCGCATCTGCTCGGAGGCGCGCTGCTCGGTGACGCGGCTGTGGGCCAGATAGGTGATGATGTCGCGCTCGGTGAGCCGCTGCTCGCCGCGCAACCGTGAGTGCGCGAGCCCGATGCCCTGCTGTTCCAGGAGCATCGTGTAGTCGGTCTCCGGCGGGACCTGGACGGGTGGCAGTCCGCGCTTCTTCAGGAGCGCGTGGAAGATCCGGCCGTGCTTGTCCTCGTCGGCGCCGTGCCGGACGATCTTGGAAGCCAGGTCGCGGCAGCTCTCCGGGACGAGTGCGGCGATGCGGGCGTTCTCCCAGCCGCCCTGGGCCTCACCGCTCGCGGCGATGGAACAGAAGAGCCGGTAGGACTCGTCGTTGTCCAGAATCTCCTGGAACAGAGTCTGCGCTGAGAGCATGACGGCCACCTCCGTACCCGTTGCCCGCGGAATCGAGGTCCGCGGAGCAGTAGTGCGCAGGAAGAGTCAAATGCGCCGCGGGGCGGTCGGCAACCGGGGCGGCCGGCAGGCGGCGCCCGGCGCGGCGGCGTAACCCTGGGGCGCTCGGCGCGTTGTTCCGGGTGACGGCCGTGGCGGGGAGGACCCCCGAGCCCCCACCACGGCCGTAGCGCTGTCCCGGTTGTACCGGTGCCGTCCGTCAGGCGAGCCCGGAGCGCTCCAGGGCGTCCGTGCCGGCGCGCAGGGCGGTGAGCCGCTCCTCCAGCGTGAAGCCGGCCGGGGCGAGGTTGAGCGTGGTGACCCCGGCGGCGGCGTAGGCCTGCATCCGCTCGGCGATCCGCTCGACGGGGCCGAGCAGCGCGGTCTGGTCGATCAGCTGGTGCGGGACGGCCGCGGCGGCCCCCGCCTTGTCCCCGCCGAGGTACTTGTCCTGGATCTCGGCGGCCTCCTTCTCGTACCCCATGCGCTGGGCGAGCTGGTTGTAGAAGTTCTGCTTCCGGCTGCCCATCCCGCCGACGTACAGCGCGGTGTACGGGCGGAACATGTCGGCGAGGCCGGTCACGTCGTCGCCGACGGCGAGCGGCAGCGTCGGGCTGACGTCGAAGCCCTCCATCGTCTTCCCGGCCTTCTCCCGGCCCGCGCGCAGCGGCTGGATCGCGGTCTCCTCCAGGTGCTCGGCGGAGGGGAAGATCAGCAGGGCGCCGTCGGCGATCTCGCCGGTCTGCTCCAGGTTCTTGGGGCCGATCGCGGCGATGTAGAGCGGGATGTGCTCGCGCTGGGGGTGCACGGTGAGCTTGATCGGCTTGCCCGGACCGTCGGGGAGCGGCAGCGTCCAGTGCGCCCCCTCGTACGACACGCGCTCGCGGGTCATCGCCTTGCGGACGATCTCCACGTACTCCCGGGTGCGGGCCAGCGGCTTGTCGAACTTCACGCCGTACCAGCCCTCGGAGACCTGGGGGCCCGAGACCCCGAGGCCGAGGCGGAAGCGGCCGCCGGAGAGCGAGTCGAGGGTGGCGGCGGTCATCGCCGTCATGGTGGGCTGGCGCGCCGGGATCTGCATGATCGCGGAGCCGACGTCGATCGACTCGGTCTGGGCCGCGACCCAGGTCAGCACGGTCGGGGCGTCGGAGCCGTACGCCTCGGCCGCCCAGCAGACGTCGTAGCCGAGCCGGTCGGCCTCCTGCGCGACGGCGAGGTTGTCGCCGTCCATGCCGGCGCCCCAGTAACCGAGATTGATGCCGAGCCGCATAGCCGCTCCCCTTACTGATCAGTAACGTCCCTTTCTCCGGACTCTAGCGCGGGTGACGGAGATCCGGCAGGCCCGGCGGACCTCCGGTTGTCCACAGGCCTCCACCCGGTGGGGTCGTGGCCAGTAATCTCAGCGCCCATGGAGCAGAGGCATCTCGGCCGTACCGGCCTTCGCGTGTCCCGGATCGGGCTCGGCACCCTCACCTGGGGCCGGGACACGGACGAACACGACGCCGCCGACCAGCTCAAGGCCTTCTGGGACGCGGGCGGCACCCTGGTGGACACCGCCGATGTGTACGGGGGCGGCGAGGCCGAATATCTGCTCGGGCGGCTCGTCGGGAGCCTGGTCTCCCGTCAGGATCTGGTCCTCGCCACGAAGGCGGGCAACGTCCCGGACCCCTACCGCCGCTTCAACGGGTCGCGCGGGCACCTCCTGGCCGCTCTGGACGCGTCCCTGGAGCGGCTCGGCACGGATTACGTGGACCTGTGGCAGATCCACGCCTTCGACCCCGGGACCCCGTTGGAGGAGACCCTCCAGGCGGTGGACCTCGCCGTGTCCTCCGGCCGCGTGCGGTACGCGGGCGTGTCGAACTTCTGCGGCTGGCAGCTGGCGAAGGCCGCCACCTGGCAGCTCGCCGCGCCCGGGGTGCGCACCCGGCTGGCCAGTACGCAGATGGAGTACTCGCTGCTCCAGCGGGGCATCGAGCGCGAGGTGCTGCCCGCCGCGCTGGACCTCGGGATCGGGCTGCTGCCGTCCTCGCCGCTGGGGCGCGGTGTGCTCACCGGCAAGTACCGCCAGGGCACCCCGTCCGACTCCCGGGGCGCGTCGACACGGCTCGCCCCGTTCGTCGAGCCGTATCTCGACGACGCCGCGGCCCGCATCACCGACGCGGTGGCGACGGCGGCGGACGGACTGGCGACGAGCCCGCTCCAGGTGGCGCTCGCCTGGGTCCGGGACCGGCCCGGGGTGGCCGCGCCGATCGTCGGTGCGCGCAACGCCGGGCAGCTCGCGGAGGCTTTGTCAGTGGAGGCGCTTAGTCTTCCCTACGAGATCTGCCAGGCGCTCGACGATGTGTCGGCGCCCGTGCACCGCTATCCCGACCAGGACTGGAGCACGCTGTGACTGCGCTTCCCGGGGAGACCCCCGGCACCGTCGGCACGGACACACCACAGGACACCGTGTCCCCGCCGGAGGCCGGTGCCGACGGCCCCGAGCACCCCGAAGCGCCCGATGCGTCTGACGTACCCGATGCGCCCCATGCACCCGATGGGCCCGACGCTCCTGAGGCGTCCGGAGGCACCGGTCCGTCGGGCACTTCGGCGGATGTCGAGGAGGGCGCGCGCAAGGACGCGGAGGGCGACGCGGAGGACGGGGAGGCCGAGGCGACCGCTGACGCCGCGCCCGCCGAAGCGGCTCCCGCCGCCGAGCTCTCGGAGGCGCAGGCCGAGCTGGCCGCCCAGCGCGAACTGCGGGAGCGGATCGAGAAGCGCAAGGCGGAGAAGGCCGCGCCCATCCCCGCCGGCACGGGACTGAGCGGCACGGCCGCCGAGCTGCTCGCGGCCGTCCGCGCCGTGGAGAGCGGCGAGAAGGCGGGCACCGCGTTCTTCGACGCGCCCGCCCCGGCCCCGGCCGCCCGACGCCCCGCACCGGCCGCCGCACAGCCGCCCCGGTCCCCCGCGCCCGCCGCCGCACCGACGGCACAGACCGCGTCTCCCGAAGCGCTGGACGCGGTGCGCGCGGTGCTCATGGAAGGCGGGGCCCCCGAGGCGCTGGCCCGCCCGGCCGTCGGCGCGCTGGGCGAGCAGGCCGCCGAGCTGCTGCGCACCGACCCCTGGCAGCTGCTGACGGTGCCCGGTGTGCGACCCGAACAGGCCGACGGCTTCGCGCGGGCCCTGCTGGGCGCCGCATGCGGCCCGGACGACGGCCGCAGGACGTCGGCGCTGGTCGGCTGGCTGCTGGAGCGTGCCGCCCTCCAGGGCCACACGGCCCTGGACGCCCGGACCGTACGGGCGGCGCTCGCCGAACGTGCGGTCGGCGACCCGGACGCGGCGGTGCGGGACGCCGTCGAGGAGGGCGTCGCCCTGGTCTTCGGGGAAGCCGACGAGCCGGCGCAGGACGACGCCGGCCCGGCGGACGGCGAAGCGGACGGAGCGGGCCTCGCGGAGGAGACCGACGTCGTACGGGAGCCGGTCCAGGTGCTGCTCGGCCTGGACCGCTACGCCCTGGCCGAGGAGAGCCTCGCCGACGGCCTGGCCCGGCTGGTCAACGCCTGCGAGAAGGCCGCCGACTGGACGGAGGCGGCCGCCTCCGCCCCGAGCCCGTCGGCCGCCGAGCTGATCCGTACGACCGCCGCGGCCGGACTGGTCGCGCACAGCGGCGGCGAGGCGGCCAGGGCCGAGCCCGCCGCCCTGATCGCGGCGGCGCGCGGCCTGGGGCTGCGGGCCCTGGGCGCCACCCACAGCGAGGACGGCCGCCGGAGGCTCGCGGCGGCCACCGGTGATCCGGACACGGCGGTCACGCTGGCCGGCCTGCTCTCCGGTGGGCAGGGCCCCGGCCGGGACGAGGACGGGGCGCTCGCCCTGGATCTGCTGGTCGTGCTGGACGCCCCGCAGCTGGACGTGGAGGGTGCGGCGGTCCTGGTCGAGGCGCTGGCCGACGGTGCCCGGCTGGTGCTGAGCGGCGACCCGGGCGTGCTGGGCTCGGCGGGCGCCGGGCGGGTGTTCGCCGATGTGCTGGCGTCCCACGCCTGCCCGCAGGTCGTCTCCCGCACCCCGGACCCCGGGCCGATCGGCGAGCTGGTCTCCGGTATCGGCATCGGCGAGCTGCATCAGGTCGACGCTCCGGGCAAGGAGGTGGTGATCGTCCCGGTCCGCGAGGCGGGCGAGGCCGTCCACCGCACCGTGCAGCTGGTCGCCGACTCGGTGCCCCGGGCGTTCTCCATCCCCGCCGAGGAGACCCAGGTGATCACCGTGGGCCACGGCGGGGCCGCCGGGACCAGGGCGCTGAACGAGGCGCTGAAGCAGCGGCTCAACCCGGGCCCCGGCCGGTTCGGTGGCTTCGACCCGGGCGACCGCGTGGTCCATGTGCCCGCGCCCGGCCGGGCGGTGCCCGGGGTGGTGCGCTCGGCCGACGCCGAGGGGCTGCGGCTGGACTGCGGGGGCGTCCCCGTCCTCGTACCGCAGGATCGGGTGGAGTCGTCGGTGCGGCACGGCTGGGCCCTCAGCGCCCATCAGGCGGCCGGGATGCGCTGGCCCGCCGCGGTCGTGGTGCTGCCGGGCGACGCCGCGCAGGGGCTGAGCAGACCCTGGGTGTACACCGCGTTCGGCCGGGGCGAGCGGCATCTGTCCGTGGTGCACGGGGTGGACCAGGCGCTCCCGCAGGCGGTGGCGCAGGTTCCGGCCCAGGAGCGGACGACACGGCTGCGCGCGCTGCTGGAGACGCTCCCGACGCCCGACGCGTCGCCCTGAGCGTTGAGCTGACCCGGACGTGACGGTGGGGCCCCGGTGCGCTGTGCGCCGGGGCCCCACCGTCACGTCCGGTGCGGGAGGAGGGAGAGGGGTCAGAGGCCGCCCGCCGAGGGGCCGGCGAAGTCCTCGTCCGACTCGTCCTCCTCGTCGAAGACCGCGCTGACGTCGAAGCGGCAGACCACCAGTTCGGGGTCGGCGTCCTCGAACGGGCTCCCGAGCCACTCCCCCGGCTCCGGCGGCGCTTCCGCGGCCGAGACCCAGAGGGTGGAGTCGCCCTCCTCCAGGCCGAACTCCTTGTGCCGGGAGGCGATCTCGTCCGGTTCGTACTCGCCGAAGAGCACACCGAGCGCGGCGTGGACGCTGGTGCCGACCACCGGGGCCGTGTCCTGTCCGTCGCCCGGACCCGCGTCGAGGTCGGCGAGGCGCTGCGCCTGTGCGAGCAGCCGCGGGGGCTCCGCGACCAGGTAGTCGCGCCGGATCAGGACGCTGAGCGCGCTGGGCTCGGCGGGACCGGCATAGGGAGGCAGGGAGTCGTCGGCGCCCGGGATCTCGAAGGGGGTGACTTCGTCGTAGCGCTCGTAGAGGAGTTCGTCGTAGACCTCGGCGGCAGCGGCAAGGGCGTTGAACGCGTCGTAGACGGCGGGGTCGTCGTCCCCGGTGCGGCGTTCGACCGCGTCGAGGTGACGGTCGATCGCGGCTTTGACCGCCTCGGCGGCGGCACGTACCTCGGCAGCGGTGGGCTGCGCAGCATCAGACATAGTGCAGACGCTATCCGTACCGGGGCTCTGCCCGCACAATAGATGCGATGCCGGAATACGAATTCGTCGACGTGTACGTGCCGCGCGGGGTCTCCCGCAAGGAAGCGGCCCGACTCCTGACCGACCACGCCGAGTACGGACACTGGGAACTGGACCGCCTGACGCTCCGCAGGGACGGCAGCCGCAGGGTGCGGCTGCGCAGACGGATCATCCGTCAGCTACGGGCCACCTGGTGACAGGAGAGCGGGCCCCGCGGTCGCGGGGCCCGCTCTCCTGTCCGGGCTACGCCGTGCTGCGCTCGCCCGGATCAGGCGGCGCTGCGCGAGCGGCGGTAGAGAACCGATCCCGCACCGGCGAGCAGCAGTCCGGCGCCGGCCGGGATGAGCAGTTCGAGCCCGCCGCCACCGGTCTGCGCGAGCTGCTCCCCGGGGATGTGCCGGGTCTCGGGAGCGTTCGGCTCGGGCGGCTGGTTGGCCGGCGGGGTGACCGGTGGGGCGACCGGCTTCTCCGGCGTGACCGGGGGCTTCACCGGCTGCTCGGGCGGCGGGGGCGGAACCTCGGCGTCGTTGGAGCAGCTGTTGCCGAAGGTCGGATTCAGCAGCCCGATCACGGAGACGCTGTTGCCGCAGATGTTCACGGGGACGCTGATCGGAGCCTGGATCGTGTTACCGGAGAGGATGCCGGGCGAGCCCTGGGCGGTCCCCTCGGCCGCGGCGCCGCCGCCCGGGGCCCGGTGACGGCCGGTGCCGGGCTCGGAGTGCCGGTCCGACGTGTCGGTGTGCCCGTCCGATGCGGTGGTGTCGCCGGCCCGGGCGCCGTTTCCGGAGCCGCCCGGGGCCGAGCGCTCCTGGGGAGCTGCCGAGCGGTCTCCGGAGCGGTCGGACTCTGCCGATCCGTTCTCGCAGTCGTTTCCGAACACCGGGTTGATGAGTCCGCCGACGGTGACGGAGTTGCCGCAGACGTTGACCGGGATGTCGATCGGGACGCTGACCGAGTTGCCGGACAGCACGCCCGGTGAGCCGGAGGCGGTACCGGCCGCCCCCGAGTCGGCGTGGGCGTATCCGCCACTCAGCGCGAGCACTCCGCCCGCAGCCGCCATGGTGATCAGGCCTTTACGAGTGACCTGTCGCATAGGTTCGTTTCCTGCCTTCTGGCTTCCGAAAAACCCCCGGACATGACCGTGCGGGAGCCGAATGCCGAACGGTCCCGGAGCGCATGGAGTGCACTCCGGGACCGGTCGAGCTCAAACCCTTACGGGTCGACCTTCAACGTCAGGCGTTGACGCAGGTGTTGCCGAAGGCGGGGTTCAGCAGACCGATCACGGAGATCGTGTTGCCGCACACGTTGATCGGCACGTGGACCGGAACCTGGACGACGTTGCCGGAGAGCACGCCGGGGCTGCCGATGGCAGCACCCTGGGCGCCCGCGTCGGCGGAAGCCATGCCCGCACCCGCGAGAACGAGGCCACCCGTAGCAGCCGCAACTGCGACGACCTTCTTGATCATGATTCCTCCTAGTTGGAAAATGCGGTCCCAGCCGCGGACCGCAAACCTTGTAACGAGGAGAATGTGGCGGGGCTACGTGTGAACGGCTCGTTTCACTCGTTCGGACATGTCCGTACAGGTGGACGAATCAATGGTGAATCGGTCAGGGAGCGGTCAGGAGTGGTCGATGAACCGGTCGAGCACCCGCACGCCGAACTGCAGACCGTCGACCGGGACCCGCTCGTCGACGCCGTGGAACATCCCCGCGAAGTCCAGCTCCGGCGGCAGCTTCAGCGGGGCGAACCCGAAGCCCCGGATGCCGAGGTCGTCGAAGGACTTGGCGTCGGTGCCGGCCGAGAGCATGTACGGCACGGCACGGGCGATGGGGTCCTCGGCGACCAGCGCGGTCTGCATGGCGTCGACCAGCGCGCCGTCGAACGTGGTCTCCAGGGCCTTGTCCGCGTGCACGTCCTCGCGCCGGACGTTGGGCCCGAGGATCCGGTCCAGGTCCGCGAGGAACTCCTCCTCGTACCCGGGGAGGTACCGGCCGTCGACGTGGGCGGTCGCCTGGCCCGGGATGACGTTGACCTTGTAGCCGGCGCCGAGCTGCGTGGGGTTGGCGGTGTTCTGGAGGGAGGCGCCGATGAGCTTGGCGATGCCGCCGAGCTTGGCGAGCGTCTCGTCCATGTTCTCCGGGTCCAGCTCGGTGCCCAGCGCGTCGGAGAGCTCGTCCAGGAAGTGCCGCAGCGTCTTGGTGACCCGCACCGGGAACTTGTGCCGGCCCAGCCGGCCGACCGCCTCGGACAGCTCCGTGATGGCGTTGTCCTTGTGGATCATCGAACCGTGTCCGGCGGTGCCGTCCACGGTCAGCTTCATCCAGTGCATGCCCTTCTGGGCCGTCTCCACCAGATACAGCCGCAGGTTCTCGTTGACGGTGAAGGAGAAGCCGCCGACCTCGCTGATCGCCTCGGTGACGCCCTCGAAGAGCCCCGGGTGGTTGTCGACGAGGTAGCGCGCCCCGTACGTCCCGCCGGCCTCCTCGTCCGCGAGGAAGGCGAGCACGATGTCGCGCGGGGGCTTGCGGCCGGTGCGCATGCGCTCGCGGACGACCGCGAGGGTCATCGCGTCCATGTCCTTCATGTCGACCGCGCCCCGGCCCCAGACGCAGCCGTCCGCGATCTCCCCGGAGAACGGGTCGTGGGTCCAGTCCGCCGCGTTGGCCGGGACGACGTCGGTGTGCCCGTGGATCAGGAGCGCCGGGCGGGAGGGGTCCTCGCCCTCGATCCGGGCGACCGTGGAGGCCCGCCCCTTGTGCGACTCGAAGATCTTCGGCTCCAGGCCGACCTCCGCGAGCTTCTCCGCGACGTACTCGGCCGCGAGCCGCTCGCCGGGGCCGGAGTGGTCGCCGTAGTTGCTCGTGTCGATCCGGATCAGGTCACGACAGAGGTCGACGACCTCCCTCTCGGCGTTGCCGCCGGTGACGGCCTTGCCCGTGCTGCTCTCGCTCACGCTGGTTCCTTCCACTGTCGCTGTGGTGCTCCCCCTCATCCTCCCGCGCCCACGGCCCGCGCCCAAGGCCGCGCACCCCCCGTCACGCACCGTTCACAGCGATCGGGGCGTGATCGAGCACCCTCGAATGTTTGCTATGGTTTTCCACGTCGGAACGGGCACGGCCCGCGAGACAGACACCTTGTCCGGGTGGCGGAATGGCAGACGCGCTAGCTTGAGGTGCTAGTGCCCTTTATCGGGCGTGGGGGTTCAAGTCCCCCCTCGGACACCAGCAGGAGCCCCACTTCGGTGGGGCTCTTTTGCGTCACCGGGCGACCACGGAGAGGGGCGACGATGCGAGGGCGCAGGAAGCCGCCTCCCGCGCCGCTCCCCCAGCGGAACGGGATCGACGCGGTGCGGGTGCGGTTGCCGGAGGATCCCGAAGGGCTCTGGGGCCGCGTCGGGGACCATCTGGCCGGGCGGTTCGGCGGGGCGATCGGGGCGGCCCGGGTGGCGGAGATGGTGGAGGCCGGGCGGTTCGTGGGGGCCGACGGGGTCGCCGTGCGGGGCGACGAGCCGTATGCCGCGGGGCGGTGTCTCTGGTTCCACCGGGACTTCGCGCCGGAGGAGACGGTGCCCTTCCCGGTCGGCGTCGTGTACCGGGACGAGCGGCTCGTGGTCGCCGACAAGCCGCACTTCCTGGCGACCATGCCCCGGGGGCGGCACATCACCGAGACCGCGGTGGCGCGGCTGCGGCGGGAGCTGGACCTGCCCGCCCTGCAACCGGCGCACCGGCTGGACCGGCTGACCGCGGGGCTCGTGCTGTTCGTGGTGCGGCCCGGGGACCGGGGCGCGTACCAGACGCTGTTCCGGGACCGGCTGGTGCGCAAGGAGTACGAGGCGGTGGCCCCGTACGACCCGGAGCTCGTCCTGCCCCGGACCGTGCGGAGCCGGATCGTGAAGGAGCGCGGGGTGCTCGCCGCCCGCGAGGAGCCGGGTGAGGCGAACAGCGAGAGCCGGGTGGAGCTGGTGGAGCACCGGGGCGGGACCGGGCGTTACCGGCTGCTGCCCGCTACCGGGCGCACGCATCAGCTGCGCGTCCACATGAACGCGCTGGGGGTGCCCATCGTCGACGATCCGCTGTATCCGGTGGTGGAGGAGGAAGGGGCCGCCGACGACTTCTCGCGGCCGTTGCAGTTGCTGGCCCGGGTGCTGGAGTTCACCGATCCGGTCGGCGGGGAGCCGCGCCGCTTCGAGAGCGGCCTGCGGCTCTCCGCCTGGCCGGAGGGGTGAGGCGCGCGGCGCTCAGTGGCCGCGCTTGATCCACTCGTCGAGCCCCGGGGCCTCCGCGCCGATGGAGGTGGGGTCTCCGTGGCCGGTGCGGACGGCGGTGTCGCCGGGCAGGGTGAGCAGCCGGTCCCGGATCGAGTCGATGATCGTCGGGAACGACGAGAAGGACCGGCCGGTGGCGCCGGGGCCGCCCTGGAAGAGGGTGTCGCCGGTGAAGACCGTTCCCAGCTCGGGGGCGTACAGGCAGACCGCGCCGGGGGCGTGGCCCGGGGTGTGGAGAACCTTGAGGGTGGTGCCCGCCACCTCCAGTTCCTGGCCGTCGGCCAGGGTGCCGTCGGGGGCCCGGTCCGGGTGGGTCTGCTGCCAGAGCGGCAGGTCGTCCGGGTGGAGCAGGATCGGGGCGCCGGTGGCTGCCGCGAGGGTGGGGGCGGCGTCGATGTGGTCGTTGTGCGCGTGGGTGCAGACGATGGCGCGCAGCGTCCGGCCGCCGAGCGCGGCCTCGATGGCGGCGGCGTCGTGGGCGGCGTCGATGACGATCGCCTCGGTGTCGTCACCGACGATCCAGACGTTGTTGTCGACGTCCCACTCGCCGCCGTCGAGGGCGAAGGTGCCGGAGGTGACCAGGTGGTCGATGCGGGCGGACATCAGAGGACCACCACCGAGCGGAGGACGTCACCGTCGTGCATCCGGGCGAAGGCCTGCTCGATGTCGCCCAGGCCGATGGTCTCGGTGACGAAGGCGGCGAGGTCGAGGCGGCCCTGCTGGTGGAGGTCGACGAGCATCGGGAAGTCGCGGGAGGGCAGGCAGTCGCCGTACCAGGAAGACTTGAGCGAGCCGCCGCGGCCGAAGACGTCCAGGAGCGGCAGTTCGAGCTTCATCTCCGGGGTGGGGACGCCGACGAGGACGACCGTTCCGGCGAGGTCGCGGGCGTAGAAGGCCTGCTGATAGGTCTCCGGGCGGCCGACTGCCTCGATGACGACGTCGGCGCCGTTGCCGTCGGTGAGGGCACGGATGGCCTCGACCGGGTCGGTGGAGCGGGAGTTGACGGTGTGGGTGGCGCCCATCTTCTTCGCCGTCTCCAGCTTGCGGTCGTCGATGTCGACCGCGATGATCTTCGCCGCGCCGGCCAGCCGGGACCCGGCGATCGCCGCGTCGCCGACGCCGCCGCACCCGATGACGGCGACGGAGTCGCCCCGGCCTACCTGGCCGGTGTTGATGGCGGCGCCGATGCCCGCCATGACGCCGCAGCCGAGCAGCCCGGCTACGGCCGGGGAGACCTCGGGGTCGACCTTGGTGCACTGGCCGGCGGCGACGAGGGTCTTCTCGGCGAACGCGCCGATGCCGAGCGCGGGCGACAGCTCCGTGCCGTCGAGCAGGGTCATCTTCTGCTTGGCGTTGTGGGTGTCGAAGCAGTACCAGGGGCGGCCGCGCAGACAGGCGCGGCACTGGCCGCACACGGCACGCCAGTTGAGGACGACGAAGTCGCCGGGGGCGACGTCCGTGACGCCCTCGCCGACCGACTCCACGACGCCCGCGGCCTCGTGACCGAGGAGGAAGGGGAACTCGTCGTTGATGCCGCCCTGCTTGTAGTGCAGGTCGGTGTGGCAGACGCCGCACGCCTGGATCTTCACGACCGCCTCGCCGGGGCCGGGGTCCGGGATCCGGATCGTCTCGACCCTGACCGGCTCGTTCTTTCCCGGTGCGATGACTGCTTGCACCTGCTGTGCCATAGCCCTGCTCTCCCTGCTCCCGCGCTTCGCGAAGATCGATCGCGGACCACCGTACGCCTTGGGCGGTCCGCTACGGCGCGAGGACGTCCAGTTCGTGCAGGGCTCCGACGGCGATCTCCTTGGTGATCCGTTCGGCGGCCTCCGCCTCGCCCTCGCGGACCGCCTCGGCGAGGCGGACGTGGAGGGTGACGGCGGCCGGGTCGGGGTCCTCGAACATCACCTGGTGGTGGGTGCGGCCCGCGAGGACCTCGGCGACGACGTCCCCGAGCCGGGCGAACATCTCGTTGCCGGAGGCGTTGAGGACGATCCGGTGGAAGGCGATGTCGTGTTCGAGGTAGCCCTCCAGCTGCTGGCCGCGCGAGGTGGCGACCATGCCGAGGGCGCGTTCGGTGAGCTCGGCGCACTGGGCGGCGGTGGCGTGGCGGGCGGCGAGGCCCGCCGCGACCGGTTCGATCGCGGAGCGCAGCACGGTGAGCGAGCGCAGCTGGCGGGGGCGGTCGGCGCCGGCGAGACGCCAGCGGATGACCTGGGGGTCGTAGACGTTCCAGGTCTCGGTGGGGCGGACCGTCACGCCGACGCGGCGGCGTGATTCGACCAGGTGCATCGATTCCAGGACCCGGACCACTTCGCGCACGACCGTACGGGAGACGTCGAAGCGCTGGGCGAGCTCGTCGGTGCGTAGGACGCTGCCGGGCGGGCACTGGCCGGAGGAGATCTCCAGACCCAGGGTGTCCAGCACATGTGTATGCAGCCCCTGGCTCTGTGTGGTCATGGGTCAAGCCTACGGGGCACCCTTCGGGAACAATAAGTACGACGTTTACGTCACAGACTCTTGAATAAGTCGTACCTAATAGGTTTCAGTAGCGCGACGGACCGATGTCGAAGAAGACAGCGAGACACCTCCATGAACACGGCACCCCCCATGAGCACCACCCCCCACGTCGTCGTGGTGATGGGCGTAGCAGGCACCGGCAAGACCACGATCGGTCCCCTGCTCGCCGCCGAGCTCGGCGTTCCGTACGCCGAGGGCGACGACTTCCATCCCCCGGCGAACATCGCCAAGATGTCGGCCGGTACCCCCCTGGACGACGACGACCGGTGGCCCTGGCTGGACGCCATCGGCGCGTGGGCGCACGGGCGGGCGGGGCTCGGCGGGGTCGTCTCCAGCTCCGCGCTCAAGCGCGTCTACCGGGACCGGCTGCGGGACGGGGCGCCCGACACCGTCTTCCTGCATCTGACCGGTGACCGGGCGCTGATCGAGGAGCGGATGGCGGACCGCAAGGGCCACTTCATGCCCACCGCGCTGCTCGACTCGCAGTTCGCGACGTTGCAGCCGCTCCAGGCCGACGAGGCCGGGGTGAGCGTCGACGTGTCCGGCACTCCCGAGGAAATCACCAGCCGAGCCGTCGCCGCGCTGCGCCGGCTCGATAGTTAAGGACCATCACCGTGACCAGTCTCAGCGTCGAGATGCTGGCAGCGGAAGCCGCCGAACCGATCACCTCGGCAGGCAACGCTCAGTTGGGCATCGCCGTCCTGGCGGGCATCGCCGTCATCGTTCTCCTCATCACCAAGCTCAAGATGCACGCGTTCCTGGCGCTGACCATCGGTTCGCTGGCGCTCGGCTCCTTCGCGGGAGCCGCCCCGGCCGACACGATCCTCAGCTTCACCGCGGGCCTCGGCTCCACCGTCGCGGGCGTGGGCGTCCTGATCGCGCTCGGCGCGATCCTCGGCAAACTGCTCGCCGACTCGGGCGGGGCCGACCAGGTCGTCGACACCATCCTCGCGAAGGCCAGCGGCCGGGTCATGCCCTGGGCGATGGTGCTGATCGCCTCGATCATCGGTCTGCCGCTGTTCTTCGAGGTCGGGATCGTTCTGATGATCCCGGTCGTGCTGCTCGTCGCCAAGCGCGGCAACTACTCCCTGATGCGGATCGGCATCCCCGCGCTGGCCGGGCTCTCCGTGATGCACGGACTGATCCCGCCGCACCCCGGCCCGCTGGTCGCGATCGACGCCCTGGACGCCAATCTCGGCGTGACGCTGGCGCTCGGCGTGCTGGTCGCCATCCCGACGGTGATCATCGCCGGTCCGGTCTTCTCCCGTTACGCCGCGCGCTGGGTGGACATCAAGCCGCCGGAGAACATGATCCCGCAGCGCCCCTCCGAGGACCTGGACCGCCGGCCGAGCTTCGGCGCGACCCTGGCGACCATCCTGCTGCCGGTCGTCCTGATGCTGCTGAACGCGCTCGTCGAGATCGTGGTCGACAACCCCGACAACGGTCTCCAGAAGGTCACCGCGGTCATCGGCTCGCCGCTGATCGCCCTGCTCGCGGCTGTCCTCGTCGGGATGTTCACGCTCGGCCGGGCCGCCGGGTTCACCAGGGACCGGCTCGCCGGCACCGTGGAGAAGTCCCTCGCCCCGATCGCCGGAATCCTGCTCATCGTCGGCGCGGGCGGCGGCTTCAAGCAGACGCTGATCGACGCCGGGGTGGGTCAGATGATCCTGGAGTTCTCCGAGAACTGGTCGATCCCGGCCCTGCTGCTCGGCTGGCTGATCGCCGTCGCGATCCGCCTCGCCACCGGCTCGGCCACCGTCGCCACCATCTCGGCCGCCGGTCTGGTCGCCCCGCTGGCCGCCGATATGTCGACCTCGCACGCGGCCCTGCTGGTGCTGGCCGTCGGCGCCGGTTCGCTCTTCTTCAGCCACGTCAACGACGCCGGGTTCTGGCTGGTGAAGGAGTACTTCGGCATGGACGTCGGCCAGACCGTGAAGACCTGGTCGGTGATGGAGACGATCATCTCCGTGGTGGCCATGGCCTTCATCCTGCTGCTCTCGCTGTTGCTGTAGCCCTTCCCGTACGGCGATGACGAAACGCCCGCCCCGGTACGGCTCCGGGGCGGGCGTTTTGCGTACGTACGTACGTACGGGAGTCGTCAGCGGCGGGCCGACTCGCTCTCGGCCGCCTTCTCCAGCTGGAACGCCTCGTTGCCGAGGCCGATCCGGGCGTGCACCTCGGGTTTGACCGAGCGCAGCACCGCCCCGTACACGAGGCCTCCGACGAGCGCGAGGACGATCACGCCCGGCAGCAGCCAACTGAGGGCCGAGCCGGGGCCGGAGCCGACGAGGACGTCGAAGTCGCGGACGGTGAAGACGGCGATCGTCAGGAGCGCGAGCCCGGCGAGGCCGGAGGCGACCAGGCGGGGGGCCTGCGCGCGGCCGGCGCCGCGCTTGACGAAGAAGGCGATGACGGCGAAGGAGGCCGCGGCCATCAGCAGGATGACGCCGAGCGCGCCGACGTTGCCCATCCAGGTGAACAGCCGCAGGACGGGGGCGGTGGGGTCGCCGACCGGCTTGTCGTCGGTGAACGCGAACGCCAGGATGATCACCACGGAGACGACGGTCTGGAGCAGCGAGCCGGTGCCGGGGGCGCCGCTCGCCCGGTTGGTGCGGCCGAAGCGGGCGGGCAGCAGGCCCTCGCGGCCCATCGCGAACGCGTAGCGGGCGACGACGTTGTGGAAGCTGAGGAGCGCGGCGAACATCCCGGTGACGAAGAGGACGTGCAGCACGTCGGTGAAGGTGGAGCCGAGCCGCGCCTCGGTGAGGCCGAACAGCATGCCGGGGCCTTCCTTGAGGGAGGTGTCGGCGATGGAGCCCGGTCCGGCGGCGACGGTGAGGGCCCAGGAGCTGATCGCCAGGAACAGCGCGGCGTAGCCCACCGCGAGGAACATCACCCGGGAGACCACGATCTGCGGGCGGCTGGTCTCCTCCGCGTACACGGGGGCCTGCTCGAAGCCGACGAACGCGGCGATGCAGAAGCAGAGCGCGGTGCCGAGCCCGGCGCCGGTGAGGGTCTCGGGGTTGAACGCGTGCAGCGACAGGCCCTCGGGGCCGGGCTTGCTCACGGCGGCGATGTCGAAGATCACGACGAGGGCGCACTCGATGACCAGCAGGACGCCGAGCACCTTCGCGTTGAGATCGATCTTCAGCCAGCCGAGGACGCCGACGACGGCCGCCGCGACCAGGGCGGGTATCCACCACGCCAGCTCGATGTCGAGATACGTGGCGAAGATGCCGGAGACCTCGAAGCCGAGGATTCCGTAGATGCCCACCTGCATCGCGCTGTACGCGACCAGCGCCACCAACGAGGCTCCGGCGCCGGCGGTCGGGCCGAGCCCGCGGGCGATGTACGCGTAGAACGCGCCGGCGTTGTGGACGTGCCGGCTCATCTCCGCGTAGCCGACGCTGAACAGCATCAGGACGACGCCCAGGATGAGGTAGAGCAGCGGCTGGCCGACGATGCCCATCACGCCGAAGACCGTGGGCATCACTCCGGCGACCACCATCAGGGGGGCGCTGGCCGCGATCACCGACAGCAGGAGTCCGGGGGTGCCGAGCCGGTTCGCCCGCAGGGCTCGTTCCTCGCCCTTGTAGGTGTTGATCCCGCCGGTATCGGCCGGCGCCCTCGTGCTGCCGGTCTCGCTGGAAATCGAACTGCCCCTCGACATGGCGGGATGGGTCCCTTCTTCGTGGTGGGGTGGTGCCTTTCGTGGATCACGGGGTGCTTCACGGGCGCCTCGCGGGTACTTCGCGGGTGCTTCACGGGGTGCCGAGCGCGTAGGCGCGCGCGGCGACGAACGCGGCGTGGGGCTCCCGTCCGGAGTACGACCAGGGCGCGGCGGTGGCGTACGGGCCGATGCGGTGGAACAGGGCGGCGGCCTCGGCGTGGCGGCCCTCGCAGACCTTGGCGTGGGCCAGGAAGTTCAGGTCGAGGCGGTGACGCGGATGGTCCTCGCGCTCCCATTCCAGCCACCAGTCGAAGGCGGCCTTCATCACCTGGCGGGCCCGCCGTCCGGACCAGTGCCCGGAGAGCGCCGGGTCGCCGGGCTCGATGCCGGCGGCGACCAGGACGCGGTAGCGCTCGGCGTGGGCGATGACCGGGAGAACGGACAACGGGGAGTCGGCGGGGGCCAG
Organism: Streptomyces sp. CNB091; assembly: GCF_000377965.1. NCBI lineage: Bacteria > Bacillati > Actinomycetota > Actinomycetes > Kitasatosporales > Streptomycetaceae > Streptomyces > Streptomyces sp. CNB091. Next base: position 166,614 of record NZ_KB899002.1, read on the forward strand.
TTCGGCGGCCCAGGCGGCGAAGTCGTACACCTCGTGGAGGGGGTCGTGGCCGCTGGCGGGGTTGCTCTCGGCCAGCAGAGCGGTCATCACGTGGTGGGCGTGATGGTGGTCGGGGTGGCGGGAGCGCACCTCCTCGAAGAGCCGGCCGGTCTCGTCCGCCCCGTCGTCGCGGCCCCGGTCCAGGAGGAGCAGCGCGAGCCAGGGGGTGGGGTCGTCGGGGAGGAGACGGGCGGCGGCCAGGCAGGCTTCACGGGCGCGGGCGGCGTCGTTCGCCTTGGCCTTGGGCCGCAGCGCGCGGGCGACCCGGGCGCAGCCGAGGAGGGTGGCGGCGTCGGCGCTCTCGGGTTCGACGAGCAGCCAGTCACCGGCCCAGTCAACGGCGGACGGGGTCTCGGCGAGGGCCAGCACGCGGTGTCCGCGGCGGTCCCAGTCCCGCCCGGTGCCCACGAGCAGGGTGCGGGCCTCGGACCATCTGCCCTGGACGAACCGGCCTCGCGCGGCGATGAGTTCATCGTCGTCGAGGGCCAGGTCGAAGACGTGGTCCGAGCGGCTGCCCCGACGGCGGGAGCGGCCCAGGGGCGGCGGAGGCGGGGGCATGCCGCAGGCTTCTTTCGATGCGGTGTGCGAGCGGATGATCGCGCACAGCAAAGCGGTAGGCAATGCTCCCCGTCAAGGGGCGCTTGATGTCAACTCTGTGCACTTTTCCGCTACTTGGCTGGATTGCGCCCCATCGGGTGCGGTGTTCGCGCAGCGTGCGGCGGGGTCGGGGGGCGCGGAGTGGCGCCTGACACACTGAGGACATGGAACCTCGCGAACCCCTCAGCCCTTTCCTTCTCGCCTTTCCGGGGCCGTTGCGCGACCAGCTGGTGGCGGCGGTCCTCTCCGGCGAGAAGGTGTCCACATCCGGGCTGTTGGCCGAGTACGAACGGGAGCAGGAGGAGCTTCCCCCCGTGGGCGAACGGTCCGCGCTGATCGACTCGGAAGGGCGGGAGGTGGCGGTGCTGGAGCTGATCGACGTACGGGTACTGCCCCTGGGGGAGGTGGATCTCCAGCATGCGCTCGACGAGGGCGAGGGATACCGGTCGGTGGCCGAATGGCGGGCGGGGCACGAGCGGTTCTGGCACAGCGAGGAGATGCGGGAGGCGTTGGGGGATCCGGGGTTCACGGTGAACGACGGGACGCTGATCGTCGCGGAGCGGTTCCGGGTGGTGGAGCGGTTGGGGTGACTTCGGGGCTCCGCCCCGGGCCCCGCTCCTCGATCGCCGGAGGGGCTTGGGATACAGGCCCGCCTACAGGGCCTGCGCCGCCGCCCGGCCCGCCGCCCTGCCGGAGAAGATGCAGCCGCCCAGGAACGTGCCCTCCAGGGAGCGGTAGCCGTGGACTCCGCCGCCGCCGAAGCCCGCGGCCTCGCCCGCCGCGTACAGGCCGGGGAGCGGGGCGCCCTCGGAGTCGAGGACGCGGGAGGACAGGTCGGTCTCCAGACCGCCCAGGGACTTGCGGGTGAGGATGTTGAGCCGGACGGCGATCAGCGGGCCCGCCGCCGGGTCCAGGACGCGGTGCGGTTTCGCGGTGCGGATGAGGCGGTCGCCCAGGTAAGCCCGGGCCCCGTGGACCGCGGTGACCTGGAGGTCCTTGCTGAAGGGGTTGGCGATCTCCCGGTCACGGGCGGTGATCTCGCGGCGCAGGCTCGCCTCGTCGATGAGGTCGTCGCCGGTGACCGCGTTCATGCCCCGGACCAGGGCGCCGAGGTCCTTCTCGACCACGAAGTCGACGCCGTGGTCCATGAACGCCCTGACCGGTGCGGGCACGTCCGCGCGGGCCCTGCCGATCACGTCGCGGACCGACTTGCCGGTCAGGTCCGGGTTCTGCTCGGAGCCGGAGAGCGCGAACTCCTTGCCGATGATTCGCTGGTTGAGCACGAACCAGGTGTAGCCGTGGCCGGAGCCCATGATGTGTTCGAGGGTGCCGAGCGTGTCGAAGCCGGGGAAGAGCGGGACCGGCAGGCGCTTGCCGCGCGCGTCCAGCCAGAGCGACGAGGGGCCGGGCAGGATCCGGATGCCGTGCCGGGCCCAGATCGGGTTCCAGTTCTCGATGCCCTCGGTGTAGTGCCACATCCGGTCGCGGTTGATGTGGTGCGCGCCCGCCTTCTCGGCGATGCCGAGCATCAGTCCGTCGACGTGCGCGGGCACCCCGGACAGCATCTTCTCGGGCGGGATGCCCAGGCGCTCGGGCCACTGGGCGCGGACCAGGTCGTGGTTGCCGCCGATGCCGCCGGAGGTGACGATCACCGCTTGGGCCTTCAGTTCGAAGGCGCCGGCGACCGCTCGGCCGCTCGCGGTTCCGCGCTCGGCCGCGCTGGGCTCCAGGATCTCGCCGGTGACCGTGTCGAGCGCCCCTGCGGTGCGGGCGAGGCCGGTGACGCGGTGGCGGAACCTCAGCTGGACGAGCCCCTTGGCGACGCCCGCGCGGACCCGCCGTTCGAAGGGGGCGACGACGCCGGGGCCGGTGCCCCACGTGATGTGGAAGCGGGGTACGGAGTTGCCGTGGCCCATCGCGTCGTAGCCGCCGCGCTCCGCCCAGCCGACGACCGGGAAGATGCGCAGCCCCTGCTGGTGCAGCCAGGAGCGCTTCTCGCCGGCGGCGAAGTCGACGTACGCCTCGGCCCACTTCCGCGGCCAGCGGTCCTCGGTCTCCCGGTCGAAGCCCGCCGTGCCGTACCAGTCCTGGAGGGCCAGTTCCCGGCTGTCCTTGATCCGCAGCCGGCGCTGTTCGGGCGAGTCCACGAGGAAGAGGCCGCCGAAGGACCAGTGCGCCTGGCCGCCGATGGACTGCTCGGGCTCCTGGTCGAGGAGGATCACGGAACGGCCGGCGTCGACCAGTTCGGCGGTGGCCACGAGCCCGGCGAGTCCTGCCCCGATCACGATCACATCAGCGTCGTACGCCATGGGTTCCGTCCTGTCGGGGTGGCTCGGGGCGGGCGGGGAAGGTCGGCCCACCGGACCGGCGAAACGTTCAAGTTACCCGTGCGTCAGATCTTGGGTACCCGCCGGGGCCACGTCAACCGTCCGGGTGCTGTTGGATGAGACGTATGACGCCCTCTGACGAGATCCTGGACATCGTCGACGAGAACGACGAGGTCATCGGGCAGGCCCCGCGCGGCGAGGCGACCGCACGGGGGCTGCGCCACCGCTGCGTGTTCATCGAGGCGCGCGATGCGGACGGGCGGGTCTTCGTCCACCGGCGTACACCCACGAAGCTGCTCTTCCCCTCCCGCTACGACATGTTCGTCGGCGGGGTCGTGGGCGCGGGCGAGTCCTACGACGAGGCGGCGCTGCGCGAGGCGGAGGAGGAGCTGGGGGTCTCGGGGCTGCCGCAGCCCGAGCCGCTGTTCCGGTTCCTCTACACCGGCGCCGAGCACACCTGGTGGTCCGCCGTCTATCAGGTGCGGTGCGAGCTGCCGGTGGCCCCCCAGGTCGAGGAGGTCGCCTGGCACACCTTCCTGGACGACACGGAGCTGGAGCGGCGGCTCGGTGAGTGGTCCTGGGTGCCCGACGGGGTGGCGGCGTACCGGCGGCTGGGGGAGTTCCGGGCGGCTCGACCGCACTCGGACGCCCCGTACGGGTCCGCGCGGGGCTGACCGAGGTTGAGCGGGCCCGGTCGGTGAGTAGCCTCCCGTACTCGTGGAACGTGTGCGTGGCGGGCGTCCGGGAGCCTGTCTGCGACAGTGCTTTACGGCAGCACGCGTCCAGTAACGGCCGATCGTGCGGGCGGCCGGCTCCGGCGACGGAGGCGAGGTACGCGCCGGCTCTCAGTCCCGGCGCGGGCTCTCAGTCCCGGGCCTCGTCTTGTTCGCTCTCCGCGGTGTCGTCCTCGAAGAGGATCGTGTGGACGCGTTGCAGCACATCGAGGTGGGCGCGGTTGTAGTACTCGACCAGCGCGTGCACGACGACCGACTCGGCGACCGCCGTCTCCCGGCGCGAGGAGAACGCCAGGTCGGCCAGGCCGGGATGGTCCCTGTGCTGTTGGCGGACACCGGGCGCCATTCGTTCCGCCAGCCGCTGCCGCACTTCTTCGGGGGTGTCCTCGTCGAGTGCCGCGAATTCCCCTTCGAGATCCCGGCGCGGTCCCGCGAGCTGTTCCTGGAGGGCTGCCATCGCCACGGGGGTGAGGATGCTGGAGTAGGCCATCAGCAGCGACCGCTGGGTCTCGGGCAGATCGTCGGCGAGCGTCCTGAACTGCTGGGGCATGTCGAGCGCGGCCCGGTTCTCCATGACGGCCGCCAGTTCCCGCCGCATCCGCTGCCGGCGTTCGATGTCCGCAGCGAGTTCGGCGTCCAGGTCACGGAGGATCTGCCGTGCCTTCTCGTCTCCGCTCTCGACCGACGGGACATCCGCGAGGGCCACGCCGAGGTCGGTCAGTCTGCGGATGCGCAGCAGGCGGACCAGATGGCTGACGCCGTACCGCTTGTAGCCGTTGGACGCTCGTTCCGGCTCGTCCAACAGGCCGATCTCGTGATAGTGCCGCACTGCCTTGGTCGTCGTGCCCGCGAGTTCCGCCAGCTGACGCGTACTCCAGCCCACCGGGAGCCCCTTCTCCAGCGTCTTCCCCCGCAGCCATTCAAGACCGTGCCCTTGGGGCACGGTCAACCACCGGGTTCCACGCCGGTCCTTGTTGACCCTGCCCCAAGGGCACGCGGTGGGATGGCCACGACCACGACCACGAACCGGGATGCGGAGACTGGACATGAAACGACAAGGCAGTGCGGGCCGGAGCCTGGCCCTCTTGGTGGTCCTCGGCCTCGGCGGTTCGCTCGCCGCGGTGCCCGCCGCCGCCGAGGAGCCCAAAGCGCCGCAGGTGAAGTGGGGCCAGTGCCCCGACGACGTCGTGGCCGAAGCGGCTCCGACCGAGCTGCGGTGCGCCACCGTGCCCGTCCCGCTGGACTACGCCGACCCGGAGGGCCGGCAGATCGACCTCAGCATCTCCCGGCTGGCCGCCGCCGACCCGGACGAACGGCGTGGCGTCCTCATGCTCAATCCGGGCGGCCCCGGGGGGTCCGGGCTGGCGCTCTCCGCGCTGCTGGTGGCCCAGGGCCTGCCCACCAGCGTCACCGACCGCTACGACCTGATCGGCATGGACACCCGTGGGACGGGCCGTTCCACACCGGTCAGCTGCGGCTTCACCACGGACAGCCCCTACTACTCCAACATCCCGCCGTACGCGGTCGACGACGCCGCGGTCACCGCACAGGCGAAAGTAGCCGAGCAGGCGGCCGAGCAGTGCGCGGACAACGACGACGGCACGCTGCGCCACCTCACCACGGCGAACACCGCCCGCGACCTGGACCGGATCCGGGCCGCGCTCGACGAGGAGACGACCAGCTACCTGGGCTACTCCTACGGCACGGCACTCGGCGCCGCGTACGCGTCGATGTTCCCCGAGCGAGCCGACCGGATCGTGCTCGACAGCAACATCGGAGACACCCACCTCGACCGCGACGGCCTGCGCCGCTACGCGCTCGGCATGGAACAGACCCTGCCGGACTTCGCGCGATGGGCCGCCCGTCGGCACGACAGCTACGGCCTGGGCCGCACCCCCGAACAGGTCCGGGCTTCCTACCTCACCATCGCCGACGTGCTCGACGACACTCCGGTCGCGGGGATCGACGGCAGCCTCTTCCGGCTGCTGACGTTCAGCCACCTGTTCAAGCAGTCGCAGTACCCCAAGTTGGCGCAGACCTGGCAGGCGCTGCGCGAAGGCGACCGGACGGCGGCCCGCGCCCTGTCACCCGTCCCCGAGGAGACGGCCGACGGGACGTTGTCGCCGAACGACAACGCCCTGACCGTGTTCCTCTCCGTCACCTGCAACGACGTCGAGTGGCCCGAGGACGTCAACACCTACCGGCGGGGCGTCACCGCGGACCGCGAACGCTACCCGCTGTTCGGCGCCGCCACCGCCAACATCACCCCGTGTGCCTTCTGGCCGTACGCCCCCGCCGAACCCCCGGTGAAGATCAACGCCGAGGGCCCCCGCAACGTGCTGCTCCTGCAGAACCGGCGGGACGCGTCGACCCCGCTGCGGGGCGGGAAGATGCTGCGCGAGAAGTTTGGCGACCGGGCGCGGTTGGTCACTGTCGACGACAGTGGGCACGGCGTGTACGTCCTGGGCAAGAACTCCTGCGCGCTGAACACCGCCACGCGTTACCTCGTCGAGGGCAGGATGCCCACCAAGGACACGTTCTGCCGAGCGGACTGACCTCCCCCGCAGGCCGTCGCCGTGGGGCGCCCGTATCGGACAGACGTGTGCGGCGGGACCTGGTAGATGCCGTCGCCCGGGCTTGGGCGACGTTGGTACTAGGGTTCCAGGTGTGAACAAGATCGTGCAGAGCGTACGGCTGTGGTTCGCGCCGCAGCGGATCCGGGACGAGGGGGACACCCCCGACTACCGGTTCTCGCTTGCCAACGAGCGGACTTTCCTGGCCTGGATCCGGACGGCGCTGGCCCTGATCGGCGGGGGTTTCGCCGTCGACCAGTTCCTGCCGGAGCTGGTCTGGGGCGTCCGGGCCGGGCTCGCGCTCGGGCTGCTCGCGGCCGGGGTGCTCTGCGCGCTGCGGGCGGTCAACCACTGGGTGCGGTGCGAACGGGCGATGCGGCGGGGCGAGGACCTGCCGGTGACCCGGTTCCCGACCCTGCTGAGCCTCGTGGTCGCCGTCGTCGCCGTGGCGATGGTGGTGGTGGTCCTCTTCGGCTGGGAGGGCGTGTGACGGCGACGGCGGACCGGGACCCCGGGCTCCAGCCCGAGCGGACCCGGCTGGCCTGGCGGCGTACGACGCTCTCCGCCACGGTCGTCGCGCTGCTCGCGGTGCGGCAGGCGCTGTACGGCGGGGCGACCCCGGCAGCGCTGATCGCGGTGGCGCTGAGCGCGGCGGCCTGGCTGGGTTTCCTGGTGGTGGCCCACCGCCGGGTGCTGCGGATGGAGGCGGCGCGGCCGGAGCCGCTCGCCCCGCGCGGAGCGCTGGCGGCGACGCTGTGCACGGTGGCGCTGGCGGTGTTCGCCGCGGCGATGCTGTTCTGAGACCCGGACGGGCCGGACGGGCGGGCGGGGACGCGATGCCGCTTGAGCCTGGCCGGACGCACGCGGCCAGTCCGTCCCGGCCGGGCTCCTCAGCCGTCCCAGTCCACCGTCACCACGATCTTGCCGCGCGTCCGCCCCTCCTGGTTGAGCCGGTACGCGTCGGCGGCCTGCTCCAGCGGGAACACCCGGTCCACATGGACGGTGACGATGCCCCGTTCGGCCAGTTCCGCGACCTGGGCCAGGTCGTCGGCGTCGGGGCGCACGAAGGCGTAGCGGCCACCGTAGGAGAAGACCTCGGCGTCCGCGATGGAGGCGAGCCGGCCGCCCGGGGCGAGGGTGTCGGCACAGGCGCGCAGCGCGTCGCCGCCCACCGTGTCGAAGGAGGCGTCGAAGCCGTCCGGGACCAGTGCGCGCAGCCGGTCGACGAGGCCCTCGCCGTACTCCACGGGCTCCGCGCCGAGGCTGCGGAGGTGCTCGTGGTTGTGAGGGCTCGCGGTGCCGATCACCCGGCAGCCGGTGTGCCGGGCGATCTGGACGGCGAGCGATCCGACGCCGCCGGCCGCCGCGTGGACCAGGACGGTGTCGCCGTCGCGGATCTTCAGGGTGCGGTGCAGTACCTGGTAGGCGGTCAGCCCGGCCAGCGGCAGGCCCGCGGCCTCCTCGAAGCTCAGGCTCAGGGGCTTGCGGGCCAGGGTGCGCACGGGGGCGGCGACGTACTCGGCGAACGTGCCGCGCGAGAGGAAGTCCTCGCGTACGTAGCCGATGACCTCGTCGCCGACCGCGAACTCGTCGACCGCGACGCCCGGTTGCACGACGACCCCGGAGACGTCCCAGCCGGGGATCACCGGGAAGACGGCTTCGAGGCCACCCTGGAGATAGCCCTCGCGGGCCTTCCAGTCGACCGGGTTGACGGCGGCGGCCCGTACCTTCACCAGGACCGTGTCGGGGCCGACCTTGGGGTCGGGCCTCTCGCCGTACTCCATGACGTCGGCGGAGCCGTACGCGCTGTAGCTGATCGCCTTCATCCCTCGACCTTCCGCGCAGGTCGGGGCCGCCGCAACTCAGGGGGTACGGCCGGGTCCCGCCCCTCTCACAGCACGGGACCGCCGGCGCGCACAGCAGCGCGGGACAGCCGTCGTCCCCACCAGCGCGGGACCGTCGGCGTCCTCACCAGCGCGGGACCGTCGGCGTCGTCCACTCCGGGTCGGCGGCGCGCATCGCCGCCGCGTCGTCGCGCTCCCGGTGGGTCTCGTCCGCCAGCCAGCGCCGGTGCAGGGCGGACAGGCGCTCGCGGTCCAGTTCGACGCCGAGACCGGGTGCGTCGGAGACGGAGAGCCGGCCCCCGGTGAAGGTGTGGCGCTCGGTGATGACGTCCTCGGTCTGCCAGGGGTAGTGGCTGTCGCAGGCGTGAGCGAGGTCCGGCACCGTGGCGGCGACGTGGGTCATCGCGGCGAGGCTGATGCCGAGGTGGGTGTTGGAGTGCATGGAGAGTCCGACGCCGAACGTGCGGCAGATGCCCGCCAGTTCCCGGGTGCGGTGCAGTCCGCCCCAGTAGTGGTGGTCGCTCAGGACGATCTGGACGGCGTCGCGGGCGAAGGCCTCGGGGACCTCGCCGAGGGTGGTGACGCACATGTTGGTGGCGAGCGGGACGTCGGTTCCGGCCGAGACGGCGGCCATGCCGGCCGTGCCGCTGGTGGGGTCCTCCAGGTATTCGAGGACGCCCTTCAGCCGCTCGGCGACGTACAGCGAGGTGGGGACGGACCAGGCGCCGTTCGGGTCCAGGCGCAACGGGCGGCCCGGGAACGCCTCGGCCAGGGCGTGGATCGCGGCGATCTCCCGGTCGGGCTCGAAGACGCCGCCCTTGAGCTTGAAGGAGCCGAAGCCGTAGGTGTCGGCGAAGCGCCGGGCCTGGGCGACGACGCCGGCCGGGTCGAGCGCCGCGCCCCAGTCGTCCCGCTCGCCGGGGCCGGGGTGGGCGGCCCAGCGGTAGAAGAGGTAGGCGCTGTACTCGACGGTGTCACGGACCTTGCCGCCGAGCAGGGCGTGCACGGGCAGGCCCCGGGCCTTGCCGAGGGCGTCCAGACAGGCGACCTCGAAGGCGGAGACGACCGAGAGCCGGATCTTCTCCGCGCTCCTGACTCCGCGCAGCCCCCCGGCGTCGACCCCGTCGTCGGCGGCGCGCGATGCGCCGCACACCTCCTCGGCCAGGACGAAGAGCCCGTTCAGATCGGTGACCGCCCGGCCCGGGAGCGCCGCGGCGAGGGAGCGCGCGGGCTCCAGGTAGGCGCCGTCGCCGTAGGTCTCCCCCACGCCGGTCGTTCCGCCCCGGGTGACGACCTCCACGATCAGGCGCGGGGTGTACGGCTGGTGGACGCCCTGGGTGTTCAGCAGGGGTGGGTCGGACACGAGGATCGGGGTGAGCCGGACGTCTTCGATCACCAGATCATCTGTATGCATACGTGAACCCTATTCAGGGATGCGGTTCACCGAAAGGGTCGGGCCGACTTCCGCGCCGTCGGATCACGGGAGGGCACTGGACGGCATACCGACTGGTCGGCATCATGGTTCCCGATCGTCCAGCCGCCTCGCCCAGTCGCACCGTCCAGCCGCCTCGCCCAGCCGCCTCGTCCAGCCGCCTCGTCCAGCCGCCTCGTTCCGTCGCCCGGAGGTACGCACCATGAGCTCACTCCCCCCGCCAGGTCTCGACCCGGAGCTGCTGCGCGGCCATCTCGACCGCGAGCGGCCGGGGCTGGTGAGCGGACCCCTCGAAGCGCGGCTGATCGAGGGCGGTCGCTCGAACCTGACGTACGTCGTCGGCGACGGGACCGGGCAGTGGGTGGTGCGCAGGCCTCCGCTCGGCCATGTGCTGGCCACCGCGCACGACATGACGCGCGAGCACCGGGTGATCAGCGGCCTGCACCCCACCGCCGTCCCGGTGCCGGAGCCGCTGCTGCTCTGCGAGGACGACAGCGTGATCGGCGCCCCGTTCTACGTGATGGAGTACGTCGAGGGCACCCCGTACCGCACCGCCGAGCAGCTCGCCCCGCTGGGCCCCGAGCGCACCCGGGCGGCGGTCCTCGGGCTCGTCGACACCCTGGTCGACCTGCACGCCGTGGACCCGGGGGCGGTCGGGCTCGGGGACTTCGGGCGTCCCGACGGCTTCCTGGACCGGCAGTTGCGGCGCTGGGGCAAGCAGCTGGACGCCTCCCGCGACCGCGAGCTGGCGGGCATCGACGAGCTGCACGCCGCGCTCGGCCGCGGGCTGCCCTCCTCCCCCGCGCCCACCGTCGTCCACGGCGACTACCGCCTGGACAACGTGCTGCTCGGCTCCGACGACCGGATCAAGGCCGTCCTCGACTGGGAGATGTCCACGCTCGGCGATCCGCTGACCGACCTCGGGCTGCTGGTGATGTACAGCTCCGACCTCGGCCTGCCGGAGTCTCCCGTCTCCACCACCAGCGGCGCGGCCGGGCATCCGTCCCCCGCCGAGCTGATCGGGCGCTACGCGGCCCGCTCGGGCCGGGACACCTCCGCCCTCTCCTGGTACACCGCGTTCGCGTGGTTCAAGCTCGCCGTGATCCTGGAGGGCATCCACTACCGCTACACCCTGGGCCAGACCGTCGGCGCGGGCTTCGACCGGATCGGCGATCTGGTCCCCGTCTTCATCGAGCACGGCCTCACCACCCTCCAGGAAGGCTGAACCCCATGGACTTCGCATTCGACGCCCGTACCGAGGAGCTGCGGAGCAGGCTGCTCGCGTTCATGGACGAGCACGTGTACCCGGCCGAGGAGGTCGCCGAGGAGCAGCGGGCCCGGCTGGCCTCCCCCTGGGACACCCCGGCGGTCGTGGGCGAGCTGAAGGCCGAGGCGCGGCGGCAGGGGCTGTGGAACCTCTTCCTGCCCGACGCGGAGTACGGGGCCGGGCTGACGAACCTCCAGTACGCCCCGCTCGCGGAGATCACCGGACGCTCCCCGCATCTCGCGCCGACCGCGCTGAACTGCGCGGCCCCGGACACCGGGAACATGGAGGTGCTCTTCCAGTTCGCCACCGACGAGCAGAAGAAGCGGTGGCTGGAGCCGCTGCTCGCCGGGGAGATCCGCTCCGCGTTCGCGATGACGGAGCCGGACGTGGCGTCCTCGGACGCGACGAACATCGAGACCCGGATCGTCCGGGACGGCGAGGACTACGTCGTCGACGGCCGCAAGTGGTACATCTCCGGGGCGATGAACCCGGAGTGCGCGGTCTTCGTCGTGATGGGCAAGACCGACCCGGACGGCGCGGACATCCGCCGCCAGCAGTCGATGATCCTGGTGCCGCGCGACACCCCGGGTCTCGAAGTGCGGCGCGCCATGCGGGTGTACGGGTACGAGGACCACGCGCACGGCGGTCACGCCGAGGTGGTCTTCCACGATGTACGGGTGCCCGCGGCGAACCTGATCGGCGAGGAGGGCGGCGGCTTCGCCATCGCGCAGGCGCGGCTGGGCCCGGGGCGGATCCACCACTGCATGCGGCTCATCGGGATGGCGGAGCGGGCCATCGAGCTGATGTGCCGCCGGGCCGTGGCGCGTACGGCGTTCGGCAAGCCGCTCGCCCAGCAGGGCGTCGTGCGGAACTGGATCGCGGACGCCCGGGTCACGGTGGAGCAGTTGCGGCTGCTGGTGCTGAAGACGGCCTGGCTGATGGACACCGTGGGCAACAAGGGCGCGCACACCGAGATCCAGGCCATCAAGATCGCCACCCCGCGCGCGGTGGTGGACATTCTCGACTCCGCGGTGCAGCTGTACGGCGCGGGCGGGGTGAGCCAGGACTTCCCGCTGGCGGAGCTGTGGGCCTCGGCGCGGACGCTGCGGCTGGCGGACGGTCCTGACGAGGTGCACCAGCGGTCGCTGGCCCGGCGGGAGATCAAGCGGTACGTGTGACGGACAGCGGTGCGGCCCCCTCCCGAGGCGCTCTTCGGGAGGGGGCCGCGCCCGTACACGTGACGCAGGAGTCAGAAGGTGAGCTTCCAGCTGTCGATGTAGCCGGTGTCCTGACGGGCGACGTCCTGGACGCGGAGCTTCCAGGAGCCGTTGGCCACCTCGGCGGAGGCGTTGACCGTGTACGTCGTGATGATGTTGTCGGCCGAGTCGCCGCTGCTGGAGTTCTTCAGCCGGTACGCGGTGCCGTCCGGGGCCACCAGGTCGACGACCAGGTCGCCGCGCCAGGTGTGCTTGATGTCGACGCCGACCTGGAGGGCGGCCGGGGCGTTGCCCGTCCGTCCGGTGACCGTGACCGGCGAGGTCACGGCCGCTCCCCCGTCCGGGATGGCGACATCGGCGGTGTTGCTGAACACGTCCCCTGCGGGCGGTTCGCCGGTGCCGGAGGACAGGGTCCAGATGGCGTGGGCGGCGGCGTCGCTGTTGCGGTCCAGGGCGGTGTCGTTGATGTTGCTCGTGGTGTCGCAGGACGAGTGGTAGCAGCGGTCGAAGGCCTGCCCCGCGGTCCCGCCCCACTTCTGCGCCTGGGCGGCGGACTTGGTGTAGCCCGCGCCGGTGAAGAGTCCGCCGACGGGGACGCCGACGTTCTTGAACGGGGCGTGGTCGGAGCGGCCGTCGCCCTCGGTCTCGATCTCGGTGGGGACGTTCAGGCCGGCGAAGTAGTCCTTGAAGGTCTTCTCGATGACCGGGTCGTCGTCGTAGACGAAGTAGCCGGCGTTGGGCGAGCCGATCATGTCGAAGTTGAGATAGCCGGAGAGCTTGGAACGCTCGGCGGACGGCAGGTTGTTGACGTAGTACTTCGAGCCGATCAGGCCCAGCTCCTCGGCGCCCCACCAGGCGAACCGCAGGTGCTTGTCGGGCTGGTACTGGGCGCGGGAGACGGCGAGGGCGGTCTCCAGGACGCCGGCCGAGCCGGAGCCGTTGTCGTTGATCCCGGCGCCGGAGGAGACCGAGTCGAGGTGGGCCCCGGCCATCAGGACCTTGTTCGGGTCGCCGCCGGGCCAGTCGGCTATCAGGTTGTAGCCGGTGGCTCCGTTGGAGGTGAACTGCTGGAGCGTGGTGGTGTATCCGGCGGCGTCGAGCTTGGCCTTCACGTAGTCGACGGACGCCTTGTAGCCGGGGCGGCCGTGGGCGCGGTTGCCGCCGTTGTTCGCGGCGATCGTCGAGAGCTGCGTGAGGTGGGCCTTGACGCCTGCCAAGGGGACGTCGGGCACCGCGGCGGCGGTTGTCGGCGACGCCGGTGCTCCGGCGGCCTGGGCGGCCGGTGCTCCGGCTCCGAGGACGGCGGCGAGGGCGACGGCCGCGACGGCCGTCGGGGATCTGCGCAGGGTGAAACGGTTCGGTCTCATTCACGGGCTCCGGATTCCGTTGGGGACTGACGGAACGTGCGGGGGGTCCCCGGCCGCGTGGTGATCCGGCCGGGTCCTGGAGCGTGGGCCCCGACAAGCGGCCCAGGGGTGCGCGATGCGTGACCGATGCTCAAGGAAATGACAGTGCTCCGTCAAGAGCGGAAATCGGACACAGCCGTTCTATTAACGGACAGCGGTGCGCCCGTGCACTCCGGCGCCTCGTCGGGAGGCAGGACATACGACATATATCCAGACTCACCCCGACCGGCGGAGCGGGCCAGTGGATGGCACGATCCGTCGGCCGGCCCCGTCCCCCGCTACGGGCGCAGGGCCCGCAGCAGCAGGTCCGCGAGGTGGTCGGCGACCTCCTGGCGGCTGAGCGGGCCGTCCGGCCGGTACCAGGTGGAGAGGTGGTGGACCGAGCCGAAGTGGTAGTCGACGACCAGGTCGGCGGGGGTGGCCGTGGAGAACACGCCGCCGCGCTGGCCCTCCTCGATCAGGGCCCGGAAGCGCTCGTGGTAGCGGCGGCGCTCGACGCGCACCTGCTTGTTCTTCTCGGGGCTCAGGTGGTGCATGGAGCGGAAGAAGATCGCGGCGTCGTCCAGGTTGTCGATGGTCGTGACGACCACGTCGGCCGCCGCGTCGCGCAGCCGCTGCTCGATGGGCGCCTCGGCGTCCGCGAAGGCGTCCAGCCGCTCCTGCTGGAGCCGGAGCACCCGGGCGTAGACCTCCTGGAGCAGGTCCTCCTTGGAGCCGAAGTAGTGGTAGAGCGCCCCCTTGGTGACGCCCGCCGCCTCGACGATCTCCTGGACCGAGGTGCGGTCGTACCCGCGCTCGGCGAAGAGCCGGGTGGCGGCGGCCAGCAGCCTCTGGGGGACGGGAGTGCCGTTCCGATCCGTCGCCTTGGCCATGAGCCGCCACCTTCCTTTCGTACCGTGCGCGCGCTGTTTCGACGCAGTTCTAACGGGGGGAACGCAGTTCCCGCCTGAGGATCTTCCCACTCGCCGTCTTCGGCAGCTCGGCCAGGATCTCCACCTCGCGCGGATACTTGTACGCGGCGAGCCGTTCCTCGCAGTAGGCGCTCAGTTCGCCGGGCTCCACCGAGGTCCCCGGGCGCAGGCTCACGTACGCCCGGACCGTCTCCCCCCGGTACGCGTCGGGCACGCCCACGACGGCCGCCTCGCGCACCGCCGGGTGGGTGTGGAGGACGTCCTCCACCTCGCGCGGCCACACCTTGAACCCGGAGGCGTTGATCATGTCCTTCTTGCGGTCGACGACGTACAGCCAGCCTGCCGCGTCCATGAAGCCGATGTCGCCGGTGCGCAGCTCGCCGTCCGGGAAGGCGGCGGCCGTGGCCTCGGGGAGGTTCCAGTAGCCGGAGACGACCTGGGGGCCGCGCACCGCGATCTCGCCCTGCTCCCCGAAGGGGACCTCCCGGCCGGTCTCGTCGAGGATCCGTACGAAGGTGTCGGGGCCCGGAACGCCGACGGACAGCGTGCCCGAGACAGGGTCGACGGGGGCCTCGTGCTCGGGTGGGACCGAGGCGCAGGGGGCGGTGCACTCGGTGAGTCCGTAGCCGTTGCGGAGGTACGGGCCGAAGCCCGCGCGGAACTTCTCCACGAGCGCGGGCGGCAGGGGCGCGCCGCCGGAGGAGATCACCCGGAACGAGGCGAAGTGGTCCGGGGTGGCGTCCGGATGCGCGGCCAGCGCCATGAAGGCGGTGGAGGGGCCGACGGTGTAGGCGGGGCGGTGGGTGGCGAAGGCCTCCAGGACGACGCCCGCCTCGAAGCGGTAGGCGAGGACCAGGGTGCCCGCGTTGGCGACGCACGCGGCGAGCTGGCAGACCATGCCGGTGATGTGGAAGAGCGGGGCGAGCGCGAAATAGGCGGAGCCCTCGGCGATCGGGTGGCCGGTGCGCTGGCGTTCGGCGTTGACCATGATGTTGCCGTGGGAGTTCTTCGCGCCCTTGGGGGCGCCGCTCGTCCCGGAGGTGTAGCTGATCAGCGCCGTGTCGGCGGCGGTGAGCTCCCGGCCGGCCGGGGCCGGCTTCCCGGCGCGGGCCGCGGTGAGCAGATCGTCGGCGAGGTCGTCCGGGCCGGGGGCCGGGAGCCGTTCGAAGCCGAGGACGCGAGGGTCGTTCACGGTCTGGAGGTCCAGCTCGCAGGCGGTGAGCACGACGGTGAGGTGCGGGGCCGCCGCCGCGGTCTCCCGCAGATACGTCCCCCACGCCCGGTCCGAGCAGATCAGCGCGGTGACCCCGGCGTCCGCGAGGACGTGGCCGGTCTCGCCGGACTTGTACATCGGGTTGAGGGGGACGACGGTCGCGCCCGCCTTCCAGGCGCCGAGCAGCGCGAGGACGAAGTGCGGGCTGTTCTGGAGCATGATCGCGACCCGGTCGCCGCGGCGCAGCCCCCGGGCGGCGAGGTGTCCGGCCACCGAGTCGGACAGCTCGTCGGTCTCGCGGTAGCTCAGGCGGCCGTCGAAGTAGGCCAGGGCCGGGTGCTCGGGTGCGCGGCCGACCGCGGCGCGGAAGGCGTGCAGCACGGTCGCGGGCGGGGTGACGGGGGCGCGCTGGGCGTCGCTGAGCAGGGCGAGCCACGGCTGGGCCGCGTAGATCGAGCCGCCGGGGGTCGAGGGGGCGGAAGCCGGACGGCCTGAGCCGCCCGGGGCCGGGGTGGCGGGGGTCGGGTCGTTCACGCGCCGCTCGCCTCCCACTTCTGCTGAAGGCGGTTCATCTGGCCCATCCACCGGTCGGGATCGGCGGCGCGGGCCTGGTAGTAGTCGGCCACCTCGGGGTGCGGCAGGACCAGGAAGCGGTCGGCGTCCATCGCCTCGAACAGCGCGTCGGCGACCGCGTCCGGCTCGATGGCGCCGGGAGCGAGGACCAGTTCGCCGGCCGAGCCGGCGGCGGTGAGCATGTCGGTGCGCACGCCCTGCGGGCAGATCGCGTGGACCTTGATCCCGCGATGGCGGTAGGTGAGCGAGAGCCACTCGGCGAAGGCGACCGCCCCGTGCTTGGTGACGCTGTACGGGGCCGCGCCGATCATCGTCAGCAGCCCGGCGGCGGAGGCGGTCGTGACGAACCGGCCGCTGCCGCGCTCCAGCCAGTGGGGCAGGAGGGCCCTGGCCGCGCGGACGTGGGCCATCACGTTGACGTCCCAGGCGGCGGCCCAGACCTCCTCCTCGGCGAACGCGTCGCCGGGAGAGGCGAGGCCCGCGTTGGCGCAGTAGACGTCCACCGTGCCGTCCAGCGCCTCCCGGGCGGCGTCCACGATGCCCGAGGCGTCCCCGGCGACGGCGAAGCCGCCGATCTCCTTCGCGAGCGGTTCGATCCGGGCGAGGTCGAGGTCGTTGACGACGACCCGCGCGCCCCCGGCGGCGAACCTGCGGGCCAGCGCGGCGCCGATGCCGCCTCCGGCCCCTGTGACCACTACGCCGGCGCCCTGCACCGTACCCATCGTCATCCCGCCCTTCCCATCCGGCTGCATCGGCAGACTAACCGGTCGGTATGTGATCCGGGAAGGGGCGCGAACGGACCGGCCGGGGCCCGTACGGATCTCCGGGACCGGCTGGGGGAATCGGCGCGGTCCAGGTCGTTCCGTGCGGCCCCGGCCCGCGCTAGCGTGCGTGGCCATGACAGTCGGCGCGATCATGGAGGTAGCGGAATGAGCCTGTCCCGACGTGGTGTGCTGGCCGCGGGAGGCGCCGTGGGCGCGCTTGCGGCGACCGTGGTCGGCGCCGGTCCCGCCGCGGCGTCGGCCGCCCCCGGACGCGGCCCCGGGCCCGGACGCGGCCGGGTGCTCACCGGTTTCGACCGGCTGGCGGCCGACGGCTACCGGTCGCTGCGGGGCCAGAAGGTCGGGATCGTCACCAACCCGACCGGCGTCACGGCAGACGTCCGGCACATCGTCGACGTGATGCACCCGGACGCCCGGGTGGAGCTGACCGCCGTCTTCGGCCCCGAGCACGGGTTCCGGGGCACCGCGCAGGCGGGCGGCTCCGAGGGCCGTTACGACGACCCGGCGACCGGGCTGCCGGTGTACGACACGTACCTCAAGAGCGGGCAGCCGCTCGCGGACGTCTTCACCGCCTCGGGCGTGGACACGGTCCTCTTCGACATCCAGGACGCGGGGGCGCGCTTCTACACGTACATCTGGACGCTGTACGACTGCATGGAGGCGGCGGCGCTGGCGGGCAAGCGCCTCGTCGTGCTGGACCGGCCGAACCCGGTGAGTGGGCGGGCGGCGCTGGGCCCGGTGCTGGACCCGGCGTTCGCCACGTTCGTCGGCCGCCGGGAGATCGCCCAGGCGCACGGGATGACGGTGGCGGAGCTGGCGCTGTTCTTCAACGCGGAGTTCCTGCACGAGAATCCGGTGCGGCTGGACGTGGTGACGATGTCGGGGTGGCGGCGCTCGGACTTCTTCGACGACACCGGGCTGCCGTGGGTGCCGCCGAGCCCGAACATGCCGACGCCCGAGACGGCGCTCGTCTACTCCGGCACCTGTCTCTTCGAGGGCACGAACCTCTCCGAGGGCCGCGGCACCACGCGCCCCTTCGAAGTGCTGGGTGCCGAGGGCGTCGACCACCGCTGGGCGGCCGCCGCGAACGCCCTGGAGCTGCCGGGGGTTTCCTTCCGCGAGGCGTACTTCGCGCCGACCTTCTCGAAGTTCGCGGGGAAGACGGTGGGCGGGGTGCAGGTGCACGTCCAGGACCGGGAGGTCTTCGACCCGGTCCGCACCGGGATCGCCCTGCTGGTGACGGCGAAGCAGACGTGGAGCGGCTTCGCCTGGCGGCCGGACAACTGGATCGACAAGCTCACCGGGAACACCCGCGTCCGCACGATGATCGACGCGGGCGCGGACACCGACACGTTGGTACGGGCGTGGCGGCGGGACCTGTCGGCGTTCCGGGCGAAGCGGCGGAGGTATCTGCGGTACGGAGGGTAGGCCCCCGCGTCCGATCAGGCGGTGAGGTCCAGGTCGCCGAGGTACTCACCGTCGTCCGTGAGGCCCAGGTCGCCGAGGTACTCACCGTCGTCCGTGAGGCCCCGCTTGCGGTAGCCGAGGCGGAGGTAGAACTCCTCGGGGCCGCCCTCGCCGGGCTTCCAGGTCACGGTCGAGACCGTTCCGCCCCGCCGGCGGATCTCCTCGTTCACCGCCCCCACGGCGAACCGTCCGTAGCCCCGGCCCTGCTCGTCGGCGGCGACGGCGAGCCGCCAGAGTCCGGAGCGGGGCGGGGCGTCCGGCGCCCCTGCGTCGAAGTCGAACGGCACGTCGAAGAAGGCCATCACGAAGCCGACGAGGCGCTCGCCGTCGCAGATCAGCCGGGGCCAGGCGATGTCGGGATGCACATAGGCCTCGGCCAGGGACTGGGCGACCGGGGCGACGAACCGGCGCTGGTCGGGCGCGACTTCCAGCCGACAGGCGGCGAGCACGTTGTCGGGAGTGACCTTTTCCAGGCGCGGAGAAGCTGTGTTCATGAGGGCACACAACCTCATCGGGCAAGGGTGGCACCACTGAATTCCCCTGGTCAGGTGGCCGGCACGGCCCGCACTCCGCCGCGGAGGCCTGCCCTCGCCGGGAGCGGTGCCCGCGCCCGGCGAGGGCGGGACACCGGAAGGCGGCTCCCCAGTCCTCCGGGGAGCCGCCTCCGTACGGGCCATCGGCCCGTCGCGTCAGCCGGCCGTCTTCGCCCGGAGCGCTCCGGAGCCCGTACGGATGGTCAGCGCACAGGCGACGGCCACCACGGCACAGCCCGCCGCGAACAGCAGGGCGACCGGCAGGCCGAGGCCCGCCGAGCTGTCGTGGGTGGCCAGGGCCACCACTGCCAACACGGTCTGGCCGAGGCCCACCAGGGCCAGCCAGGTCACCGTCAGCGCACGCGGCGCCCGGGACCGTACGCGCTCCAGGCCCAGCAGGACCGCACCACCGGCCAGACCCACCAGGGTGAAAAGCGCCAGGCCGGCGTTCAGCGGGCTGAAGCCGGAGGGATCGGTGTGGTCGATCTCCGCGGTGTCCGGCCCGAGTGTCAGAAAGGCGATCTGGAGCAGCGCCGCGTAGGCAACCTGGACCAGCAGAAGCACGGACGCGACACGACGCGCGAGAAGAGAGGTCATGCGTTGCTCCTCACAAGCTTCTTGCTCTTGATGATCCACAGTTTTCCGTTCTTCGTGTAACTGATGCACTTGTCGCGGGCCTTGTGGTTCGCCTTGCTCTTACCACGGTAGTCCCGGCCGATCTTGCGGCCGATCTTGTTGTTGCGGAGATCCATCTCCTTGTCGACACCACGAGACTCCGACTCATGGCGGGTCGCGACCTCGTATGCGGTGTCATGGTCGATGTTGATCTCCATGCGCGCGTTCCAGTAGCAGTGCCGGAACGCGTCGCCGGTCCCCTGGTACAGGGACTTCTTCGAGTACCGCTTCGCGGCCTCGGCGAAAGCCTTCTCGGCGTCCTTGCGGGCCTTGTTGCAGTCGTAGGGGTTGGTGGAGCAGTAACGCCGCTCCGCGGGGGTCAGGTCGCCGTATCCGGCGCCCGGGTCGAGCAGGACCGGGAAGGCCACCGTCTGTCCGGGCCCGGGGGCGAGGGAGACGATGATGTCGTTGCCGGAGAGCCGCATGGAGACCGGCACGGTTCTGCCCAGGGCGTCCAGGGCCAGCGGGGCGGAGATGAACGCGGTCGCGTCACCCTGCGCGTCGGAGATCATCAAGGTGTTCTCGCTGACCGCGGTGATCTCCTGGCCGGGCCGGATGCCGGCCGTGTAGCTGAACGACTGCGGCGCGCTCGGGCCGCGCAGCAGGTGGAAGACCTCGACCGCGCTGGTGCTGCTGCGGACGGCGATCGTGTCGGCGTCCTTCTGGGTGTTGGGGTAGATCACCAGGCCGGTCTCGCTCAGTTCGGCCGGGGAGGCCGCCGCCGTGGGCATGTCGACCAGGGTCTGGGTGGCGCCGTCGGGGCTCGTGCCCACGATGGAGCTGTTCGCGGCGTCAGGGAGCTGGGCGGTCGCGTCGGCCCCGGCGGAGTCCTCGGTCTCCTCGACCTCGGGGTCCTCCACCTCGACGTAGCCGGGCGGGGTGTCGTCCTCCTCGACGACCGTCTCATCCGGGAACTCCTCGACCTCCTCCGTGGTGTCGTCCACCGGGTGCAGGAGGGTCCCGAAGTGGGTCTCGGAGATCTCGTTGATGAACGAGGTGGCCAGGACCCCGGTGATGACGCCGACGTGGAAGGTGTGTTCACGCCAGTCGGACCAGGTGCCGGCCGCGTTGCGGACCCGGGTGCGCAGGGTGTGCGCCCCGCGGGTGGCGGGCGTCCAGGAGACGGTCGCAGCCCCGGAGGTGAGGGCGGCGGCCGTCGGACCACCACCGTTGAAGGCGTACTCGGCGGAGACCGCCCTGCCGGTGCCGTCGGCGATCCGGAAGGTGCCGGCCAGACCGGAGTCCCCGTGCCACAGCCCGTCTGCCGGGTACTGCGCGGAGCTGACGGTGGGCGACGCGGGGACGGCCGGGTCGACGGTCAGGGGCCGCCAGGCGGACCAGGTGCCGTTCCACTCGGTGCCGTCGAAGACAGCGATGCGCCACTTGTACGAGCCCGCGGCCAGGGCGGGCACGGTCCAGGCGGCGGTGGTGCCGGAGGCGACGAACGGGGAGACGCCCTGGGCGGTGCGGGCCGTGCCGTCGGCGTTCCACACCTCGAAGGTGAGGCGGACGGTGTTGCCGTCGGCGTCGGCGGCCCTGCCCTGGAGGGTGGGCGTGGTGTCGGCGGTCACGGCGCCCGCGGCCGGGTTCACAGCGACGGCCGCGCCGGGCCGGGTGTTGTACGTGACGGAGAGCGCGGGCTCGGTCGGACCCTGTGCTCCGTCGACGAAGTTGGCGGAGCGGAAACGTCGCCAGCTGAAGGAGTCGCCCTCGTCCACGGCCCTGATCTGGAGACCGTGGTTTGCCTGGCCGTCCGCCCACGCCTGGGCGATGCCGTCGACGTCCCAGCGCATGAAGTTGGCGGGGCAGGCCGAGCTGAAGCCGTACGCGGACCTGGACACGGCGGCGCCGGTCGCGGTGGTCGCGGGCTGGGCGCCCCAGGTCACCCCACTGGGGTCCCAGGCGCCCGTGATCCGCCGGGCCTCGACGCCTGAGCCGGTGGCGGAACAGCTGGAGGACCAGTACGAGTGCAGCCGGAGCTCGGCGTTGAGGACCTTCTTGCCCGCGAACCTGGCGACGTCGAACTTCACGTACGAGCGGGCCCTGGTGGTGCCACCGTCGTAGGTGCCGGCCTTGAGCTCGGTCGAACCGCGCTGGGAGTCCGGGTAGTTGGTGGCCACCCAGGTGTCGGTGGACGCGGCCAGGGTGGTGGTCGGGTCGATGGTGACCGGGTAGGTCACGGAGGGGTCGGCGAGGAACGCCGCGCTGGGCCTGAGGACCAGCACCGTGCCCTCGGGGCCCTGCTCCACGGCGGTGGCGATCTCGGCGTGACGCAGCGGGTCACCCGACACGGGGTCGGTCCCCGTGCCCCACATCCGGGGGGCGGGGGCGCTGGCGACGAGATCTCCGGAGCTGTCCTCCAGCCGCAGATGCCGCTGGGGAGTCTTCTCCAGCTCCATGCCGTCCAGGGTGACGGGCAGGCGCAGTTCGACCGGTTCCGTCGGCCGTTCCGTGAGGATCAGTGACTCGGAGAAGCCGTGCGGCAGAGCGGTGACATGCAGATCACCGTTGGGGACCACGGAGGGGTAGACGGCCGTGTCGCCGTCCAGCCGGGGCGCGGGGAGCGTCTTGCCCCAGTCGAGACCGAAGGTGCGGCTGCCCCGGCTGACCGACGCGAAGTCGCCCTTGCCGCCGTCCGAGAGGACGACATCGGCCACGGCCGTCTTCGGCTCCAACTGGGCGCCGGTGTCCACGAGGGTGGTGTCCAGGGGCTTCCACCGGCCGTCTTCCTTGACCCGTACCGGGCCGGAGTACGTCTCCGTCGTGAGGGTGCCGTCCGGATTGGCCCATGTGCCCGCGTCGGCCGCGCGCTCGGAGAGGGCTTCCACCCGCTGCCCGGAGAGCTTGGCCGCGAGCTGTGCCGCGGCGATGTCCGGTGCCTCGGTGACGCGCTTCGCCGGGCCGGAGGCGGTGACGGCGGGTCTTCCGTCACCGCCGTCCTGCGCCTGAGCGGTGCCCGCTGAAGCAGCGAGCGTGGCGGACATGGCCAGAGATATGGCCGCCGCCGTGAACCGTCTGTTCACGTTCTCCCCTACAAGAATCAATTCCTGTCAATCACCTGTGTGGGTGATCAAATACGGAGCTGATCGTAGATGTGCGCACATGGGCCTGATGGCCGGTCAGAACCCCGCAGATCACGCATATTTCGCTAATCAGCCTCCTGCCGGCACGTGATCCCGATCACCGGCCGCCTTCTGGCCGCACCGCTCCGACCTGGCATTCCACCGCCCCCGGAACGCGACGGCCGGGGCCGGGGCCCACCGACGGGGCCGTGACGCCGCCATTGGTTCTCGCGGACCCGCGCGAGGGCCGCACGCCCTCGCACCACCCGTCCGCGCGCCGCTTCGCTCCCGCCCGAGGCACCCCTTCCCACATGGGGAGTCTCGGCCAATGGACGGATTTCATCTTTCGATGGAGCCGAAACGGGCAGGCGTACGTCCATTCCTTGACGTCCAAGGACGAGCGACGGAGGTGGCGGTGCCATGGCCGGTTTCCGGAGTCTTGCGAGACAGGTCCGTGATCCGATGGGGGATCTGGCCCTGCGGCGGTATTCGCTGCGCAAGTGTTTGGAGAGGTTCGCCCCTTACGGGCACCGGGCGACCTGGGACCATCTGTGCGCCCGGCACGGGATCGATCCCGAGGACCGGGCGCCCGATCCGGTGCGCCTGGTGGGCGCGCTGGACGAACTGGAGGAGGCGCGGGCCGTCTGGCTCGCGTACGAGGCGGGGTTCGCCGAGCGGCGGCGGCGCGAGAAGCACGCGGGGCTGCGGCGGCCCGGTGCGTTCGACGACTGGCACCGCCGCACCTGGGGCGGTCACGGGGTGGCCCGCTGCTCCGACCCGGACATCCACCCCACCGAGCCGCTCGCCGAGGTCCTGCGCCGCCTGATCGCGGCTCTGGGCGCCGGCCCCGGCTCCGCCTGCCCGGTCTGCGCGGACACCGGCATCGAGTGGCGGCAGGAGCGGGGCGAGGCGCCGTGGGCGGGCCCGGTGTGCACGGGCTGCGGGATCGCGGTGCCGCAGCCCGCCCTGACCGACCGCACCCTGGCCAGGGCACGGCTGCCACGGCACCGGAGGCCGGCCACGACGGCGGCGTGAGGACTCGCGCCCGCGCCCCTGAACTATTTACGCCCGGGTGGCTGCCGGCCCTCGGGCATCAGACGGGAACCGGTGATCCGCTCACCGACGACGTCGTCGGGGTTGGACAGCACACAGGTCTCCAGCGAGAGACAGCCGCATCCGATGCAGTCGGTCAGATGGTCGCGCAGGCGGTGCAACTGCCCGATGCGCTCGTCCAGTTCCTTGCGCCAGACCTCGGAGAGGCGGGCCCAGTCCTCGCGGTTGGGCGTGCGCTCCTCGGGCAGTTCGGCGAGCGCCTCCCGGATCGTGGCCAGGGGGATGCCGACGCGCTGGGCCGCGCGCACGAAGGCGACCCGGCGCAGCGCGTCCCGCGAGTAGCGGCGCTGGTTGCCGCTGGTGCGGCTGCTGCTGATCAGGCCTTTGGACTCGTAGAAGTGCAGGGCCGAGACGGCCGCGCCGCTGCGCGCCGAGAGCTGGCCGACCGAGAGTTCGTGGAGTGTCTGGGGAATCTGGGGCACCCCTCGAATCTACTGCCATGTCGTTGACAGGAACGCGCCGCACAACGATGCTGAGCAAGCGCTTAGACATCGCGCCTGATGGTGCGCAGAGCCGGAAGGCAGGAACCGGGAACATGGCAGAGCCGAGGATCTTCACGTCCGCGCAGGAGCTGCGGGACGGAGTGGGCGAGCAGCTGGGACAGAGCGACTGGCTGGAGATCGACCAGGAGAGGGTCGACCGGTTCGCCGAGGCGACCGGCGACCACCAGTGGATCCACGTGGACCCGGAGCGGGCGAAGGACGGGCCGTTCGGCACGACCATCGCGCACGGTTATCTGACGCTCTCGCTGCTGCCCGCGCTGGTACCGCAGGTGATGCGGGTCGAGGGCATGAAGATGGGCATCAACTACGGGACCAACAAGGTCCGTTTCCCCTCGACCGTCCCGGTCGGCTCGCGGCTGCGGGCGACGGCGGTGCTGCGCGACGTCGAGGAGACCGGCGGCGGCGTACAGGTCACGGCGGTCGTCACGGTCGAGCGCGAGGGCAGCGGGAAGCCGGCCTGCGTCGCCGAGTCGGTGTCCCGCTACTACTTCTGATACTTGGGAAACCGGCGGCTACCTCGGGAGCCGTCGGCTACTTCTGGGTCTGCCGGTTACTTCTGGGCCTGCCCGGCTCCGACCATCCGCAGGACGAGGCCGGCGTACAGTTCGCCGACCTCGTCGGGGGTGCGGCTCCCCCGGGCGTTGAACCAGCGGGCCACGTCGATGCAGAGGGAGAGGACCGCGAGGGCGGTGCCGGGGACGTCGGGGACGTCGAACTCGCCGTCCCGCACCCCTTCGCCGATGATCCGGCGCACCACCGCGTCGCTCCTGCGCCGCAGCGCGACGATCTCGGTGCGGTGCTCCTCGCCGAGCGCGTCGAGCTCGTACTGCACGACCCGGGCGGTGGTGTGCCGCTCCGCGTGCCAGCGGACGAAGGAGCGGACGGCCCCGGCGAGGCGTTCGGCGGCCGTGCCGTCCCGGTCGGCCTCGGCCGTGAGCACGTACAGCGCCCGCTCGTGGCCGAGCTTGCTGATCCGGTGGAGCAGCTCTTCCTTGGTCTTGTAGTGGATGTAGAGCGCGGCCGGGCTCATCCCGGCCCGGCCGGCGATGTCACGGGTGGTGGTCGCGTGATACCCGCGCTCGGCGAAGGCGTCCACGGCGGCGACGAGGAGCCGCCTGGCCGCCTCGGGAGTGACCTCGCCCCATGGCGTGTCCTCGCCGCTCGTCTCCTCCGCCGCACACATCGCCCAGGGCCCCTCTCCGTCAGCAGGACGAACACCATACCCCGAACCTGAGCAAGCGCTTAGCGGTTACCCCGCCGATCTTGCCGGGTCAGAGCTTCTGGAAGGGGTCGTGCTCGGCGAGGATCTTCTCCAGCCGGGCCTGGTCCACCCGGCTGACGATCTGTCCGGCCTCCTGGCGGTCCCTGATCACCTTGGCGAGCGTGAAACAGGACGTGACGAGGTAAAGCACGCCGATGGCGAGGAAGCCGCGCACCCAGGCGTCGGCGTCGAGGAAGAAGATGCCGAAGGCGACCGCGCCGATCGCCACCATGAAGGAGGCGACCGCCTGCATGTAGAAGGCGGCGGTGCTCTGCTGCTTGACCGATGTCGTGTCACTCATGGGTTCAGCATCCGCCGACGTGGCGCACGCCACATCCGCGCCCGTACTCAGGCCCGTACTCAGACACCCGTACGAACCCGCGAGTCGGTCAGAAGGCGGAGACGCCGGTCAGCGCGCGCCCGATGATCAGCTTCTGGATCTGGCTGGTGCCTTCGTAGAGCGTCATCACGCGGGCGTCCCGCAGCAGTTTGCCGACCGGGTACTCGTCGATGTAGCCGTAGCCGCCGAAGACCTGGAGGGCGTTGTTGGCGCAGCGGACGGCGGCCTCGGACGCGTACAGCTTGGCCTGGGAAGCGGCGGTGGCGAACTCCTGGCCCCGGTCAACCAGGTCGGCGACCCGCCAGGTCAGCAGCCGGGCCGCGTCCACGTCCACGGCGATGTCGCTGAGCAGCTCCTGGACGAGCTGATGGCGGGCGATGACCTTGCCGAACTGTTCGCGCTCACCGGCGTAGCGCACAGCCGCGTCCAGGGCGGCCTGCGCGATGCCCACGCAGCCCGCCGCGACGGACATCCGCCCCTTGGCCAGGGCGGACATGGCGATGGAGAAGCCCTTGCCCTCGGGCCCGAGGAGGCAACCGGCCGGTATCCGGACGTCCTGGAGGACCAGTTCGGCGGTGGCCTGGCCGCGCAGGCCGAGCTTGCCGTGGACGGTGCGGCGGGTGAGGCCGGGGGTGTCGGCGGGGACGAGGAAGGCGGAGACGCCCCGGTGGCCGGGGGCGTCGTTCGTCCGCGCGAAGAGCAGCACGACATCGGCCCAGGTGCCGTTGGTGATGAACATCTTGGTGCCGTTGACGACGTAGTCACCGCCGTCGCGCACGGCCCGGGTGGCGAGGTTTCCGGCGTCCGATCCGGTGCATGGCTCGGTGAGACCGAAGCAGCCGATCGCCTCGCCGGAGGCGAGCCGGGGCAGCCAGGCCCGCTTCTGCTCCTCGTCGCCCCAGGACGCGACGGTCTTGGCGACCAGCCCGAGCGAGACGGAGACGATGCCGCGCACCGAGGAGTCGCCGCGCCCCAGCTCCTCGGTGACCAGACAGTAGGACAGGTGGTCGCCGCCGGAGCCGCCGTACTCCTCGGGGACGGTCAGACCGAGGAAGCCGAGGTCCCCGAGCTTCTTCACGATCGACCTGTCGACATTCTCGGCGCGATCCCAAGCGACCACGTGGGGAGCGACCTCGCGGGCGACGAAGTCCTCGGCCAGCTTCCGGACGGCTTCCTGCTCCTCGCTGAGCGTCAGGTCCATCGTGCCCACCCCGCCTCTCACGAGCGCCGCTCGGGCGCACTTTAATTAGCACTGCTAGTTTCTGGTTCGCAGGCCCTACTATGAGCCGCATGGCCCGACCGCGCAAGCCCCTCCTGAGCAGAGACCGCATCGTCGGGGCGGCGAGCGCGCTCGTGGACTCCGAAGGGCTGGACGCCGTCTCCACGCGTCGCCTGGCGGCCGTCCTGGGGGTCAGCGGCCCTTCGCTCTACAACCACTTCCGCAACAAGGAGGAGATCCTCGACGCCGTCGCCGACGCGGTCTCCGTACAGGTCGATCTGTCGATGTTCGAGGAGTCGGACCCGCGCGACTGGCGCGAGGCCCTGCACGACTGGGCGCTCTCCTACCGGGCCGCCCTCGCCGCGCACCCGCACATCGTCCCGGTCCTCGCCCGGGGCCCCGGACGGCGCCCGGCGGGGCTGCGGGTCGCCGACGCGGTGTTCGGGGCGATGGTGGGGGCGGGGTGGCCCCCCGCCCAGGCCACCCGGATCGGGGCGCTCATGCGCTACTTCATCACCGGCTCGGCGCTGGGCTCCTTCGCCGGGGGCTTCGTCGACGACGAGGCCGCCTACGACCCCGCCGACTACCCGCACCTCGGCCAGGCCCACCTGCTCGCCGACCACCGCCGCCAGGTCGACGAAGGGGCCTTCGAGACCGGGCTGCGGGCGTTGCTGGACGGGCTGGCGATCCAGTACGAGCAGTACGCGCGGCCGGTGGGCGAGCGCCTGTCCGGCCCGTCCGACGCTTGAGGACAGAGACCAGCGCCTTTTCAGCCCGTCCGGCGCTTGAGGACGGAACCGGCGCTCGGGACGGACGGTGCCCTGGCTGTCCGGTCACCGAGGGGTCGCCGACCACAGGGCGGGGCGGCCCTGTCGCCGATTGACGGGCATGGACAATTCGGTGGGGGCCGAAGCGTTCCGGGCCTACGGTCGTGGCCATGACGACGACCCCGACACCCGTTCCGGTCTCCGCGCCGGCCCACCGCTGGCGCGCCACCGCCGCCGCCTGCACCACCGTCGTGCTGTGGGCCTCCGCCTTCGTGTCCATCCGGAGCGCGGGCGAGTCCTACTCCCCCGGCGCCCTCGCCCTCGGGCGGCTGGTGACGGGCGCGCTGGTGCTCGGAGTGATCCTCCTCGTACGGCGGGAGGGGCTGCCCGGGCGCGGTGCCTGGCGCGGAATCATCACCTCCGGCGTGCTCTGGTTCGGGCTGTACATGGTGGCCCTCAACTGGGGCGAGCAGGAGGTCGACGCCGGGACGGCGGCGATGCTGGTGAACATCGGGCCGATCCTGATGGCCCTGATGGGCGCCCGCATGCTCGGCGAGGGGCTGCCGCGCCGCCTGCTGCTGGGCATGGGCATCTCGTTCTCGGGTGCGGTCGTCGTCGGCCTCGCGATGTCCGGGCACGGCAGCTCCTCCGTGCTGGGCGTGGCGCTGTGCCTGCTGGCCGCGGTGGTCTACGCGCTGGGCGTGGTCAGCCAGAAACCGGCGCTCGCGCACGGCTCCTCGCTGCAGATCAACACCTTCGGCTGCGCGATCGGCGCCGTCGCCTGCCTGCCGTTCACCGGGGTGCTGGTCTCCGAGGCGGCCGACGCCCCCATGTCCGCCACGCTGAACATGGTCTATCTGGGCGTCTTCCCGACCGCGCTGGCCTTCACCACCTGGGGCTACGCCCTGGCCCGGACCACCGCGGGCCGGATGGGCGCCACCACGTACGCCGTTCCGGCGCTGGTGGTGCTCATGGCGTGGCTGCTGCTGGACGAGGTGCCGACGTTGCTCGGGGTCCTCGGCGGGCTGCTCTGCCTGGTCGGTGTGGCGGTCTCCCGGAGCCGTCAGCGGACCGGGGCCGCGGCCGGAGATCCGGCCCGGCCGGTGGAGGCATCCCGTCATGACGAGGAGCGCCGGGCGGAACGGACGTAGCGGGCCCTCCCGGCTGTTCGACGAGGACGAGACGGACGCCCGGCTGGTGGGCCCGGTGACGTCGACACTCTCGCCCCACCGGCTTCTGGCCGCTCTAGGGCCGGTCCTGGAAGACCACCAGCGCGCGGCCGCCCCTGCCCGCGATCATGTTGTCGAAGGCGGCGGGAATGCCGTCCAGGGCGATGTGCTCGGTGACCATCATCGACAGGTCGAAGCGGCCGGCGCGGATGTGGTCGGCGAGGACGGGGAGATCGCGGGCCGGGTCGCTGTTGCCGTAGACGCAGCCCGTCAGGGTCCTGCCCCAGTGGAAGAGCTCCAGGGCGTTGAAAGTGACTTCCTGTTCCTTGCCGCCGATGCCGACCACCGTGGTGCGCCCGCCGCGCCGGGTGGATTCCCAGGCGGCCCGGATGGTCGCGGGCCGGCCGACGCACTCGACCGCGACGTCCGTGCCCCGGCCGCCGGTGAGCTTGCGGATCTCGCGCGGGGTGGTGGCGGAGGCGATGACGTAGTCGGTGGCGCCCGCCTGCCGGGCCAGCTCCTCCTTGGCCGGGGAGACGTCGACCGCGATGATCCGGGACGCGCCGGCGATCCGGGCGGCCTGGAGCACGGCGAGGCCGACGCCGCCGATCCCGAAGACGACGACGCTCTCGCCCTCGCGGACCCGGGCGCTGTGGTGGATCGCCCCGTAGCCGGTCAGGACCGCGCAGCCGAGGAGGGCGGCGTCGGTGAGCGGGATGCCGTCGGGGGCGGGGAGCACGCAGTTCGCGGCGACGACGGTCTCCTCCGCGAAGGCCGCGACGTTGAGCCCGGGGTGGAGGCCGGTGCCGTCGGCCGTACGGGCGTGGAGGTTGGCGGTCCCCTTCAGGGCGTCGGCGCAGAGCCAGACCTCGCCGATCCCGCAGTGGAAGCAGACCCCGCAGGAGGGGGCCCAGTTGAGGACCACGCCGTCGCCCGGGGCCACCTGCGTGACGCCCTCGCCGACCGCCAGGACCGTACCGGCGCCCTCGTGGCCGAGGACGGCGGGCACCGGCACGCGCATGGTGCCGTTGGACAGGGACAGGTCGGAGTGACAGACGCCGGCGGCGGCGAGGGAGACGCGCACCTGGCCGGGGCCGGGCTCCGGCAGGACGATGTCGGTGATCTCCAGCGGAGCTCCGACGGCGGGCAGTACGGCGGCGCGGACCACGAGCAGGCTCCTTGTGCGGGAAGGGTGACGGGGTTCAGAACTGGAGCGACTTGGTCTGGAGGTACTCCGCCAGGCCGTGCGGCCCCAGCTCGCGTCCCACCCCCGACTGCTTGTAACCGCCGAACGGGGCCAGCGGGTTGAACCGTCCGCCGTTGATGTCGACCTGTCCGGTGTCCATCCGGCGGGCGAAAGCCACCGCCTCCTCTTCGTCGGCGGCCCAGACGGCGCCGGCGAGCCCGTACACGGTGGCGTTGGCGATACGGAGGGCGTCGTCCACGTCCTCGTACCGCAGGATCGAGATCACCGGGCCGAAGATCTCCTCGCGGGCGATCGTCATGTCCGGGGTGACGTCCGCGAAGACGGTCGGGCTGACGTAGTAGCCGTTCTCCAGGGGCGCGCCCGGGCCGCCCGCGACCAGCCGGGCGCCCTCCTCGACGCCCTTGGCGATGTAACCGCGCACCCGCGCCTGCTGCTTGGCGTTCACGAGCGGGCCGACCCGCTCGCCGGCCACGTACTTGGTGACGGCGTTCGCCGCGAGCTCCACGGCCTCCTCGTACCGCTCGGCGTCCACCAGCATCCGGGTCCAGGCGCTGCACGTCTGGCCGGAGTTGGTCATCACGTTGGCGATGCCGACGTTGACCGCCCGGGCGAGGTCCGCGCCGGGCAGGATCACGTTGGCGGACTTGCCGCCCAGTTCGAGGGCGACGCGCTTGATCGCGGCCCCGGCGGTGGCGCCGATCTGCCGGCCCACAGCGGTGGAGCCGGTGAACGAGACCAGGTCGACGTCCTCGTGGGCGGCGAGCGCCTGGCCGGCGACCGGTCCGAGGCCGGTGACGAGGTTGAAGACGCCCGGCGGCAGACCGGCCGCCTCGGTGGCCTCCGCGAAGAGCTGCGCGGTGAGCGGGGTGTCCTCGGCGGGCTTGAGGACGACGGTGCAGCCCGCGGCGAGGGCGGGGGCGACCTTGGCGACGATCTGGTGGAGCGGGTAGTTCCAGGGGGTGATCGCGCCGACCACGCCGACCGGCTCCAGCAGTACGGTGGAGTTGCCGATCCGCTCCTCGAAGGCGTGGCGGCCGGCCAGTTCGGCGTACGAGGCGGCCACCAGCACGGGCACGCTCGCGTGAACCTTTTGGGACAGCGGCAGCGGCGAGCCCAGTTCGGCCGTGATGGTCTCGGCCAGTTCGTCCTTGCGGGCGGTCAGCGCGTCGGCCAGCGCGGTCAGCCGGGCGGCGCGTTCGGCGGGCGGGTCGCGGCCCAGGCGGGGAAGGCGGCGCGCGCCGCCCGTACCGCCGCGTCGACGTCCTCGGCCGTTCCCGCCGGCACATGGGCGATGACCTGCTCGTCGGCCGGGTTCACGACCGCGATCGTGTCCTGGCCGGCGGCGGGCCGCCACGCACCGTCGATGTACATCTGGTCATGCGCCTTCATGGCTGTTTCCTCCCGGACGTGCTGTGCGGAGCGCCGAAGCCGTGCGGCGCGGAGCGCCGAAGCCGTGCGGCGCGGGGCAGCACGTCGCACCCGCCCAAACTAGCGCCGTTAGTTTTCTGACGCCAGGGAGCCTTGGGAGACGCCGGTCACGCCCGGCACGCACACCCCGGCACGAGCATCCCTGCCCTTGCGCCGCCTTGCCGTAACGGCATGATCCCTTGCCCTGGCGGCAGTGGACCGGCCAAGACTGGAACGAGCACGCGAACCCGGATCCCCAGGAGGCACCCATGACCGCCGAACCCCGCCCGCGACGCCGCCGGGACACCCCGCCGCCCCGGACCGGGGGCAGCGAGGCCGAGGTGCTGCGCGGCTTCCTCGACTACCTGCGCGATTCGATCGCCGCGAAGGTCGAGGGAGCCCCGGAACCGGCGGCCCGCGCCGCCGCGGTGCCCTCGGGCACGAATCTGCTCGGCCTGCTCAACCACCTGACGTCCGTCGAGCGGTCCCTGTTCCTCGGGGAGCGGGTCGCCGACTGGCCGGCGACCTTCCACGCCGCCCCCGCGGACGGCGTGGCGGAGGTCGTCGCCAGCTACCGGGAGGCGGTCGCGGAGGCGAACGGCGCACTCGACACGTGCACCGACCTCGGCGCGCCGGTGCCCCGCCCACGCCCGGACGACCCCGCCCCCAGCGTCCGTTGGGCCCTCACGCACATGATCGAGGAGACCGGTCGCCATGCCGGTCACGCCGACATCCTCCGTGAGCTGATCGACGGCTCGACGGGGCGCTGAGCCGATCGCCACCGCCCGCCGCCGAGGCGGCGAGTCGGCGAGGCCCCTCAGCTCCGGGGGAGGTCGTCGAAGCCGGGGGCGTCCCGGGGCAGGGGGCAGATGCGGCGCCCGTAGTGGTCGAAGACGTACAGGTGGGCCAGGTCCACCAGCAGCGGCACCTGTGCCCCGGTCCGCAGGCGCAGGTCGGGTCCGGTGCGCACGACCAGGTCGCCGGAGGGGGCGGAGGGGTGGTCGGGGCCCCGGGGCTCCGTGGGGTCCGGGGCGGGTTCGTCGAGGGTGACGACAGGGCCGCTGATACGGCCGCCCGTCCGCCCCCTGAGCCGTCTCCGGACGCCGGTCCCGCCTCCCCCGCCGGCCGCGGCCCTGCGGCGGCGGGGCATCGTCCGGGGCCGGGCGGATTCGAGGTCCGGGACCACGGCGGGCCGCGAACCGGTCCTGAGGTGGACCAGCGCCTCGTGCCCCTGGTATTCGACGTGCTCGACGATGCCGCTGAGGGCGACCTCGCCGGGCCGGGCCTGGCTGGGCGGGGCGATCCGGACCGCCTCCGAGCGCAGCCCCACGATGATCCGCCGGCCCTGCTGGATCCGGAGCAACTGGTGGTCGGGGCTGAGGGGTTCGGGCAGGGCGAGCCGCTGCCTGCCGAGGTCGATCGACATCCGGCCCTCCAACGGGGCGTGCACGACGGCCTGGAGGAGGTTGATGCGCGGGGTGCCGATGAAGGCGGCCACGAACACGTTGTCCGGCAGGCCGTAGACCTCGCGGGGCGGGCTGACCTGCTGGAGGACTCCGCCGCGCATCACGGCCACCCGGTCGCCGAGGGACATCGCCTCGGCCTGATCATGCGTGACGTAGACCGTGGTGACGCCCAGTTCCTTGGTGAGCAGGGCGATCTCGGCACGCAGATGGCTGCGCAGCTTCGCGTCGAGGTTGGAGAGCGGCTCGTCCATCAGGAACACGGAGGGCCGGCGGGAGATGGCCCGGCCCATCGCGACCCGCTGGCGCTCGCCGCCGGAGAGCTGCGCGGGGTAGCGGTCGAGGACGTGCCCGATCCCGAGCATCCGGGCGGTGGCCTCGACGCGCGCGGTGTTGTCCTCGCGGGGGTTCTCCAGTCTCAGCGGGAAGCCGATGTTGGCCCGGTTGGTCATGCTCGGGTAGAGGGCGAAGTTCTGGAACACCATCGCCATGCCGCGTTCGCGCGGCGGGGTGTGGTTGGCGTACTCCCCGTCGAGGAGCAGCTCGCCCTCGGTGATCTCCTCCAGGCCCGCGATCATGCGCAGCACGGTGGACTTGCCGCAGCCGGAGGGCCCGAGCAGCACGACGAACTCGCCGGGGTCGATGGAGAGCGTGAACCGGTCGACGGCCCGCCGGTCCCGGCCGTAGTTCTTGCTGACTTGGTGCAGGGAGATCGCGCGCGTCATGAGGGTCCGCCCGGAGGAAGTGGTGGCATCGCGGTGGGGAGCGGCTGTGTGGGGAAGCTAGCCGACGGGGCGGGGTGTGGGAATGACTCGCGCGAAGGTTGGGGCATACGGGTCCGGTGGGGTGCCGGTTCAGCCGGGACACTCGGCCGGTTCCGTGCGATCGGCGGTACGGGCCCGCTGCCGGCCGGTTCACCTGGGGGACTCGGCCCCCTCCCGTGCGGTCGGCGGTACGGGCCCGCTGCCGGCCGGTTCAGCCGGGGTACTCGGCCCCGTTCCGTGCGGTCGGCGGTACGGGTCCGCTGCAGGCCGGGGTGTCCTGCGGTACGGCCACGGGCACCGGGTCCGGCGGGGCGGGGGCGGATTCCGTGTCCGGGGGTGCCTGTGCCGGCTCCGTGTCCGGAGATGCCTGTGCCGGCTCCGTCTCCAGGGGTGGTACCGACTCGGTGTCCGGGGACGCCCGTACCGACCCCGTGTCCAGGGGCCCCGGTGACGGCTCCGGGCGTCCGTCGCCGCGCAGGCCGAGTCCCGCCGCGCCGATCAGGCCCACGCCGAGCAGCACGAACGGGGCGGCCACTCCCACCGCGCCCGCGATCAGCCCCGCCGCGGCGGGGGCGGCGACCTGGCCGAGCCGGTTGCCGGTCAGCCGGAGGGCGAGCGCGGTGGACCGGGCCCGGTCGGGGGCGGCCCGGACCACGGTGGTCATGGACAGCGGCTGGCCGACGCCGAGGCAGAAGCCGAGGACGGCGAGCATGACGGCGAGGACCGGGACGGACACGGGGAGGGCGACGCCCGCGCAGAGGAGCCCGGCGAGCAGGCAGCTGGTGGTCAGCAGGGCCCTGCGGCCCAGCAGCCGCAGCAGCGGCGACATGACCAGCCGGCAGGCGATCGTGGCGGCGGCCCGCAGGCTCAGCAGCAGCCCGATGGTGGCCGGGGCGATGGAGCGGTGTTCGCCGACGACCGGCAGGTAGGCGGTGAGGATGTCGGTGGCGGACAGCACCGCCATGCTGATGAGGATGCCCGCGGGGACGCCGCGCGCGCCCAGGATCGCGCGGACCGGGACCTTGTCGCCGGGCCGTCCCCCGGAGCCGGCCTCCCGGCGGTGCTCGATGCGCCAGAGCGAGGCGAGGGCGACGGCGGCGACCGCGGCCGATACGAGGAGGGCGAGCGCGCTCGTACGGCCCAGGGCCCCGCCCTGCCCGGAGATGAGCACGCCCGCGGCGACCGGGCCGATGAGCTGGCCCAGCGAGGCCCCGATGGTGAAGTGCCCGAAGTTGCGGTCCTGTTCGGCGGGCGCGGACTGCCGGGCCACGATCGACTGCGCGCCGATCACGAAGCACAGGTGGCCGAGGCCCATCACCCCGCTCCAGGCGGCCATCGCGGGCAGCGAGGAGACGATGCCGCTGACCGCGCAGCCGCCGGAGATCAGGAGCACGCCGAGCGGCAGCAGGGGCGCGCAGCGGCCGTGGTCGGTGCGGCGGCCGAGCGGCACGGCGACGAACAGCGGGAGCAGGGCGTAGACCCCGGCGATGACGCCGACGGCCGTTTCGTCCGCACCCAGCGCGAGGGCCCGGTAGGAGACGGCGGGCCGCGCCATCGACACCGCCCCCTGCGCGAAGGCGAAGGCGATGACGAGGCGCAGCAGCCAGCCCCTGCCGGGCCCGGTTCGCGGTGCGCGTGTCATTACATGATGCCGAAGAGGACGCCCGCCGCGAGCACCACGAGCGAGGTGAGGACGGCCCACTTGACGGTGAAGCGGGTGTGGTCGCCGAACTCGACCTTCGCCATGCCGACGAGGACGTACACGGCGGGCACGAGCGGCGAGGACATGTGCAGGGCCTGGCCGGCCAGGGAGGCGCGCGCGATCTCCAGCGGCGAGACCCCGTGGGCCGCGCCGGCCTCGGCGAGGACGGGGAGGACGCCGAAGTAGAAGCCGTCGTTGGACATGAAGTAGGTGAGCGGCAGGCTGAGCAGGCCGGTGACGATGGCCATGTGCGGGCCCATCGCGTCGGGGACCGCGCCGACGACCCAGTCGGCCATGTTCTCGACCATGCCGGTGCCGGTGAGGACTCCGGTGAAGACGGCGGCGGCGAAGACCATGCCGGAGACGTTGAGGACGTTGTCGGCGTGCGCGGCGATCCGGGCCCGCTGGTCGGGCATGTGGGGGAAGTTGACGGTGAGCGCGAGGGCCGCTCCGAGCAGGAAGAGCACCGGGATCGGCATCAGTTCCATGATCATCGCCGTCAGCAGGGCGATGGTGAGTCCAGCGTTGAACCAGTAGAGCTTCGGGCGGAGCGTGGACCGGTTCGGGTCGAGGCCCTGGAACTCGTCGTCGTCCCCGTCCCCGTCCGCGGGGTCGGCCGCGGCGTCGCTGCCGGTGCCGGTGCCCGTACCCGTACCGCCCGCGGAGGCGGCGGCGCCCTTGCGGAGGCGGTCCTCACCGCCGGCGCCGCCCGCACCGGTGGACACGGTCTCCGGCTCCGGCTCCCGGGCGAGCGCCTCGTCGAGCGTGAGCATCCCCAGGCGCTTGCGCTCCCGGAGGCCGAGCACGTACGCCAGCACGAACACGGCGAGCAGCCCCATGGCCAGCGCCGGGATCATCGGCACGAAGATCTCGGAGGCGTCCAGCTTGAGGGCGGTGGCGGCACGGGCGGTGGGGCCGCCCCAGGGGAGGGTGTTCATGACACCGTTGGCAGTTGCCGCGACGCCGGTCATGACGACCAGGCTCATCTTCAGGCGTTTGTAGAGGGGATACATCGCCGAGACGGTGATCATGAAGGTGGTGGAGCCGTCGCCGTCCAGCGAGACGATCGCGGCGAGCACCGCCGTTCCGACGACGATGCGCATCGGGTCGGCCTGGCAGAACTTCAGGATGCCCCGGACGATCGGGTCGAACAGGCCGACGTCGATCATCACGCCGAAGTAGACGATGGCGAACATCAGCATGGCCGCGGTGGGCGCGAGGTTGCCGACGCCTTCGATGACGTAGTCGCCGAGCTGCGCTCCCTGTCCGACGGCGACACAGAACAGAGCGGGGATCAGTACCAGCGCCGCGATCGGCGACATCTTCTTCGTCATGATCAGGACCAGGAAGGTCGCGATCATGGCGAAGCCGAGGATTGTCAGCATGGGGGATACCTAACGTTCATCCTTGAACTCCCACCGGTGTCGGCGGTCCGGATGACGTTAGGGGCGTTCTCGCGGCGTTAACAAGATGTTGACGTGTGAGCAATACGAGCAAAACCCCAGGTCAACACGGTGATGCTGGAGAGCGGTTCTCACGGGGACCGGGATGGCGGTCAGTACGGCGGTGCCGGACGGCGGGCGGACCCCGCCAGGGGCGGCGCGCAAGACGCACAGGCGGCCGGACACGCGGAGCCGAAGGCTCCCCGGCCAGGGGGCGGCTCGCAAGGCGCACAGGCACACGTCCGCACCCGCGCCGGACACGCGGAGCGGCCGAAGGCTCCCCGCCAAGGGGCCCTTGTTCAGTCGAGCGTCTGGGCGAGGTAGGACCTGACCAGGGTCCGCGTCTCGGCGACGATGGCCGCGTCCCCCGACGGTTCCGTGCGGAAGGCCAGCTGGAGGAGCGCGTCGGCGGCCTCGACGCTCACCAGGATCGCCCGGGACAGGGCCTCGTCGGGCCGTCGGCCGAGGTGGCCGGCGAGCAGCGCCGCGAGCCGGTCCGCCAGCCGCCGGTTGGCGTCGTCCGCCGCGTCCTCGGCCGGGAGCGGTGGCCCGAAGTCGACGAGCGCGAAGCCGGGGACGCTCCGCTTCATCGCCAGGTACTCGTCGAGCACCGCGTCGATGGCGGCACGCCAGTCGCCGGCCGGGAGGTCCGCGAGCCGGGCCGCGATGCGGTCGGCGTAGGTGTCCAGGTTGCGGAGCGCGAGGGCGTCGACGAGCGCCCGCTTGTTGGAGAAGAACCGGTAGACGGAGCCGATGGGCACGTCGGCGCGCTCGGCGACGGCACGCGTGGTGAGCTGCTCGTAGCCGGTCTCGTCGAGGAGCCCGGCGCAGGAGTCGAGTATCCGGGCCAGCCGGTCGGCGCTGCGCTGCTGCACGGGGGCGCGGCGGAGGTTCGGGTTGACTTGGGGCACGGGCCCCATGATGCCGTGCCCCGACTCGCCCCGGCGGACCGCACCGGCCACCCGGTGGACGGCGGCGACGCCCGCCCGCAGGCCCCCTCCCCGCACCCGCGCGATGGGCGCGACACAGGCCACGAATGGCGCGATGTATGCCGTTGACGTGCCTCGCTCCTATTCCTACGGTAGTACATAGGATTCGCCGTCCGGCGGATCCGATGGCTTCTTGGGCACCGGGAGTGCGGGATGAGCGCGATCGACCAGGCGAGGAAGACGGCCGAGGGGCTGACGTATTCCTCGGGCTTCGGCAACGAGCACGCCTCGGAGGCGGTTCCCGGGGCGCTGCCGCACGGCCGCAACTCCCCCCAGCGCGCCCCGCTCGGGCTGTACGCGGAGCAGTTGAGCGGCTCCGCCTTCACCGAGCCGCGCGCGGACAACCGCCGCTCCTGGCTCTACCGGATCCGCCCCTCGGCCGCCCACCCGGCGTTCACCCGCGTCGACAACGGGGGCCTGCGCTCGGCGCCCTTCACCGAGACCGTGCCGGATCCGAACCGGCTGCGCTGGAACCCGCTGCCCGACCCCGCGCCCGGCACGGATTTCCTGAGCGGTCTGTGGACGCTCGGCGGCAACGGCGACGCCGCGCAGCGCGCGGGCATGGCGATCCACCTGTACAACGCCGACTCCTCGATGACGGACCGCGTGTTCAGCGACTCCGACGGCGAGTTGCTGATCGTCCCCGAGCGCGGCGGTCTGCTGCTGCGCACCGAACTGGGCCTGCTGCGCGCCGAGCCGGGCCATGTCGCGCTGATCCCGCGCGGGATCCGCTTCCGGGTGGAGCTGCTGGGGGAGACCGCGCGGGGATACGTCTGCGAGAACTACGGCCGCCCGTTCGCGCTGCCCGACCTCGGCCCGATCGGCGCCAACGGCCTGGCGAACGCACGGGACTTCCTCGCGCCCGTCGCCGCGTACGAGGACCACGAGGGTCCGGTGGAGGTGGTCAACAAGTTCTGCGGGAACCTCTGGTCGGCGACGTACGACCACTCGCCGCTCGACGTGGTGGCCTGGCACGGCAACCACACCCCGTACGTCTACGACCTGCGCCGGTTCAACGTGATCGGCACGATCAGCTACGACCACCCCGACCCGTCGATCTTCACGGTGCTGACCTCGCCGTCCGACACCCCGGGGCTGGCCGGGGTGGACTTCGTGGTCTTCGCCCCGCGCTGGCTGGTCGGCGAGGACACCTTCCGCCCGCCGTACTTCCACCGCAATGTGATGAGCGAGTACATGGGCCTGATCGACGGTGCTTACGACGCCAAGGCGGACGGCTTCGTCCCGGGCGGCGGCTCCCTGCACAACATGATGTCGGCGCACGGGCCGGACCGGGAGACCTTCGACCGGGCGAGCGCGGCGGAGCTGAAGCCGCAGAAGATCGACGACGGCCTGGCCTTCATGTTCGAGACCCGCTGGCCGGTCACGGCGACCGCGCAGGCGGCCGCCGCCGAACACCTCCAGCGCGGCTACGACGACGTATGGCAGGGTCTGAGCCGCAACTTCCGGCCGTAGACGGCGGAAGGCCGGAGGGTACGGGACGGAGCGGGGACGACATGACGGAGAACCAGGAGAGAGCCGGAGCGGACACCCGAAGGACCGGCGGGGACGCCACCGGCACGGCCCGGACCGGGACCGGCGGGGACACCACCGGCACGGCCCGGACCGCGACCGACGGGGACGCCACCGGCGCGGCCCGGACCGCGACCGACGGGGACGCCGCGGCCAGGGCCGGCGGGAGCGCCGAGGCGGTCCCCGCGCCGCCCTCGCCCGCCTTCGCCCCCGACTCCCTCGTCCTGAACCGGAAGCTGCCTCTCTGGTACCAGGTGTCCCAGTCCCTGCGGGCCTCCATACTGGGCCGCCCCCAGGGCGCCTCCGCCAGGCTGCCCACCGAGGAGCAGCTCGCCGCGCACTACGGGGTCAGCGTGCTCACGATGCGCCAGGCGCTCAAGGAGCTGGAGGCGGAGGGGCTGATCAGCCGGCATCGGCGGCGCGGCACGTTCATCGAGCCGCGCGCCCGGCGGGTCTCCCCGGTCCGGCTGCTGGGCTCGGTCGACGCGATCGTGGCCCAGCAGTCCGGGGAGGCGACGACCGTTCTCGGCCACGGCCCGACGGCGGTGCCCGGTGACCTCGCCGAGTTCTTCCCGGACTGCGCCGAAGTGACCTGCTACCGGCGGCTGCGCCGCGACGGGCAGAGCGACGAGCCCACCAACTGGGCGGAGAACGCGGTCCGTCCCGACATCGCCGCCCGGATCGACGTGGCCGACCTCGAACGCTGGCCGATGACCAAGGTCCTGCGCGACGTCGTCGGGGTGAGGATCTCCCGGATCACCGACACGGTCGAGGCGCGGCTCGCCGACCCCCTCACCGCCGAGCTGCTCCAGGTCCCGCTGCTCAGCCCGATCCTGCACTACACGGGCGTGACGTACGACGAGGAGGGGCGCGTCGTGGACGTGGCCCGGATCCGCTACCGGGGCGACCGGTTCTCCTTCTCCGTGACGGTGGAGGCCCACTGACCCCGCCCCACGGGCGCGCCGCCCGCCGTTACGATGCGAAAGGGTCACGGCGGACAGGGGAGGACGGGCAGGTGACAGCGCACGGGACAGCTGCGGCCGGCGGCGACGGGAACGCCCGGTCCTCGCCTCCGGGGACACCGGGGACACCACCCCGGCCTTCGGACGGGTCCCCGTCGCCGGACAGGCTGATGCCACCGGACAGGCTGACGTCACCGCACGGGCTGCTGTCGCTGGACGGCCTGCTGTCGCTGGACGAGCTGATGCCGTGGTCCGTACCGCCGCTGCGGACCGGCCGAGCCTGGGTGATCGGCCCCGACCCCGTGGCGCTCCGGGCCCGCTGGGAACGGCTGGCCGCCGCCGGCCCCGCCGAACAGGAGCGGCTGTTCGCCCCCAGCCGTTTCCGTACGCCGCACACCTCGGTCGCCGCCCTGCCCGGCCGGTCCGCCGGAACGGGCCGCTTCGCCCGGGCCCCGGGACCCTGCCCCGACCCCGTGCGCATCCTCCACGGTCCCTACGACGAACAGTGGCTGCTCCCCGACCACCGGCTCATCGACGCGGCCCGTCCGGAGCTGTGGCGGGTCGCCGACGGGCGGCAGCTCTTCGCGGTCGAGCACAACTCCGCCCCCGAGGATTCCGGGCCCGCCCTGTCCGTGACCGCACTGCTGCCCGACGGGCACTCCCCCGCCGGACGGCCCGGCCGGATCAGGCCGCTCTACCGCAGGCCCGGCGGCACGGAACCCAACCTGGCCTCCGGCCTCACGGACCTGCTGCGCGGGCGGCTCGGCGGCGCGGCGGAGCCGGACGCGTTCACCCCGGAAGCGGTGCTGGCCTGGGTCCTGGCCGCCGCCAGGCCCTCCGCCACCGGCCCGCGGGTCCCGTTGCCGGCCGACGCGGAGGTGTGGTCGTCGGGGGTGGCGCTCGGCCGGGAGCTGATGCGGCTCCAGTTGCGCGGGGCCCAGGGCGGGGAGCGGCCCCGGCTGCCGGGCGGGCGCAGGCCCTATGTGCGGGCGGCCCTCCCGGCCCGCCCCACCGAGCTGGTCCACGAGGCCGAGAGTGAGGCGCTGCTCGTCGGCGATGGCCGGATCTCGCCGGTTCCCGCGGCGGCCTGGGAGTTCACGGTGGGCGGGGTGCGGGTGCTGGAGCTCTGGTTCGGGCGCCGGGCCGCGGCGGCGACGGGCCGGGGGCCGGACGGGGCGGCCCCGGACGGTCTGGACGCGGTCGGTGCGCGCGGCTGGCCCCGGGAGTGGACCTCGGAGCTGCTCGAACTCATCACCGTGCTTGCTCTGCTGGACGGCACGGCGGGGCCCCGGAAGGAGCTGTGGGCGGCGCTGGAGGCGGGACCGCGGATCGGGCCCGCCGAGCTGCGGGCGGCCGGGGTGCTGCCGGTGCCGCCCTCGGCACGGCGTCCCGCATCGGTGCTCGGGCACCAGGAGGAGGGCCCGGAGGGGCAGTTCGCGCTGCTGTAGCGGCGGGCCGGGGACCGCGGGGCGGCCGGAGCCGGCGGAGCGGCGGGCCGGGAGGTCCGCGGGGCGGCCGGAGCCGGCGGAGCGGCGGGCCGGGAGGTCCGCGGGGCGGCCGGAGATGGCGCGAGTGGCGGGCCGGGAGGTCGGCAGGGCGGCCGGAGGTGGCACGAGTGGCGCTCAGAGGGTAAGCACGGGGGCATGAACACCTTGCCACTCCCCCTCGAC
This sequence comes from Streptomyces sp. CNB091, assembly GCF_000377965.1. Lineage (NCBI taxonomy): Bacteria > Bacillati > Actinomycetota > Actinomycetes > Kitasatosporales > Streptomycetaceae > Streptomyces > Streptomyces sp. CNB091. The sequence continues at coordinate 208,774 of NZ_KB899002.1, forward strand.
GGCATCACCGTGGTGGCCGTCGAGCAAGCGGTCGCCGCCCCCTTCGCCACCCGGCAGCTCGCCGATCTCGGAGCCAGGGTCATCAAGGTGGAGCGCCCGGACGGCGGCGACTTCGCGCGCGGTTACGACACGGCGGCGCGCGGTCTCGCGTCGCACTTCGTCTGGTGCAACCGCGGCAAGGAGTCCCTCGCCGTCGACCTGAAGGACCCGCGCGGCCTCGCGGTGGTCCATGAACTCGTCGCCGGAGCCGATGTGTTCGTCCAGAACCTGGCCCAGGGGGCGGCGGCCCGGCTGGGGCTCGACGCCGCCTCGCTCTGCGCGGCGCACCCGCGCCTGGTGGCGGTCGACATCTCCGGTTACGGCGCGGTGGGACCGTACGCGCACAAGCGGGCCTACGACATGCTCGTGCAGTGCGAGGCCGGCCTGGTCTCGGTGACGGGAACGGCCGAGCAGCCGGTGAAGGCGGGTATTCCGGCGGCGGACATCGCGGCGGCGATGTACGCGTTCTCCGGGGTGCTCGCGGCGCTGCTGCGGCGGGCGTCCACCGGGCGGGGCGGTCCGGTGGAGGTCTCCATGCTGGACGCGCTGGCCGAGTGGATGGGCCACCCGCTGCACCAGGGGACGCACGGCTCCGCTCCCCCGGCGCGCACCGGTCTCGCGCACTCGGTGATCGCCCCGTACGACGCCTACGCGACGGCCGACGGGGAGCAGGTGCTGCTCTCCGTGCAGAACGACCGGGAGTGGCGGCGGCTGACGGAACAGGTGCTCGGGCGGCCCGAGTTGGCCGACGATCCGGACTTCGCGACGAACGCGGCACGGACCGCGAACCGGGAGCGGACCGACGAGGCGGTGGGCCGGGCGCTGGCGGGACTGACGGGGCGGGAGGCGCTGGCCGGTCTTGAGGCGGCGGGCATCGCCTGTGCGCGGCTGAACACGGTGGCCGATGTGGCGGCGCATCCGCAGCTCGCGGCACGGGACCGGTGGCGGGAGGTGGGGACACCGGTGGGGCCGCTGCGGGCGCTGCTGCCGCCGATCACGCTTCCGGGGAGCGAGGAGGCACGGATGGGCGCCGTACCGGCGCTGGGTGAGCACACCGATGTGCTGCTGCGAGCCCTGGGGATGACGGACGAGCAGACATCGGAGCTGCGCCGGGACGGAGTGATCGTCTGAACCGCCCCGAGCGGCGGGCCGGTCCCGACGGGCGACGCCATGGGTCAGCGGCGGCTGCCGAAGAGCGAGCGCCGCAGTCGCCGCAGCGGCGCGAAGAGCGACACGCGTGCGCTCCTGCTCCTGCGGGTGTGCGCGGCATCACGCGAGGTCAGTTCACGCATGAGCAGCGTCGCTTCCGCCGACTCGCGCTGCGGGACGACAGGGCCGCCGAGCACCGCGAGATGGCGGTCGAGGCGCGTACTGGTCGCACCGCTCCCGCATGTGATGGCAGGCACACGCGGCCTGCTTCGCACCGTTATCTGTTCCATGTCACTCCCCACCCGTACGAGGGCACCCGGTCCGGGCAGGTTAACCCTATCGTCCCGCGGTGACACTCGTGTATCCCGGCCACAGGATTACGCACACACATACGGAGGTTGACGCCTCGTTACCGAATCTGCGCGATTCCAGGGCGACTTCGGACAGTTCGAGCGGTTCGCGCGGTTCGGAGCGGTCGCCGGGCCGTCCCCCGCGCGCAGCCGCGTGGGGGGACGGCGGAGGCGGAGCACTCCGGCCGGAAGCGCCGGGGCTCCGGTCAGAGAGCGGAGTTGAGAACGGGAAGATAGCCGCCCGACTGTCCGGCGGCGGTGGGGTGGTAGGACTCGCCGATATTGAGCCAGTTCACGCTGTGCAGCCAGGCGTTGCCCGAGCAGATCTCGTGCCCGGCGAAGGTCGTCCTGACGTCGCCGAAGGTGAAGCCGTGGTCCGCCGCCCGCTTGGCGGTGGCGGTGTTGAGGTGGTCGGAGGCCCCGTTGATGGCGGAGCGCTCCTTCTCGCTCAGACCGGCGATGCAGCCGCCGCCGAGTTGGTAGAAGCGGGGGTAGCCGAGGACGACGACCTGTGCGGAGGGGGCCTTGGAGCGGATGGCGGTGTACACGGAGTCGAGCCTGCCGGGCAGGGTGGAGTCGACATAGGCGCGGGCGGTGGCGACGCGGTTGAGGCAGGTGGCCTCGGACTGCAGGACACAGGTCGTCATGACGTCGGCGAAACCCGCGTCGTTGCCGCCGATGGAGATCGAGACGAGGTCGGTCGAGGCGTTCAGGCGACCGAGCTGACTGCTCGTGACGTCTCCGGTCCGGGCGCCGGAACAGGCGGCGAAGTCGAACGAGGAGGGGGAGTTGGCGGCCGCCCAGAGGGCGGGGTAGGCGCGGCTGCTGCGCTTGCAGCTGGAGCCGTCGTAGCTGCCGGCCCCGACACCGGAGGAGTACGAGTCACCGAGGGCGACGTAGTCGACGGCCGCGGCGGACGAGTCGGCGTTCGCGATCCCCGCGCCGGTGAGGGCGAGGGCGGCGCCGAGCAGGAGCGAGGACGAGAACGCCACGAGTCTGGACATTTTCATGGGACCTCCTTGAGCAGGGGATATCTGCCTACTCCGTAGTAGCAGCCCACACACCGCACTGGAAGTGTTCATGCCAAAAATAGGCGTGGAGTGCTTCCGTCCGCCCCCGTTCGTTCAACGGGCGCTCCTTGACGCCCCGCTGTCGCCCCGTCGGTTTCCGGGCGCGCCGCCGGCCCGGCACGCGAGCCCGCTAAACCCGGGTGCACGGGGGCAACCGGTGCCGGATCATGGGCGCCATGCCTGACTCCCCCGAATCCGCACTGCCGATCCGGCTCACCGTCGACGACAGCGATTCACCGTCCGACGTCGTCGACGCGCTCTTCCTCGGCCGCTTCGTGACGGGCGAGCAGCCGTACGCGCACAGTTCCTCCCTCGACCGGGTCAGGGCCGGGGCGACGCTGCTGCCGCCGGACGCCACCGTGCTGCGGGCAGCCCGCGACGACGACCGCAGCGCGACGCTCGCGGAGGGCGAGGGCTGGACCCTGCTGGCGTCCCGGTGGAACCGCGGCGCGGACGTCACCGTCACCGCGACCAGCGACGAACTGGCGGAGAAGGTCCTCGGCCAGGCCACCGAGGGGGCGCAGGACGAGCCGGAGCCCCACCCCGACAACGTGACCATGGGCTTCTGGTACGTCTCGCCGCGCCGCGGTCCGTACCGCACCACCCGCCGGATCGCCGCCGGAAGCTGGGACGAGGTCCGCCCCAACTACACCGCGCCGGTGGCCGAGGCGATGGGCCGGCTGATGAAGGTGACGCCGGACGACATCGCGGGCCGGCTCCTCCTGCTGCACGGCCCGCCCGGCACCGGCAAGACGTCCGCGCTGCGCACCCTGGCCCGTTCCTGGCGCGACTGGTGCCAGGTCGACTGTGTGCTGGACCCCGAGCGGCTCTTCAACGACGTCGGCTATCTCATGGACATCGCGATCGGCGAGGACGACGGCACGGCGAAGGGGCGGTGGCGGCTGCTGCTCCTGGAGGACTGCGACGAGCTGATCCGCGGCGAGGCCAAGCACACGGCGGGCCAGGCCCTGTCCCGGCTGCTGAACCTGACGGACGGCCTGCTGGGCCAGGGCCGCAACGTGCTGGTGGGGGTGACGACCAATGAGGACCTGGAGCGGCTGCACCCGGCGGTCGTGCGCCCCGGACGCTGTCTGGCCAGGATCGAGGTCGGACCGTTGACCCGTCAGGAGTCGGCGGCCTGGCTGGGCACGGACGAAGGGGTGAGCCGGGAGGGCAACTCCCTCGCCGAGCTGTACGCGCTGCGCCGGGGCATCGGCCCCGCGTCCGTACCGAAGCAGGACGCGGGGCCGGACGCGGGGCTGTATCTGTGACAGCCGGCCGACCGCTGCGGATACCCGCGTGCCGCTTCAGTCCCCGTACGCCGCGCGCACCGCGTCCTTGGCCAGTGCCAGGGCCTGCTGCCGGGTGAGGCCGAGCCGCTCGGCGGTCTCGGCGTACAGCCGCGCGGCGCTCGCCGCCCGCTGTTCGGCCGCTCCCCCGGCGGCCGCGACGAAGGTTCCGTTGCGTCCCCGGGTCTCGATCACCCCGTCCGCCTCCAGGGCCCGGTAGGCCTTGGCGACGGTGTTGGCGGCGAGGCCCAGTTCCTCGGCGAAGCCGCGTACGGTCGGGAGCCGGTGGCCGACGGGCAGCGCGCCGGAACGGGCCAGTTCGGAGAGCTGGGTGCGCAGTTGCTCGTACGGCGCGATGCCGGAGTCCGGGTCGAGGACGATCTTGTCAGTCACGGGCCGATTCTCCCCCACCGGCGAAAAAAGGGGAGGCGTTCGGGGCGCGGCTGCGCATACGGTCCACCGCATGACTGTGATCGTGCGCGATTTCCGGCCGTCCGACGCGGAGGCGTGGACCCAGGCCCGGCGGGCCTCGGTCCCCTGGATGGTGGCCACCCCCGAACAGATCGTCCACGACCTGGCCCACGCCCATCCGGACCGGCACTACCGGCTGCTGGTCGCCGAGGAGGACGGCGAGATCATCGCCACGGCGCAGGCGGGCATCGCCCACGAGAGTCCGGAGCCGGGGCAGGGGTACTTCACCCCGCAGACGCTTCCGGGCCGGACGAACCGCGGCGCGGGCTCGCTGCTGCTGCGCACGGCTGAGGAGCACCTGGCCGAGGTCGGGGCCACCGTCCTGTACGCATGGGTCCTGGACAACGCGGAGAGCCTGAAGTTCGCCCGTAAGCGGGGTTACCGGCCCAGCCGCTCCGCGCACTTCCAGCGTCTCGACCTCGCGGGCGGGACCCTGCCGCCGCGCCAGGAGCTCCCGGCAGGCGTCGAGCTGCGTCCCGGCTCCGACTTCGCCGACGATCCCCGGCCCCTGTTCGAGGCGGACGCCGAGGTGACGGCCGACGAGCCGGGCGACATCACCTCCGAGCTGGACGACTACGAGGACTGGCTGACGAGCGTCTGGCACCACCCGGCCTTCGACCAGGGGCTCACCTCGGTGGTGCTGGTGGACGGGAAGGTGGCGGCGTTCAGCGCGGCCACCACCGACGGCGCGCGGACGTATCTGAGCTCCATGACCGGCACCCTGCGGGACTTCCGGGGGCGGGGTCTGGCGAAGCTCGCGAAGAACGACTCGCTGCACCGGGCCCGGGCCGCCGGATACACGGACGCGTACACCTCCAACGACACCGGCAACGGCCCGATGCTGGCCGTCAACCAGTGGTTCGGCTACCAGGTCTGCGCGACGGAGGTCCGCCATGTCCGCACCCTCTGAGGCCCGCGCGGGCCGTACGAAGGGCCTCGTCGTCGCCCTGTCCAAGGCGGGCCGCACCAAGATCAGGTATCCGGCTGAGCTGGTCCGGGACGACGGCGTCCGCGTCACCGTCCGGGCGCCCTGGGCCGCCCCCGGGGTGCGGGACTTCGGCTTCGACCGGTTCGAGCCGGGCGACGTCCTCACCGAGCACTACTGGCGGGACCGGTGGTTCGCGGTGAAGGAGGTCCGCACCGGCGACGGCCGGCTCAAGGGCTGGTACTGCGACATCACCCGGCCCGCCGTGCTGGCGGACGGGGTGCTGGCGGTCGAGGACCTGGACCTGGACCTGTGGGTCTCGGCCGACGGCGCTTCGGTCCTGCGGCTGGACGAGGACGAGTTCGAGGAGAGCGGTCTGGCCGGGCGCGATCCGGCGGCGGCCGGGGCTGCGGTCCGAGCCCTGGACGACCTGGAACGTCTGGCCCGGACGGAGGGGCTGCCCGCCCTGCTCAGCTGAACGGCCCCGGCGGCGACGGCGGGCGGGGAGCTCGCACGGACCGCCGGGCGCGGCTTTCGTACGGACCGCGGCGGGGGCGTGTACGGAACCGCCGGGTGCGGCTTCGTGCGGACCGCGGCGGGGAGCCTGCACGGAACCCCCCGGCGCGGCTTTCGTACGGACTGCCGGGCGGGGGGCGCACGGACCGCCGGGTGCGGCTTCGTACAGGCCGTCCGGCGGGGGGCGTACGGCCCGCGGGCGGCTCAGGGGCGGGGCCGGGAGTCGGCGACCAGCTCCACCTCGTACCCCGCCGGATCCTCCAGATAGGCGGCGTGATGCCCCTCGCCGCCCGCGTACGGATGGCGGTCGGGGAACAGCAGCCGCCAGCCGTACGCCGGGGCCTCGGCGACCAGGGCGTCGAGGGCGGCCCGGTCCGCGACGTGGAACGCCAGGTGGTTGAGGCCGGGGCGCAGGCGGTCGTGGTCGCCGGCGGCCAGGTCGGGCGACCGCTCCACCACGACGTACGTGTCACCGCGCCGCCAGCTGCGGCCGTGGGTCCAGCGCTGGTACGGCACATGGCCGAGCCGGCCCAGCAGCCAGCCCCAGCCGCGCTCCGCCTCCGCCAGGTCCGCCACCCACAGCTCGATGTGGTGCACCCGCCCGGTGACCTCTCCGGCGGCGGGCAGCGGGACGGCGCGGCCGGCGCCGCCGGGAACGTACGCGATCGGCTCCCCGTCCCGGTGCCAGTGGATCATGAAGTGCTCGCCCGCCCGGTAACCGTCCAGGCCGGCACGGCAGTACGCGACCATGTCGTCCGGCAGGGCGGCCAGCGGGAACCAGTCCAGCTCGGAGCACTTCTCCGGCTCCGCGTTGCGCGGCGGGCGGGCCGGGTCGTGCTCCGCGACGAAGAACCAGCCCATGCGCGCCCCGCCGCCGGGGCCCCGGTGCTGCATCACGAGGGCCACCTTCAGCTCCTCGGGCTCCAGATCGAGGCCGATCTCCTCGGCGGCCTCCCTGATCATCGCCTCGCGGACGTCCTCGCCGTCCTCCGCGTGGCCGGAGGGCATGTGGAGCAGTCCGTCCGCGTACCCCGTGTCGGAGCGGCGGGCCAGCAGGACGTCCGGGCCGCGACGCAGGATCAGGTGGACGTCGACGACCTCGGTGTGCCGGTGCGGCGGCATCGCGCGGGCGACCAGCGCATAGCGCTCGTCGTCGACCTTCTTCCCCCAGAGCCGGGAGTCGGGGGCCAGGTCCTCGTGGTGGATGCGCTCGGTGTGCGCGGAGAGCAGGGCGGTGAGCGCGGTCGCGGACAGGCCGGCGCCGCCCCACACCCCTTCGATGAGAACGAGCCGCCCGCCCGGCTTCAGCAGGCCGAACCAGTGCTCCAGGGCCGCCGCGGGGTCGGGCAGCAGCCAGACGACGTGCCGGGCCACGACGACGTCGAACACCCGCTCCCCGACCGGGGGCCGGGCGGCGTCCCCGACGAGGACCTCCGCGCCGGTCCCCGCGAGCTTGGCACGGGCCCGGTCGGCCATGCGGGGCGAGCGGTCGACGGCGGTGACACGGTGGCCCTGGCCGGCGGCGAGCAGGGAGAGACTGCCGGTGCCGCACCCCAGGTCCAGCACGTCGGCACGGGTGCCGGGCAGCCAGCTCTCCAGCCGCCCGGCCCAGGCGTCGCGCACCGCGGGGTCGAGGAGCCCGTGGTCGGGCTCCTCGTCGAAGGATCCGGCAGCCGCGTCCCAGTCGATCGTGGTCATGGAGCCGATGCTCTCAGCCGCCACTGACAGTGCGGGACTCCTCTGCCGTTTTCCTGCCGCCGCGCAGCCGGACGATCAGCCGGCTGATCAGCGGCCACGCCACGATCAGCACCACGATCGCGTAGACCGTGACGGAGAACGGGGTGTTGACCAGGCCGGACACGCTCCCGTCGCTGATCTGGAGCGCGCGGCGCAGCTGCTGTTCGGCGGCCGGGCCGAGGATCACCCCGATGACGGCGGGCAGCACCGGCAGTCCGTAGCGCCGCATCCCGAACCCGATCAGCCCGATGATCAGGAGGATCACCAGGTCGAGGGACTCGCCGCCGACCGCGTACGCGCCGACGGCGGCGAAGAAGAGGATGCCCGCGTACAGGTAGGGGCGCGGGATCCGCAGGAGCTTCGCCCAGACGGGGGCGAGCGGCAGGTTGAGGGCGAGCAGCAGCACCATGCCGACGAAGAGCGAGGCGATGAGGCCCCAGACCAGCTCCGGTTCGCGTTCGAACAACAGGGGGCCGGGCTGGATCCCGTACTGCTGGAAGGCGGCCAGCATCACGGCGGCGACGGCGGTGGTGGGCAGACCGAGCGTGAGCATCGAGACGAGGGTTCCGGCGGCGGAGGCGGAGGCGGCGGCCTCCGGTCCCGCGACGCCTTCGATGGCCCCCTTGCCGAACTGGTCACGGTGTTTGGAGAGCCGCTTCTCGGTGACGTAACTGAGGAAGGTGGGGATCTCCGCGCCGCCCGCCGGGATCGCCCCGAAGGGGAAGCCGATGACGGGACCGCGCAGCCAGGGCTTCCAGGTGCGCTTCAGGTCGGCGCGGCCGAGCCACGGTCTGCCGACGGGGATCGGCTTTCCGGTGGAGCGGCGCAGGTGGGCGGCGACCCAGAGCGCTTCGCCGATCGCGAAGAGTCCGACCGCGACGATGACCACGTCGACGCCGTCGGCCAGTTGGAGCGAGCCGAAGGTCAGGCGCTGCTGGCCGGTCATCTGGTCGAGGCCGACCAGTCCGATGGTGAGGCCGATGAGGAGCGAGGCGATGCCGCGGATGCGGGAGGCGCCGAGGACGGAGGTGACGGCGATGAAGGCCAGCACCATGATGGCGAAGTAGTCGGGGGCGCCGATGCCGATGGCGAGGGAGGCGACGGTCGGGGCGAGGACGACCAGCAGGATCGTGCCGATCATGCCGCCCGCGAAGTGACCGATCGCGGCGGCGGCGAGAGCCTGCGCTCCGCGTCCGCCCTTCGCCATCGGGTTGCCCTCGATCGCGGCGACCACGGCCGCGCTCTCCCCGGGGGTGTTGAGGAGGATCGAGGTGGTGGAGCCGCCGAACATCGCGCCGTAGTAGATCCCGGCGAACATGATGAACGCGCCGGTCGGGTCGAGTCCGTACGTCACCGGGAGCAGCAGCGCCACGGCCATCGCCGGGCCGATGCCGGGGAGCACGCCGATCGCGGTCCCGAGCAGGACGCCGATCGCGGCCCACAGCAGGTTCATCGGGGTGAGCGCGGTACCGAAGCCGTCGATGAGGGAGTTGAGGGAATCCATCGGTCAGAGCACCCCCATCAGCGGGCCGCCCGGAAGGGGGACACCGAGCAGGTTGTCGAAGATGAAATAGGTGGCGAGGGAGATGCCGGCCGCGATGAGCGGGTCCCGGCCGTGGTGCCGGCTGCCGAGCGCGTAGGCGGAGCCCCAGAAGAGCAGCGCCCCGGCGATCGGGAAGCCCAGGGGGCCGATCAGGACGGCTGCGCCGAGGAAGACCCCGGTGAGCAGGAGGACGGTGCGCCAGTCGGCCGGTTCGTCGAGGTCGACGTCCTCGCCGCCCTCCGCCTCGCCCCGGCCGCCGCGCAGGACGTCGCCGGCGAGCAGGACGGAGATGAGGAGGAACAGACCGCCGATGACGAAGGGGACCGTCCGGGGGCCGACGGGACCGCGCTGGGCGATGTCGACGCTCATGGTGAACGCGTCGGTGAGAACGAGCACGCCGAGCGCGAACAGCAGGACGCAGACGCCGAGTTCGGAGTGCTCGCGCAGCCAGGTGAGGGTGGTGTTCCCCTCCGGTGCGGCTTCGGCGCTCGCCTGCGCCCCGGGGCTGGGGGTTTGGATGGGTCCGGTGGGTCCGGTGGGTCCGGTGGTCACAGCCCCAGCTCCTTGAGAACGGTGGCGACGCGCTGGTTCTGCTCGTCGAGGAAGTCGCCGAAGGGTTCGCCGATGAGGAGTGCGTCGTCCCAGCCGTTCTTCTTCATCGACTCCTTCCACTGCTTCGTGCCGTGGAGTTCGCGGATGAGGCCGGTGAGCTTGTCGCGTTCGGCCGGCGAGAGGCCGGGCGGGGCGACGACGCCGCGCCAGTTGGTGAACTCGGTGTCGAGGCCGGCTTCGCGCAGGGTGGGGGCGTCGAGGCCAGGTACCCGCTTCGGACCGGTCACGGCGAGCAGGCGCAGCTCGCCCGCCTCGATCTGGTCGCGGTACTCGCCGAGGCCGGAGACCCCGAAGCCGACCTTGTTGCCGAGGATGGAGGCGAGGAGTTCGCCGCCGCCGTCGAACGGGATGTAGTTGACCGTCTTCGGGGCGATGCCGGCCGCCTGTGCCATGAGCATCGGGGCGAGGTGGTCCGGGCCGCCGGGCGAGGAGCCGCCGCCGACCGGGACGCCGGCCGGGTCCTTCTTCCAGGCGGCGAGCAGGTCGGCGATGGTCCGGTACGGGGAGTCCTTGGAGACGACGACGATGTCCGGCTCCTCGGTGAGCCGGGCGATCGGGGTGGTGTCGGCCAGCGTGCTCGGGGACTTGTTGGTGTGGACGGCTCCGACGACGCCGAGCCCCATGGAGAGCGCGAGCTTGCCGTTGCCGTGCTCGCCGACGAGCCGGGTGAGGCCGACCGTTCCGCCGGCGCCCGGCAGGTTGAACACCTCGATGTTGTGGGTGAGTCCGGCGTCCTCGGCGTTCTTGGCGAGGGTGCGCGCGGTGATGTCGTAACCGCCGCCGGGAGTGTTGGGGACCATGAAGCGGAGCCCGGGAATCTGGGTGCCGGTGTCGGAACCGTCACCGGTGGACAGCAGGGGTGGCCCGACCACCACCAGCAACGCGGCCCCGAAGAGGGCGAGGAGAGTGCGCAGTCGCACAGGTTCCGCCTTTCAACTGTGAAGTGGCCCACATGTTGCCTGCGCGTTAAGAAGCTGTCTCTCTTCCGGTATCAACGGACGTTGTGGTCATTGCGGTCGCCGCCTAGCGTGGCGGCGTGACAACTGTGCTGGTGGTGGACGACGACTTCATGGTCGCGAAGCTGCACAGCCGCTATGTGTCCGCTATGGACGGCTTCGCGGTCGTCGGGGTGGCGCACAACGGTGCCGACGCCTTGCGGGCGGCCGAGCGGCTGCGCCCCGATCTGGTGCTGCTGGACATCTATCTGCCCGATATGGACGGGATCGGGGTGCTGCGCGCCTTGCGTGCGGCGGAGGAGCGGGACGCCTCGCGCCCCAGCGCGGACGCCCTGTTCATCACGGCGGCCCGGGACGCGGGGGTGATCCGGGCCGCGCTGCGGGCGGGGGCCCTGCACTATCTGATCAAGCCGTTCAGCCGGTCCGCGCTCCAGGAGCAGATGCGCCACGTCGCCTCGCTGCGCACCCGCCTGGACAGGCTGGGAGAGGCCCGCCAGGAGGACGTCGACCAGATCTTCGGCACCCGCCCGCCCGGCTCGCGCGAGCTGCCGAAGGGCCTGGCCGCCCCCACGGCCGACCTGGTGGAACGCACCCTGCGCGACCACCCCGAGGGCCTGTCCGCTTCGGAGTGCGCCGAGGTGGGAGCACTGTCCCGGGTGAGCGCGCGCCGCTACCTGGAGCACTTCACGGCGACGGGCCGGGCCGAGGTGACCCTGCGCTACGGAGGCACGGGGCGGCCGGAGCGGCGGTACCGGTGGACGGGGTGAGGCGGCGGGGGCCGCGGCTACCTGAGCCCCTGCCTAACCCTTCCTTAACGCGATCATAAGGATCACCACTACCCCCTCCCATCAGGCATTTTCGACCTTCCGAGCGGCTAGCTTGCTGAGCGCCACCCTCACAGCTGTGCTGTTTCGAAGGAGATCCATCCATGACCGTTCGTCGCAAGGCCGCCGGTGTTCTCGCCCTCGGTTTCGCACCGCTCGCACTGGCCGGGCTGGCCTCCGCCCCGGCCGTCGCGCACGGTTCGCTCACCGACCCGGTGAGCCGGGTGTCCGCGTGCTTCGCCGAGGGGCCCGAGAGCCCGACGTCGGCGGCGTGCCGGGCGGCGGTCGCGGCCAGCGGGACGCAGGCGCTGTACGACTGGAACGGGGTGAACATCGCCAACGCGGCGGGCAAGCACCGTGAGTTGATCCCGGACGGCAAGCTGTGCAGCGCGGCCAACGACAAGTTCAGGGGACTGGACCTCCCGCGCGCCGACTGGCCGGCCACCGCGATGTCCGCGGGCGAGCACACCTTCCGGTTCCGCGCGACGGCCCCGCACCGGGGATCGTTCGAGCTGTACCTCACCAAGCCCGGTTACGACCCCACGAAGCCGCTGGCCTGGTCGGACCTGGAGGCGAAGCCCTTCGCCGAGGCCACCGACCCGGCGCTGGAGAACGGTTCGTACGTCTTCGACGGGACGGTCCCCGAGCGCTCGGGGCGGCAGCTGGTCTACACGGTCTGGCAGCGCTCCGACTCCCCCGAGGCGTTCTACGCCTGCTCCGACGTGACGTTCGGCGGCGCTTCGGCCGGCGGTGGAGCGGAGAAGGAGGAGGGGCAGCAGGGTTCCGGTGGTGACTCCGGTGCCGAGGCCCCGGCGGCGGAGCCCTCCGCGCCGTCCGAGGACGCCATCGCCGAGGGTTCCGAGAAGTCGTCGGTCGAGCACAACGGCCACGGGGACGACGACGCGAACACCGGGGCGAAGGCCACCGCCGCCGCCCCGGCCGCCCCGGCCGCCCCGGCCAAGAAGGCTGAGGGCAACACCCCGGAGGTCAACGCGGCGGGCTCCGACGAGGTGCTGGCCGAGACGGGCGGTTCCAGCAGCAGCACGTATCTGGCGATCGGGGGCGCGGGAGTCCTCGCCGCCGGTGCGGCCGTGCTGTTCACCTCGCAGCGCCGACGGGCCGCCGCCGCTGCGGGCCGCCACAGCCGCTGACCGCCGCAGCACCCCTCCCCCCCATACCCCCCTACCCCTGCCGCGTCCCTCCGGGACGTCGGGCGCGGCAGGACGTGACGGGCCGGGGTCCACCGTCCGCACCGTCGGACGCCGGGCCCCGGCCCGTCGTCACGCAAGGGGTCAGCCGATGACCGAGGCGCAGGTGGTCGGGGTGGCACGTGCCGGGTCGAGGGCGTTGGCCACTTCGTGGAAGGCGATGCGGTCGACGGTCCCGATCGCCACGTGCTCGGACAGGTCGAGCGGGCACAGGTCCTGGAGCAGCACGTTGCGTACGTTCGGCCCGTCCAGGTACTGCGTGCGGTACGGGGTCACGACCTGGTCGTACTGGGTCGCGATGACGGTGTAGCGGACGCCGGGGACGGTGTCACCGCCCGCTGTGAGCTTGGTGATGAAGGGCGATCCCGCGATCTGGTCGGCGAGTCCGGGGGTCTTGTCGCCGATGAACCTCTCGACGCCGGGGAAGAACGGCAGCAGCTTGGTGAGGCCGAGCAGCGTGGTGCCGTGGTTGTCCGGGGCGATGCCGACGAGGGCGTTGACCTTGTCGGCGCCGCCGAGGAACTTCAGGTAGTAGTTCGGCATCATGCCGCCCTGCGAGTGGCCGACGAGGTCGGCCTTCGGGGCTCCGGTGGCGTCGAGGACCTTGTCGACGAACACGTCGAGCTGTTCGGCGGACTTGTCGATGGGGCCGAGGCCGTGGAAGAAGGGCACGCCGGGGAGCTGTCCGTAGTCGAGGGAGAAGACGCAGTAGCCCCGGTTGACCAGGTAGGGGGCGAGGACCAGCCAGTTGTCGATCGAGTTCCCGAAGGTTCCGTGGACCAGGACGACGGGGCGGGGATGGGCGGCGGAGGGCTTGCAGGAGTAGTCGTTCCAGCCACGCGAAGTGGCCTCGGCGGCGGCCGGGGTCGCCGCGGTCGCGGTCGCCGTGGGGGCGACGAGAACGGTGAGGGCGAGGAGCAGGGCGGCGAACAGACTGCGCGTGCGGGGAACGCGCGCGGCACGGATCCAGGGCAGCATCGTGTGGTCTCCTTGCGGCTCAAGGGAGGTGCGATGGCGGTGCGCCCTGTGGCCCGGACCACGAGCTTTATGTGCTCATGCCAAATTACGCACGAGTAAGGTGGAGAGGGAAGTTACGCGTCGGTAAAAACTGGCGGGCGGGGTGCTCGTTCCCGGCCACCGACGCGGCCGGCCATCCGTCTCCCCCGAAGAGGGCGACCCATGGCCGGCCGCATGACGAGGGGTCGGGTCAGTTCACGACGCCGCCCCCGCCACAGACGTCGACTTGCCGGCCTCTTCCGCTCCCCCTGTCTCCCTCTCCTGGTCCGCGCCCCCGTCGGCGCGCCCCACGTTCCGGAGCAGCACCGTGGCCGTGACAGCCAGTGCGAGCATGACCGGGACGGCCCCCATCGCGATCCACGAGAGACCCTGGGCGAAGGAGTCCCGCGCCACGGAGACGAGTTGGGCCCCTGTCTCCGCGGGCATCCGACCGGCGACCTCCAGGGCCGCGGGCAGGTTGTCGGTGACCGTCTCCCGGGCGGGGACGGGTACGCCGTCCGGCACCGAGCCGGTCATCCCCCCGTGGTACGCGACGTTCAGCACGCTGCCGAGAACCGCGATGCCGAGGGCGCCGCCCAGTTCCTGCGTCGTCTCCCCCACCGCGGCGGCCGAGCCCGCCCGCTCGGGCGGCGCGGCGTCGACGATCATCCCGATCCCGAGGGACGAGACCGGCATCAGACCGGCGAACAGCAGCGACGCCGCCGTGACGACGGTTCCGATCCCGGAGCCGCTGTCCACCTGGGAGAGCACGGCGAAGCCGATGGCGGCGATCGTGAGACCGGCGCCAAAGACGTACGCCTTGCCCGCCTGGGCCGCCACACCCTGGGCGACGAACATCGCGAGGGTTCCGCTGACGACCATCGGCAGGCTCCACACCGCCGACTCCAGCGGCTCCATGCCCACCACCATCTGGATGTACTGGGCGATGAGGAACTGGCTGCCCAGCATGAACACCACGGTCAGGGTCAGTGTTCCGAGGGAGACGCTGAAGCCGCGGTCGGCGAAGAGCTTCATGTCGAGCAGCGGGTCGGTGAGCCGACGCTGCCGTACGACGAAGAGGGCGCCGATCGCGAGACCGGCCACCAGGGCGAACGACGCCGGCCAGGTGACGCCCTCCCCGGCGAACTCCTTCACGCCGAGGACGACCAGCAGGATGGCGGCCAGCGACATCGCGGCGCTGGTCAGATCAAGTCGGCCGGCGTCCGGATTACGGACCTCCGGGAGCACCAACGGGCCCGCCACCAGCAGGAACACCATGACAGGCACGGCCACGAGAAAGACCGAACCCCACCAGAACGCCTCCAGCAGCACACCGCCGACCAACGGGCCGACCGCGCCGCCCAGCATGAAGCTCGTCATCCACACCGTGATGGCGAAACCGCGCTGCTTGGCGTCGTGGAACATGGCGCTGATCAGCGACAGCGTCGACGGGCCCAACACCGCACCGGCGAGGCCGAGGACGGCGCGAGCCACGATCAGCGTCTCCGCGGTCGGAGCGTAGGCGGCGAGCACCGAGGCGAAGCCGAAGGCCACGGCCCCGATCATCAGCATCCGGCGACGGCCGACGCGGTCGCCGAGCGTACCCATGGTGATCATCGCGCCGGCGATGACGAACCCGTAGACATCGGTGATCCAGAGCAGTTGCGCCCCTGAAGGCTCCAGATCCCGGCTCAGGGTCGGCAGCGCCAGATGGAGCACGCTCATATCCATGATCACGAGCATCGCGGGCAGCGCCAGGGCCGCCAGCCCGATCCACTCGCGCACCCCGGCGCGCGGCGCGGTTTCCGTATCCACCGAATTCTCCCTTCCGGGCCACTCGACCCGTCGGGCTTACCCTAGGTTTTGAGCTTTCGATGAGTAAGGGCCTACCTGTCGGTCAGCCCCGGACCGCGCCGATAGCGCGCAGGCCGGACCGCCGGGCCCGGGGAAAACTTTCGAGAAGTCGCCCGACCGGGAAAGGCGCCCCGCTCCACAGGGAGCGGGGCGCCGTACGGACAGCGGGTTCACTTCACGTCGTCATGGCGCTCGCGCGCGGCGAGGACATCTCCGATCCGATGCGTGATCCACTCGACCAGGCCGCCCAGTGTCACCGCCAGCTCCCGCCCCAGAGGGGTGAGCGAGTAGGTCACCTGGGGCGGCACCGTGGCTTCGACCTCACGGGCGATCAGTCCGTCCCGCACGAACACCCGCAGATTCTGGGACAGCATCTTCTCGCTGATGCCGCCGATCCTGTCCCGCAGCACGTAGAAGCGCATCGGCCCCTCCTGCAACGCGGCCAGAATCAGCACGCCCCATCGGCTGCTGACGTGATTCAGCACCGTGCGGGCCGGGCAGTCCGCCGTGAATGCGTCGCTCATCGCGACGGCCTTCTCGTCCTTGACCTCAGAGCTCACGTCCACGGCTGGAACTTACCGCAGAGCATGCCCTTACGAAAGGAAAGCCCGAGGCTCGCCCGCCCCGGCGCTACGCCGTTCGGCCCCGCCCCGCCTGCGCGGACGCCGTCACGCCGGGACCGTGGGGGCATGACTTTCGTCGACGAGGTGAAGAACGCCGTCACCCCACGGGCCGCCCTGCTCGTCATCGGTGTGCTCGGACTGCAACTGCTGTTCATCGCCTCCTACGTCGGAGCGCTGCACAAGCCCACGCCGACGGATGTGGCCTTCGGGGTGGTGGCCCCGCGGCAGATGTCCCAGCAGCTCGTCGACCGGCTGGACGGGCTCCCCGGCGGACCGCTCGACCCCCGTACGGTGAGCAGTGCCGCCGAGGCCCGCGAGCAGATCATGAACCGCGACATCGACGGCGCCCTGATCGTCTCGCCGGAGGGCCGCACCGACACCCTGCTGGTCGCCTCCGGGGGCGGGACCGTGCTCTCCGGCGCCCTGGAGAAGATCATCGCCCAGGTCGAAGGCGCCCAGCAGCGGGCCGTGCGGACCGTGGACGTGGCGCCGGCCTCCGCCGACGACTTCGACGGACTCTCGTCCTTCTACCTGGTGGTCGGCTGGTGCGTCGGCGGCTATCTCTGCGCCTCGATCCTGGCGATCAGCGCGGGCACGAAACCCGCCAACCGGCAGCGGGCCACGATCCGGACCGTGGTCATGGCGCTGTACGCGATCGCGGGCGGCATCGGCGGCGCGGTCATCATCGGCCCGATCCTCGGCGCCCTGCCGGGGAGTTTCTGGGGCCTGGCCGGCCTCGGCGCCCTGGTCGTCTTCTCGGTCGGCATGATCACGCTCGCCCTGGAGGCGCTGACCGGCATCGTCGGCATCGGCCTGGCCGTCCTGATCATCGTCATCGCCGGCAACCCGAGCGCGGGCGGAGCCTTCCCGCTCCCGATGCTCCCGGACTTCTGGCGGGCGATCGGGCCGGCCCTCCCTCCGGGCGCGGGCACCTGGGTGGCCCGCTCGATCGCCTACTTCCGGGGCAACGCGGTCACCGGGCCCCTGCTGGTGCTCTCGGCCTGGGCGGTCGTCGGCACGGCGCTGACCCTGCTGCTGTCGATGCGGCACCGGGCGGGGCGGGACGACGACGGTACGGAGACGGCACGCGCGGCGGGCGGATCGACGGCTACCTGACGCCCGCTCCCGCTTCCGCTCGGTAAAACGTTCATGGGCCGCCCTGCCGGGCGGCCCATCTGACGTGCGCACCAATTCTTGATGTCCGGTCAGCGCGACGCCTAGTCATGACAGGTGCATGACGCCATGCTGGAGCGGCCTCGTACCACCCGACGAGGAGCCCGGCCAGAATCACTCCTTTCACCCCACGGAGGTCGCTCATGCGTCGTCGATTCACGGTTCCGCTCGCCGCGGTCGCCCTGTCGCTCCCGCTCAGCCTGGTCACCGCCGCCTCCGCCGCGGCCGCCCCCGCCGACAAGCCCCAGGTGCTGAGCTCCTGGACCCAGACGAGCGCCTCCAGCCACAACGCCTGGAACGCCGCCCGCAACAACCAAGGCGCCTGGTCGGCGTACGGCTTCAACTGGTCGACGGACTACTGCAGCAGCTCTCCCGACAACCCGTTCGGCTTCCCCTTCCAGACCTCCTGCGCCCGCCATGACTTCGGCTACCGGAACTACAAGGCCGCCGGTACGTTCTCCGCCAACAAGGCCCGCGTCGACTCCGCCTTCTACGAGGACCTCAAGCGCGTGTGCGCCCGCTACTCGGGCGCGACGAAGACCTCGTGCAACGGCACGGCCTGGACCTACTACCAGGCCGTGAGAGCCTTCGGCGTCTCCCCGGCCAAGGCGGACTCCGACAATCTGCCCAAGGCCGCCTGACCTCCCGGCCGCCGGTTCCCGTTCCACCCGCACCGCGCAGAGGCGAGGCCCCCGGTACGCCGGGGGCCTCGCCGTGACGCCGTGACGCCGTGACGCCGTGGAACGTCAGCCGATCTCGGCGCCGTAGGCGGCCAGCGCCTCCGGTACCGGCTGGAAGAAGGTCGTGCCGCCCGAGGAGCAGTCGCCGCTGCCGCCCGAGGTCAGACCGAGCGCGGTGTCGCCCGCGAAGAGGGCGCCGCCGCTGTCGCCGGGCTCGGCGCAGACCGTCGTCTGGATGAGGCCGTTGACGATGTCGCCGTTGCCGTAGTTGACCGTGGCGTCCAGCGCGGTGACCTCACCGTCGTGCACCTGGGTGGTGGAGCCGCTGCGGGTGACCGCCTGGCCGACCGTCGCGTCGCCCGCCCGCGTGATCGCCTGGGTCGAGCCGTCGTAGAGGTTCACCTCGCTGGGGTGCGCGGTGTCCGAGGTGTACTTGACCAGGCCGTAGTCGTTCTCCGGGAAGCTGGAGCCCTCGTTCGCCCCGATCTCCGGGCCGCCCTGGGTGTCCGACCAGCTGGTGACCGACTCGGTGCAGTGGCCGGCGGTCAGGAAGTACGGCTCCCCGCCCTTGACCACGTTGAAGCCGAGCGAGCAGCGGGAGCCGGAGCCCCAGATCGCGTCGCCGCCCGCGATCAGCGGCGTGAACTCACCCGCCGTCCTGTTGAGTTCGGCCGTGCCGCCGAGACCCTCGACCACGGCCGAGAGCTTCTTCCAGGCAGCGCCGTCGACCGTGCTGTCGGCGGTGACGAGCACCTTGTTGCTCACCGGGTCGACCGCCCAGGAGGTGCCCGGGATCGTCGCCTTGTCGGTGAGGGTCCCCCGGGCCGACTTCAGCTCGGCGAGGGAGTTCTCCACGATTCTGGCCTTGCCGCCCGCCTGGCGGACCTGCTCGGCGCCCGCCTCGTCGACGACGTTCACGACAAGGGCCTTCGCCGTGGCGTCGTAGTACGAGCCTGCCGCGTCCGCGCCCAGGTCCCGGTCCAGGGCGGTGGCCAGCTTTCCGGCCGCGTCCGCGCTGAGGGTCTTGGCCGCGAATACCGGCACATTGTCACTGGCGTTCGCAGTCTGGAACGTGAATCCCGCTGCGACCAGGGCGACGACGGCCGAGCCGGCCAGCGTCGCACGCTTCCTGGATATACGTCGATGCTTCAACTTCGACCTCCTGTGGGGCCGCGCACGGAGCAAGTGGGGTGCCCGTACACGGAGGATGGGGCGCCCACTATTCCGACGCGGCGAAAGGCACACAAGGTCGGCTTCCAGACGTGCACACGACAGCGACGCTTCGCCCGCGAGGTGTTCACCTGCCCCGGGTCCTGCCACGTCGGTTCCGATCGCGAACACCCGGTGCAACCATCGACAGCCCCTGGGTGAGGACTAGTCCTGTCCGGTATTCGCCGGTGCCGGTCCGGATGGTGTACCGACCCGTCCGGATGCCGACGGAAATGGTCCGCCGGGAGCCTCCCCGTACCTTCACAGTTCCTGTCGCCCAACAGTCCCGGTAACGCCTCTGATGGGTCATCATCGAAAGGGCAGCACACGCCGGGCACACCGTGCCCGGGCCGGCCGGGTGACCGAGCGGAGGAGGAACGGGTGCGCAATCGGGTGCTCGCGGCGGACGGGCGGCATCTGATGGTGGAGCGGATGGGCGATCCACGGGGGAGACCGGTCTTCCTCCTTCACGGCACTCCGGGCAGCAGGCTCGGGCCCGCTCCCCGCGGCATGGTGCTGTATCAGCGCCATACGCAGCTGATCACCTACGACCGCCCGGGGTACGGCGGCAGCGACCGCCACGAGGGCCGTCGGATCGCGGACGTCGTCGAGGACGTCCGGGCCATCGCCGACTCCCTGGGCCTGCAGCGATTCGCCGTGGTGGGCCGCTCCGGCGGGGCCCCGCACGCCCTGGCCTGCGCGGCGCTGATGCCGGAACGGATCACCCGGACCGCGGCGCTGGTCAGTCTCGCGCCCCCGGACGCGGCCGGTCTCGACTGGTTCGACGGGATGGCCGCGTCCAATGTGCTCGCGTACTCCACCGCGGCCGACGACCCGGAGAGCCTGGCGGAGTCCTTCATCACGCGCTCCGCGCAGATCCGCCGGGACCCGGTCAGGCTCCTGGACGACCTGCGCCGGGAGCTGACCGACTCCGACCGGATCGTGGTCAACGACGCGGGGATCCGCTCCATGCTGCTGCGCAACTACAGCGAGGGGCTGCGCACCTCGGCGTACGGCTGGATCGACGACGCCATCGCGTTCTGCAGCCCCTGGGGGTTCGATCCCGGCCGGATCACCGGCAAGGTGCTCCTCTGGCACGGGGTGAAGGACGTCTTCTCCCCGGTCGGCCACTCCCGCTGGCTGGCCGGGCAGATACCGGGCGCCACCGCCGTACTCGAACCGAAGGCGGCCCACTTCGACGCGTTCCCCATGCTCCCCCGCGTCCTCGACTGGCTGCTGGACGAGCGGGAGCCCCCGGACGGGAGCGTGTGGGCCGTCCGGCCGGGAGGGTGAGCCCTCCCGGCCGGGCGGTCACACCGACATCGGTTCCAGTTCCCGCCGGAACCGCTCCTCGGTCCGGGCCATCCGGACCAGCGGATGGTCGTCGCCGAGCTGGCGCGACAGCTCGGGGACGATCTCCGCCCGCAACTGCACCGCCTCGTCCTCCCGCCCCACGGCAGCGAGCGTGACCGCCATGTTCGAGGTCATGGCCAGGGTCTCCGGATGGTGCGCCCCGAGCGCCTCGCGCAGCTGCCCGGACAGCCGCTGCTCGGTCTTCAGCACGATGTCCAGCTCTCCCCGGTCCGCCGTCGCGCTGGCCAGGTTCATCACACAGAAAAGGGTGTTCGGGTGCTCGCGGCCGAACGTCTCCCGCATGGAGGCGACGACCAGCTTCAGCACCCGCTCCGCCGCCTCCGTCTCCCCGGCCCCCGTCAGGTAGACGCCGAGGTTGTTCTGCGCCGCCAGGGTGTACGGGTGCCTCTCCCCCGGCACCTTCATGAACTGGTCGACGACCTCCTGCGCCGTGTCCCTCGCCTCGGCGCTCTCGCCCGCCGCGAACAGGTCCGCGGCGAGGTTGAGGTCGCAGGCCAGCGAGTCGGGGTTGGCGGTGGTGTACTTCGCCCGGTAGCGGGCGCGGGTCGCCACCGTGAGACGGCGGGCGTCCTCCAGCCGGCCCGCCCTGCGCAACGACACCGCGAGGCTCTTCGCGGCGCTCAGCGTGGTGGGGAAGCTGCGGCCCATCGTCTCCTTGAAGCTGTTGTACGTGGTGCTGAGCAGCCCCACCGAGTCCTCGTACCGTCCCACCTCCCGCAGGTCACGGGCGAGGTTCATGGCGGAGGACAGGCTGTAGGGGTGCTCCGGTCCGAGCACCTGGGAGCGCAGGTCGTAGACGTCCTGGTCGATCTCCCGGGCGCGGGCGTACTGGCCGACGCTGCGCAGGTTCAGGGCCAGGTTGTTGGCGGCGGCCAGGGTCCGGGGGTGGGAGTCGTGGAAGATCTGCCCGAACCCCTCGTGGGCCTCGGTCGCCATCTCGATCGCCCGGGCGTAGTCCCCCAGCAGACCGAGGTCGATGGCCAGGCTGCTGGTGGTCATGTACGTGTGCGGGTGCTCGGGGCCCAGCACCGCCCGCTGCCGCTCCAGGGTGAACTCGTCCAGCTCCTTCGCCTCCACGTAACGGCCCCGGGTACGCAGGATGTTGGAGAGATGGAAGCAGAGGTAGAGGTACTGCAGGTCCCGCTCCCCCAGTTTCTCCTCCCAGATCTCCCGCAGCTCGTCGCCGAGCGCGCCCGCGGTCCTGACGTCGCCGCGCTTCCAGAGGTAGCGGACCCGGTCGATCAGGAGCCTGCGGGTCTCCGGCTCCTTGCAGTTGCGGGCGTCGGAGGGGCCGAGGTGCGGCCAGATCGTCGCGAAGCGCGGCCAGGTCTCCGGGTTGTCGATCGGCTCGTCGTCGTCGGGCCGGGCGCCGGCCAGGATGCGGTGGACGACGTGCCGCGCCTCGCGCTGCTCCTCCTCGCTGAGCTGCGCCTTGATCACGGCCTGGACGAGGCGGTGGACCTGGATGGAGTTGGAGACCTGGTCGACCTTGGCGAGGGCGAACCGGCCGATCTCCCGGATGACCCGGCCCAGCACCAGCTTCTCCTGGAGCGAGGAGTCGTACGGCTTCAGCGCGTCGATCATCTCCTTGCTGTAGAGGAGGTTCGCGGAGATCGGTTCCGGGGCGAAGAAGGCGCAGAGCTGGAGGAGCCGCACGGCGGCGGGCGAGCGCTCCTTGAGCCGGGCGATGGAGATGTTCCAGGTCGCGGCGACCGGTTCCGGGTAGCCGGCCGGCTGGTTGAGCCCGAGGACCTGGGGCGCCTGCCGGGCGAGCTGTTCGAGATAGGCGTCGATGGGCGTGGCGGTCTCCGCGATCCAGGCGGCCGCCTGCTCCACGGCGAGCGGCAGGTCGCCCACGGCGGTCGCCACCTGGTCGGCGTCCTCGTCGCTGAGCCCCGGCGCCCGGCGCTGGAGGTGCTCGATCGACTCCTCGCGCAGGAAGACGTCCACGGGCAGCGCGTCCCCGTGCTGGGACCAGCTCTGGTTGCGGGAGGTCACCAGGATGTGGCCGGAACCTCCCTGCGGGAAGTAGCGGCGCAGCTGCTCGGGGTCGTCCGCGTTGTCGAAGACCAGCAGCCAGCGGTCCGAGGGCACGCCGCGCCGCAGCAGGTCGACGGCCTCCTGGGAGGCGGCGGCCATGTCGTCGCCGCCCTGGGCGCCTAGCCGGACGGCGAGCTCGGCGAGCGAGGCGACCACGTCGTCGGTCTGCTCGGACGATATCCACCACACCAGGTCGTAGTCGGCCATGAAGCGGTGCACGTACTCCAGGGCCACCTGGGTCTTGCCGACGCCGCCGAGTCCGTACAGGGTCTGCGGCTGCGGCAGGACGACGGCCAGGCCGCCGCCGAGCTGGTCGCGCATCCGCTCCAGGACGAGGGAGCGGCCGGTGAATCCGGGGTTGCGGGGCGGCGCGTTCCAGATCCTCGGCACGGTGCCGGGGAAGCGGGGCCCGGGCGAGACCCCGTCCGCCACCTGCACCGGGCGGTCCAGGGCCCGCATCACGGCGGTGGTGGCGTGCACCTCGTCCAGCCGGAAGAGGTCGACGGGGTTGCGGTCGATGTAGGGGGCGCTCAGGCGTACGTCCCCGACCCGCAGGGGGACCAGTCGGCGGCGGCCGCTGCCCACGGCCTCCGCGGCGGTCCGCTCCCACAGCTCGACCGCGCGCTGCGACTTCAGGTAGGCGCTGGAGAGCAGCACGACGGTGCGGGCGGCGCTCTCCGCGGTGGTGTCGGCGGGTTCGTCGGGGGAGCGTTCGGCGGAGACGTCGCGCGGGACCACCCGGAAGCCGGCCCGGGTGAGGATCGATTCGAGCCAGTCGGCCCACATCCGGTTCTCCGCCACATAGCTGAGGAAGAGGTCGGCGGGCAGGGCGGGCCTGCGCCGGGTGAAGGCGTCGCGGATCCGCAGGCGGACCTCCTCGCCGACCGGGGGCATCGAGGTGATCTCCCGGTCCGTGATGACCGCGACGAGCCGTTCGAAGGCGGAGAGCAGCGAGTTGGAGAGCCCGGCCTCGTCACCGAAGGTGGCGAGCGTCTCCTCGTAGGCGTAATAGGGCCGGTAGGGGATCTCCACCGCGCCCCAGTAGGCGGTGAGTTCGTCGCCGGACAGGTCGCGCGGCAGCCGGTCGAACTTGAGCCGGGCCAGCGCCCGCCCGGCGTCCGCCTTCTCCTTCTCGCCCTCGTCGATGCGCATCGGGACGGGGTAGAGGGCGATGGGACGGCCGGTGTTGCGCTCGGCGATCTGGCGGGCGACGGAGGCCGCCCCGTCGATGGACTGGTCGCTGAGGGTGAAGCAGTCGACGAGCACGTCCGGGAGGTGGACGGTGCAGATGTCGGCGATGTCGCTGAGGCCGGTCCGGCTGTCGATGAGGACGTAGTCGTAGTTGGCCTTCATGTCGTCGCGCAGCGCGTCGAAGAAGTGGCCGCCGCCGAACCGGTCGTAGAAGTTGTCCCAGTCGAAGGTGGAGACGGTCGCGGAGTACTCGCGGTTCTGCCGTCCGGCGGAGACGAAGTCGAGCGTCCCGCCCTGCGGGAACTCCCAGCCGAGCGACTCCGGGGTCAGCGACACGGCGTGCGGCTGGATGCGGGCGTAGTCGCGGTGCCAGTCCTCGGGGCGCTGGGCGGGGCTGGTCGCGGCCCAGGCGTACTCGGTGATCAGGTCGATCACGCCGGTGGTGGCGCCGAGGGTGGCCGGGTCGAGGAAGGGGTGGAAGAACCGGTGCAGCCCGGGGGCCTCCAGGTCCCAGTCGACGGCCAGTACCCGCTTGCCGTTGGCCGCGAGGATCCAGGCGGTGTTGGCGAGCGCCATGGTGCGCCCGGTACCGCCCTTGTACGAGTAGAAGGTGACGATGCGCCCGTCACGACCGGCACTCATAGGTCCTCCGCTTCCGTCGCAGGGTCGTGCGGGTCGGGGATGTAGCTCGTACTGCCCATGGGGCCGGTGAGCCGGGTCCGCTCACCGGAGCCGCCGCCGGATCCGGGAGGGTAGGCCTTGGCGTGCTTGAGGTACTGCTGGGCGGCCACCTCGACCACCTGGGGCAGGAGTTGACCGAACGCCTCCATGGTGGGCACTCCTTTCGCGGCGGCCCGGCACAGGGCCCGGCCCTGGCCCATCTTGATCGGCATGGTCGCTTCGAGCATCCGGGTGAGCTCGCTCTCCGCCGCTCTGCTCTGGTGGTCGTCGCGGCTCCACGGCACGACCATGGTCACCCAGGGCCGGTTCTCGGCGTCGAAGGCGGCGAGCCTGCGGCGGTGGTCCTCGTCCCGGAGGGCCCAGCGGTCGACGAGCAGGATCTCGGGGGTGGTGGGCGGGGTCTTGCCGTCGTGCCGGTCCTCGTCGAACGACGTGATGACGGCCTGGTAGTTGAGGGAGCGGACCAGTTCTTCCGCCACATAGGCCAGCGGGCGCGCGGCCGCCGGGTAGTAGGGGTTCCAGTCCTGGGGGTGGTCGCCGTAGTGGTCGCTGTTGCGGCCCTCGGGCAGATCGTGGCGCGTCGGCGCCGCGATGGTGATCTGCATCGGCCGGGGGGCTCCGACTCCGCTGCTGGGGGAGCCGAAGGCGCTGGGCGCGAGGCGGTAGTCGACAGGCCGCCCGGTGTCGATGCGGACCGAGTCGGCGACGCTCACGATGCGTTTGGCCAGTTCGTAGACGGCCCGTTCGTACTCCTCGGCGAAGAGTCTGAGCTTGATCAGGCCGTACAGGCCGTCGCTGACGTACCGTTCCCCGAAATCACGGTGGTTGAACTGCAACCGCTCCGCGGAGCCGGGCAGTTGGCTCGGCGGCACCGGTACCCAGAGTGCCGGGACGATGGCCTCGGCGGGCTGGTTGGAGCGGGCGCGGTGGTGGATGGCGCGCTGTTCGAAGGCGTACCATTCCTTGCCGCACATCTCGCTGGCGAAGTAGCGCGGCGAGAACAGCGGGACGAAGACCCGGCAGGTGGCGAGGACGTCGCCGAGCCGTTCGGACCAGCCCTCTCCGGAACGTATCTCCCGGTCCATGAAGCCCGCGGGCGCGCCCGCGGGTAAGTCGGTCATGGCCATCACGTGGCCGCAGAGGTCCTGGAAAAGCCGTTCGACCCACATATCGGGGTCCGTGCCGCCGCCGTACCCCGGCGTGTGGGCGTAACTCAGAAAGAAATACGGCCGATGGCCCACCGCTCGCTGTTGCGTCGATGCGTGCACACGACCCCCGTCCTGTGTGAGCACTCGCATCCCGGAAGGAGGATAGGGAGTGGAAGCGAACTCATCATTCCGGAGCGGACCGCTTTCCACCCCCCTGCCGTTCGGTCATTCGAACGTCACTTTCTGGTCAGATCCCAGGACGTTCGCCGCATGACCTTACGACGGGAGGCTCCTGCCGCCATTCTTCTCGGTCGCACTCCGGGTTCCGCTGATCTCCTTGCGGACAGCGGAGACCAGCTGTTTTCCGTCGACCGTCACCTCCGCCGCGTTTTCGATCTTGTCGAGAGCTTCCGGAACACCCGTGAGGAAGCGCGGGTCGTAAAGCCCGAGCCCCGCCCGTTCGAATGTCTCGGCCAGCAGTCGGGAGAACGTCACGTGTTCGTTCCCCCAAGGCGTCCGATGTTCCCAGGTACCGTCCAAGGCGTAAAGATCCGTCACTTCCCCGAGCGCCCGCAGTTTCGCCCGGCGGAATCCGCTCAGCAGGCCGAGTGCCAGTTCGTTCGGCTCCGCCGACGGCCCGACGCCGAGCGCGCCGGGCCCGTGGCGCCCCGGCTCGGCGTCACCGGTGAGCAACGGGGTCAGCGTGGTCAACGTCAGGGCCGCCTCGGCCGCCTGGCCGGGTACGGCGTCGGCCAGCAGCGACCAGGCTTCGCCGACCCGGTGCGCCCAGGCGTCGGCCTCCTCCGCTTCCAGGCGGTCGGTCGCGGGGGCGTCGAAGCAGTCGCGGAGGGGGTCGAGGTCGTCCAGCAGGAGTACGGGGGCGGGCGCCCGGCGCAGGACGTGTACGGGCAGCCAGTGCGGGCCCTCGGGCTCATCGGGGGCGATGCGCAGCTCCGTGCCGGGCGCGTCCTGTGGCCGGCGGACGAGGAATCCGTCGGCCGTGGCGCGCACCACGGCCGTTCCCCGCTCCCCCGGGCCGCCGAGGAGCACGGTGCCGAGGGTGGGCAGGTACAGGCCTCCGTCCCGGTACGCCACCGGCACGGACAGGTCGTGTCCGGCGCGGACGGCGGCGGCGGCCACGGTGGCGCCGAGCCGTTCGGCGGCGGGCCCCGTCAGGCCGCGGCCCGCCTCGACGTCCTCCAGGGCGCCGACGAGCCAGGTGCGGGTGTAGGGGTGGGCGAGCACCGTGTCGAGCGCCTCGGCGCCCGGGGCGTCCGCCTCCAGCGTCGCCGCGAGCCGCCAGGCGTCGTCCCAGAGGGCCCCGCCCCGCCCGTCGAGGGTGTCGTGGAGAGCCGCGAGCAGGGTCCGGGTCAGGTCCTGATGGGCGGCGAGCAGTTCGTCGGGCGCCCGGACGGCGGGCGACTCGGTGGCCGCGGCCGTGCGCTCCTCGATGCCCCGGATCAGGGCGGCCAGGTCGGCGCAGTAGACCGACGGGTTGTCGAAGCCGCTGTCGAGAAGGCCTTCGGGGGCACTGTCGAGACCTTCGGGGCCGCTTCCGGAGCGGTACCGGTGGGTGTAGAGCCCGCCGCCGCACGAGCGCACGACGGGGCAGCGGCGACAGGTCTCGCTGACCCCGGCCAGACCGAGCTGCCGCGCCCGGACGCCGGGGTGGGCCGCGACCTCGTCGAAGGTGTTGCGGAAGACGTCGAACCCGGTGGCGGCGGCGCCCTCGTAGGCGCTCTTGAGCGAGTCGACCTGTTCCAGCTGGCCGTCGGTCTCGATGACGACGAGGTCGGTGGGGGCCAGGCCGAGGGACTCGGTGAGGCTGGGGCCGCCGTTCAGGCTGGAGAGCACCGAGGCGAACATGCGGACGGGCATGGGGCGGCCCTGCTCCGTCCAGCGGTCGAAGACCGTCAGGAGCCAGTCGGCGTACGCGGTGGGCGATCCGTCCGGCCGCGGGGGCGGGTCGTCCCAGGTGGCGTGCGGCAGCAGGAAGTCGACGAGCGGGGGTCGGAGCCCGGCGAGAGCGTCCTGGACGGCCACCGGGTCGTTGGGGATGTCGACCGTGCACAGCAGGCCGAGGTCCAGGTGGCGGTAGCGCTCCTCGCGGAGCAGTTCGACGGCGCGCAGCACCATCGGGTGGCTGCTGCGTCCATCGGCGAACCGGCGGTGGCGGTCGTTGGCCGCGCGGTCGCCGTCGAGCGAGATCCCGACCCGGACGTGGAACTCGTCGAAGAGGTCGAGGTAACGGGGGCTGAGCTGGACGCCGTTGGTGTGGATCCTGAGGTCCAGCTCAGCGATGCCGTTCAGAGCCGAGCCGAGCTCCTCGCAGACCCGTCGCAGTCGCGCGGGCCCCGCCAGGAGCGGTTCCCCACCGTGCAGGATCACTGTTACGGAGGGAAGCGCATGAGTCGTCGCATGCTCGGCCAGGCGCCGGGCAGTCCAGGAAATCGCCTCGTCAGAGATGGTCTTGGGGCGTGTCAGCCAGCTCTGGTCGGCATGTTCGTAGACATAACAATGATCACAGGCCAGATCGCACCTGCTGTGCACTTTCAGCACGAATTCACGGAAGGGGACCAGGGGTCCTGTCATCCCGTCATTCTAGCCGCTTCTGACGTCGGCTCAGAGAGCCGAATTGAACGTGGAGATCCGGGTGGACCTGGCCGTTGTGGCACCGCATACGCGGTTGATCTTCCTGGCGGCCTCGGCGCTCCGGACGTCGGTCGCCGAGAGAGTCGCGCGGGTCTTCGCAGAGGCGAAGGCGGGGGTGGTTCCGTAGGTCTTCACGGCCGTCCTAGGGGGATCCTGAAGGGGTCTGTTTCCGGACATTGAAACGCTGCCGGATTGCGTGTCATCACACCTTCCGGCACGCGCACTTTACTACCGCGGAGGCTCTTCCACATGCCGGCGGAGCGGCCTTCACACCTGGATTCGAAACTCGAAACACACCTTCCGCTCGGCCGCTCGGGTGAGCGGGGGACGAGCGGCGGAACCGGCGGGCCCGTGGGCTGCCCCGGCCGCCGCCGGCACGCGCAGGTGAGAGGCTTTCCGCCACCGGCGAGAGCGCTCGCACAGGTGCCGGGGGCGCGCACCGCGCGGGTCCCGGACGGCGGGCGCCGGGGGGCTCCGGCGGGACGGCGGTTCACCCGTTCACCAGCGCCTCGCCAGGGAGACCGTGTCCCGCCCGGGCGACGCGCACGCGGTCCGGGACGGGTCCGTGGCCCGCGCCCACGGCGCCCGTGACCCGCGCCCGGGTGCGCGGTGCGTCGACCCGCCCGGCGCACCGCGGCGGGAGCACGCCCGCCGTCCCGGTCACTCTCGATGGCCCCTCCCCGCACGGAGGTGGTCGCGCCCACCGCAGGGGGCGGCAACTCACTTCTGGTTCAGCCCAGTTGGACCACCTTGCCACAGTGTCGCGATGTGAGGAAGGTCACCCGCGCGGAAGTGGCCGAACCCTGTCGTGGTGACCGTCCAAGGAGCCGGGACGCCCTTGCCGCGTCCGGTCCTCCCCCCTACTCTCGTGGCCCGGGCGGGGCAGGCGCCACGACCGGCCGGGTCAGACGACAACTGCAGACGGAGGCGTCCATGACGGCGTTGCCCGAGCCGCTGAGATCCATGGTCTTCAGGAACGACGACCTGCCGACGCTGTTCCACCACACCGACGCGGTCGCCGTGGCCCGCCAGCGTGAGGCCGTGAACACCACCCGGGCTCAGCTCGCGCTGCTCGTGGCGGGCACGGTGCCCGCGGCGCTGCCCTGGCACACCGAGGACGGTCCGGCGGCCCGTGCCCTGTACGGCGCCGCGGTGCTGGCCTATCTGGGCGTGCTCTTCGCGACCTTCCTCGCCTCCCACCGCAAAGCAAAGTCGCACTGGCAACTGAACCGCTCGGCGGCCGAGTTCATCAAGTCCAACTGCTGGCGCTACGCGGTCCACGGGGCACCGTTCGACAGCGCGTCCGAGCACCCGGAGGCGCTGTTCGCCAATCGTCTGGAGGACGGCCTCCAGGAGTTGCGGAAAGTGGGCTGGGCCGATCCGCGCGAGGAACTGCCGGATTCCGGCGGCCTCATCACGGAATCCATGCGCGCGTTACGGAACAAGGCCTACACGGTGCGCAAGGAAACGTATGTACGGGACCGGCTCATCGAACAGCGGCGCTGGTACCGCAGGCGCCAGCAGGCCTCGCGGCGCGGGGCGCTCCTGTGGTCGGGCGCCATTGTCGCGCTGACGCTCCCGGCGCTGGCGCTGAGCGTGTTCCAAGCCTTCGGGGTGGGGCGCTCGTTCGGCCTGACGGGGGCGTTCTCCGCGGCGGCGGCGGCCTGTCTCGCCTGGAACGAGATGCGGCGGCACCATCCGCTGGTCTCGGCGCACTCGCTGGTGGAGAAGGACCTGGAGTCGATGCAGGCCGCCATGGAGACCACCCTCACCGAGCGGCACTGGCCGGCGGCGGTCTTCGAGACCGAGCGGATCGTGTCGCCCGAGCACACCGACTGGCTGGTCAGACATCGCGTGTGAGCCGGGGAGGCCGCCGTACGGGGTCGGGGGCGTCCCCCCTCGTACGGCCTGCTCGGCGGGCACCCACCGGTCATGGGCGGCCTCCCGGTCATGGCGCCCTCCGGTCAGCCGCGCAGTACTCCGTCGCGCCAGATCACGGTGACCGGGCGGCCCAGGGTGCGGGCGTACGTCACGATGTCGCCCGTGCCGCCGAGGCCCCGGGCCGGGAGGCCGTCCCAGACGGCGAGCAGCCGGTCGCAGTGGTCGGCGATGTAGGCGCCCGCCGCGTAGTACGCCTCGTCGGTGGAGTGCGGGAAGTCGAGCCGGACCTCCCGCGCCGCGCGCGCCTTGAGCATCCGGTAGCGGCCGAGGTCGACGGCGTTCTCGAAGCAGGCCTCGTAGTCGCCGCTGGGGATCACGGCGGTCAGTTCGGCGCCGCAGGCGAGGGCGAGGTCGGCGAAGAGCTGGTCGGCGCCGACCGCCAGGCTGGAGAGCGCCTGCGTCGCGCCGTCGAGGCCGCACAGCGCGGCCCGCAGACCCGCGAGCACATGGGCCTCGGCCTCGGCGGGGATGGAGCGGTGACCGGTCACTCCGATGCGATTCACGGACCTGCTACCCCCTGATGCCAGCGGAGCGCGGCCAGGGGCGCGCCGCGCCCGCCCCGTCGACCCGCCCCCGTCGCCCCGTAGCGGCGACCCGTCGTGGCGACATCCTCTCAAGAGCTCCCCGGCGAGCGGGAGCCCCCGTCCGGAATTCCGGACGGGGGCACGTTTGTACGGACTGCTCCGTACCTGGCCGGCGTGGGACCGGTCAGTACACGCTGACGCCGTACGCGCTCAGCGCCTCGGTGACCGGCTGGAAGAAGGTCGTTCCGCCGGAGGAGCAGTTGCCGCTGCCGCCGGAGGTGAGACCGATCGCCCGGGTGCCGGAGTAGAGCGGGCCGCCGGAGTCGCCGGGCTCGGCGCACACGTTGGTGCGGATCATGCCGTAGACGACGTCGCCGCCCCCGTAGTTGACGGTGGCGTTGAGTCCGGTGACCGAACCTCGGTGGGTGCCGGTGGTGGAGCCGCGGCGGGTGACGGCCATGCCGGTGGTGGCGTTGGCGGCGCTGGTGATGTCCTGGCCGCCGACCGTGCCGTCCTTGGGAATGGTGGTGTTGGTGTAGCGCACGATGCCGTAGTCGTTGTTCGGGAAGCTCGACCCGGCGGTCGTGCCGAGCACGGTGGTGCGGGCCGAGTTCGCCCACCAGGTCGTCGCGCCGTCCGTGCAGTGGCCGGCGGTCAGGAAGTAGTAGGTGCTGCCGCTGCGGACGTTGAAGCCGAGCGAGCAGCGTCCGGTGCTGGAGTAGATCGCGTCGCCGCCGGAGATCAGCTTGGTGAACTTGCCCGGCGTGCGCTCGATGCGCAGCGCGTCGGCGTTGGCGCCCGCCGACTTCCTGATCTGGTTGATCTCCGCCTTCGAGACCGTGCTGTCGACGGTGACGACGAGGCGCTTGGACTGCGGGTCGATGTTCCAGGCGGTGCCCGCGATGTCGGCGCCGAGCACGGCGTCGCTCGCCGCGGTCAGCTGGTTGGCACTGAACGTCCGGGGGGTTTCGGCGTTCGCGGTGGGAATGGCCATCGCCGCGACGGCGGCGAGCCCCGCGAGTACGGCCGTGGTACGGACGCGTCTCGCCGCGTTCGAGCGGTTACTGGTGCGCTTGATCCTCACTTCGGGTTCCTCCGAGGGGAATCGGGGGCCCTCCTGTGGGGTGGTGGGCCCGTGAGGCGCAGTCGGGGGCCTGTCCGGATTCCGGAGTTGCCGTGCCCCTGACAATCGCTGACCGGAGTATCGAGGGGCCCGGACAGGGGGCGCAAGAATGCCTTTCGGCCACGTGGGTCACACACGCCTCCGGCCCCGGGAGCCGTGGGGCTCCCGGGGCCGGAGGGACCTCTCGCGGGTCAGGCGTCGATCCGGTTCCGCTCCCCCGCCGGGACCGCGACGGAGAGCGTGTTGCCCGGGGGCGGGAACGGGCAGATGAAGTGATCGGCGAAGGCGCACGGCGGCAGCAGCGCGCGGTTGAGGTCGACCTCCACGCGGCCGTCGGCGGCGGGCGCCGCGGGCCGCAGGAAACGGAAGCGGTAGCTGCCGTTCCCGCTGGTCGTGTCGGCGAAGACGGCCCACAGCGACCCGTCGGGTTCGACCGCGACCTGGAGCGTGTGCTCGTCGCCGTCCACCGTGAAGGCGATCTCACCGCCGAGCCCGAGACCGCGCTCGATCCCGTCCGCGTTGACCACCCGCACGGTCCGGTCGTCGCCGTAGGGACGGAACGTTCCCGGCAGCGCCCAGCGGGGGTCGTACGGGGTGGCCTCGATGGTCGAGAAGGCGTGCCGGGCCGGTGACCCCGGGTCGAAGTCCCGTACCGCCCAGAGCCCTTCGCGGCGGAGCACCACCAGCCGCCGCTCCCCCTGCGCCACCCGGGAGTCGTCGATCGGCCCACGGTCCGCCCCCAGCCTGACCTCGCCGGTCAGCGGCTTGCCGTCGACGACGACGCCCTCCTCGGCGGCGGCAGTGAGGACCACCTCGTCGCCGTCCTCGCGCCACCGCCCCGGGACGGCCGGAATTCGCCCTTCCGGGTAGTCGGAGAGCCAGTGGGTTCCGGTCAGGGAGAGCGGGCCGTACGGGGCGGCGACGGCGACGACGCGCCCTTCGTGCCACCGCTGCCAGTCCTGTGCGGCGTCCGGCCCGCCGCCCTGCTCCTGCTGCTGTGCGTCCGTGCTCATGCGGTCAACCTTTCCATACCGGCTCCGGGAGGCCGAGGTGCGACCGCAGCGTGGAGCCGGTGTACTCGGTGCGGAACGCTCCGCTCTCCTGGAGGAGCGGGACGACCCGGTCGACGAAGTCGTCCAGGCCGCTCGGGGTGAGATGGGGGACGAGGATGAAACCGTCGGCGGCCCGTTCGTCGACGAACGCGGTCAGCTCCGCCGCGACCGTCCGCGGCGAGCCGATGAACGACTGCCGGGTGGTCGTCTCGATGACCGTCTGCCGCAGCGAGAGCCCCTTGGCCTCGGCGATCGCGCGCCAGCGGGCGACCACGGCGACAGGATCCCCGTGCAGGACCCTGCCCTGGACGAGGCCGGAGTCGATGACGGGGTCGATCTCGGGGAGCGGCCCGTCGGGGTCGTACGCGGAGAGGTCGGCGCCCCAGAGCTGTTCGGCGGCGAGGATCGCGTTCTGCGGGGAGATCTGCTGCCGGCGGATCTCGGCGGCGCGCTCCTGGGCCTCGGCGTCGGTGTCGCCGGTCACCACGGTGACGCCCGGCATGATCTTCAGGTCGCCGGGCTCCCTGCCGTACGCCGCGAGCCGCGCCTTGACGTCGGCGTAGAAGGCGCGGCCCGCCTCCAGGGTGCCGTGCCGGGTGAAGATGACGTCGGCGGCGGAGGCGGCGAACTCCCGGCCCTCGTCGGAGTCCCCGGCCTGGATGACCACCGGGTGGCCCTGTGGCGAGCGCGGGACGGTGAACTCTCCGGAGATCGTGAACTGCGGCCCCTCGTGGGCGAAGGGGCGTGACACGCCGTCGGGCGTCCAGGAGTCCCACAGCTCGCGGGCGGTGGCGACGAACTCGGCGGCCCTGGTGTATCTGTCGGCCCGGTGCAGATAGCCGCCCCGGCGGAAGTTCTCCCCGGTGAAGGCGTCGGAGGAGGTCACCACGTTCCAGGCGGCCCGGCCCGCGCTGAGGTGGTCGAGGGTGGCGAGCCGGCGGGCGAGTTCGTACGGCTCGTTGAAGGTGGCGTTGACGGTGGCGGCGAGGCCGAGCCGGTCGGTGACGGCGGCCAGCGCGTTCAGCACGGTCAGCGACTCGGGCCGGCCGACCACGTCGAGGTCGTGGACGCGGCCGTTGTGCTCGCGCAGCCGCAGCCCTTCGGCGAGGAAGAAGAAGTCGAACTTCCCCCGCTCCGCCACCCTCGCCAGCTGCTCGAAGGAGGAGAAGTCGATCTGGCTGCGGGAGCGGGGATCGGCCCACACGGTGGTGTTGTTGACGCCGGGGAAATGGGCGGCGAGGTGCATCGGACGGGGCACGGTCAGACCTCCTTCGCGGTGGTCCTGGCGGCGGCGTAGCGGCTCGCGGGGCGCACGAGTCCCAGGTGCTCGCGCAGGGTGCCGCCCGGGTGGAAGGTACGGAAGAGGCTGCGGTGCTGGAGGAGGGCCACGGTGCCGTTGACGATCCTTTCGAGGTCGCGCTCGGGAGTGATGGGCGTGAGGTGGAAGCCGTCGGCCGCGCCGGCCCGGTGCCACTCGGCGATGAGGTCGGCGAGGTCGACCGGGCCGCCCCGGAAGTAGGTGCCGCGCCCGGAGAGCCGCGGTCCGCTCACCAGACCGGGTTCCGGCGCGGTCTCCCGGTCGCCGAGGTCGACGGTCAGCGCGACCAGCACCCGCAGCGCCCCGGGGTCGCGCCCGTGGCCGGCGGCCCCGGCCCGCACCTCGTCGCGGACGGCGGCCGCCTGCTCGGGGGTGGTGGCCCGGATGTGGACGACGTCGGCGTGCCGGGCGGCCGCCTCGCGGGCCGGGCCGGTGGTGGCGTCGATGACGGTGACGGGGCGGCCCTGCGGCGGGCGCGGCACGATGGCGGGGCCCCGTACGGAGAAGGTGGCGCCCTCGAAGTCGACGTAGTGCAGCTTGTCCCGGTCGATGAAGCGGCCCGTGGCGGTGTCGCGGATCTCGGCGTCGTCCTCCCAGCTGTCCCACAGCCGCCCGGAGACGTCGGCCACTTCCCCGGCCTCCTGCCACAGGTCGGCGGGCGGTGCCGCGGGGCGTCTGCCGAAGAGCCGGGCCTCCGCCTCGGTGGTGGAGACGTCCGCGCTCCAGCCGGCGCGGCCCCGGCTCACCCAGTCCAGGGTGGCGACGGCCGAGGAGACGTGGAAGGGCTCGGTGTGGGTGGTGGTGACGGTCGGGACGAGGCCGATGCGGTCGGTGGCGGGGGCGAGCCGGGCGAGGACGGCGAGAGCGTCGAGTCCGGGGCGGGCGAACGAGTCGCCGAGGGTGACGTAGTCGAGCGCGCCGTCCTCGGCGAGCCGGGCGAGCCGGAGGTAGTGCCCGGCGTCGTAGTGCGGGGGGCCGCCGATCTCGGCGGCCAGGTGGAGGGAGCCAGGGGCGGACATGCGGGAGCCTCTCGGGTGACGGTCGGTCGGGGGGCGCCGCGGGGGCCGTCGACCGGCCGCGCGCCGGACGGGACGCGCGGCCGGGGCGGCGGAGCCGACGCGGCCCCGGGGGTGTCCTGCCGGCCGTGGACCGGCCCCGGTCGGCAGGACATCCCCCGGTTCGGATCGGTCAGCTCTCCGTCTTCGGCAGGCCGGGCGGATTGATCTCCGACTTCTCCACGGCCTCGCCGCCGAGCCCCCAGCGCTCCAGGACCTTGCCGTACGAGCCGTCCTCGACGATGTGGTCGATCGCGGCGGCGTACGCCTCGACCAGGCCGCTGCCCTTCTTCGTGGTGGCGGCGATCTTGCCCTGGAGGCCGCCGCCGGCTCCGGAGATCTGTCCGGCGATCTCGCTCTGGCCGGACGTCGCGACGTGGTAGGCGGCGGACGGGCTCGGGCCGAGATGGGCGTCGATGCGGCCCGACTGGAGGGGGAGGTAGTAGTCGTTCTCCTTCTGGAAGTACTTGATCTCCACGGGCTCACGCCCGGCCTTGACGTTCTCCTCGCTCCACTCGACGAGGATCTTCTCCTGGTTGGTGCCGGAGGAGACCGAGATCGTCTTGCCGGCGACGTCGGCGGGGCCGTTCACCTTCCAGCCGCCCTTCTTGGCCTCGAAGGCGATGTTGTCCAGCCGGTAGGTGGCGAAGTCGTACTTCTCCTTGCGCTCCTCGGTCACGGTGACGTTGGAGAGGACCCCGTCGAACTTGGAGCTGTCCAGGCCGACGAAGAGGTTCTCCCAGGAGACCTGCTCGAACTGCGGCTTCAGACCGAGGGTGTCGGCGACGAGGGTGGCGATGTCGATCTCGGAGCCGATCCGGGTCCTGTCGTCGGTGGCGTAGAAGCCGAGCGGCGGCACGGCGTCCGCGCTGGCCCCGATCCTCAGCGTGCCGCGCTCGCGGATCGCCTCGGGGACGAGGGCGGCGACGGCGTCCACCTTCTCGCCTCTGAGGCGGTCCTGGTCGGGGCTGGTGTTGACCCCGGTCTCCTTCCTGTCCTTGGACGCCGCCACGTCGGTGGAGACGTCGGGGTCGCCGCAGGCGGTGAGCGTTCCGGTGGCGGTGAGCGTGGCGAGGGCGAGGGCGATGCCGCGGCGGACGGACACGTACGTACTCCTTGCGGATGAGGGAGGCATGGGGGCGGGTCAGAGAACCTTGGAGAGGAACGCGCGGGTGCGCTCCTGGGTGGGGCGGTCCAGCAGGTCGGCGGGCGGGCCCTGTTCGACGATGCGGCCCTCGTCCATGAAGACGACGGTGTCGGCGACCTCGCGGGCGAAGCCGATCTCATGGGTGACGACGATCATCGTGGTGCCGCCGTGCGCCAGGTCCTTGATGACGTCGAGGACCTCTCCGACGAGCTCCGGGTCCAGTGCGGACGTCGGCTCGTCGAAGAGCAGGAGCCGGGGCTCCAGCGCCAGGGCGCGGGCGATGGCGACGCGCTGCTGCTGGCCGCCGGAGAGCTGCCCGGGGTAGGCCGCCGACTTGTCGGCGAGTCCGACCCGCGTCAGCAGCCTCTCCGCCGTCTCGACGGCCTCCTTGCGGGGGCGGCGCAGCGCGGAGACGGGCGCCTCGATGATGTTCTCCACCACGGTGAGGTGCGGGAAGAGGTTGAAGTTCTGGAAGACGAAGCCGATCTTGGTGCGCTGGCGCAGTACCTCGCGCTCGCGCAGCTCGTAGAGCTTGTCGCCGTCCCTGCGGTAGCCGACCAGGGTGCCGTCCACGCTGATCCAGCCCTGGTCGACCTTCTCCAGGTGGTTGATGGTGCGCAGCAGGGTGGACTTGCCGGAGCCGGAGGGGCCGAGGATGACGGTGACCTCGCCGGGCCGCACCGAGAGGTCGATGCCGCGCAGCACCTCCAGGGAGCCGAAGCTCTTGTGCACGGAGCGGATCTCGACCATGGCATCGCTGGGTGCGCTCATCGCACGGCCCCCTTGGCGTAGTGACGTTCGACGTAGTACTGGACGACCGAGAGGGCGGTGGTCAGGAGGATGTACCAGGCGGTGGCGACCATCAGCAGCGGGACGACCCGGCCGCTGCGGCCGTAGACGACCTGGACCTGGTAGAAGAGCTCGCCGATCGCCATGACGGAGACGATCGAGGTGCCCTTGAAGAGCGAGATGATCTCGTTGGCCGCGTTGGGCAGGATGGAGCGCATCGCCTGCGGGAGCACGATCCGCCGCAGCTGCCGGAGTTTCGGGATGCCGAGGGCGGCCGCCGCCTCCGACTGGCCGCCGCCGACGGCCAGTACGCCACCGCGCACGATCTCCGCCGCGTACGCCGCCTGGTGCAGCGCGAGGCCCAGGACGGCCGCGCCGACCGCGCCGACCAGGTTCATCGTGTCGAAGGTGAAGAAGCCCGGCCCGAACGGGATGCCGAACCGCAACTCCTCGTAGAGGTAGGCGAGGTTGAACCAGAACAGCAGTTGCACGATGAGCGGGATGGAGCGGAACGCCCAGATGTAGCCGTACGCGACCGTCCGCAGGAACGGGCTGGCCGACAGCCGCATGAACGCCAGCACGATGCCGAGCGCGAAGCCGAGGGCCGTGCCGTAGAAGGTCAGCTGGAGGGTGAGCCAGACCGCCTTGAGGATGACGGGTGCGGAGAAGAACTGCGCGAAGACGTCCCACTCCCAGCCGGGGTTGGTGACCAGCCCGTTGATGAACTGGGCGACCAGGACGGCGGTCACGGCGACGGCGACCCAGCGCCAGGGGTGGCGGACCGGGACGACCGTCAGCTCTCCGTAGTCGGTGCCGGGTCCGGCGGTCTTCGGGGCGGGCGGGCCGTCGTGGGTCCCGGCGGGTGGGTCGATGGGTGGATCGCTGGTCAGCGACATGAGTGGAGTCCTTGGGCGCGGTGGCGGCGGTGGTACGGGAAGGGGTGGGCGGTCAGGAGGCGAGCAGGCCCTGACAGGAGAGGTCGCGCAGGAAGGTGAGGGCGGCGCGCGCGGCGGCGTCGTTCTGCCGGAAGGCGGGTCCGCCGGTACGGGGCCGGGTGAACGCCCCGCTGTTGCGGGCGGTGGTGAAGGGGCCCAGTGCGAAGCGGCGCGGGTGCGGGCGGCCGGCGCGGTCCAGCACCCGGCTGTCGACAGGGTCCACGGAGAGCAGTCCGGTGTCGGTGACGGCGGCCCCCTCGTCGCGCAGCGCGCGCAGCAGGGGGCTCGCCGTGTGCCGGAGCGAGGGGTCGGGGAGGCGGGCCTCGACCAGGGCGCGGGCCTCGGTGTGCGCACCGGGGAGGGTGGCGCCGGTGGCCCGGAAGAGGCCGTGCTCCTCGTCGGTCTCCACGGTGAGGCCGGCGCCGAGGAAGCGGACGACGCCGGCCCGGGAGAGGGCCAGGAGCTGCTGGAGCCGGGGCCCCGGCGGGCCGGAGGCCAGATAGCTGAAGAAGCCGTGCCACCAGCCGCCGATGTCGCCGAGCCGGACGAGCTGGGCGTAGGCGGTGAGCAGCCCGAGGAAGACCGCGAGATCCTCGCTGTGCGACGGGTCGTGACGCCGGGTCAGGTCGGCGGTGATGTGGTCGCGCAGGGCTTCCTGGAGGGCCTCGGGCGATGCGTGGCGGACACCGTCGAGGGGCCGGTCCAGGGCGTCGAGGTCGAGCCGGTCGGCGGGGTCGGGCACGGCCTCGGCGATCAGCCCGGCCAGTTCGGGGCTGTCCGGGTCGGCGGCGGCGTACTTCTCGGCGAAGACCTCGTGGGCGAGGGCGGTGCGCTCGGGGTGGGCGGTGAACAGCCGGTGGTAGTGGGCGTGGCCGAGCTCCTTCGCGACCGCCGGCCAGACATCGCGCCGGAAATCGAGCGGCCCGGGCCGGCTCAGCAGCTCCGCGGTCCACGCCTGCCCCAGGCGGAGCGGCGGCGGGCGTTCGCCGGTCCAGCCGTAGCCGATCTTCGCGCGGTACGGGACGCCGCGGCGCGATCCTACGTACAGCACGGGTTCACGGCCCGACCGCAGGTAGACCCCGTTCTCGTGGCGTCCGCCGCGTCCCTCGGTGAGCAGGACCATCAGATC
This sequence comes from Streptomyces sp. CNB091, assembly GCF_000377965.1. Classification (NCBI taxonomy): domain Bacteria; kingdom Bacillati; phylum Actinomycetota; class Actinomycetes; order Kitasatosporales; family Streptomycetaceae; genus Streptomyces; species Streptomyces sp. CNB091. Next base: position 248,097 of record NZ_KB899002.1, read on the forward strand.
GATGAAGGCGAGCCCGAAGCCCCGGACGATGACCGGCTCCCCGGGGCGCAGGGCGTCGAGGTCGCTGTCGGCGGTGAAGTCGGGGGGCAGGTGCACCAGATCGTGCCGCCGGGCGAAGGCGCTCAGCCGCTCCTGCTCGGGCTCCTTCTCGGCGTCGAGGTGGCCCACGGTCAGGACGACGAGGTCGGCGAGCAGGGGTTCGGCGCGGTCCTGGAGCCGGACGCGCTGGCGGCCGCCGCGTGGTCCGGTGACGGCGAGGGCGGTGGTGCGGTGCTCGTGCACGGTGATGCCGGGCGGCAGGGCGGCCAGGGCGCGGTCGTAGGTCCAGCGCAGATAGGCGCTCTGGAGTCGCCGGGAGGGGAAGTCCGCGCCGGCGAGTCCGTGTATCTCGGCCACCACGGCGGGGTCCGCCGAAGGGACGACGCGGCCCGCGCGGACGTCCTCGGCCCAGGCGTCCAGGGCGGGTCCCGTCACGACGGGGCCGGCCAGGTCCACCGTCTCGTCGGTGAACATGGTGACGTCCTCGGCCATGGAGTTCATCCACAGCAGCGGCGACTGGTCCGGCCGCCAGATCCGCCCGCCGCCCGCCGGGTAGGGGTCGACCAGATGGATGTCCAGGCGCTGACCGCCGTACAGCTCACCGGCGTTGGCGGCGATGCGCTCGATGACGCCGGTGCCGCGCGGGCCGCCGCCGATCACCACGACGCTGGGCACGGTGCTCATCGCGCACCCGCCGTGCCACGGGCGTAGTACCGCTCCACATACCGCTGGCCGATGCTCAGCAGCGTGGTGACGGCCGCGTACCAGAGCGTGGCGACGAGCAGCAGCGGGATGACCTGGTAGGTGCGGTGGTAGACGAGTTGGACGGAGTACAGCAGGTCCTGCACGGCGATGATGCTGACGATGGAGGTGCCCTTGAGGGTGCCGATCAGCATGTTCCCGGCCGGCGGCACGATCGAGCGCATGGCCTGCGGCAGCACGATGCGCCGGAACCGCCGCCAGGGGCCGAGGCCGAGGGACTGGGCGGCCTCCACCTGGCCGCGCTCGACGGAGAGGATCCCGCCCCGCACCACCTCGGCGGCGTACGCGGCCTCGTGCAGGGTGAGTCCGATGACGGCGATGGTGACCGGGCCGAGGAGGCTGACCGTGGAGACGCCGAGGATCTGCGGGTACAGCGCGCCGATGTTGAACCAGAACAGCAGCTGGACCAGGATCGGCGTGGACCTGAAGAGCCATACGTAGCCCCAACTGACCGCCTGGAGAACGGGGTTGCCTGACAGGCGCATGACCGCGAGCAGGGCTCCCAGCACGAAGCCGAGCACCACGACCACCGCGGTGAGCCAGAGCGTGAGCCAGAGCCCGCGCAGGACGGGGACGGTGCCGAAGTAGGAGAGCACGACGTCCCACTGGAAGGCGTCGTTGCGGATGACCGAGTTCAGCGCCAGCGCGAGCAGCACGAGAACGGCAACAGCCGCTGTCCAGCGGCCTGTTCGGCGTACGGGGACGATGCGCGGGACCGTGTCGGCGTCGTCCTTGACGAGCGGCCGGGAGGAGGGAGGGGGCAGCGAGACGGTCTGCGGGGGCATGCGGGAGCTCCGTGGATGCTCAGATCGAACACGGGGCGTGCCTCACACCGGAAACCACACAGGGGCCGGGCCCCTCAGCGCCGGTCCATGGGTCCGAGATAAGCGGCGTGCGCGGGGAGTTGTCAAGCCTGTCCACACTGTGAGCCGGGGATCTCACCTCGGTTGACGCGCACGCGGATGCCTGTTCCACTTGGGCCATGCATTCGCAGCAGTGGCTGGTCACCCGCTCCCACATCGACTTCGGTCGTGTGTGGTCCTCTTCCTGTTGAGCTGACTCCCCGCTGTCCGGCTTTTCCTGCTCACGCCTGTTCTTTCGGCGTTCGAGCCCCGTTCCTCGCGTGACCTCACCTTCACCACACCGCTCCGCCCTCCCCTCGCACCGCTGAACACATCCGCCGTCCCCCGTGCCCGCAGAGGGCCCGGGGCGGTCGGCCCATCCCGACGAACCCGGAGAGCACAGCCATGCCCAGATCCCGACATACCGCCCTGTTCGCCCTGATCACCGTGGCCGCGCTGACCCTCACCGGTTGCGCCGAGCCGACGGAGGCGGCGGACGGCGGGCCGGACCAGGAAGCGGCTCGGGCGAAGACCCCGACGACGGACGTCGTCTCGAAGGTCCGCAAGGACGAGGCGGCGGCGAAACTGCTGCCGGCCGGGGTCCGGGAGGCGGGCACCCTGCGGATCGCCGCCGCCATCGGCACCCCGCCCGGAGCCTTCTACGAGCAGGACGGCACCACCCTGGCCGGCGCGGACATCGATTTCGCGGACGCGGCGGCCCGGGTGCTCGGGCTGGAACTGAAGCGCGAAGTGGCGTCGTTCGAGGCGATCCTGCCGGCGCTGGGCAGCGGAAAGTACGACCTGGGCACGGGGAACTTCGGGGTCACCGACGTACGCCGCGAGACGGTGGACTTCGTGACGTACATCAACGACGGGCAGGGCTTCGCGGTCCGCGAGGACAGCGGGTTGAAGAAGGTCACCGACCTCACCCAGCTGTGCGGGCTGAACGTGGCCACCGGGGCGGGCACCACCTTCGAGGTGACGCTCCAGGAGCATCTGCCCCGGTGCACGGAGGCGGGCAGGAAGCCGTACGAGGTCAAGACGTACGCCGACCAGACGGCCGTCTGGCTCTCGCTCCAGCAGAACCGCAGCGATGTGGTGATGTCCACGATCAACGGGCTGCGTTACGGGGTGAGCCGGCAGGAGGGACTGCGCTTCCTCAACGAGTTCAAGCGGCTCGACGTGGGCTTCGCGTTCAAGAAGGGCACCCCGCTGGCCCCCGCCTTCCAGGCCGCGGTCAACCGGCTCAAGGAGGACGGGACCTACGACCGCATCCTGAAGAAGTGGGGGACCACCGAGTCCGCGATCCCGTCCTCGGAGATCTCGCCACCCGAACTGAAGTGACCTGACGCCGGTCCCGCCCGCCGCACCGGCGGGCGGAGCCCGTTCAGCAGTCGCAGCCGCAGGACTCCCCGCAACAGCAGCAGCCCTCACCGCAGTCGCCGCAGCAGCTGCAGGCCTCGCAGCAGTCGCCGCAGTTCTGGCACGGCGCCTGCCGCCGCTCCCGGCTCCAGGGGTCCTCGAAGCTCCCGCAGCACATCTGGCAGGTGCAGGCCAGCCCGGCCCACACCAGGCATCCGGCGATCAGCCCGCGCCGGTCGCGGGGCGGGCGCGGCGGAGGTGGCGAGCCCGGGCCGCCGGGCGGCGGTCCGTACGGATCTCCGGGCGTCGGACCGTACGGCTGACCGGGCGGCGCGCCGTAGGGATTGCCCGGCGGCGGCCCGAAGGCGCTCTCGGGCAGCTGAAGCCCCTGCTGCCCCTGATGGGAGCAGGAGGAGGTGCCGAACGCCCGGTCGACCGAGCGCCGCAGCTCATGGGCGAGGAGGACGTGGACGAGCTTGCCGTCGGTGAACTCCGCCTCCCGCAGCGCGAGCCGCACGCCGTGCAGCGCGTCGTCGCAGAGCCGGCGCGCCTCGGACAGCGGGGTGCCGGTGGCGGTGAGCGGGTTCCAGGCGCCCGACGCGGCGTCGACCTCCTGGTCCTCCACGGCGTCCAGGAGATGGGCGAGCCGCCCGAAGAGCCGGCCGGCCTCCGCGAGCGGCGCGGCGTTCTGCGGCTTCCCGGCGAGCTGGGCGGTGTGTGCGAAAGCGGCCGCGGTGGCGGTCTCGGTCGGTTCGGTGACCGTCAGCAGCGGGGTGCCGGGCCCGGCGAGCGTCTCGATCCCGGTCTGCCGGTCGACCGCGTCGACCAGGAGGGCGGTGTCGAAGCCGAGGGCCGCCCCGGTCCGCGCGCCCGCCCGGTCCCACCCGGCGGCCACCCGGCGCGCGGCGGCGGCGACCGGGCGGCGGGCCAGCAGCCCGTCCCGGTCGGCGACGTGGTCGCGGACCTTGGCCGAGGCGAGGACGAGCGAGACGGCCGCGGCGAGCCGCGCCCCCTCCCCCTGGGCGACGGGCGCGGTGCGCATGGCCCGCAGCGGGCAGGGTCCGGCGGTGCGCCGGCTGTCGGACACCCGGCCCGCCTGAGCCTCCGTCAGGACGGAGACGATCAGGCCGTCATAGTTCGTGACGATACGGGCGAACTGTCCATGATCCGCCCTCAGGGCCAGGCACAGACCGCAGAGATGGGCCATCCACTCGACCCGGAGACCTTCGGAGAGCCGATGGGTGCAGGGCCTGACGATTCCGAACACGACGATCCCCCGTGAGCCGTTCAGCCGGTGCGCGACGCTCGCGCACCGGAGCGTCGTGCATCGTATCGAGTGACCCGTTCACCCGTACGTCCCCCGGATCACCCGTACGGCCGGAGCATCATATTTTCCTTCTACAAGCCCCCTTGTGCAGGACGAACCCTGACGAATCGCCACATCTTCTGCACCAGTAACGTCACGAATCGCCTGCGGGCCGACTATCCACTTGGCGCGGTATCCGCATCATGGACGACCATAGGGATACGAAAGAGATGCGGAACGCCAAGGAACCGCGGTGAGAGGAGGCGTCCATGGGATCGGTGCGCAAGGCAAGTGCCTGGCTGGGCCTCGTAGAGGACAACGACGAGCGGTACTACGACGACGAGTACGCCGAGGGTGCGGAGACCGGTACGGGCAATCAGGCCTGGGTCACCGACCCGCGGGTGCAGGTGGCCGCGGAGACGGCCGAGGAGCGGGACCGCCGGATCGCGACGGTGACCCCGGACAGCTTCCGGGACGCACGCGCCATCGGCGAGCTCTTCCGGGACGGCGTCCCGGTGATCGTCAACCTCACGGCCATGGACCCCGCCGACGCCAAGCGTGTGGTGGACTTCGCCGCCGGGCTGATCTTCGGCCTGCGCGGCTCGATCGACCGGGTGGCCACCCGGGTCTTCCTGCTGTCCCCCGCCGACACCCAGGTGGTGGCGGGCGAAGCCGCCGGCCGCAAGGCCGGCGGCTTCTTCAACCAGAGCTGAGCAGGGCGCTCGCCGGAGAGATCCGGTCAACGCATCCGGCCGGCGCGCGGGTACCGGCGCGTCCCGTTCACCGGAAGGCGTCGAGACCGGTGAGCGCCTTGCCCAGTACCAGCTGGTGCATCTCCACGGTTCCCTCGTAGGTGAGCACCGACTCCAGGTTCGTGGCGTGCCGCATCACCGGATACTCCAGCGAGATCCCGTTGGCCCCGAGGATCGTGCGCGAGGTGCGGCAGATCTCGATCGCCTCCCGCACGTTGTTGAGCTTGCCGAAACTGACCTGCTCCGGCCGGAGCCTGCCCGCGTCCATGCGGCGGCCCAGGTGGTGGGCGAGCAGGATGCCCTTGTGCAGCTCCAGGGCCATGTCCGCCAGCTTGGCCTGGGTGAGCTGGAAGCCGCCGATCGGCCGGCCGAACTGTTCCCGGCTCCTCGCGTAGTCGAGGGCCGACTCGAAGCTGGACCGCGCCGCGCCCATGGCGCCCCAGACGATGCCGTAGCGCGCGTGGCTCAGACAGCTCAGCGGGCCGCGCAGCCCACTCGCGTCCGGCAGCACCGCGTCGGCGGGCAGCCGCACCTCGTCCATGACCAGCTCACTGGTGACCGAGGCGCGCAGCGACCACTTGTGGTGGATCTCCGGGGCCGAGAAGCCGGGGGCGTCGGTCGGCACGACGAAGCCCCGGATGCCCCGCCCGTCCTCGCCCTCGTCGGTCTGGGCCCAGACGACGGCGACCCCGGCGACCGATCCGTTGGTGATCCACATCTTGCGGCCGGTGAGGATCCAGTCCTCGCCGGCGCGTTTGGCGTACGTCCGCATCCCGGCCGGGTCGGAGCCGTGGTCGGGCTCCGTCAGGCCGAAGCAGCCGATGATCTCGCCGGACGCCATGCCGGGCAGCCACCGCCGCTTCTGCTCCTCGGAGCCGAAGCGGTGGATCGCGTACATGGCGAGCGAGCCCTGTACGGAGACGAGTGAGCGGATCCCGGAGTCGGCGGCCTCCAGCTCCAGGCAGGCGAGCCCGTACTGGACGGCGCTCGCCCCGGCGCAGCCGTACCCGTCCAGCGACATGCCGAGCGCGCCCAGCGCGCCCAGCTCCCGGGCCAGCTCCCTGATTTTGGGCAGCTCACCCTTCTCGTACCAGTCGGCGATGTGCGGCAGGACGCGGTCGGTGGCCCAGGTGCGGACGGTGTCGCGGATCGCGAGGTCGTCCGCGCCGAGCAGGTCGTCGATGCCGAGGGGATCCGACGCGTCGAACGGCGGGAGCTTCGACGGCTTCGGTGACTCGGTGCTGGACATGAGGGTGCCTCCGGCGGCTCGCACGGTGCTCGGAGGGACCGGGAGACGCCCGCCCTCCGAAAACTAGCAGTGGTAGTCAGGGCGTCGTGCTGACGTTACGGCTCAGTGTGCCGCTCGTCCAGAGCCGGTCGCCTCGGCCGGCTCGCGCCGCGCGGGCACCATCGGGCGCGGGGCCGGGCGGTCCGGCCCGGCCGGCCGGGCGGCGCCGGGGGCCCGGTGTTCGTCTGTCCCGGCAGCGGAAGCTCCGTATGCGGAAGCCGTGGACGCGGAAGCGGAAGCGGCTGAGGCTGCGGAGACGGCTGAGTCTACGGAGGCGGCCGTTGATACGGCGTCGTCCGCCTCGCGCCGGTGGCACGCCTCCTTCGGCGGACACTCCATGGCCTTCGGCAGCCGCAGGGCGGCCAGGGCGCCGAGCAGCAGCAGCCCCGCGCTGACGAACAGCGTGACGTGGAGTCCGCCGATGAAGGCGTGCCGGGCCGTGGAGCGCAGCAGGTCGCCCGTCGGGCCGCCCAGCTGCGCGGCCACCTGATAGGCCTCGCCCAGCGAATGGGAGGCCTCCGCCCCGGCGCGGGCGGGCACGCCCTGCTCGTGCAGACCGGCGAGACCGGGGGCGTAGGCGGCGTTCATGACACTGCCGAGCAGGGCGATGCCGAGGCCCGCGCCCAGTTGGTAGGAGGTCTCCCCTATGGCCGCCGCGCCACCCGCCCGCTCCGGCGGGGCGTCGCTGAGCATCGACTCGTACGCCCCGAAGAGCGTGGTCTGGAGGCCGAAGCCGAGCAGGACGAACGCGCAGGTCAGCAGGGCGGGCCGGTCGTGCTGGCCCATCGAGGTGAGCAGCAGCACCGAGGTCGCGGTGAGGACGAAGCCCCAGCCGACCATGCGGCGGGGACCGACGTGGCGCAGGGTGTACGAGCCGGTGGCGCCCGCGGCCATCGCCGCGAAGGTCAGGGGCAGCAGCCGCAGCCCGGTCTCCAGCGGGCTGAGCCCGAGCACCAGCTGGAGGTACTGGACGGCGATCAGCTGGAGGCCGACCAGCGCCAGCATGGCGAGCACGATGCAGCCCACGGCGGTGGAGAAGGCCGGGCGGGCGAACATGGAGACGTCGATCAGCGGATGCCTGCGGCGCTTCTGACGGCGTACGAAGAGGATCAGGAGCGCGAGCCCGAGGGCCAGCGGCCCCAGCGAGCCCGGGTCCAGGAGCCCCGCGCCGCTGCCCAGCCGCTTCACGCCGAGGACGACGCCGAGCACTCCCGCCGCGGCGGTCAGCGCACCCAGCACGTCCCACGGGCCGTCGTCGCCGCCGCGCGACTCGGGCAGCAGCCAGCGGCCCAGCGGCAGGATCACGGCCATCAGCGGGATGTTGATCAGAAAGACCGAGCCCCACCAGAAGTGCTCGACCAGGAAGCCGCCGACGACCGGCCCGGTGGCGGCGCCGACCGCGGCGACCGCGGTCCACACGCCGATGGCGAGCGCCCGCTCCCTGCGGTCGGGGAAGACCTGGCGCAGGATCGACAGCGTGGCGGGCATGATCATCGCGCCGCCGACGCCGAGGAGGGCGCGGGCCGCTATCAGGACGGCCGGGGTGTCGGCCGTCGCGGCGATCGCGGAGGCTACGCCGAACAGCGCGTAGCCGATGAGCAGCACGCGCCGTCTGCCGATCCGGTCACCCAGCGTGCCGAAGAGGATGAGCAGCGAGGCGCAGACGAGGGGGTAGGCGTCGACGATCCACAGGAGGGCCGTGCCGCTCGGGCGCAGGTCCTCGGTGACGGCGGGGACGGCGACGTGGAGCACGGTCGCGTCGAGAGCGACGACCAGGAGACTGAGGCAGAGGACCACGAGGACGACCCAGCGGTCGGCGTCGCCGGTGGCCTTGCGCAGCCGGACCCCGGCCGTGGTCGTCCCGGACATCTACGTACCTCCCGATGAGTCCCTCGCGCTCGGCGGACCGACGGTGACGTGGGGTGCGTGTCCCTCGGGCCCGGCATCGACGGGCGAGTGAGCCGTCAGCGTACGCGAGTCCGGCGAGGTCACCTGTGGTCCACGTCATACCGCGTTCCGCCGCACAGTCTGGCGTACGCCGTTTCCGGAACCGGCCGGGGGGCTCCGGTCCGAGGAGCCGTGACGCCCGCCGTGACGGGGGGTTCCGGCGGGCGTCGAGGGATGCGGCGCGACGGCGCGCGCGTCCCCGAATGGCGGGACCAATTGCCGCGGATTCCGGTGCGCCTCTTTTTCCGAGAGATCAAACACGCTTACGAACGGAACCGAGGGGCAATTGGCGACAAGATCACGGAGGCACTTCTCGGCGACCGGAAAAGACGCCGTTCCGAGACAAAGTCCACATCACATCGTCATCACAAAGAGCCCGGATTGGCCTGCTCGCACACTCACTCGCTGTAACGTCGATTGGGTGCGTACCGACATCTTTGCCCGGCTGGACCGGGAGCCGGAACCGCCGAAGATAGTGGCACCGCGGATGAGCCGTCACCGCATCGCCCTCTTCGGCGGGACGTTGGCGTTCTATCTCGCCATCGTCTGGGCGGTGCTGATCACGTCCTGGCTGGTGGCCCTGGACTGGAAGGTCATGCTGTTCCGGCCCTACCAGCAGTGGCCCGAACTGCACGCCTTCCTGGACTACTACGTCGTGCTCGGCCAGCGCGGCCCCACGGCGGTGATGGTCGCCTGCTGGCTGGGCTGGCGCTCCTGGCGTCAGCACACGCTCCGGCCGCTGCTGGTCCTCGGCACCTCCCTGCTGCTGCTCAACGTGACGGTGGGCGCGGTCAAGCTGGGGCTCGGGCGGCTCGGCCCGCACTACGCGACACAGATCGGCTCGGCCGAGATGTTCGCCGGCGGCGATATATTTCCCTCCGGGCACACCGCCAACGCCGTCGTGACCTGGGGAATCCTCGCCTATCTGGCCACCACGCCACGCGCCAGGCGCTATCTGTCGGCCGTCTCCGCGACGGTCTCGCTGGGCGTCGGCCTCACCACCGTGTACATCGGTACGCACTGGCTCAGCGACGTCGTGCTGGGCTGGGCGGCCGGGCTGCTCATCCTGCTGGCGCTGCCGTGGTTCGAGCCGCTGATCGCCCGGACCGAGGCCTGGATCTTCGCGATGCGCGAGCAGTGGCGCGAGCGTCGCGACGGCGCCCACCCGGCATCCGTGGCGGGGACGGGGTCGGGGTCGGGGTCGGGGTCGGAACCGCGACCGGTGATGCTCCCGCAGTCGATGGCAGCCGACGGCCTCGCCGCCGAGACCGTGGCCGCCGGGGCCGGGCCGGTGCTCCCCGCGGGACATCCAGCCCCGGGCGCCAGGGCGCGGGCCCACGGCGGGCACGTGCGGCCGGGCTCCCCGCCGGTCGCCCCGGCGGGCGTCCGCCGTCCGCCGCCGCACACGGAACGGGGCGCACGCGGCACCGGCAGCCCGGCACGTCCGATGACCGGCGGCTGATCCCGCTCCCCGCTTGCCCGCTTCCCCGCGAACGGGGTGCCCACAGCCTCACCCGCACACCACCGGAGGCCCCGACCGCAGTCGGGGCCTCCGGCCGTCGGGGGCCCGGTGCGGCCGGCGGGTCAGCCCACCCAGCAGCGCGTCACCGCGCCGTCCTCGACCTGGAAGTTGATGCGGCCGTGACGGAACTCCATGGTGAGGAACGTGCCCGGGGGAACGGCCCGGACCGTGTCCCAGCCGCGGCTCCTGGCCTGTCGCTCGGCGGCGTCGGCGGCGAGGCCGACGTACGACTCGGCGGCGTCGTCCGGCTGGGCTGGAGGGGTCGGTAGAGATGCCATGCCTTCACCGTAGGCGGCCCCGGACCGTGGTGGAAGGCCGGGCCGGGAGGGCGTTCCCCTGCATCTCCACATGCCGTGGCGGTCACGCTTGTGTCACAGGATCCCCACACGTGTATACGCGGTCCTATTCACTCGAACGGGCTGGCCGCAGGCATCCGCGCGCATTATCGGGAAACCCCTTACAACAGCGTGAGGGGGTGCCGGGAGCCTTCCGAAATCGCGGGATGACCTGCTTCTTCTCTCCTCGGCGGGGAGCGCCGCGCGAATGGCCGGGTCACCCGAAATTCCCGCCCCCGTAAACCGGCCTTTCCTTAGCCGCACGCTTGTCCCACCCGACCGCCGGGCGCGGAACGGCGGGCCCATACCACACCCGGAGTCTCAGATCCGTCGAGCGCGCGCGTGAGCCGGTCCCTCGCCTCCCGCATGACCTCGATCAGCTCGGGCGGCTCGATCACCTCGAAATCGATCCCCATCATCAGCACGTGGATCACCAGCACGGTGAGGTCCGGCGCGCCCGCGATCAGTCGGCAGGTGTCCGCGTCCACGGCCTCCACCACCCCGGCGGACGGCGACACCCGCCGGGCGGCCTCCGCCGCCGGGGCCTTCAGCAGGACCACGGCCCGCGCCGCGTACGCCGAGACCGCGACGCCCCGGGAGACGTAGGCCGCGAGATCGTCCGCCGGCGGGGGGCGGGGGACGAAACGGGGGCCGTGCGGCGGGGTCGGGGTGATCCGGTCCACCCGGAAGGTGCGCCAGTCCGCCCGGTCCGGATCCCAGGCCACCAGATACCAGCGGTGCTCGGTGCAGACGAGTCGGTGGGGCTCCACCGTCCGGCGCGAGACCTCCCCGCCGTGGGTCCGGTAGGCGAACCGGAGCCGCTCCGCGTCCCGGCAGGCGGCCGCCAGCTCGGTGAGCACAGCGGGGTCCACGGCGGAGTCGTCCGCCCCGCGGAGCATCGGCACGGTGAACGCGCCGAGCGCGCTCACCCGGCGGCGCAACCGGTGCGGCAGCACCTGTTCCAGTTTGGCCAGCGCGCGTACGGAGGTTTCGCCGATGCCCTCGATGCCGTGCCCGGCGGCCGTCCGCAGGCCGACGGCGACCGCGACGGCCTCCTCGTCGTCCAGCAGCAGCGGCGGCAGCTCGGCGCCCGCCCCGAGCTGGTAGCCGCCGCCGGTGCCCCTGCTGGCGTTCACCGGATAGCCCAGGTCGCGCAGCTTGTCGACGTCCCGGCGCACGGTGCGCGGGGTGACGCCGAGCCGGTCGGCCAGATCGGCGCCGGACCAGTCCCGGTGGGCCTGGAGCAGTGAGAGCAGGCGCAGCAGTCGTGCCGAGGTCTCCAACATGCGGGCGAGTCTGCCAGGGATTGCGGACAGCCCCGGTCCGCAATCCCCCGCAACCCCTCGGCCCGCTATCCCCTCCGCCCGCGACCCCTGCGGCCCGCGATGGTCCGCCCGCGATCCCTCCGTCCGCGGGCCGTCCCTCAGCGGTCCGCCGGTCCGGGCTCCAGCCGGAGGCAGAGGTCGTTGTCGGCGGTGTAGCAGGGGGTGGCGAGCACGCCGGGGGCCGGCGCCCGCGTCGGGTAGACGAAGGACTTGTTGCGGGACCAGACGTCGTCGAGGATGCGGGAGATCCTGACCCCGGGCGCGCCCGCCGCCGGGACCAGCCACAGCTGCCAGAGCTGCGCCCCGTCCACCGGCCCCTCGGCCGGCGGGCCGTAGGGCAGGGTGAAGGCGAAGGCGCCCGCCGGTCCGTCGGCGGGGGTGAGCGGGAAGCGGTGCGCCCGGGCCCGGTCCTTGGGCAGCCGGGCCTCCACGGCGGCCCCCTCCCCCACGGCGACGCCGTACAGCACGCCCTCGACCGTCATGCCTGCCGGGCCGACGACGACGGCTCCCGCCTCGGCGTGCGGGGCGCGGACCCAGCAGCGCAGGGCGAGCCGGCCGTCGGCGGTCGGGTAGGGAACCCGGGCGCTGACGCTCGCGGCTCCGGTGTCCGGGCTGCGGTCGACGAGCGCCCGCAGGTCCCGCAGCCCCGGCTCCACGGTCCAGGCCGTCTTCTCGGCTCCCGGCTCCTCGACATAGACGTCCCAGCGCCCCTCGGACAGCTCGGTGGAGGCCGGGAGCACCGCCCGCAGCCGCCCCGGGCCGGATCCGCTGAGCGGGATCCGCACCGTGCCGCCGGGTCTGCCGCCGGCCGCGCCCCGGCGCCGCAGGAGCAGCACGGACTCGGGGGCGGGGGCCGGGGCCGGGGCGGTCAGCTCGAAGGTGAGCGTCCCGGCCGGATCGGCAACGCAGTCGGCCCGTACGGTGGCTATGGCGGGGGTCATGCGGCCCTTCCCTTGCGGAGCACGTCGGCGGCTTTGTAGCGCAGGGCGTAGGCCCCGTCGAGGACGCTGCCCCGGGTGCGGTGCAGCGCGGTGCGCAGGGCGCCGTGCCCGTGCCCCTGAGCGCCGCGGGCGACCAGTTCGGCGAACAGGCTCTCGTGGCGTTCGGCGATCCGCGCCGGGTCGAAGCGGGCCGAGGCGGTGAGCGCGGCACCGCCCATCCGGTGGCGCAGTTCGTCGTCCTCGATCAGCTGGAGCAGGGCGGCGGCGATCGCGTCCGGGTCGCCGACCGGGACCAGCCGCCCGTCGACGCCGTCCTCGACGATCTCGGCCGGCCCGTGCGGGCAGTCGGTGGCGACGACCGGCAGACCGCCGCGCATCGCCTCGACGATCGTCATGCCGAAGGACTCGCGGTCCGAAGTGACGGCGGCGATCGACCCCTTGGGCCACTCGGCCTCCATCGGGTTGGCCGAGCCCATCAGGAACACGTGGTTGTGCAGGCCGAGTTCGTCGACGAGGGTGCGCAGCGACGCCTGCTCGTCGCCGGTCGCGTCCCCGCCGCCGTAGATGCGCAGCCGCCAGTCCGGACGGGCCGCGGACACCTGGGCGAAGGCCCGCACCAAGAGGTCGTAGCGCTTGACCCGGTGCAGCCGGCCCGCCGCGACGACCCACTTCAGGTCCCCGCTCGCGGGCGGACAGGCGGCCTCGGGAACGGCGTTGGGGATGGCCTCGATCCGCACGCCCGGCAGCTTCAGCCGCGTGCGGTAGTCGTCCGCGTCGGCACGGGTGACGGTGGTGAGCGCGTCGAGCAGGGTGTACCGGTGGGCGATCTCGCGGCGCAGCCGGTAGTTGTGGCTGTCGAGTGTCAGATGCTCCTGCCCGACGCGCACCGGTCCGCGGCGGGCCCCCCGGCTGAGGTGCACGTTGAGCCCGGGGCGGGTCCCGACGACGACGTCCGCCTCGGTCGCCCCGAGATGGGCGGCGATGCGGGCGTCGGTGAGCCTGCTGTACTGCTTGTGCCTGCTGTCCCCGCGCGGGAACACCGCTGCGGGCCGGGCGTGTTCGGCGTCGTCGCCGTCGTAGGTCGCGCTCTTCTTCCGCAGGTCCACGAGGTGGCGCAGCGTCACGCCCTCGGGTGCGCCGAGGACGGGGGCGTCACGGTGCCGGAAGACGGACACGATCTCGACGTCGTGCTGCTCGGCGAGCGTACGGGCGAGCGTGAACGTCGTCCGAATGGTCCCTCCGATTCCGTAGGCATTGTGCAGAAGAAAAGAAATATGCATGGTTTCGCTGTTTCCCCTGTCGGCCCGATCTTGCCAAATCTGCGCTTCCCGGCGTTTTTCCGTCCGAAATACACCGGGAAATCCCGGAGCGTCCGCGATATCCCTCACGGTATGCCCGCCCCATTGTCGCAGCGCCGCTGACCTGCGGCTATCCGGAGGCATGCCATCCGGATAGCCGCAGACCCGGAAGTAACGGGACCGCGTGTGCGGGCCACCGGTGCGGTGACCCGGACGGCTGGCGCTCCCCGTTCACCAGGACTTTCCTCCGAGCTTGACGTAGGAGAATGTCGAGGGGTTGCCTGCTCCCCGGTAAAAACTTCCCCGGCGGAACGCGGGAGCCGTACGTCGACTGCTCGATGTACCGATGTGTCGACCTGTGTCGCACTTCCGTGCGCCCCGGTGCGTGACCCCGGCCACGGATCCCGCGTTGTCTCTTCATGGAGCCCGGGAACCACCCGGCCCACGCACCGAGTTCGAGGAGTCCCCGTGCCGCGCATGCTCGACGTCAGCCAGGACGTACGCGCCGAGATCGGCGACGACGAAGCCGACCGGCTGCTCGTCGGCGACAACGCCCCGGGCAGTTACGACTGCACCTCCTGCCGCACCCCCGGCGACTCCGACCAGGAACGCACCAGCACGGTGCTGTTCATCGGAGACGAGACCGCGGTCCTCGCGTTCGCCCACGCGACGTGCATCCCCTCGCAGGTCGTCAAGGTCGCCGAGGACCAGCTCCAGGGCGCGGTGCGCAGCATCACCGGAAGCGAGCAGAAGGATACGGAGGGGCGCATGCCCGAACAGGCCGTCCTCGGCATCACCAGCGGACTCGTCCTCATCGAGGACGATCTCCGCCCGGCCCTGGTCGTCGAACCGACCGGCCCGGTCGCCCGGCCCGGCACCGACGGCAGCGGGGGCGACGAGTTCCTCCAGCTGCTGCTGGAGCAGGGCTTCCGCCCCTCCCCCGACCTGAACCGGCTGCCGGAGGTCCTCGCGGGCTGGTCCGTGCTGCTGGCGGTGGGCCAGCTGCACGCCGTGCTGCAGCCGAGCGCCGGCGGCGGCAAGCCGGTCGCCTGGTGGCAGGCCCACCAGCCGCTCCAGGTGACCGAGGGCTGGCGGGCCGCGGCCAACAAGTCGCAGACGGTCCTCGTCTTCGCCGCCCCGGCCGGCACCATCGGTCAGCAGCCGCGCGAGGACCTGCTCCGGGACGCCCTGGAGAAGGCCGCGGTCAACGGGCTGCTGGTCGCCGCGTCGATGCCGCTGGCCGGGACCTGATCGTGTCCGGCCGGCTCGGACGCCCCCACCGAACAGCGATTTCTCCGGCGGAGCCGCATCCGACGCGCGGTGAGGTCGTTGGCACCTACGTGCACTCATACGACTCCTCCCGCCAGCATCAGAGTCAGATCCCTGCCATGCGACCGTCGCAGGATCCGTCGGGGGGCGTATCCCCCACCCCGATCTACGACGCGCTGTACTCCGAGTACCGGCGCTCGTTCCGGGCGTTGCCGGGCGACCGGAGCGGCGAGGAGAATCTCGGTTTCCCGGCCTTCGGCGCCGGTCTCTTCGCCTCCAGGACCGCGCTGAGCGGCCACCCCGCCCCTTCCGGGCACGGCGGCAACGGCCAGGGCGGGAGTGGCGGGCAGAGCCAGCACACCGGGAGCCTCGGCTCCTGGCAGCGGGTGGGGCGGCATGCGGGGCGTCCCCGGCCCGCGGCGCTGCCGCCGGGGTCACGGGACTCCTGAGCCCCCACGGATCGGGACTTCCGGGGCCGCACGGCGAAGGCCCACGACCAAGGTCCCGTGATGCAGGCCCACGACGCAGGCCCCATGAGGCAGACCCCATGAGGCAGACCTTACGACGCAGGCCCCACGACGAAGCCCCGGGCCGCTCTCGCGAGAGCGGCCCGGGGCTTCGTCGTGCGCTGGTGCTGTTTGTCGCGCTCGCCGGTGCTACTTGTTGCGGCCGCGCTTCTCGCGGACCCGGACGGAGATGTGGATCGGGGTGCCCTCGAAGCCGAACTCCTCGCGCAGACGGCGCTCGACGAAGCGGCGGTAGCCGTGCTCCAGGAAGCCGGAGGCGAAGAGCACGAAGCGCGGGGGCTTGGTGCCCGCCTGGGTGCCGAAGAGGATGCGCGGCTGCTTTCCGCCGCGGATCGGGTGCGGGTGGGAGGCGACGATCTCGCCGAGGAAGGCGTTGAGCCGGCCGGTGGGGATCCGGGTCTCCCAGCCCTCGATCGCGGTCTCGATCGCCGGGACCAGCTTCTCCATGTGGCGGCCGGTGAGGGCCGAGACGTTGACGCGCGGGGCCCAGGCGATCTGCGCGAGCTCCGTCTCGATCTCGCGCTCCAGGTAGTAGCGGCGCTCCTCGTCGAGGGTGTCCCACTTGTTGAAGGCGACGACCAGGGCGCGCCCGGCGTCCACGGCCATGGTGATGATCCGCTGGTCCTGGACGCTGATGGACTCGCTGGAGTCGATCAGGACGACGGCGACCTCTGCCTTCTCGACGGCGGCGGCCGTACGCAGCGAGGCGTAGTAGTCCGCGCCCTCCTGAAGGTGGACTCGGCGGCGGATGCCGGCCGTGTCGATGAACTTCCAGGTGATGCCGCCGAGCTTGA
Source organism: Streptomyces sp. CNB091 (assembly GCF_000377965.1). Lineage (NCBI taxonomy): Bacteria > Bacillati > Actinomycetota > Actinomycetes > Kitasatosporales > Streptomycetaceae > Streptomyces > Streptomyces sp. CNB091. The sequence continues at coordinate 264,406 of NZ_KB899002.1, forward strand.
TCAGCTCGTCGACCGGGTCGCGGGTGGTGCCGGCCTGCTCGTTGACGACGACCCGGTCCTCGCCCGCGACCTTGTTCAGCAGGGAGGACTTGCCGACGTTCGGGCGGCCGATCAGGGCGATGCGGCGGGGGCCGCCGAGCGCCGTGCCGAACTTCTGGGCCGGGGCGTCGGGCAGGGCCTCCAGGACCGCGTCCAGCATGTCGCCGGTGCCGCGGCCGTGCAGCGAGGAGACCGGGTAGGGCTCGCCGAGGCCCAGCGACCACAGGGCGGTGGCGTCCGCCTCGCCGCTCTGTCCGTCGACCTTGTTGGCGCAGAGGACGACGGGCTTGCCGGCCCGGCGCAGCAGCTTGACGACGGCCTCGTCGGTGTCGGTGGCGCCGACGGTCGAGTCGACGACGAAGACGACCGCGTCGGCCGTCTCGATGGCGTACTCGGCCTGGGCGGCGACGGAGGCGTCGAGGCCCAGCACGTCCTGCTCCCAGCCGCCGGTGTCGACGACCTTGAAGCGGCGTCCGGCCCATTCGGCCTCGTAGCTGACGCGGTCGCGGGTGACGCCGGGCTTGTCCTGCACGACGGCCTCGCGGCGGCCGATGATCCGGTTCACCAGGGTCGACTTGCCGACATTGGGGCGGCCGACGACGGCGAGCACGGGGAGCGGGCCGTGACCGGCCTCGTCGAGGGCGCCCTCGACCTCCTCGGGATCGAAGCCTTCCTGCGCGGCGAGCTCCATGAACTCCGCGAACTCGGCATCGCCAAGTGCTCCGTGCTCGTGGCCCGAGCCGTCGGAGTGAATCTGGTCGTTCATGAAGTCCGTTCCTCTTTGCATCATCATCGATGGACCGCGATCACCGCGGTCCACTACTCAAGTCTCGCCTATCGCCCGGTGAGGCGCTTGGCACTTTCCAGGTGGGCGGTCAGCTTCGCCTGGATCCGCAGGGTCGCCTCGTCCAGCGCCCTGCGCGTCCGCCGCCCGTCGCCGGCGCTCGCGTCGAACGCGTCGCCGAAGACGACGTCGATCGGGCTGCGCAGCGGGGGCAGCCCCCGTATCAACCGTCCGCGGCGCTCGGTGCTTCCCAGAACGGCCACGGGGACGATCGGAGCCCCGCCCCGTACCGCGAAGTACGCGAGTCCGGCCCGCAGCGAGGCGAAGTCTCCTTCGCCGCGGGTGCCCTCGGGGAAGATCCCGAGGACGCCGCCGTCCTCCAGCACGCCGAGCGCGTGGGTGATGGCGGTGCGGTCGACGGATCGGCGGTCCACCTCGATCTGCCCGATTCCGTGCAGGAACGGGTCGAGGGGGCCGACGAACGCCTCCTTCTTGATCAGGAAGTGCACCGGCCGGGGCGCGGTGCCCATCAGCATCGGTCCGTCGATGTTGTGCGAGTGGTTCACCGCGAGTATGACGGGTCCGGCGGCGGGCACGCGCCACGCGCCCAGAACTCTGGGCTTCCACAGCCCGTACATCAGGCCGATGCCGATGGTTCGCCCGACGGCCGCTCCGCGCAGCGTGGGCGCGCCTGTGGCATCGCTCACGCGGCGACCCGCTTCCCCTCGACGAGGGTGACGACGCACTCGATGACCTGCTGGAGGGTCAGCTCGGTGGTGTCCACCTCGACGGCGTCGTCCGCCTTGGCGAGCGGTGAGGTCTTGCGGCCGGAGTCGGCGGCGTCCCGCTTGATCAGTGCCTCGCGGGTGGCCGTCAGGTCGGATCCCTTGACCTCGCCGCTGCGGCGGGCGGCGCGGGCCTCCGGGGAGGCGGTGAGGAAGATCTTGAGGTCGGCGTCGGGCAGCACGGTGGTGCCGATGTCCCGGCCCTCGACGACGATGCCGCCGGTCGCGGCCGCGGCGATGGAGCGCTGGAGCTCGGTGATGATCGCCCGCACCTCGGGGACGGCGCTGACGGCACTGACCTTGGAGGTGACCTCCTGGGTGCGGATCGGGCCGGAGGCGTCCTCGCCGTCGACGGTGATCGTCGGGGCGGCGGGGTCGGTGCCGGAGACGATCACCGGCTTGGCGGCGGCGGTCGCGATCTCGGCCGGGTCGCTTGCGTCGATGCCGTTGCTCAGCATCCACCAGGTGATGGCCCGGTACTGCGCGCCCGTGTCCAGGTAGCTCAGGCCGAGCTGGGCGGCGACGGCCTTGGACGTGCTCGACTTGCCGGTGCCCGAGGGCCCGTCGATGGCGACGATCACGGAGGAGCGTGCGGTTTCCACGGTGGTGGACACCTTCCTGGTACACGGTGCGGGGACGGACGGGCCTTGAGGACGGCCTCGTACCAGGTTACCGAGTACCGGGCGGGCCCTTGTACCCCGTACGGGGGAGGCGGGCCACCCGGGCGGGGTGGCGCCCCGCCCCGTCGTACGGGACCGGGCTCAGCCGCGGATCGACCAGCCGCGTTCCTGGAGGGCCGCGCCGAGTACCGGGGCGGCGCTGGGCTCGACCATGATCTGGACGAGGCCCGCCTGCTGGGCGGTGGCGTGCTCGATGCGGACGTCCTCGATGTTGACCCCGGCCCGGCCGGCGTCGGCGAAGATCGCGGCCAGCTCGCCCGGCTTGTCGCCGATGAGGACGGCCACGGTCTCGTAGACGGTGGGGGCCGCGCCGTGCTTGCCGGGGACCCGGACGCGGCCCGCGTTGCCGCGGCGCAGGACGTCCTCGATGGCGTCGGTGCCCGCGCGCCGCTTCTCCTCGTCGGCGGAGTGCAGGCCGCGCAGCGCGGTCACGGTCTCCGCCAGGTCGGCGGCGACCCCGGCGAGGACGTCGGCGACCGGGCCGGGGTTGGCGGAGAGGATCTCCACCCACATGCGGGGGTCGGACGCGGCGATCCGGGTGACGTCGCGGATGCCCTGTCCGCACAGCCGTACGGCGGTCTCGTCGGCCTCCTCCAGCCGGGCGGCGACCATCGAGGAGATCAGCTGCGGGGTGTGCGAGACGAGGGCCACGGCCCGGTCGTGGGCGTCGGCGTCCATGACGACGGGGACGGCCTGGCACAGGGCGACGAGCTCCAGCGCGAGGTTGAGCACCTCGGTGTCGGTGTCCCGGGTCGGGGTGAGGACCCAGGGGCGGCCCTCGAAGAGGTCGGCGGTCGCGGCGAGCGGCCCCGAGCGCTCCTTCCCGGCCATCGGGTGCGTACCGAGGTACGGGGTGAGGTCGAGACCGAGCGCCTCCAGCTCGCGGCGCGGGCCGCCCTTGACGCTGGCGACGTCCAGGTAGCCGCGGGCCACCCCGTCGCGCATGGCGGTGGCGAGGACGGCGGCGGTGTGCGCCGGCGGCACGGCGACGATCGCCAGGTCGACGCGGCCTTCCGGCGCCTCGTCGGTGCCGGCGCCGAGCGCGGCCGCGGTGCGGGCGGCGTCGGGGTCGTGGTCGACGAGGTGCACATGGACGCCGCGACCGGCCAGTGCGAGGGCGGCGGAGGTGCCGACGAGCCCGGTTCCGATGACGAGGGCGGTTCTCACTGGGCGATGTCCTTGCGCAGAGCGGCGGTGGCGCCGAGGTAGACGTGGCTGATCTCGGCGCGCGAGAGATAGGTCTCGACATGCACGAGGATACGGACGACCCGGGGCATGGCCCCCTCGATGTCCAGCTCCTGGGCACAGATCAGGGGTACGTCGACGATCCCGAGGCCGCGCGCGGCGGCGGCGGGGAAGTCGCTGTGCAGGTCGGGGGTGGCGGTGAACCAGATGCTGATCAGGTCGTCGGCGACGAGTTCGTTCCGGTCCAGGACGGCCGTCAGCAGCTCGCCGACCCGCCGGCCCATGTGCCCGGCCTCGTCCTGGTCCAGCTGGACGGCGCCCCGGACCGCTCGTACCGCCACGTCGTGCTCCTCTTGATCTTCGCTGTTCGCTCTTCTTCCTTCTTCCGCCGCCGGGCCCGTCGCCCAGGGGCGCGGCACGGCTGCTCACCTCAGCCTAGATCGGCGGCGGCGGACCTGATCACGGAGTTCCGTCCGTGAGACGGGCGGGCCACGGCCGTCGGGGCCCCGTCCACCACTCGGTCGGGCGCACGGTCCGCGCGGTCGCTTCGCCCGGGGGCCTGCCACCGCCACGATGGGCGGCCACCCACCGTCATCGAAGGAGAGCGCATGAACGCACGGCGAAGGGCGGTGCTGGCCGCGGGTGCGGCGGGCGCCGCGGCCCTGGCCACCGGCTGCGGATCGTCCGACGGGGGCGGCGGCGAGGACGCGAGCCCGACGCCGACCGTGTCGGGGGACGCCCCGGGCGGGGCGGAGCTGGCCCGGACCACGGACATCCCGGTCGGCGGCGGCACCGTCTTCAAGGAGCGGAAGGTGGTGGTGACCCAGCCGGAGGAGGGTGAGTTCCGGGCGTTCTCCGCCGTCTGCACCCATGCGAGCTGCCTCGTCTCGACGGTGAGCGACGGCACGATCAACTGCCCCTGCCACGGCAGCAGGTACAGCCTCACGGACGCGGCGGTCGAGGCCGGCCCGGCGACCCGGCCGCTGCCCGCCGAGCGGATCACCGTATCGGGGGGCGCGATCCGGCTGGGCTGAGAGCGGGCCGGAATCTCGCGGGCCGGAATCTCCGAGGCGCGGCGGCCACCGCGCACGTACGCTCGCGGGCATGATCACCGCCGCCGACGACGAGCCAGACGACGAGGCACTCGTACGCGACCACACGGTCTACGCCTGCGTGATGGGCTCGCGCGCGTTCGGACTGGCCACGGAGGAGAGCGATACGGACCGGCGCGGGGTGTTCCTCGCGCCCACCCCGCTGTTCTGGCGCTTCGAGAAGCCGCCGACGCATGTGGAGGGCCCCGCGCCGGAGCAGTTCTCCTGGGAGCTGGAACGCTTCTGCGAGCTGGCGCTGCGGGCCAACCCGAACGTGCTGGAGTGCCTGCACTCCCCGCTGGTGGAGTCCGTGGACGACACCGGCCGCGAGCTGCTGGCCCTGCGCGGGGCGTTCCTGTCGCGGCTGGCGCACGGCACGTTCGTCCGGTACGCGCTGGGTCAGCGGAGGAAGCTGGAGGCCGACGTACGGGTCCATGGCGCGCCGCGCTGGAAGCACGCGATGCATCTTCTGCGGCTGCTGGCGAGCTCCCGGGACCTGCTGCGCACGGGCGAGCTGCGCATCGACGTCGGCGAGGCCCGTGAGGAGCTGCTGGCGGTGAAGCGGGGCGAGGTGTCCTGGGCGGAGGTGGAGCGCCGGATGGACCGCCTCGGTGAGGAGAACGACGAGGCGGCGACCCGCTCCCCGCTGCCGCCGGAACCCGGCCGGGCGGCCGTGGAGGACTTCCTCGTCCGGGCCCGGCGGGCCTCGGCGGCGCGGGATCAGGCGCCGACCGGGCTCACACCGTACGGGGACCGCCCGACGCTGCCGTGAGTTCGGCCAGCTTCTGGAACTCGCCCAGGTCGTAGTTGGTCAGGGCGGAGTCGAGGTTGGTCAGCGCCCCCAGGTGCTCGATGAATCCCTGGGGGTCGTACTCGATCTGCAGGGCGACCCGGCTCGATGTGTCGTCGAGCCGGTGGAAGGTGACCACCCCCGCGTGGTGGACCCCCTCTGTCGTCTTCCAGGCGATGCGGTCCTCGGGGACCACCTCGGTGAGTTCCGCGACGAAGCGCTTCTCCGCACCGGGCAGCGAGAGCTGCCAGGCGAAGCGCCGCTCATCGATCGGATCGACGCGCTGGACGTGGCTCAGGAACCTCGGCCACTGGGTGACATCGCTCCACAGGGACCAGGCGACGGCCACGGGCGCCTTGATGTCGACGGTCTCGACGAGTGAGGAGGACACGGATACCACCGAACCTTCCGTACGGGAACAGGTCCGCCCTCTCGTACCCGATCGTCCTCCGCTCACTCAGGGAGGCCACGTCGGCGAAACGATGACGCGCGCCCGCCGGCCGGTACGGCTCAGGCGTCCCAGAGCGCCGCGAGGGACAGCAGGTCGCTGCGGTACTCGATGCGCTCGGACCATTCCTTGGGCCAGGCCGACGCGCCCAGGTGCGCCCCGGCGAGCGCTCCGGCCAGGCAGGCGATCGAGTCGGAGTCGCCCCGGGTGCAGGCGGCCCGGCGCAGGGCGGTGACGGGCTCCTCGGGGAACAGCAGGAAGCAGTGCAGCGCGGTCGCGAGGGCCTCCTCGGCGATCCAGCCGTCCCCGGTCCGCTCGCACGGGTCGGTCTCCGGCGACGGGGCGCGCAGCGCGTCCTGGACGCGTCCCAGCGCGGTCAGGCACTCGTCCCAGCCGCGCTGGATGTACGCCTGCGGGGTGGCGTCGCCCGCGTGGCGCCAGAGGTCGCCGAGCCAGCGGGTGTGGTAGCGGCCCCGGTTCTCGTAGGCGTAGCTGCGCAGCTGCCCGATCAGGCCGAGGGGTTCGGCGCCCTGGGCGAGCAGGAACACCGCGCGGGCCAGCAGGTCGGAGGCGGTGAGCGCGGTGGGGTGGCCGTGGGTGAGGGCGGCCTGGAGCTGGGCGGCCCCGGCGCGCTGTTCCTCGCTGAGGCCGGGGACCAGGCCGACGGGGGCGACCCGCATGTTGGCGCCGCAGCCCTTGGAGTGCGTCTGGCTGGCCTCCTGCCAGACCCGGGTGTGTTCGAGGAGGCGGCAGGCGGTGAGGCAGGTGTTGCCCGGGGCCCGGTTGTTGTCCGGTGAGTGGTACCAGGCGACGAACTCCGCGCGGACCGGGTCCACCAGCCGTTCGGGCGTGAGCAGTCCGCTGTCCATGGCGGTGCGGATGCCCCGGCCCAGGGCGATCGTCATCTGGGTGTCGTCGGAGACGACGGCGGGCGTCAGGAGGGGAAGCTGCCGCCAGGGGCCGAACTTGGCGAGGATGGCGGGCACGTCGTTGAACTCGGTGGGGAAGCCCAGGGCGTCGCCGAGCGCGAGCCCGGTCAGCACGCCGGTGGCCGCCTGCTTGGTGAGGGGCGGGGTGGCGATGGTCATCTGTCTCGTCCTTCCGGTACGGAGTGCGACGGGGCTGCGGATCGCGCGTACGCGCGGAGCTGCGGATTGCGCGCGGGTCTGCGCATGACGACGGGGCTACGGGTCACGACGGGTCCCCCGGGGCGTCCGGTCGCGGCGGGCGCAGGAGCGGCGGGTGCAGGGCGGTGGCGTCGCCCGCCCGGTAGAGGGCGGCCGGTTTGCCCCGGCCGCCGGTGCGGCGCGGCGGGCCCTCGACAGCCTGGACGAAGCCGGGCGCGTTCAGGACCTTGCGCCGGAAGTTGGGGCGGTCCAGCTCGACGCCCCAGACGGTCTCGTAGACCTGCTGGAGCTCGCCGAGGGTGAACTCGGCGGGGCAGAACGCGGTGGCCAGGCAGCTGTATTCGAGCTTGGCGCCGATCCGGTCGTGGGCGTCGGCGAGGATCCGGTCGTGGTCGAAGGCCAGCGGTCCGTTGGAGTCCGCGTCCCACCACCGGGCGCTCGCCGCGTCGCCACCGCCGCGCGGTTCGGGCAGGTCCGGCAGGAGTGCGGCGTACGCGACGGAGACGACCCGCATCCTCGGGTCGCGGTCCGGGGCGGTGTAGGTGCGCAGCTGTTCGAGGTGGAGGGCGCCGACGGTGCCGTGGCCGAGGCCGGTCTCCTCGGCGAGTTCGCGGCGGGCGGCGTCCTCGGCGGACTCGCGGGGCAGCAGGAAGCCGCCGGGCAGCGCCCACCGGCCCCGGAAGGGCTCCTGGCCGCGTTCGACGAGCAGCACGTGCAGCCGGGCCTCGCGGACGGTGAAGACCGCGAGATCGACGGTGACCGCGAACGGGGCGAAGGCGTGCGGGTCATAGCCCTCGGGGGCGGAGGTGCTCATCGTTTCTCCGGGAGGGGTGCGGCGAAGTCCCAGCCGGTGGCGAGGAGTTCGTCGACGGCGGTGACGGCGGCGGCGAGCCGCGCCTCGGGCGGGCCGGTGACCTCGATGAACCGCCGGCCCGTGCGGGTGAGTTCGGCGCGGAAACGGTCGGTCATCCAGGGGCGCAGCTCCTCCCCGTCCCGCAGCCCGTCGTCCTCGAAGGGGACGCCCTCGTGGTCGGTGAGCAGCCACAGGTGGTGGGCGGCGCGGTCGGCGATCTCCTCGACGAGCGGGTTGCGGCCGCCGACGTACCGCTCGTGCCAGACGGTGGTGGCGAAGGAGTCGGTGTCGCAGAGGAGCACCGGGGACCCGGCGCGGGCGGCGGCCTCCTCCCGGTCGTTCTGGGCCCGCGCGATGAGCGGGAAGTCGTCGGTGGTGAAGCTGACGTCCTCCCAGGCGGCCCCGGGCCACCGCGCGCGCAGGGCGGCGAGTTTGTGCTCGCTGTACTCGCGCCCGTACTCGGCGACGCAGCCGGTGCGCGTCCACACGCCGCCGCGTGCGCGGTAGTGGGCGGCGAGCGCCCGCGCGAGGGTGGTGGTACCGGTCGACTCCGCGCCGAGGACGACGACCCGGCGGGCGAGGGCGGCCCGCACGGGCGGCCGGAGGAAGTCCCAGCAGTCGGCCGGGGACCGGCGCACGGCGGTGCCGGAGACCGGGAAGAGGGTGCGGCCGGGGTCGACGAGGACGGACGCCGCGCCGAAGCGGCGGCCCAGCTCCTCCCCGTACGCCTCCGAGGTGAAGACGGCGTCCACCCGCTCGGGCACGGCCGTGGTGAAGACCGCCATGTGCGCGTCCCAGACGGCCGGGTCGGCCACGTCCATGTGCGTGTCGTCGACCGTGCCCACCACCGTGACGTCCGGGTGGACCTCGCGCATCCAGGCGACGCGGTCGGCGAGCGGGACGGACTCCACGGAGGCGGCGCAGACCAGCACGGTCAGCCGTTCGCAACGGTCCCGGGCGGTCTCGACGAGGTGGTGGTGGCCGGCGTGCGGCGGGTAGAACTTGCCGAGGACCAGGCCGTGTTCGTAGCGCTTCATGCCGCGGCCACCTCCGGGGCCCGGGTGTCGCGCGCGGTCAGGTCGCGGTGCCAGTTACGCAGGCCGACGAGGCAGAGCGCGAGGAACCCGGCGTACAGCAGCGAGGTCAGATACAGCCCCTTGTGGGCGTAGAGCGGGATGTAGACCACGTCGGCGGCGATCCACAGCCACCAGGACTCCAGCCGCTTCCGGCACTGCCCGTACGTCGCCATCAGCGACAGGGACGTCGTCACCGCGTCCCAGAACGGGACGGTGGAGTCGGTGGCCCGGGACAGCAGCAGCGTGATCCCGAGGGTCCCCACCACCCCCGCCGCGAGCAGCCAGGTCCATTCGGTGCGGGTCGTTCTGCGCACCGGCAGGACGGCGGTTCCTGGTCCACCCCCGTGGGTCCAGGTCCACCAGCCGTACGCGGCGAGGGTGATGAAGACGATCTGGAGGCCGGCGTCGGCGTACAGACCGGACTGGGCGAACAGCAGGATGAAGAAGAGGTTGTTGGCGATGCCGATCGGCCAGTTGGCGAGGTGCTGGCGGGCCACGAGCCAGACGCACAGCGCCCCGCTTCCGAAGCCCAGCACCTCGGTCCAGCTGACCGGGGTGTCCAGGATCGTCACCAGGGGCTGTCGCAGGGGATCGAGTACGTCCGCGAGACTCACGCCCGCCTCCTTCTTAATGGTCACTCTGACTATAAAGGTTGGACGGGGACGGCAAAAGGCCCGCGGCCGGTTCTGTTCGAATTTTCCGAACAGAACCGGCCGCGGGCCTTCGTACGGCGTCGGGTGCGGCTAGAGGCCGACCTCGCGCATCAGCATGCCGACCTCGGTGTTGGTGAGGCGGCGCAGCCAGCCGGACTTCTGGTCGCCCAGCGGGATCGGCCCGAAGGACGTCCGCACGAGGCGCTCGACCGGGAAGCCGGCCTCGGCCAGCATCCGGCGCACGATGTGCTTGCGGCCCTCGTGGAGGGTCACCTCGACCAGGTAGTTCTTGCCGGTGTTCTCGACGACGCGGAAGTGGTCGGCGCGGGCGTAACCGTCCTCCAGCTGGATGCCGTCCTTGAGCCGCTTGCCGAGGTCGCGCGGCAGGGGGCCCTGGATGGCGGCGAGGTAGGTCTTCTTGACGCCGTACTTGGGGTGCGTGAGGCGGTGGGCCAGCTCACCGTGGTTGGTGAGCATGATGATGCCCTCCGTCTCGGTGTCCAGCCGGCCGACGTGGAACAGCCGTGTCTCGCGGTTGGTCACGTAGTCGCCGAGGCACTGACGGCCGTCCGGGTCCTCCATCGAGGAGACGACCCCGGCGGGCTTGTTCAGCGCGAAGAACAGGTAGGACTGGGCGGCGACAGTCAGACCGTCGACCTTGATCTCGTCCTTGTGCACGTCGACGCGCTTGCCCTGCTCGACGACGATCTCGCCGTTGACCTCGACGCGGGACTGCTCGATCAGCTCCTCGCACGCGCGGCGCGAGCCCATGCCGGCCCGGGCGAGGACCTTCTGCAGCCGCTCGCCCTCCTCCTCGGCGCCCGGGTGGGTCTTGGGGAGGTTGATCACGGGCTTGTTCGCGTACCGGTCGCGGTTGCGCTGCTCGATCTTGGCGTCCAGCTCACGCGGGCGCGAGGGTGCCGCGCGACGGAAACCGCCACTGCGGCCGCTGCCGCCCTGTGCGGGCTTCGGGCCGCCCTTGGCCCCGCCGCGGGCGGCCGAGCCGCGGCCCTTGCGGGGGCCGTCCTGCTCGCGGGCCTCGCGGGCGCCGGGGGCGTCGTTACCGACGTCGTAGCGGCGCTCCTCCGGGCGGGGACGGCGGGGGCGCTGCTCCTCGTCACGCCCGCCCTGGTAGCTCGGGCGTCCGTCCTGAGAACCCGGTCGTCCGCCCTGGGAGCCCGGTCGTCCGCCCTGGCCGGCGGGACGCCCACCCTGGCCGCCGGGACGGCCACCCTGACTGCCGCCGCGCCCGCCCTGAGCGGAGGGACGGCCGCCCGGGGCTCCGGGCCGCCCGCCCTGGCTTCCGCCGCGTCCGCCGCCCTGGCCGCCGGGACGACCGCCCTGGCCGCCACCGCCCTGGCCCTGGCGGAAGGAGCCGCCGCCACTGCGGCCGCCACTGCCCGCGCCTCCGCCACTCCGGCCGCTGCCGCCGCTGCCGCTTCCGCTGTTCCTGCCACTGCTTCGCATCAAAATTCCGTCTTGTCGTCTGCGTGAGTATCCGGGGTGTCCGGTGCGTCCGGATCGAACGACGGCACACCCTCTAGCGTCTCAGCCTCGATCGCGTCCGCCTCGGGGAGGAAGGGCGCGAGTTCCGGGAGCTCGTCCAGGCCTCGCAGGCCCATTCGCTCCAGAAAGTAGTTCGTCGTCCTGTACAGGATCGCACCTGTTTCGGGTTCCGCGCCCGCCTCCGCCACCAGGCCCCTCTGGAGGAGGGTCCGCATGACGCCGTCGCAGTTCACTCCGCGCACCGCCGAGACCCGCGAGCGGCTCACCGGCTGCCGGTACGCGACCACCGCCAGGGTCTCCAGCGCGGCCTGGGTGAGCCGGGCGTGCTGGCCGTCCAGGACGAAGCCCTCCACGGCCGCCGCGTACTCGGGGCGCGTGTAGAACCGCCAGCCGCCCGCGACGAGCCGCAGGTCGAAGCCCCGGCGCTGCACGGTGTACTCGTCGGCCAGCTCCCGCAACGCGTCCGCCACGGCCCTGCGGGGCCGCTGGAGCACCTTGGCCAGGTGGTCGACGGTGGCGGGCTCGTCGACGACCATGAGGACCGCCTCCAGCGCGGGCTTCAGATCGAGCGCGGCGACCACGCCCTCGCCGGTCTCCTGAGTCGGCTGCTCGCTCATTCCCGTACGTCCCTTTCGTCAGCGCCCCCGTTGAGCTCCCGGTCGAACTCGTCCGTCACCACCGGCTCCGCTTCCGCCCCGCCGCACCAGGTCACCAGCAGGTCGCCCAGCGCCTCGTCCTGGTCGAGGGTGACGGCCTTCTCGCGGTACAGCTCCAGCAGGGCCAGGAACCGGGCCACCACGGTCAGGGTGTCCGGCGCGTCCCCGGTCAGCACCGCGAAGCTCACCGCCGTCCCGGCTTCGCGCAGCCGCTCCACCACGAGGCCCGCCTGCTCCTGGACGCTGACCAGCGGGGCGTGGATGTGGTCCACGTACACCTGGGGCCTGGGCTTCGGCCGCATCGCCTTCACCGCGAGCCGGGCGAAGCCCTCGGGCCCGATGCTGATGACCACCTCGGGCAGCAGCGCGGCGTGCTGGTCCTCCAGGCCGACCGTACGGGGGTGGCGGCGGGCCTCCGACTCCAGGCGGCCCTGGAAGATCTCGGCGATCCGCTTGTACGCGCGGTACTGGAGCAGCCGCGCGAAGAGCAGGTCCCGCGCTTCCAGGAGCGCGAGGTCGGCCTCGTCCTCGACCTCGGCGGCGGGCAGCAGCCGCGCGGCCTTGAGGTCGAGCAGCGTGGCGGCGACGACGAGGAACTCGGTGGTCTGGTCGAGGTCCCAGTCGGGGCCCATGGCGCGGATGTACGCCATGAACTCGTCGGTGACCTTCGACAGGGCGACCTCGGTCACATCCAGCTTGTGCCTGGAGATCAGCTGGAGGAGGAGATCGAAGGGGCCCTCGAAGTTCACCAGCCGGACGGTGAAGCGCTTGTCGTCCGCTTCCGGCCCCGGTACCGCTTCCGGCACCTGTACGGCTTCCGGCTCAGACACCTGTACGGCTTCCGGCTCCGGATCTGACTCCGGTACCGCTTCCGGCTCCGGCACGGGCTCAGGCTCCGGTACGGGCTCAGGCTCTCGTACGGGCCCCTCCGCCTCCACGGGCGGCGCCACCGCGCCCGGCCCCCGCCCCAGGGCGCGGCGGCGCGGGGTGGCGGGGTCGTCGGGCGTGGGCATGGTGGTCCAGGGGTGGGGCGGCGGCGCGGGCGGGTCCCGCCGGGGCGGCGGGACCTGCGGTGCAGGCTACCCGCGCTGTGCCGCTCAGCGGCCGCGCAGCCGCCGTACGAGGATGCTCGCGTCGCCCCGGGACTCCAGGTCGGCCAGGACCACCGCCACCGCCTCGCGGACGATGCGGCCGCGGTCGACGGCGAGGCCGTGTTCGCCGCGCAGGACGAGCCGGGCGTGTTCGAGGTCCATCAGCTCCTCGGCGGAGACGTAGACCGTGATCTTCTCGTCGTGGCGTTCCCGGCCGCTGGGGCGGCGGTTGGCACCGCGTCCGCCGCCTCGCCTGCGCTGCTGCTGGACCGCCGGTGGCTGCTCGGCCGGGGCGGCGGAGGGCGCGGGGCGCTCGCCGGAGGCGGCCCTGGCGGACGGGGCGCGCTCGCCGGCGCGGCTGCGCGAGTCGCCGCCGTCGGCGTCGGCCGCGGCATGCTCCTGACGGTCGGCGGGGGCCGCCTGGCCGGAGGGGTCGCTCTCCCCGCCGGGCGCGGGCACCCGCGGTTCGCCGTTCGCCTTGCGCCGCCGCTCCGCCGGCGAGGACGGCTGGAGGCCCATCCCGCCTCCGGTGGTACGGAACAGTTCGTCGGCCCCCGGCAGACTCACTCGGCGTGACACCGGGCGAGCACCTCCCTGGCGAGCTGGCGATAGGCGGCTGCGCCGACCGAGTTGGAGGCGTAGGTGGTGATGGGCTCACCGGCGACCGTGGTCTCCGGGAAGCGGACCGTGCGGCCGATGACCGTGTGGTAGACGTGCTCGTCGAAAGCCTCGACGACGCGCGCCAGGACCTCGCGGCTGTGCACCGTACGGGAGTCGTACATGGTGGCGAGGATGCCGTCGAGCTCCAGCTCCGGGTTGAGCCGCTCCTGGACCTTCTCGATGGTCTCGGTGAGCAGCGCCACCCCGCGCAGGGCGAAGAACTCGCACTCGAGCGGCACTATGACCTTGTGAGCGGCCGTCAGGGCGTTCACGGTGAGCAGGCCGAGCGAGGGCTGGCAGTCGATCACGATGTAGTCGTAGTCGGCCATCAGCGGCTTCAGGGCGCGCTGGAGCGTGGACTCGCGGGCCACCTCGCTGACGAGCTGCACCTCGGCCGCGGAGAGGTCGATGTTGCTGGGCAGCAGGTCCATGTTGGGGACCGCGGTCTTGAGCAGGACGTCGTCGGCCGTCATGCCCCGCTCCATGAGCAGGTTGTAGACGGTGAGGTCCAGCTCCATCGGGTTGACCCCGAGGCCCACGGAGAGGGCGCCCTGCGGGTCGAAGTCGACGAGCAGGACCCGGCGCCCGTACTCCGCGAGCGCGGCGCCCAGGTTGATGGTCGACGTGGTCTTGCCGACGCCGCCCTTCTGGTTGCACATCGCGATGATCTTCGCGGGGCCGTGGTCGGTCAGGGGGCCCGGGATCGGGAAGTACGGCAGGGGCCGCCCGGTCGGGCCGATGCGCTCGCGGCGCTGACGCGCGGCGTCGGGCGCGAGGGTGGCCGCGTACTCCGGATCGGGCTCGTACTCGGCGTCGGGGTCGTAGAAGTGCCCCTCGGGCACCTCGGCGAAGTCGGCGAAGCGGTCGGTGTCCCGGCTGCTCTCGTTGCCGGCCGTGGCGTTCACGTGTAGGCCGTCCATCATCTGGGGGGCTGTCGTCATGTGCTGTTGGGTGGCGAAGGTGCGGACAGCGACGGAGCCGACAGCTTCGAACCCGATCGGGCTCAGACCCCGTGCAGGCATCCCTGGTTGACCACCCCCGGGAGTAATTGTCGACTCATTCACAAGTCGTCTTACCTCCTTGGACGTGACCAGGAAACTTATCGATAGGTCAGCGTGGCACCATGCCGACGATTGGCGACTCTATGGCGTGTCACCGGTCCGCAGCAACACAATCCGCCGGACCCGGCCCGATGTGTCGGCAATCGAACGCCTCGCTGTCAAGGGTGCACAGCGACCAAGCCGCGCATTTCACCGCAGCACGAAACGGGTAAAGGGTTACGTTCGGCGCGAGTTGCGCAAGGGCCCCACAGGGCCCGATACGCGTCCGGCCGGACCTTGCTCGGCAAGGTCCGGCCGGACGCGCGATGTTGACGGAGGGGGTTGACCCGTCAGCCCAGGAGCGCGGTCAGCTCGACGTGCGGCAGGCCGTGCGCTTCGGCCACCTCACGGTAAACCACCTGGCCCTCATGGGTGTTGAGGCCCTTGGCGAGTGCGGCGTCGCGGCGCAGGGCGTCGGCCCAGCCGCGGTTCGCGAGCTCCACGATGTAGGGCAGCGTCGCGTTGGTGAGCGCGTAGGTGGAGGTGTGGGGCACCGCGCCGGGCATGTTGGCGACGCAGTAGAAGACCGAGTCGTGGACCTGGAAGGTCGGCTCGGCGTGGGTCGTCGGACGCGAGTCCTCGAAGCAGCCACCCTGGTCGATTGCAATGTCGACAAGTACACTTCCGGGCTTCATCTTGGCGACGAGCTCGTTGGTGACCAGCTTCGGGGCCTTGGCCCCGGGGATCAGCACGGCGCCGATGACGAGGTCGGCCTCGACGACGGCCTTCTCCAGCTCGAAGGCGTTGGAGACAACGGTCTGCACCTTGGTGCCGAAGATCTTGTCGGCCTCGCGCAGCTTGTTGATGTCGCGGTCGAGCAGCGTGACGTGGAAGCCGAGACCCACGGCGATCTGCGTGGCGTTCCAGCCGGAGACACCGCCGCCGATGACGACGGCCTTGCCCGCCGCGGTGCCGGGGACGCCGCCGGGCAGCACGCCGCGACCACCGACGGAGCGCATCAGGTGGTAGGCGCCGACCTGCGGGGCGAGGCGGCCCGCGACCTCGGACATCGGGGCGAGCAGCGGGAGGGCGCGGTTCGCGGTCTCGACCGTCTCGTAGGCGATGGCGGTGGTGCCGGAGGCCAGCAGTGCGTCGGTGCACTCGCGGGAGGCGGCGAGGTGCAGGTACGTGAAGAGGGTCTGGTCCTTGCGGAGGCGGTGGTACTCCTCGGCGACCGGCTCCTTGACCTTCAGCAGCAGGTCGGCGGAGGCCCAGACCTCATCGGCGGTGGCGAGGATCCGCGCACCGGCGGCGACGTACTCCTCGTCCGGGATGGACGAGCCGACACCGGCGTCGTGCTCGATGACGACCTGGTGGCCGTGGCGGACGAGCTCATGCACTCCGGCGGGGGTGATCGCCACCCGGAACTCGTTGTTCTTGACTTCGCGGGGGATGCCGACCTTCACGTCGATCACGGTCCTTGGCTCGGAGGGTCGTCCGGGCAGAACGGTGCACACCCGGACATATACAGCATAAATGGAGACGCCGCGGAGGAACGCGGCAGAGCCAGTCTAATGAAGGACTTCGCGCTGTCTAGCCTTACAAAGCATTAACTTTCTGTCGAAGCACTACGGATTTCGTAGGCAGAAGCCTCCTCGCCCAGCAATCTATCGGCCGCGTTCCGGTGCAACCCGGCCGCCGCGGGGTCCCCGAGCCGGTCCAGCGTGTCGGCGAGCCGCAGCTGGAGCGCCGCCTGAAGCCGCACGTCACCGGCGTGCCGGGCCAGGTCGACGGCCTCCCGGCAGGTCTGGAGCGAGTCGTGCGGCCGGCCCGCGTACTCCTGGACCCGGGCCGCCTCGCTGAGCGCCCGCGCCCGGGCCGCCGGATCGCCGAGCCTGCGGTGACCCGAGGCGGCGGCCCGCCAGTTCCGCAGCGCCTCGCCGTAGCGCCCGGCGTACGTGTGGACCGCCCCGAGCCGCCCGTACAGCCGGGCCTCGTCGGCGCGCTCGCCCTGGGTCAGCCGCTGGGCGAGCGCCCGGCCGTACCAGTCGGCGGCCCGGTGGTAGTCCCCCAGCTCCTCGTACGCGCCGCCCACGGATTCCATCGCGCGACCGGTGGCGTACAGGTCCTTCGCGGCCTTTCCGGCGTCCAGCGCGGCCCGGTAGCGGGTCAGCGCGTCCCGGGTGCGGCCGGTGCGGGCGTCCAGGTCCGCGAGGTTCAGCAGGGCGGCCGCCTGCTCACGGGGCAGCTCGCGGCGGATCGCCACGTCCAGGACGAGGCCGTGCAGCCCGTACAGCTCGGGGGCGGCCTCCTCCGTCCCCCGGTGCGCGGCCAGCGCCCTCACCAGCGCCGCCACCAGCCGCCGCGCCAGGGTGTCGAGCTCGCCGTCCGCCACGGCGAGCCGGGCCGATGCGAGCAGGGCGGGCTGGCGGACCCGCAGCCACGCGCCCGCCTCGTCCGCGTTCGGGAAGCGCAGCGAGCGGGGCAGACCGGCGAGCCTGCGGCGGGCGGGGGAGCTCTCCGGCTCGGTGACCGCCCGGCAGGACTGGAGCCGGCGCACGGTCCGCTCCAGCATCCGGGCGCGGGCGAGCTGGATCTCGGCCGGCCGGTCCCGGTCCTCCAGGAGGGCCAGCAGCAGCGGGGCGAGGCAGCCGGGCACCGCGTACTGGGGATGGGCCGCGCCGTCCGTCCGCAGCAGCCCGAGCTTCACGAAGCCGTCGAGGGTGGAGCGGGCGGCGGAGACCGAGCAGCCGGCCAGCGCGGAGGCCGTGTGGGCGTCGGCGAGCCCGGCGGGGGCGAGGGCCAGCAGACGCAGTGTCCGGGCGGCGGCCTGGGGCAGGGAGTCGTGGACGAGCCGGAACGCGCGGGCCAGCGGGCGGGCGCCGGTGGGCAGGTGCTCGCCGGGGTCGGGAAGCTCGTGCAGCTGCTTGGCGACGTCGGCGACCGAGGCCATGGGGTGCGCGGCGAGCAGGCCGCCCATCAGGGCGAGCGCCGCGGGCTGGCCCCCGCACTCCTCGGCCAGGCTCTCCGCGGTGCGGGGGTCGACGGTGATGCGGACCTGTCCGATGACGCGGGCGAGCAGCCGCACCGCCGCGCCCGCCTCCAGTCCGCCGAGGGTGCAGGGCCGTACGTCGGGGATGCCGGTCAGCGGTCCGGTCGCGGTGGCGAGGACCAGGCAGTCCGGGTTCTCCGGGAGCAGCGGGTCGACCTGTTCGGCGTCGGCCGCGTCGTCGAGCACCAGGACGAGCCGGCGTACGGCGAGGGCCTCGCGGACCATCTCGGAGAGTTCGTCCTGATCGGCGCCGGGCGGGACCGCCACCCCGAGGAGGCCGAGGATCTCACCCGCGGTGCGTTCGGTGGGCACGCTCCCGCCGCCGGGGTCGGTGAGGCCGACCCGGAGCACCCCGTCGGGGTAGTCGCCGGAGCCCGTACCGGGAACGGCCCAGGGCAGTGCGCCCGTGGCGGTCGCGGCGGCCCCGGCGGCGTCGGTTCCGGTGAGCGCTCCGGCCAGCTCCTCGGCGAGTGCGCTGCGGCCGGATCCGGGCCGGCCCGCGATGAGCAGGACCCGGGCGCGGGGGGTCTTGCGGCCGGCCAGGGTGTCGAGGCCGGCCCGCTCGATGTCCGCCCGCAGGGCCTTCAACTCACGTTCGCGGCCGAAGAATCGGGGTGGGACGGCGCCGGGCGGCTCCTCGGTCCCCGGGGCCTTTGCCGGGCCGCTGGTGTCCACCGCCTGATCGGTCACGAGCCACGCTCCACTTCGCTGCACGCGGTGCCCGCCGGAACCCCGGTCGGGTGCGTTTCGAGCGTAGTTCAGCGGTGACGACGATCACTGCGGAGTGGGGCGGAGCACGGGGAACATCCCCCGATCGGATCAGCATTTCTTCATTCTTAATGACCGATCGGGGGGTGGGGCAGGGGTCCAGACTGCCCGTCAGGCCTCGAAGGGCCGGGCCGGCCAGGGCGCGTCGGCGGGGCGCAGGGAGTCGACGCCGTCGCCCGCGCGTACGGCGGAGAGCGCGAGCACCCCGACGACCAGGCAGTTGTTGTGCACGTCCCCCGCGATCACCGAGCGGACCAGCTCGGGCAGCGGCACCCGGGCGTGCTCCATGTCGGCCTCCTCCTCGGCGACCGCGTACCGCTCGCCCTCCGCCTCGGAGAGATCGCGGGCGAGGAAGACGCGCACGGCCTCGTCGCAGCCGCCGGGCGTGGTGTAGACGTCGGTCAGCACCCGCCAGTCCTCGGCCTTGACGTGCGCCTCCTCGTACAGCTCGCGCTGAGCGGCGTGCAGGGGGTTCTCGCCGGGGACGTCGAGCAGTCCGGCCGGGATCTCCCAGAGCCGGTGGCGCACCGGGTGGCGGTACTGGCGCAGCACGATGACCCGGTCCTCGTCGTCGAGCGCGAGGACGGCGACGGAGCCGGGATGGACCTGGTAGTCACGGCCGTGGACGGATCCGTCGGGCATCACCACCTGGTCGGTGCGGACGCTGGTCTTGTTGCCGGTGAAGGGGGTCGCGGTCGCGGTGACCTGCCACTCCTCGGGCTTGTCCTGGATACCCATGTACGTCCACGTCCTCCCACGAACCAACGGAAACCGGGGTACCGATCCGCGCAGGATCCGTACCCCGGTCAACCGTAGTGCCTCGGTGTTACGCGTCCGCGCCCTTCGCGGCGGCGACCTGGCGCGCGACGGCGGCCTTCACCAGACCCGCGAAGAGCGGGTGCGGGCGGGTCGGGCGGGAGCGCAGCTCCGGGTGCGCCTGGGTGGCGACCAGGTAGGGGTGCGTCTCGCGCGGGTACTCGACGTACTCGACGAGCTTGTTGTCCGGGGAGGTGCCGGAGAAGACCAGTCCGGCCTTCTTCTCCAGCTCGCCCCGGTAGGCGTTGTTGACCTCGTAGCGGTGGCGGTGGCGCTCCTCCACGTACGGCTGGCCGTCGTAGGCCTCGCGGACGAGGGAGCCCTCGGCGAGCTTGGCCGGGTAGAGGCCGAGCCGCATGGTGCCGCCCAGGTCGCCCGCGCCCTCGACGTAGGCGAGTTGCTCCTCCATCGTCGAGATGACGGGGTGGGAGGTGGCGGCGTCGAACTCGGTGGAGTTGGCGTCGGGGATCTCGGCGAGCGAGCGGGCCGCCTCGATCACGATGCACTGGAGGCCGAGGCAGAGGCCGAGCAGCGGGACCTTGTTCTCGCGGGCGTAGCGGATGGCGCCGACCTTGCCGTCGACACCGCGCTCGCCGAAGCCGCCCGGGATGCAGATCGCGTCGACGTCCCCCAGGTGCTCGGCGGCGCCCGCCGCGGTCCGGCAGTCGTCGGAGGTGACCCACTTGACCTTGACCCGGGCCTTGTTGGCGAAGCCTCCGGCGCGGATCGCCTCGGTGACCGAGAGATAGGCGTCGGGCAGGTCGATGTACTTGCCGACCAGCGCGACGGTGACCTCGTGGTCGGGGTTGTGGACCCGGTCCAGCAGATCGTCCCAAGTGGTCCAGTCGACGTCCCGGAACGGCAGGTCGAGCTTGCGCACGACGTAGGCGTCCAGACCCTCGGTGTGCAGCACCTTGGGGATGTCGTAGATCGACCGGGCGTCCGGGCAGGCCACCACGGCGGTCTCGTCGACGTCGCACATCAGCGAGATCTTGCGCTTGATGGCGGTAGGGACCTCGCGGTCGGCGCGCAGCACGATGGCGTCCGGCTGGATGCCGATGTTGCGCAGGGCGGCCACCGAGTGCTGGGTGGGCTTGGTCTTCAGCTCGCCGGAGGGGCCGATGTACGGCAGCAGCGAGATGTGGACGACGAAGACGTTGTCCCGGCCGACCTCGTGGCGGACCTGGCGGACGGTCTCCAGGAACGGCAGCGACTCGATGTCGCCGACCGTGCCGCCGACCTCCGTGATGACGACGTCCACGTCGTCGGTGGCCATACGGCGGATGCGGTGCTTGATCTCGTTGGTGATGTGCGGGATGACCTGGACGGTGTCGCCCAGATACTCGCCGCGCCGCTCCTTGGCGATGACCTGCGAGTAGATCTGGCCGGTCGTCACGTTGGCGGAGCCGTCGAGGTCGACGTCGAGGAAGCGCTCGTAGTGGCCGATGTCCAGGTCGGTCTCGGCGCCGTCGTTGGTGACGAACACCTCACCGTGCTGGAAGGGGTTCATCGTGCCCGGGTCGACGTTGAGGTACGGGTCGAGCTTCTGCATGGTGACCCGCAGGCCCCGCGCCTTGAGCAGGGCACCCAGGCTGGAGGCAGTCAGACCCTTGCCGAGGGAGGAGGCGACACCCCCGGTGACGAAGATGTGCTTGGTCGTCGTGGATGTGGGCTGCATAGCCAAAGGGGGCTCCCGTGGTCGCGATTCTGAGGTGCGTACCGGCCGCCCAACCGGAGATTCCGGGGGCGCCGTCGCTGCGGTTCGGGGGCCTCGTGCGCTGTCGCGAACGACCACCGGTCCACGGGCTACCAGGGTAACAGCGACGGCGGGAGGCTGCTTCCGGCCACACCCCACACCGGGGCGTCACACCTTCACCCCAGCCACTCCACGTCCCACTCGGTCAGCTCGGAGATCTTACGGAGACCGTCGCGCGGATCTTCGCGGCGCGTCGTATCCTGCTCAAACACTCGCTGCCGAGACGGCCGGGCGGCGGCGCCACCCAGGCCGCCCACCGGTACAGGACTCGTCGGATCTTCCCGGGTGAAAGACCCTACGACCCCCTTGACCTGCAGTAAGCGCCCTCTTACAGGGCGACATGGCCGTTCGACTGGAGACGCACGTGGCCGGGCGCATCGAGGATTACGCACTCATCGGAGACATGCAGACCGCAGCCCTGGTCTGCCGGGACGGCACAGCGGACTGGCTGTGCCTGCCCCGCTTCGATTCGCACGCCGTGTTCGCGGGGCTTCTGGGCACCGAGGAACACGGCTTCTGGCGCATGGCCCCCGCGAGAGCGGAAGGAACGGAGCCGGCCTTCGCCGACCGGCGGCGCTATCGCGGTGACTCCCTCGTCCTGGAATCGGAGTGGGACACGCCGCGCGGCACCGTACGGGTGACCGATTTCATGCCCCCGCGTGACGGGGCGCCGCAGCTCATCCGGATCGTGGAGGGCGTCAGCGGCCGGGTGCCGATGCGCTCGGAGCTGCGGATGCGCTTCAGCTACGGCCGGGTGACGCCCTGGGTGCACAAGGTCGACAACCGCACGGTCGCCGTCGCCGGTCCGGACTCCGTCTGGCTGGACACCGAGGCGGACACGTACGGCAAGAACCTGACCACCTACTCCGACTTCACCGTCGCCCCCGGCGAACGGGTGGCGTTCACGATCAGCTGGCAGCCCTCGCACCACGGGCCGCCCGCCCTCCCCGAACCCGAGGGGTCCCTGGAGGCGACCGAGCTGTTCTGGCGCGAATGGGTCGACCAGTGTACGTACCACGGGCCCTATCGGGAGGCGGTCGTCCGCTCCCTGATCACGCTGAAGGCCCTCACGTACGCGCCGACCGGCGGCATCGTCGCGGCCCCGACCACCTCGCTGCCTGAGGAGATCGGAGGCGTACGGAACTGGGACTACCGCTACACCTGGCTGCGGGACGCCGCGATCACCCTCTCCTCGCTGCTGCGCACCGGATACCGGGAGGAGGCCCGCGCCTGGCGCGAGTGGCTGCTGCGGGCGGTGGCGGGCGACCCGGAGAACCTCCAGATCATGTACGGCATCGCCGGCGAGCGCGAGCTCGGCGAGGCGGAGTTGGACTGGCTGCCCGGTTACGAGAACTCCGGCCCGGTCCGGGTCGGCAACGGAGCGGCCAACCAGCTCCAGCTCGACGTGTACGGCGAGGTCACCGAGGCACTGCACCTGGCGCACATGACCGGGCTGACCCGCAACGACTACGCCATGGGCCTCCAGCTCAAGCTGATCGAGTATCTGGAGAAGCACTGGGAGGAGCCCGACGAGGGCATCTGGGAGGTGCGCGGACCGCGCCGGCACTTCGTGCACTCGAAGGTGATGGCGTGGGTCGCGGTCGACCGGACGATCAAACTGGTCGAGTCCGGGGACGTCGAAGGCCCGCTGGAGCGGTGGTACCAGCTCCGCGACGACATCCACCGGGACGTCTGCGACCGCGGCTACGACAAGGAACGCAACACCTTCACCCAGTCCTACGGGTCGAAGGAGCTGGACGCCTCCCTGCTGCTCATTCCGCAGATGGGCTTCCTGCCGCCGGACGACAAGCGGGTCATCGGCACGATCGAAGCGATCCAGCGGGAGCTGTCCACGGAGGACGGCTTCATCCTGCGCTACCCGACGGAGGGCGAGAACGCGGGCGTCGACGGTCTGGCGGGCGACGAGGGCGCGTTCCTGGCCTGCTCGTTCTGGATGGCCGACGACCTCGCGATGATCGGCCGGGTCGACGAGGCGCGCCAGCTGTTCGAGAAGCTGCTGTCGCTCCGCAACGACCTGGGCCTGCTGGCCGAGGAGTGGGACTCCAACCTCCAGCGCCAGGTGGGGAACTTCCCGCAGGCGTTCAGCCATGTCCCGCTGATCGACACGGCTCTGCGGCTGACGGCGAGCGGCGCGTACGTCGGCTGATCCGCTGATGGTGCAGGCGGCCGCCCCGGGCTCTGCGGGGCGGCCGTCGCGCGTTCTCAGGGGGCGGTGAGTGGTTCGGCCGCGTACGCCCGGTGGAGGAGTAGCAGGAACGGCGGGGCGGGCGGCAGCCCGGCCGCGCCGATCCGGTGGACGGACACGCCCGGCGTCCAGGAGTTCACGCGGCTGAGCCGGGGCGCGCTCGCGGGGTTGCTGACGAAGCCCTGACCGGCGGGCCCGGTGCGGCGACGCGTCCGCGCTCCTCCCCTGCGGTGCGCGCCCCGACCCCCGGGCGGTAGCGTCCTGAACAGGACGACCGCCCGATCGACGGGCGGGGCACAAGGAAGCGGGCCGGTACGTGGAGAGCCACAGCGGAATCACCGTGCAGCGGGCGCTGGAGCTGCCGGGGCTCCGCGCCGGGCTCCCGGAGGTGGTGGCCGGAGCCGACCGGCTGAACCGCACGGTGCGCTGGGTGCACGCGGGAGAGGTCCCGAACATCGCCTCCCTCCTCAAGGGCGGCGAGCTGCTCCTGACCACCGGTCTGGGCCTGGGCGCCCGCCCCGCCGAACAGCGCGCCTTCGTCCGCCGCCTCGCCGACCGGGGCATCGCGGCCCTGGTGGTGGAGCTCGGCCCGCGCTTCGGCCGGCTGCCCGCCTCCATCGTGGACGCCGCCCGCGCGGCCGGGCTCCCGCTGGTCCAGCTGCACCGCGAGGTGCCGTTCGTCGTGGTGACCGAGGAGGTGCACACCGAGATCGTCAACGGCCACTACGCGCTGCTCCAGCGGGCGGAGGAGGTGCACCGGCGCGCCACCCGGGCGCTGCTCGACGGCGGCGGGGTGCCGCAGGTCCTCGGGATCCTCGCCGACTTCACCGCCAACCCGGTCTTCCTGGAGACGCCCGACGGCCGGCTCCTGTACGCGGCGTCGACCGGAACCGCCCCGGTGGGCGCGGACCCGCTCCAGATCTGGGAGGGCATGCGCGGCGACCGGGCGGCCCGGGAGAGCCCGCCGGCCGGTGCGGTGCTGGTGGACGTGGACGGCGGCGGGCCCGAGACCGGTGCGGTACGGGCCCGGCTGGTGCTGCTCGCGGTGGCCGGGCCGCTGGCGACCGTGCACCGGATGGCGGCGGAGCGCGCGGCGGGCCTCCTCGCCGTCGTGCTGATGCAGGCCCGGCAGGAGGAGGAGCTGGCGGCCCGGGGCCGGGGCGACTTCCTCACCGACCTCGCGGAGGGCCGGATCGCCCCCGAGGACGCCCCGGCCCAGGCCCGGGTGCTCGGCTTCCGGCCCGGCGACGCCCCGCTGCTCCCGGTGGTGATGCGGCTGGCCCCCGAGCTGTCCCCGTCGGGCAACTGGGCGGTGCTGGCCCGTGCGGTCCTGGAGGAGCTGGCCTCGGTCGGGGTTCCGGTGCTGCTCGGCGTACGGCCCGTGGAGGGGCGGGTTCCGCTGCTGGTCGGGCTGCGTTCGGAGGGCGAGCGCGCCGCGGTCGCGGACCGGGTGGCGGCGGCGCTGCGGGCCGGGGTGGAGCGGGCGGGCCTCGACCGCGCCGGATCGCGGCCGCCGGTGGTCGTGGTCGGCGTCGCGGGCGGCTGGGCCGCGGCGGGCGCGGGGCTGCGGCACGCGTCGGAGACGGCGACGGCCGCGCAGGGCCTGGACGACCGGCCCTGGTACGACGCCCGGCGCCTCGACATCGACCTGCTGCTGTGGCGGCTGCGGGACCATCCTGACCTGGCGGCGTTCGTGGACCGGGCGATCGGTCCGCTGCGCGAGCACGACCGCACCTCGCGCCCGCCGCTGCTCCCGACGCTCCAGGCGTATCTGGCACACGCGGGCCGCAAGGCGGAGACCGCCCGCGAGCTGCACCTCAACCGCCAGACGCTCTACAACCGCCTGGCCCGGATCGGCGAGCTGCTGGGCACGGACCTGGACGACCCGCAGACGGTGCTGGCGCTGAGCCTGGCGCTGCGGGCCCGCCGCCACACGACCTGAGAGCAGGCGGGAGCCCTGGAAGCGACCGTTTCAGCGCACCCGCCCTGCCGCCGGCGGCTGCGCCAACTCGTCGTAGACGCTGAGCACATGGGCGATCGTGTCGTCCTCGGTGGGCCAGCCCGCCGCCTGCACCCGCCCGGCCGCGGCGAGCCGGGCACGCTCCGCCGGGTCCCCGAGCAGCCTCAGGACCGTACAGGCGAGGGCCTCGTCGTCGCCGTAGGGCACCAACGCGGCAGCCGCGCCGACCAGTTCGGGTACACCGCCGACCGCGGTGGCGACGAGCGGCACCCCTGCGCGCAGCGCCTCCTGGGCCAGCGGGGAGCGGCCCTCCCACCGGCTCGGCAGCAGGGCCAGGTCGGCGGCGGCGAGCAACTCCCCCACGCTGTCCCGGTTTCCGATGAGAGTCACGGGCAACTCCTCGTCCCTGATCCGGCGTCGCAGAGCACCGCGGTCGCACACCTCGCCCGCGATGACGAGCAGCGGCACGGGCTCCAGACACCGCCAGACACGGGCCGCGTCCAGCAGGACGTCGAAGCCGTGATGCGGTACGAGACTGCCGGCGGCCACCAGCAACGGCCGGTCAACCGCCCCCAGTTCGGCCCGCGCCTTGCCCTCGTCGCCGACACCGGCGGGGCGCGGGTGCGGGTGCGGCACGGCCACGGGAGCGAACCGGGCGTCGCGGGCGCCCCGCTCGCGGGCCCGGTCCACCAGGTCGGACGAGGGGGCGAGGACCACCGCCGCCGCCCGTGCGGCACGCCGTTCCAGCAGGTGCAGGACCTGCCGGCGGGCACCTTCCGCGTACCGCCGCGTGTGCCAGGTCATCACCAGCGGCACGGCTCGGCCGCTCAGCGCGAGGGCGGTGCGGGCGGCCGCGTGGAGTCCATGGGCGTGGACGACGTCCGCACCCGCGCAGGCGGCCCGCAGCGCGGCGACGGCGGCCGGGTCGCTGCGCCGGGGCACCGGAAGGAACCGTGCCCCGGTCGCCGTGAAGTCGTGGGCGCGGTCCACCGCGGACGGGGCGCAGACGGTCACCCGTACCCCACGCGCCACCAGCCCGGCGGCCAGCGAACCGACGTGCGCGCTACTGCCCGCACTGCCGCCGCCCAGGACTTGGACCGTACGCAGTTGTGACACGTTGATTGGCTCCCCGGGGCTCCGGAGTCGGCGGAAAGTACAGCGCCAAGGATGCCAGCCCGTACGCACGTTCCGGGACCGGCGTAACGTTGCTGCCGCACTCAGGGCGACAACCGACCACACCGCATCACCCTCACGGGTGAATATCGAGGCGTGAGGTTGTCGACATCCGCCCGCCGGACGCACGTACGTACGGGCGGGAGGAATCCCCCCGCCCGTGTCCGTACGGCCGGAGGGACCCCCGGCCCGTATCCGTACGGCCGGAGGGACCCCGCCCGTGTCCGTACGGCCGGGGAGGGCCCCCGGCCCGTATCCGTACGGCCGCAGGAGCGGCTATTCGGAGCGCGCCGTGGCCAGCAGCTCCTCGGCGTGGGCGCGGGCCGTCTCGGAGTCCTCCTGGCCCGCCAGCATCCGGGACAGCTCCCGGACCCGGTCCTCGCCCTCCAGGACCGTGACGCCACTGCGGGTCACCGAGCCGTCCACGGTCTTCTCGACCAGCAGCTGCCGGTCGGCGAAGGCCGCCACCTGCGGCAGATGGGTCACGACCACCACCTGGGCGGACCGGGCGAGCTTGGCGAGCCGCCGGCCGACCTCGACCGCCGCCTTGCCGCCGACGCCCGCGTCGACCTCGTCGAAGAGATACGTCGGTACGGGGTCGGAGCCCGCGAAGACGACCTCGACCGCGAGCATCACGCGGGACAGCTCACCGCCCGAAGCGCCCTTGGCGATCGGCCGGGGCTGGGCCCCGGGGTGCGGGGCGAGCAGCAGTTCGACCTCGTCCGCGCCGGAGGGCCCGTAGGCGACGCTGCGCCCGCCGATGTCGATACCGGACGCCTCGTCCGCAGCCTCGGTCTGCCGGATGGCGAAGGAGACCCGGGCGTGGGGCATGGCGAGCGAGGCCAGCTCGCCCGTCACCGCCTCGGCGAACCGGTCCGCCGCTTCCGTACGCGCATCCGTCAACGCCTGTCCGAGCACCGACAGTTCGGCCCGCAGCCCGTCGCGCTCCGCGGTCAGCTCCCCGATGCGTTCGTCGTCGCCCTCCAGCTCGGTGAGCCGGCCCGCGCCCTCCTGGGCCCAGGCGAGCACGGCCGTGATGTCCGTGCCGTACTTCCGGGTCAGCGTGGTCAGCTCGGCCCGGCGCTCCTCCACGGCGGCCAGCCGCAGCGGGTCGGCCTCCAGCTGGTCGGCGTACCCGGCCAGCTCGCCGGAGACGTCGGCGATGAGGATGGAGATCTCCCCGATCCGGTCGGCCAGCGCGGCCAGCGCCGGGTCGTGGGCCCGCACCGCCTCCAGGGCCTGCCCGGCGGCGGCGACCACGGTCGTGGCGTCGACGCTCTCCGGATCCTCGGGGTTCCCCGCCAGCGCGGTGTGCGCGAGGGAGGCGGCGGAGGCGAGCGCCTCGGCGTGCCCGAGCCGCTCCGCCTCGGCGGCCAGCTCGACGTCCTCGCCCGGCAGCGGCTCGACGGCGGCGACCTCGTTCAGGCCGAAGCGCAGCAGATCCGCCTCCTGGGCCCGCTCCCGGGCCCGGGTGGTCAGCTCCTCCAAGGTCGCGGCGACGGTCCGCAGCCGCCGGTAGGCCGCCGTGTAGGCGGCGTGCGGGACCGCCACACCGTCCCCGGCGTACCGGTCGAGCGCCCCCCGCTGCCGCGCCGGCTTGAGCAGGCCCTGCTGGTCGGTCTGGCCGTGCACGGCGACGAGTTCGTCCGCCAGCTCGGTCAGGACCCCCACGGGCACGGATCTGCCGCCGAGATGGGCCCGTGAGCGCCCTTCCGCGGAGACCGTACGGCTGATGAGCAGCGCGCCGTCGTCGAGTTCGGCCCCGGCCTCCTCGGCCCGCAGCGCCGCCGCGTCGCCCTCGGACACCGTGATCCTGCCCTCGACGACCGCGGCCTTGGCCCCGACCCGTACGAGAGCGGGGTCGGCGCGCCCGCCGAGCAGCAGCCCGAGGCTCGTGACGACCATGGTCTTGCCCGCGCCGGTCTCACCCGTGACCGCGGTGAAACCGGGTGACAGCTCCACCACCGCGTCGTCGATGACTCCGAGCGACCGTATCCGCATCTCCTCCAACACGGACATGACCTTACGAGGTCCCGGGCCGGCCGCGCGACGGCCCCCGCTCCCGGATTCACTCTCCCGAGGGTCGCGGGGGCCGTGGGGCGTCCTCGGAACCGTCGGCGTGGCGTCCTCGGAAACCTCAGTGGGGCGCGCCCCGCCAGCCCGAGACGGGCAGCGCGAACTTCGCCACCAGCCGGTCGGTGAACGAGGCCTGGTGCAGCCGCGCCAGCCGTACGGGCACCGCACCGCGCCGCACCTCGACCCGCGCCCCGGCGGGCAGCTCCACGGTCCGCCGCCCGTCGCACCACAGCACCCCGTGCGGGGTGTGCGGCTGGACCTCGACCGCGAGCACCGACGTGGGCGAGGTCACCAGCGGCTTGGCGAACAGCGCGTGGGCGCTGATCGGGACCATCAGCAGCGCCTCGACCTCGGGCCAGACGACGGGCCCGCCCGCCGAGAAGGCGTACGCGGTCGAACCGGTCGGGGTCGCGCAGACGATCCCGTCACAGCCGAACCCGGTGACCGGACGGCCGTCGATCTCCAGGACCACTTCGAGCATCCGCTCGGGCGACACCTTCTGCACGGCCGCCTCGTTGAGCGCCCAGTCGGTGTGCACGACGTCGCCGTTGCTGTGCACGACGACGTCGATCGTCATCCGCTCCTCGACCTCGTAGTCGCGGGTGACGACCCGGGAGACCACCTTGTCGAGGTCGTCGCGCTCGGCCTCGGCGAGGAAGCCGACGCGTCCTAGGTTGACGCCGAGCATCGGCACCCCGGAGGCGCGGGAGAACTCCGCGCCGCGCAACAGGGTGCCGTCACCGCCGAGGACGATCAGCAGCTCGCAGCCGTCCACGGCGGAGGGGCTGGTGTCGGTGACCGTCTCCACGGTGTCTGGCAGCGGCAGATCGGCCGCCTCGGTCGCCGAGACCCGCACGCCCAGCCCGTTGCGCAACAGACCCTGCACGACGAGCTCCGCGCTGCGGATCGCGGCCGGTCGGCCGGTGTGCGCCAGAAGGAAGACAGTTCGTGCCGCATTCGTGGTCACATTGGTCGTCAACGAGGCCCCTCCGCCACTGCACGGTCGACATCCGCGGGATCCAGCTCAGGTGCGCCGGCCCGCAGCCACAGAAAGTACTCGACGTTCCCCGACGGGCCGGGCAGCGGACTGGCCGTCACCCCCCGTACACCGAGACCGAGCCCCCAGGCCCGGCGCGCCACCTCACGCACGGCTTCGGCGCGCAGCTCCGGGCTCCGCACCACTCCGCCGCTGCCGAGCCGCTCCTTGCCCACCTCGAACTGCGGTTTGACCATGAGGACCAGGTCGGCCTCCGGCCCGGCGCACCGGGCGAGGGCGGGCAGCACGAGGCCCAGCGGGATGAACGACAGGTCCCCCACCACCAGGTCGACCGCCTCCCCGTCGATGGCCTCCAAGGTCAACTCCCGCACGTTGGTACGGTCCTTGACGACGACCCGTTCATCGGACTGCAACGACCACGCGAGCTGACCGTAGCCGACGTCGACGGCGACGACCTGCCGGGCCCCGGCCCGCAGCAGCACATCGGTGAACCCGCCGGTCGACGCCCCGGCGTCCAGCGCCCGCCGCCCCTCTACGGTCAGTCCGAGCGGCACGAAGGCGGCGAGCGCCCCGGCCAGCTTGTGGCCGCCGCGCGAGACGTAGTCCGGGTCGCCGTCGTCCTTGGTCACGACGATCGCGGCGGCCGTCTCGACCTGGGTGGCGGGTTTGGTCGCGGTGGTACGGCCGACGGTGACGCGCCCCGCGGCGATCAGCTGGCTCGCGTGCTCGCGCGAGCGGGCGAGCTTGCGGCGTACCAGCTCGGCGTCGAGGCGGCGACGTGCCACTCCTGCCACGTTCGGTTCAGCTCCTGTTGTCGTGATGCGTGTGCTGCGAAGGCGTGGGTACGGGACCGGGTACGGCGGCCGGACGGGTGTCCAGCGAGGTCAGCTCGGCCCGCAGCCCACGGTGTACATCCTCGTACACCTCGATGTGCCCGTCCGCCGGGAGGTGGTCCGCGTCGGCCAGGCGCTCCAGCCGGGCGTCCACCGCTCCATGGCCGGTGGGGGTGCGCCCGACCCCCAGGGGCACGGGCTCATCGGGCGTGCTCACGGGCGGTGTCCCCGCCTCCGGCGTCCAGTCGCTCATGCCGAAACGCTACATGGACGGGCCGGTGTACCGTCGAGCACGATGGCGACCATGGCTGAGTGCCGCAGCGCACTGACACGACTTTCCGACAACCTCGCGACCGCCGAGGGCGACATGCGCGGCGCGGCCGCCCTCGACCGCTCGCTGAGCTGTCACATCAAGGACCTCGACATCACGTTCACCGGTCGGCTGGCCGGTGGCCTGATCGAGGTACGGGACACGGTCGAGGGGCCGCCCCGGGAGAAGGCCGAGATCAGGCTCGCGATGACGGGTGACGACCTGGTGGCGCTGGTGGACGGCGACCTGAACTTCGCGAAGGCGTGGGGCTCGGGCCGCGTACGCCTGGAGGCGGGCTTCCGCGACCTGCTGAAACTGAGATCACTGCTGTAGCCGTTTCGAGCCCGTCCGGCCCGCACGGCCCCCGTCCGGCCCGCACGGTCAAGGACGAGCGACGGCACAATCAAGCCCGTCCGGCGATTGAGGACAAAGCGCCCACCGGGGCGCACCCCGCACCCGTCGCCGTACCCCGGCCCACCCCTACGCGGCGGCGGCCTTCCGAGCCTTACGGGCGGCGGGCACCACCAGCGGCGTACCCGTCTCCGGATCGTCGATCACCTGGCACCGCATCCCGAACACCCGCTCCACCAACGCCGCGTCGACCACCTCCGAGGGCGGTCCCGCCGCGACGACGTCCCCCTCCCGCATCGCGATGAGATGGGTGGCGTACCGCGCCGCGTGGTTCAGGTCGTGGAGCACCGCGACCAACGTGCGGCCCTGCGTCTCGTGCAGCTCGGCGCACAGGTCGAGGACATCGATCTGGTGCTGGATGTCGAGGTACGTCGTCGGCTCGTCGAGCAGCAGCAGCGGCGTCTGCTGGGCCAGCGCCATGGCGATCCAGACCCGCTGACGCTGACCACCGGACAGTTCGTCGACATAGCGATCGGCCAGCTCGGCGACGCCGGTGGACTCCATGGACGCGTCGACGACCCGCTCGTCCTCCGGCGACCACTGCCGCAGCAACCCCTGGTGGGGATAGCGGCCGCGGGCGACGAGGTCGGCGACGGTGATCCCGTCGGGAGCTATGGAGGACTGCGGCAGCAGCCCCAGCGTCCGGGCGACCTTCTTCGCCGGCAGCTGGTGGATGGCCTGCCCGTCCAGCAGCACCTGCCCCCGGCTCGGCTTCAGCATCCGGGCGAGGGCGCGCAGCAGAGTCGACTTCCCGCAGGCGTTGGGACCGACGATCACGGTGAAGGAGTTGTCGGGGATCTCCACCGAGAGGTTCTCGGTGATGACCCGCTGGTCGTAGCCGAGGGTCACCGATTCTGCGGTGAGGCGCTGCATGGTCGTACTCCCGGAGTCGGTGAGGTGGAGCGGCACGGCGCGGGGCACGGGCAGACCACCGAACAGCACCAGGTTAGGTTAACCTATCTTCCTCTTCGCGCCACTGGTCGCGGGCCACCGCCCGGCACCCTCGCCCCCCTCAACACCTTCGCGTCCCAAGGGCGTCGGGCGGCGGCGGGGCCCGGTGCGCGCGGGTAGCACCAGGGTCGGTCCGCCGGGCCGTGCCGAGGACGGTTCAGAGCCCAAGCCCGGCGAGGGCCTTCCCCGTCTCCAGCCCGCACACATCCGGACCGGCGAAGGTCCAGGCCGCCGCGCAGAGCGCCCGCAGCCCGTCGAGCGCCTCGCCCTCGCCCTCCAGCACCAGCCCCCCGCCCCCGCGCACGGCAGCCGTCCAGCCCCCGCACCGGTAGGCCTCACCGGCGGGCGTCACCTCGGGCTGCCCGGTCAGCAGCCCTCGCAGGTCCCGGTCCACATAGGTCGGGCGGTGCTGCGGCGGGGCGGCCAGTAGCTGCGCCGCGTCGGTCACCCCGGTCAGCACCAGCAGCGAGTCGACGCCCCCGTTGAACGCGCCCTCGATGTCCGTGTCCAGCCGGTCCCCGACGACGATCGGCCGCTTCGCCCCGGTCCTCAGCACGGTCTCGCGGTGCATCGGCGGCAACGGCTTCCCGGCGACCTGCGGCTCGGCCCCGGTGGCGATCCGGACGACCTCGACCGCGGCCCCGTTGCCGGGCGCGATGCCCCGGGCGCCCGGGATGGTCAAGTCGGTGTTGGACGCGAACCACGGCAGCCCGCGCCGGATCGCGTAGCTCGCCTCGGCGAACCGCCCCCACGCCATGTCCGGTCCGCCGTAGCCCTGGACCACCGCCGCCGGGTCGTCGTCCGCCGACTCCACCGGCACCAGCCCGCGCTCACGCAGCGCGACCCGCAGCCCTTCGCCGCCGATCGCCAGCACCCTTGCCCCGGGCGGCAGTTGGTTGGAGACCAGCCGGGCGACGGCCTGGGCGGAGGTGATCACGTCGGAGGCTTCGGCGGGCACCCCGAGCTCCGTCAGGTGCTCCGCCACCGCGTCCGGCGTGCGCAGCGCGTTGTTGGTGACGTACGCGAGGTGCATGCCCCCGGCCCGCGCCCGGGCCAGCGATTCCACGGCGTGGCCGATGGCCTCGCCGCCCGCGTACACGACCCCGTCGAGATCGAGGAGAGCCGTGTCGTACGCCTCGCTCAGCGCCGTACTGCTCCCCGCCGGCCGGGACCTGACCTGCTGGTGGCTCATATGACTCGCTCCTCTTCCACGCGTTCTGCCCCGATCATCGCGTATGCCCTCTGCACACATACGATGCCCTGATGAACACTTCAGGCCCCGTCGACCAGGGACTGCGGCTTTCCCCGTTCCGCGGACTGCGTTACGTCCCCGAGCGGGTCGGCAGCCTCGCCGCCGTGACGTCGCCCCCGTACGACGTGGTCGTCAGGCCCGACGGGCTGCACCACCTGGAGTCCGCGGATCCGCACAACATCGTGCGTCTCATCCTCCCCCAGGCCGACACCGCCCGGGACCGGCACCGGCAGGCGGCCGCCACCCTGGACCGCTGGCTGGCCGAGGGCGTCATCGCCCCCGACCCGGACCCGATGCTGTACGTCTACGAGCAGCGGAACGACGAGATCCTCCAGCGGGGCCTGATCGGCGCCCTGGCCCTCTCCCCCGCCTCCGAGGGCATCGTGCTGCCCCACGAGGACGTCATGGCCGACGTCGTCGCGGACCGCGCGGAGCTGATGCGTACGACGGGGGCCCATCTGGAGCCGCTGCTGCTGACCTACCGCGGCGGGACGGGCGAACCGGCCGGGGCGGCAGCGGTGATCGAGCGCACGGTGCAGCGGGAACCGCTGCTCGCCACCACGACGGAGGACGGCTTCCGGCACCGCCTCTGGGCCGTGACGGACCCGGCCGAACGGAGCGCGATCGCGACGGACCTCGCCCGGCACCAGGCGCTCATCGCTGACGGCCACCACCGCTGGGCCACCTACCTCCGGCTCCAGCGGGAACAGAACGCGCCCGGGCCGTGGGACCACGGCCTCGTCCTCCTCGTCGACACGGCCCGCCACCCTCTCCAGGTCCGCGCCATCCACCGGCTGCTGCGCGGGCTGCCGGTCTCCCGGGCCCTGAAGGCACTGACCGGCCTCTTCCGCGTACGGCAGGTCGAGGGACCCCTCTCCCGGGCCCTCGACGCGCTGGCCGAAGCGGCGGCCGGCGGCAACGCGTTCCTCCTCGCCGGCGACGGCGGCTTCCACTTGGTGGACCGCCCCGACCCGGCCCTGCTGGCCCGCACCATCCGCACGGACCGCCCCGACGCCTGGCGCACCCTGGACGCGACGGTCCTGCACTCCGCGCTGCTCGACGACGTGTGGCGGATCCCGGACGCACCGGAGCACATCGGCTACATCCACGACACCGCGGCAGCCGTCGAGCAGGCGGAGCGCCTCGACGCGACGGCGGTCCTGATGCATCCCGTACGCGAAGAAGTCGTCCGGGACCTGGCCCGGCAGGGCGTCACCATGCCCCGCAAGTCGACGTCGTTCGGCCCGAAGCCGGCCACGGGCCTGGTCATGCGAAGCCTCGCCCTCGACTGATCCGCGAAGCTGCCCGGGGACCGTCAGACCGCTACGGAACGTGAAGAGGGGCGGCACTCCGACCGGAGTGCCGCCCCTCTTCACCAGCTGCTAGGCCTTGACCGAACCGTCCCCGGAACCGCCCTGGTCCTCGTCCTCGTCCTGGACTTCGTCCTGCTCGTCGTCGAGGCCGGCGTCGCCACGGGCGTCGTCCTCGTGGTCGAGGTCTCCGGGCGCGACCTCGTCGACCGCGTCCTCCTCGGCCGTCTCGTCGTCACCGAGGACGTCGACGAACTCCACGCCGTCGAGCGCGGCGAGCCGGTCCGACGCATCGGTGGAACCGTCCTTGTCGGCCTCCAGCGCCTTTTCGAACCACTCCCGCGCCTCGTCCTCGCGCCCCGCCTCCAGCAGGGCGTCCGCGTACGCGTAGCGAAGTCGCGGCGTCCACGACTGCACCGAGTTGGACGCGAGCTCGGGGCTCTGGAGGGTCACGATGGCGGCGTCGATCTGGCCCATGTCACGGCGTGCCCCGGCGGCCACCAGTCGCATCTCGACCTGTCCGGCCTTGTCCAGCTTCTGCACCTCGGGCTCGCCGGCCATGGCCATCGCCCGCTCGGGACGCCCGAGCCCACGCTCGCAGTCCGCCATGACGGGCCACAGGTCCACGGACCCGGTCATCCTCCGGGACGCCCGGAACTCGGCGAGCGCCTCGGCGTACTTCTGCGTCGCGTATGCCGCGAACCCGGCCGCCTCACGCACTGCGGCGACGCGGGACGCGAGCCGGAGGGCGATACGGGCGTACGCGTACGCCTCCTCGGGGTCCTCGTCGATCAGCCGGGCCACCATGACCAGGTTGCGCGCGACGTCCTCGGCAAGGGTCTTCGGCAGGCTCATGAGCTCCTGGCGTACGTCCTTGTCGATCTCGTGGCCCGTGACGTCGTCCGGAATCGGCAGCCGCTTGATCGGCTCACGATCGCGGTCGCCGCCCCGGTCATCGCGTCCCCGGAAACCACCACGGTCCCGGTCGTCGCGCTGACCGCCGCGGTATCCGCCCCGGTCCCTGTCACCGCCACGGTTGTCATCCCGGCGGAAGCCACCGCCGGAGCCACCACCACGGTTGTCATCGCGGCGGAACCCACCGCTGGAGGGCCGGTCGTCGTCACGACGGGGACCACGCGGCCGGTCGTCACGACGCTCGAAGCCACCACCACCGGGACGGCCACCACGGTCATCACGCTGCT